>JAXMBR010000043.1:0-30180 GCA_046349715.1 Planctomycetaceae bacterium | reverse complement strand
TTTCGTAGGTGTCGTGATCCTCGGTGCCGGTGCCGTTCCTAAACGTGCTGGCCTGGGACGGATCGCCACCCATCGCCCATCCAAATGAGACGATTCGGCAAAACTCGGGTGTCACCGACATCTCTTTGCGGCGGCCGTTAATGGCTTGTGCAATTGCCGCCGCCTCACCGTCAATCGCCTTGATCATGTCCGCCAGAAGCGACATCACGCCTTTTCGCGGCTTCGGTTTTTCGCTCTTTGATTCCGCCGCCAGGGCCGCTTCCAAGATCGAACGCGGCAGCATCTTTCCGCCGGATTGCGATTTGGAGATCGCCGACTTAACGTCGTCCTCTGTCCCGCGAATCAGTTCCGACGGCATCGGGCAGTCCCCCTCGGCGGCGTAGATCGCCGGCTTTGGAGCGTCAGCCAGGCCGAACAGATGCTCGCGGCTGTAATCGGGAATCGTTTCGAGATCGAAAAAGAGAACATTGGCCGGGCAGGTCGAGCGGCGACGTATTGACGTTTGACTGCCAGAGGTGTCGGCGTCAACAGGCTCTTTTTTCTCTTCCACAGTTTCGACTGATTCTCCAGGAGAGATCGCCTCGTCCAGAAGAGAGTCGAGGTCAAGCAATTCGCCAGCGGTTGTCGTCATGATCACCTTTCAAGATTGTTCGTTACGACCGTCTTTCGTCGCGCCCACGTTCGCGTCGGCATCAACCTCAACCACCAACTCACCCCTCACAACATTCATCTCTCGCGGGGCCTCGATCCCGATTCGCACCGTGTTCGGCCCGATGCGGACCACCGTCACGAAAATGTTGTCGCCGATTTGGATTCGCTCGCCAGGTCTTCGCGATAACACCAACATTGCAGCCTCCTTGCGTCTGAACTGTGGGACGTCCTTGCAAATCAATCTCCGAAATCAACCGCCCCCATGGACGGTGTAGAACTCCTGGTCAATCCAGCGGCTGTGACGCTTCCATTCCTCCGGGTTCAACATCTGAATCTCATCCAGGTCCGCCGGCTTCGGGCAGATCGGATCAAACGCCGACATCTCGTATCGCGGGTAAGCCAACTCGGTCCGGTCGTCCGCGAGCAGGAGCCCGAGGCCGACCAGCGCGGCGAGCACAATGCAGGCGGCGAGAAAGGCGGTGAGGGATGGATCATGGGTTGCTCGTCTCCGTTATTGGCAACGTCACCGGCTCGCCATCACGGTTCACTTCCCAGACCGGCGCGCAGCAACCGCGGGCCTTTCACTTTTTGCGGAGAATAACCATCGGGATGAACCGCAATATCAGACAACAGCACAGGGCAGGCACAGAATCGTTTCGGATCGCTGATGAATTCTTCCGTCATCACTGGATGCGGGGAGAAATGCAGTCCGCCACCGCATTCTTTTTCTCCACCGTCCCAGTCCGGTGCGACAGGAACACTGCCCGGCGTATAACTCATGCCTGAGGCGACGTGAAATCTTCTTTCAGCCCCTTGAACAGGATGGCGTGATCACCCTCGATCTTAACTCCGTAGTATTCGCACCACTTTTCGGCGGTGTCGATTCGCGGCATGATCGTCTGGTTGCCTCCAGTCACAGTCGCGCCGCAACCATGAATCGCGATGGCTACGAGTGAGGTCGCAACAACATGCACGGCACCGTGGATGGATAGACGCTAGCTGATCCCCACGCCTAGCGCTGACTCGATTCCCACGCCTCCACGCTGGGCTGACTCGATCCCCACGCCTCCACGCGGGGCTGACTCGATTCCCACGCCACGCTGGGCTGACTCGATCCCCACCCACGCGGGGCTGACTCGATTCCCCTCGCCACCACGCGGGGCTGACTCGCCACACGCTGGGCTGACTCGATCCCCACGCCTCCACGCGGGGCGACTCGATTCCGCTGGGCTGACTCCACCACGCGGGCCTCCCTGGCGACCACCGCGCTGACTCTCCACGCCTCCACGCTGGGCTGACTCGATCCCCACGCCTCCACGCGGGGCTGACTCATCCCCTCGCCACCACGCGGGGCTGACTCGATTCCCTCGCCTCCACGCTGGGCTGACTCGATCCCCACGCCACCACGCTGGGCCGACTCGATCCCCACGCCTCCACGCGCAGATTCGCCGCCGCGAAAAGAACGATCTCGGGGGCCTGCGCGCCGGTAGTGACCAGAGAAAAGTCGCCGGACACGCACACTGCCGTGTTCCCGGCAGTGAGAGCCGCATCGAATTCTGCTTGGGTTCGGACTTCTACTCGCATGATTTCCCTTCGCAAATCAAAAGCCCATCCGTGGGCACCGTGCATCCGTGCGGTTGAGACATAAGCACCCCGGCGGTCACGGTCTCGCTGTTGAACCGGCTGACGGAGCCGGACGAGGCGGGCGGCGAGGAACGCACCGGGTTCCGGCAACTGGGCCGGTTTTGTCTTGCAAATGTGCGCATATTTTCCACGCGGAAAATTTGGGTTTGATCCGAAACGGCCTAAAACTCGTTATTGACAACGCCCCGAGTGGGGCTGCATTGTTGAATCAGCCGTCCGTGGGCTAGACCGATCCTTCACCGCTGGCAAGCGTGCCGGATTCGGCTGGTTTACCTTCGACTTCCTCGCTGTGATCGCGAGAGGTTGTACACGGACGAGTTGCAGTGAACGTATTCCAATCAGCACCGCGAATGACGCGGTACCGACCGACTTTTCGGATCGGTAATCCTTCGTCGCCCATTTGGTTCACGAAGGCACGGCTAAACCCCATTCTCTTGCAAAAAGCATCGAGTCGCAGTGACTCGAAGTCGCTGACAACTCCGGCAGATGGCCCCTCTGGCTGCCGATGCTTGGTCCCCGCAGTGCCCGCGGGGCGACCGCGACCGCGTTTCTTTAGCGATTTCGCAGGATGTGTCTTCGAGATCATTTGTTTCCCCTGTGTGTTGCTCGACACGGGGGATGATAATCGCACGCGGCGTAATGTCAACCTAAAAAATCATTAGGTATTTATTAGGCTTTCTTTGGGGTGGTGATAGTTTGACATAAACCTTTCCGTTGCAATATGTTCCGCTAAACCAATTATTTGAACGTTTTTTGAGATTTATTTATGCCTCGCACAATCAATCGAGTAGAGAGAGCGGAAGTCGTCAGGGCGATTGAGGTGTTATCGAAGTGCGTCGAGAGCATGTCCAAGGTGGTCGAATACATGGATGACGAGAAGGAAAAGGCCGAAAAATACGAAGATCTGCTGATGATTTGGCCAAACGACATGGCCAAAAAACTGAAGGCGATGAAGCGGCTGGGCAAGGATTGCCTCGACGCGATTGAAGAGCAGAAAGAGCATCTCGCAACCGGAGAACGTCACGCATACGAAACTCAACAGGAAAAAACGGCGAAAAACGCCGCGAGAATAGCAAAAAAGAAGGCTGGAACGGCAAGCGTCAAACGCGGACGGCCCCTAAAAAAGAGGGGTATCTGACGCATGCCAATCGAAGTCAAGGTCCGTGAATGGGGTCGCAAAAACTGGTACATGACCTGGCTTGACCCGGTGACCGGCCAGTGGGTGGGCAGATCGACCCGCACCGCAAACTACGAAAAGGCCGTTCTGGTTGCCGCTAAGAAGCAGGACGAACTGAACGCGGCGGAACAAAAGCCAGACGGCTTGACGGACTGGGAAGCGTTCGTCAGCGATTATGAAGACAGCCATCTTTCTACGCTAGCAAAGGGAAGTCGCGATCGTGCAACTGGCGTGCTGGAGACGTTCAAGAATCATGTCAACCCGAAGAATCTTCGGGTGATCACCGGCCAGGTGCTCCGGGAATACTTCTCGTGGCTGCGAAAGAATGGGCGAGAAGAAGAGACCGTGAAGTTGCATCGCCGAACGATGCGGGCCGCATTCCAGTGGGCCGTTGACTCTGGATACCTCGCTGAACTCCCAGCCTTCCCGAAATCGAAACGGGCCCGCCAAGCCGATCCGAAGTCGAAGGGCCGGCCGCTGACTGGAAAAGAGTTCGTGTCGATGCTGCGGAAAACAAGGGAGATCGTGGGGCCTCAAGCTGCGAAGTCATGGCGACGGTTCCAGATCGGGCTCTGGCGGTCCGGCCTGCGGCTTGATGAGGGCCTGAGACTAGGCTGGTCACCGAGTTGTGATCTCTGGATCGAAACCGATGCCGGAGAATTGCCACTGCTTGGCATTAAGGCGATTGGCGAAAAAGGAAGGAAGAATCGGCTACTGCCCCTCACTCCCGACTTCGCCCGGTGGATTCTTCGGACGCCAACTAACCAGCGGGTCGGGACAGTTTTCAATCTGGTAAAGTCAAGGCACCACGACAAGATCAACAAAACCCATGTCTCGAAACAGATCGCCAAAATCGGCGAAGCCGCTGGAGTTGTGGTGGCCGAGACAGGTAAGTTCGCGTCCGCGCATGATTTCAGGAGATCGTTTGGCCTGCGGTGGGCCTTGAAGAAGATTTCCCCTTTCGAACTTCAACTTCTCATGCGGCACTCCAGCGTCAACACCACGCAGCAGTATTATGTCTCGATTGAGGCACAGCAATTCGCTGCAAGACTATGGGCTCGCGAAGATTGACACAACACTTATCACAACACTTGGTGAAAATAACGCATTGCGCCCGTAGCTCAGCAGGATAGAGCAACGGATTTCTAATCCCGCTGATCTCGAAAATTAAATAATCTTTGCATATTCATTATCGAAAATTCCTGTTGGTTTTGGCCGTTTTTCGTTTTTTGATCGGTGCGGTTGACCCTCTTCCACACAACACTTTGCACAACACTCCAGATCCCCGGCCAGCGATGAATCCAAGGCCGGCTTCAAACGAACGGCAAGCGTAAAGAACCATCCCCATGTCAACGACGATGTAAGACGGGATTTTCTCCCTTTGAACATTTTGACTGGACATACCGCACCCCTTTCCCGAGAGGCGCCTGGACTCACTCAGCCAGGCGAGGCCGGACCCGGTCCGATTGATGGTAACATTCCTTCCATGGCCCGTGCGGATCACTACCCTGTCCGCCTGGGGCTCGGATTGACGGCGAGCGATGCCGTGAGGGGAAACGTGAGACAAACCCAGTCCTGGGGTCAATTCAGCATGAAGAGGCGGCTTATTCTCCGGCCGCTGGAGGATCACGGGAAACCACGGCTCCCGGATACGCCGTTCGATTTGAGTGAGTGAAATATACTGTACAGTCGAGCAATTGCAAGCGGTCAGTTGAGAATTTTCTGCCCGGATTCCCCTGAGTGAAAGGATCGGAACACCATGCTTTTCGTGATCGCCCTGTCCTGCCTGGCCGGCGCGTTTGAAGGTGATGCCGTGGAACAGAAAAAGGAGATGCCGGACTATATTGAGAAGTACCTTGTGAAAGAAGATATTCAAAGGGACATGGTTCGAGAGAAGCTCCGAGCTGAGTTTCTCAAGCAAATTGTCGAGACCAAGCCCGCTGATCGAGAATCGGTTCTGGAAGATTTTCGACACCGCGCCGAGCTGGAAGACCTCAAGGTAAGGGTTTCACTTAGCTATCCGTTGCAGGTAGGTGATTTCGGATACTGCTCGCTCAATTCCAAAGTCCTCCAAGTGCTGGACGAGGAGACGTACCTTATTTCTGTAATCCGGGAAACCGTCTACATGGTTAAGGGGTTCGACACCACGAATTTGGCTGACGATGAATTTAAGCCGTTGCGAGGACTGGTAAGAGTGACCGGCACGGAAAGTTATGTCACCGTGGCCGGTGCGAAAAAGACAGTCAAAGTGATAGAAGCATCCAGTCAAGAGGAATTGGATGAGTGGCGTCAAATTCGCAGAAATGCCAATCCGGCAACGCTCAAAAGCATCGAGATCCCTCCCGACATCGACCAGCTCTACATGAAGTCCATCCGCGACAAGAAAGCGGCGGCCAAAAAGAATCGAAACAAGTGACCCGGTCGCCGTCTTCAAATAAAAACCCGGGCCATTTCTGACCCGGGCTCCCTGCAACGGCAGCTACCCGATGCCGCGCAACCATGACGGTCCTCGTCGCTCACTGATTCCTTCGTGGGGTATGTACGGGGCTCAATTCAATCTCATTTGACGGCCCGATCGCGCGCCGCCTGATCTCCTCTTCCCTGCTCCAGCCGGCTTGAATTTTCCGGCAGGCCTCGGCGATCTCTTCCTGTGTCGGCAGGTAGATCGCGTCAGAGCAGTCGCGGCACGTCCCGGCCTTGTTGTCGTGGCTGATGATCGTGCCGCAGTCGCAGCGCCGAGGTTCTTCGGGAAGGGCGTCTGCCGGTCGGGCGCGGTGGATGACGACGGGCTTCGGGGCTCGGGGATCGTTGCTATCCATGCGATGTCCTCACGTTGGGGTAATCTCGCAGTAGGGTTCGCCACGGATAGGGGCAGAGGCCCGTGATGTCTCGGCCGTAAACCTGTGAGTGCGGGAATTCCACGGCGGCCCAGTTGTTGGAGTAGACGTGCTCCATCGCCCGGAATCGTTTCATGGCCCCCTGGCCTCGGATGACCTGGTCGTCCCATTCCGATCGGCCGGTCCCGCAGAGGGCGGATAGCCGCCGCTCCATGTGCTCTCGGCGTCGCATCGGTGCGTGGAATGTGATGTATTCGAAATCCGGCTCAAAAATTCGATGCTTCACCACGCGGGCCTGGCTGATTGTCGCCCCTCTCATTCCGCCAGGTTCCGGGGGGATCGTGACGGTATGGTTGCCGCGGTTGTGGGCGATGTCCCGGTCACCATTCAGGATCCGGATCAGTGTGTGTTTCCAGTGGCCGCACTGGCAGAACCATTTATTGTCGTGAGATTTCCGGATCCCGCCGCGTCGCCAGACCCCATGCGTCATGCACTCGGCCGGATGTCGCCCGACTTCATATTGCGTCGCCGCGTCCGGCCCGAACGGATAGAGGTCGATGAAGTCGCACCCCAGAATTCGGATCTCCGGCGGCAAGTCCCTCACTGCTTCAATGAGCGGTTCCCCCGTCAGACTGGTCGGAAATTCGTCGGAGTCCAGCACCATCCACCACAGATCACGGATGCCTGAGTTTTCGGTCTCCGTGCGGATGATCTCGTTTTGCAGGTGGATCCGGAGATCGTCGTCATACTTAGCCGTCTCGTAGACCTTGGCGATTTCCGCCCCGGCCGCGATGGCGTTGGCAACTGTGTCATCCGGGCTGGCGTTGTCGAGAATAAAAACCTTGGTCGCCCCCTGTGCGAAACAGTTCCGGACGTTGGCCGCGACGATGTCGCCGTCGAACCATGTCGAGATGATCGCGTACAGCGTGGGCGTGGCCGCCGGCTGGCGAGTGACTTTCTTGGGAATCGGCCAAACGCTGTTCCATCCCGGAGGCGCGCCCCCATTCAGTTCGTGATGCCGCTGCATGCCGTTCATGGTTTGTACCCCGTTACGCATGTTTCCAAGAAGGTGTTGCGGAGCAGTTTCGACCACTCCGTGAATCGCAGGTTGTGGGCGTCACACAAGGCGACGGCTTCCGGATTGGGGACTTCCTCGATATGAGTGATCACCAACTCTCCCGCCAGCCAGTCGCCGTCTTGCATGGCTCGCCAGAACTGAGGCGTGAAGACGTGTCGATGCCCATGAATCATGGCGTCGTCGTGCGCCGGATGAGGGACGCGGATTTCGAATCGGCCGCCGGGCCGGAGGATTCTCGCCATTTGCCGCATCGCCGTTTTCCAGTCGTCGTCATGCGGCAGGTGCTCGAAGACGTGCTTGCAAACAATCTCGTCGGCGGAATTGCTACGGATCAGATCGTGCATTCGCTGGGTGTCCAGGATGCTGACGCAGATGTCCGGATTGTTTCCGTCCCAGGCGTCGACGCCGATGTGATCCGGGGAGTGTTTGTTCTGTCCGCAGCCGAAATCGTATTTCACCGGCATTTCAACCCCCCGGGCTTGTGCAGCGAGTGCAGATATGTCCGTCTCCGCAACCGGTCTCTCCGGAGATCGAGGAAACCAGCTCGAAGTAATCGGGACCATGGAAATAATCGAGCAGAGACGTTTCGTTGATGTTGGGCAGCTTTATTTCGTGGTGATAGTCCATGCAGCAGAGGCGAATGGATCCGTCCCAGCCGAAGTGCAGCCATTGATCGATGCGGTCGCAGTAGAACGGGTGCTCGGAGTCGATCTGCCGCACGGTCCCCATGTTGAGTTGATTGGCCCCACGCTCATCTCTGTGCAGCGTGCCGGCGCGATCGTGGAACGTGAAGGCGTCCAGGCTGACGTTCTGTCGGTTGATGCCGTGCTGATCGAACTGTCGATCCCAATAAGCGATGTACTCGTTACGGGAGAAAACTTTGTGTTTACCGTCGCGGCTTTCGCCGGCGCCACGAATCTTGATATTGAATCGGCCGTTAGACTTCTTCAGCAGGTTGATCAGGTTCTCCGTCGCCTGGTCGTAATTGATCTGCATGACGTGTTGAAGCGATGCGGCGTCGATGCCGTGATGACTGACCCAGAGTTCGTGCCGTTTTCCCTGGAACAGCTCGAACAGTCGGTCAATCGTTTTGTCGGTGAGTGCCGCGCCGTTCGTGCTGATCTCGACGCAGGTGTCCGGGAAGTAGCGATAGATTCCCGAGATCTTTTCGAAAATCGACTTGTCGATGAGGGGCTCGTTCATCAGGTAGGGGCAGAACTTTCCGCCATTGATGCCGGCGGCGAACGGGACGAGGTTGAGAAGAATTCGGTCCCAGGTCTCATCGCTCATTTTGCCGACGTGCGTCGTGCCGTGCTCCGATTCCGACCACGGACAGAACCAGCAGTTTGCGTTGCAGCGGCTGTGCGTCATGACTTGGACGTTGCGAATCTTCGGCAGCCAACCGTGTCGAGGCAGTTGCAGGACTTTCAGCATTTCAATAACTCCATCGCGTCAAATTCCTCTCCCGGGAAACTCTCGGCCTGACGGCATTCGGCCTTCCGGGGAATCGTGGTCTCCGTCCCGACGTGTTGCAGGAGGCTCGGGTAGTGGCAGAATTCAAACGCCCCCAGCGGCGTCAGCGTGTCGACGATGGCTCCGTCGATGCGGAACCGGCCGTTCTGCGGGTCCATGGGGTGTCGCGCCATCTTTGGCGACGACAGCAGCGAGATTACTTCGGAGCGTCGGAATACGAGCCCCTGCGCCCCTTGTCCGGCCCACCCCGTGGCGCGAAACCAGCCTTTGCGGCCCGCGGCAAGCTGCTCGTTACAGGGGAACAGGAACAGGTTCATATAGCCGGCGGGCAGCGGGGACGATTCGAGAAATCTCCGCAGGTTACGACAGGCCAGAATGTCGTCTTCAAAAATGGCGTAGAGGTCCGCCGTGGGATCGTTGGTGTAGAGATTGAGGAGCGCCGACAGCCAGTTGCCGAAGTTGCCCGTCGGCTTGCTGCGAAGGACGTAGTTTCGGCGACCGAGATCGTCGAACTCGACCGGCCCGATGCCTCCGTCGATGAACAGTGTCGGGCTGTCGAAGCCGGCCGACGCCAGAGATTGCAGCGTGCGCGGCAGCAGCGTATTCAGGCGGCTGGGAACGGTCGTGATGCCGTAGGACCAGTTCATTGCTTGGCGTCCATTAGAATGCCAACCTCTTTCCGCAGACCCAGAGTTTTCCACCAGCGGCATAGCAGTTCACCGATTTATCAAACGCCCGCTTGTATGGTCCGCCAATCACGGAAATCGGCGCTCCCGTGGCTGAATTGAGATAAGACGGATTCGCCGAATTGATAGATGCCGACGTGAACAGCTTGTCGGTTTCGTCCACGCACATACCGTTGTACGTTCCGGTGCTGCGATCCCAGGTCGGAGTCGTCCCCGTGGCGGGATATCGCCGCACCCAACCGTTCACGACTCCAAACCAGGAGAGAGCGCATGCTTCATCGGAGAACGAACAAAGACTGCGGTTGTAGCGGCCGGATGTTGCGCCGGAAACAAGCGTGACCTGGACTGGACGAGATGACGCGTCATGCAGTTCCAAGTAATGAGTCAGCGTCAGAGACTGCTGGAACCGCTGAATCCAGATCCGGCCCGAGGGAGTGACCGCCGCGTCGACAATGTTGCCAGAGAGCGTCTTCGACCAGACCACCCCGCCGAATGAATTCCGCAGATACAGATTCGCGGAGTCATCTGCGCTTGCAAATGTCGTGTCGAACCGTGACGGCCAGATACGCCCCTTGGCTCCCGAGACACCCGCCGATTGTGTTCCGCTCGCGCTGATTTTAATATCGGAGAGCGAACCCGCCGACGTTCCGGCGTAGAGCCATGACGTGCCACTAGCGTCAATCGCGCCCCAGAACGTGCCGCCGGCCCCGGAATAGTAACTACCGTATTTCGTGCTGCCCGCGTTCCACTCCGGAACCTTATTCGAGTCAAAACGCACCGCCACGCCGTCAGTCGCAGAAGCTACAACGGACGAGCTGTTGCCGTGTCCGCAAATGATGAGAGACGACCCGATGGGCATCACCGACGAAGCGTAAAGGTGCGACGAGTCCCATGACTTCTCGAACACGAGAACGCCGCTGGAGTAGTCGTACTGCACCACATTTCCAGGAGTGATCACCGAGAACGGCGGCGACGATTGAAAGCAGCAGTCAACACTCTCGGAAGTGCTCATGATCGCCCCTGCTGAATTAGGTAGGGGAGAGCACCGGTCCCGTGGCCGAGCAGTCCGCTCGCGTTGACCGCAATATCGCTGGCAGGAATGATCTTGTTTCCGAAGTCGTTTTTGAACTCCAGGGAGTACGCCGTGATCGAACCGCTGACCGTGATGTTTCCATTCCATGAGGTCACGGCATTCACCAGGGCCTGAACTCCGCTAACCGATGTGCCGTATGGGATCGTGATCGTGTTCGTCTTATAGGTGAATGTCAGTGATCCCGCACCGGGCAGACCAACCAAACCGATACACCAAATCGCATTCGACGGCGGACAATTGCCGCCCCCGGGGAAGATCACCAGCACCCGCTTCGGTGTCACGTCTGTTTGCGGTGCCCCCACAACCAACAGGTCACTGATGCCCGGTTTTCCCACCCAGAAATCGGCCTTGGCACCATACGATTCTCCGTTCGTTGGCGCTCCATCATCGGAATCGTAAGCCATCCACGCCGGACCGTCCCGGGTGGCCATGCCGGTGGCTCGAACCGCTGGAGTTCCGGAACTGTAGGCCGCAATCTTTAGTGGCCCAGTCAGTGCGAGAATCGCCCCGGATGTTCCTGTCGGCTTTCTAATTTTCGCCGAAATAAATCCTTCGTCGTCGTCGCCATCAAATATCTCAACAATTGAAAACGGAGGCACTGCTTCCGGTTCCGTGTTTAGCACTGGAAACCATCGCTGTCCGTCCAACATGGTCCCGGTAGCATCAGTTCCATTCGATGAATCAAACGGTGGAATCATTCGTTGCTCTTTTTGGCTTCCAACTTATTGGCGAAGCCGCGATGTCATGTAGGGATTTCGATGACTGCTCTTTCCCGCCTCGCCTGGGGCAGGATGTAGATCGTGCTGATACCGCAGGAGACTGCCATGTTGCAACCGTCGGGGCCGGCGCTTGTAAGGTGATCTGCTGAATGGCCCCGTCGACGTGGTCAGGGAATCCGTTGCCGGGAACGGCTCGAAAGCGATATACGGAATCAGGCGATTCAAGGCTTCCACGCCGGCGTCAGGTAATATAGTCCGCCTGCTTGTCGCAATCGTCGTGTTCTTCGTTGGTGCGTTTCCGGAGTCGATTTCCATCGTGCCGGGATCACTGGTCGACTGTTTGTAATTCACGATCACCGTCGACTGGACGTCTTCTTGACGAATGATCTGCTCGCCGCTTTAAACTTCCTACCGTCTTTGTGCGGCTGTAGCGGATCGGGGCCGCGTTGCCGGGTCGCGGATGTTGACGGCGATATGGAGATAGAGAATGGGGTCATCCGCTTCGCCATCGTTGGCGATGTAGACGGGGAGCGGAAATCGCAGCACGCCGATCCGGGGATCTACAGAAGAAGCTCGCATTTCGTCCCCGGTGTTCTCTTCTGACGGTCACGTTGTGCAGAACCCCGGACCTAAACACATCCTTAGCACCGCCGGCATCTTCCAGATCGGTGTAAGTCTCGACCAGTTGCGAGCCCGGTAGCGGCAGAATGTGCTGGCAGCCCGAACCCTCGAGGTGCCGCTAGGGTAACAGCGTCCTCCGTCAAGAAAACACTTCAGGTCGAGAAGCGGATCCGGAAGCAGCGATAAACCGACCCCAGCGGTACCTGGGCTGCTTTTCGTGCTGCCGTCGGCCAGGGTTAATTTCGTGTCCGAGATCGCGTCCAGGCTTTTCCGGGATACCCCCAGCCATCCGCCGGCTTATAGCTCGCCTCGCTCAGCGGCACATACGCCCCGCTGGTTTCCTTGGCCACCGGATCCAGGGGAATCGCGATCTGATATTTGACCTTCGCACCAACCAGGCGAATCTTGTCCGGGGCTGGTTCAATCGTGACGGCCTGCATCAGCGATTCCGCCGGCCAGGACGGGTCGATCTGCTTCCCGTTTCCATACGGCAGAATCTGCAATGTGTTATCTGGCTGATAGCAGATGCGGCAATTGACCTTGTCGCAAAGATCGGCCAGGGCCTGCGCCGGGTTCGCGTAATCCCAATCCACCTCCGGCCGGGTGTCGTTCGGAATCTTGCTGACGTCGAACGAGTCCACAAACTTCAACTTCTCGATCAGCATCGTGGCCAGCTCTTGCGGCTTCTTCTCCGTCGAGGAGTCCAGCGAGTTGTCCGGTTTCCGGACGTTGTAGGCCCCCGAGATGCCGCCGTCGACCCCGTTGAATTGCCAGCACCACCGGGCGTCCTGAATCGTCAATGTGATGATATTTGACCCGATGGTCGCGGCCTGACGGACGTCGGTAATGAAGACGTTTTTAAACGTCACCGGATCATCGTCACCGATGCCGAAGACGAGATCGCCGATCTGGAAGTCGATGCTTCCTTCAGGGGCGATGGTCATCGTGCCGACGCCGGGACTGACGCCGTCCTGCGTCGTGAACTGTGCACTCAGGACCGGGAAGGATCCCTGCGAGTACGTCACGAAAATTGCATCAGAAGCCATTCCGGAACCTTAATAAATTCGCGACGCGCCGACTAACTGGGATGACGAACGGAACAGGTAGGACCAACTCACGGCATACTCGACCGGCACGCCGCGGTAAAACTTCGGAGTCACTGGGGAAATCTGCCGCTCCCGCAGTACGTCGCCACTGAAGATAGGGGCGTTCGCCGAGAGGTTCGGGCTCAGCGATCGCAGCACGCCGGACTGAACGACCTGAAACGGCGATTGCGGCGACGTGGTCTGCGTAATCGGCGGCGAGTTGATGCAGATCAGGTCGACCTTGATCGGCAGTCCGCCGGAGAAACTGAGAACCTCCTGGTAATCCAGGATGGCCGCCCCCGCTTCCGCCGCTGCGAATTCCGCCTCGACGGAGCAATCGTATTCCAAATAGGTGCCGTATTGGGCGTCGGTCACGTTCCGGAGATTGACCGGACCGCTGACAACGGTTCCACCCATGGACGCGGCCGAGTTGAAATAAATCGGCGTTGTGTTGTTTGAATTATCGTAGACGGCGAAGTTGCCGCCCTGGAACGAGTAGGCCGTCATACGTGCGGCAAGGGCGGTTGTGATCTGTGATTGATTGCCGATGATTCGGCCGCTGAACGAGATCGACCGACGATAGGAACGGACATAACCCCGAGGGGTCCGCACCGCCTCCGCGCGAAAACTGGTGATCCAGCATTCGTTGGCATCGTGGTTAAATCCGCCGTAACTGAAGATCACTTGCTTTGCCTATTTCGGGGCGGTTACGCTACAGGGCATGGCTGACGACCAACTCATCCAACGGTGCAGAGACGGCGTCGACCTCATCGAACAGACGTATTTTCTAACTCGCCGAAAACTGGCGGATCGGAACCTCGCCCACGCCAACGAAATTCTGGACGAGTTCGATACGTTCCTGGATAAGGCGCAGGCCAGCTTCGAGGATGGGGATCCCGAAGACGCCGAAAAATGGCTGATGGCTGCGAAGACGGCCGTCCGCAGATTGCTGGGCATCAAGGACCAAGCCGAGCAAGCCCGGATCCAGGAATTCTTAGACGCCGCCAAAGAGATCACCGACTGGACAATGGCGGGTCTGGAAGAGGCGTTGCGGCAAGTGTCTTTGGAAGAGGCGACCCGACATCGGCTGAAGCGACTGCCGGAACCGATCGAGAGAGCACCGGGCCCGCCGAAGCGGGACCGCATGGACACGGTCACGAAATACGCGATCCTCGTCGCCATTGTCGCCGTATTGATTGCCGTTGCCGCCATCTTAAAACCCTAATCCGTTTCGGGACTGCATACCGTTTTTCGTCTGCTGTTCCATGATCTGATAGCCCTTGGCGATGGCCTGGAGTGCTTCGACCATGGCCCGATTGGCGTCGTCCTGCGCCTTCAGCATTTCGGGTAGCTTCGTGATAATTTCCTGAGACGACTTCTGGAGATTGCCGATTTCCCCTTCGATTTCCGGAGCGGCATCATCGTAGTTTTGTCGGGCTGATTTCAGATTCCCTTCGGCCGCTTCCACCTTGTTGCTGAGCCCGAATCCTCGCTGCGCCTTGTCCGAAATCTTCTTGTTGAATCGGTTCTCGAAGAACTTGCCGACCTGATTGTCAGCCCCCTGCAATCCGTAGTGCGCAGCCAGCTTGGCTTCCTGCTCATTCAGCTCCCCGCCTTGTTCCAGCTTCTCGCCGATCTTGTTGAGTCGGGCGAGGTCTTGACCGCTGGCTGATCCGAGTCGCTCCTTGTCTTCTCGGAGACGCTCTTTCTCGTATTGCAACGTCTGCTGAGCACTCTGAAGAATGTTGCCGTAGGAGTTCTTCTCGTGCTCCAGTTCGGCGACCAGTTGCTGTTGAATCTGAAGCCGCTGTTTGGCGAAGTCGACTCCAGCACGGGCCCCCTCGGCATCCAGTTGATAGGCTCGCGCGCCGCCGATGACGCCGGGCTTTTTCTGTTCTGTTTCCATCCAGGACGCGTGTTCGGACTCTCGCGTTCCCAGGTCTCGAAGCTGGTCGCGAGTCGTGGTAAATCCGAATTGACGGCTGAGGGCGGACTGCTGCTCTCGGCCGGCAAATAGGACGTTGGAAGAATGGATATCGTTTCCGGTCAGCTTCATTTCACGCTGGCGAGACTGTTTCAGTTGCTCATTGGCCAGCTTGTTGTATGTCTCCCGGAGATCGTCTTCTGCCCCCAAGCCGGTAAACATATCGGAAAAGGCCTGGACGCCGCCCCAGGCTTTCCGGCCCCACGATTCCATCAGCGTCTCAGGCCGCATTGACGCGCCGTTCGGCATCTGAAACTGGAATGGTGTCGCGCCGAATTGCATGTCGCGCTGCACGGCGTTTTCGATGCCCATGTGACTGACATTGATCCCGCGGTGACTGAGTTCCTCGGGATTCAACTGAGACGACATATACTCGCGATTGAACTTTCCGTAGGCGTTGTAGCCGCCGACCGTTGCTCCGACGAGTGCCACGGCAGCAACAGCGAGTTGCGCCTGAGGCGGCAGTGCCGCCAGGGCCGACACCAGGCCCCGCACTCCAGCCCCGGCTTCCGCTGTCGCGGCCCCCACCGCCTTGCTTTCCGCCGCCAGCGACGAGGCCGAAGTCTTCAGCTTGGCGAACATGTCGCGGATATCATCCAGCCCATCGCCCACCGTCGAAGAGGACACCGACGGCGCCGCGGCATGGCCCCCGGATGAACCGCCCGAAGAACCCGAGAATCGGCCGTTGCCTCGGACGGATTCCCAGTGGCTGTTGATGCTGGCGACTTTATCGCGAACGTGACGTTCGAAATCGTCAACGGCCCGCTTATGCTCGGAAAAATCCGGTACGCGCAGATTCGTCTGCGCCATCTCAATAGCCATCCGAATCACGACATCCCGAATCGTTTGTCCGCTCATGTCTTCGCTCGCAAAAGGCTGGCCGTCAATAAAAAGTGCTTCAGGTCGATCTGCTTCAGATACTCGCGTTGCTGCTGAACCCGATCCTCGACGTCACGAATCAATTCCGCGTTCCGTCGCACCACGGGATCGTCCGGAAACTCACCCACGGCCCGGCATTCCCGGTAGTGCTGATAGGCCGCTTCGTTATCCGGCGTCAGCGTGTTCGGGTTCTCCGGTGTTCCTTTTGGGCATCCTTTCTTGGTTTGGCACAGCGGGGGGCAGTTGGCATCGCGTTCTCGTTGCTCGTCCAATCTGTTGAGGACCGGCTCTCCCGTCTGTTCGTCGTACAGGAATTTCTGGCAATGACCGCAATCTCGCGTGGCGACCTCGGGATGCAGCAATAGCAACTGCACCCCGATCGTCAGTTTTTTGTGGCCTGCTTCTCGTCGGTGCCGGATTCCCCGGTCTCGGGATCGGTGTCACAAATGGAATCTCCCATCAGAATGGCGTGAAGACGGAAGCCGAACGCGGGGTTCAGCCGGCCGAGGTTCTCCGACGTGATCGACACGTCGCGCCCGTCTTCGTCCTTGACGTCCCACTTCAACAGGTGTGTGACGATCCAGTCGTTCAATAGTTTTTCGCCAGCCGTGGCATCGCGGCGAAGCGCCTCCCGCGCGATCTTGTCTTTGATGACGATGCGTTCCTGCACCGTCGCGGGACGGTACTGAATCCGCGCCGCCGGGTAGAACTCCGTCTCCGCGATGTATCCCTCGCGAGTGTATCCGTCCGAAATGAACGCCGACTTCATGGTTTTCGATTCCCCTCGTGATCATTAAGTGCCAGATGAAACATTGAAAATTTGAATCTCGTTTTCGCTTCCGGACTTGTAGGCCCGGCAGTTCAATTCCAGGACGATTTCATTCACGCCGCCGCCGACAACCGGCGTGGCGGTCTGCGCGATCAGCGCCGGAAACAGCATCGTCAGGCTGTAACTTCCCATCGTCCAAACCAGAGACGCCGCGAACGGAGAGTTGCTGGATTGATAAAGTGCGGCCTCCGCAGACGTGAACGGGATGGCCAGTGTGACGTCGACCATCCGGTCGCCGGCCACCAAGGCGGTCGCAGTCTGGCTGTTGCGGTACTTCACCTGCACCGCGTTATCAATCTTCACCGAAGCCCGTTCCGGGGTGTACGGCGTCCCGCCGGTCAGCGAACCGCCAGACACGGACCCGCCGAGCTTCACGGCCAGCTGATGGTGCATGTAAACGTCTTGGGTGTCATACGCTACCGACGGAAACGACGTCGACTGTTCCGTTTCTGTCTGGCCCAGAATGCTGGCGTTGAGCGACAGTTTCTTTCCAGGCCCGGCCGATGAAATCTCCGCGGACCCGCAGACGCAGCCGTCGTACTGGTACCACTTCGGACCCCGGAGCGATCCGAACGCCACCGGCTGCAATGTGTCCGCGAGGGGAATGCTGGTCCCGCTCTTGGTACCCCCGGTGATCAGTTGCAGCCAGAAATCCCACTCCAGCGGGGACGGCTCCGCTGTGATCGAGCCGGAGACAGGAATCAGCCCCTGGGCGATGCGGTTGACGTAGCGGTTGCGGACGCCGCGGAGCCCTTCGTCTTCGACCCGCTGATGAGTCGCCCGCAGATTGTCCGTGATGAACACCAGCGGAACGGAACTGCCATCGAACGTCGCGCCGGACTCGTCCGTCAGCAACTTTGCAAATTTCGAGAGTGATGCACCAGCCATGGGATTATCCCCTTGTCGTGTATTTCAATTGATCAACCAACGAATCAACCAAGCTGTCGATCGCCTGTTGGAGCAGTGGTTCATCCATGCCCGCGAACTCCCGCTGCGGAATCAGGCTGGTCCCGTCCTGATGGGACTCGGCATAGGGTATGCTGGTCCCGAACACCAAGCCGCGATGCGTGACGCCACCGACATGGAACGCGGCGTTGTGGTCCGTCATCGACGCCCGCAGTGCTCCGGTCAGAACTAACGGCTGATCGTGGCCCTTACGCTTGATCGTGGCCGCTGCCAGTTTCGGCCACTGGGTTTTGACCGGTGAATGCCGACCGTCCCAGTTATCGTTCTCTGCGTGTTCCAGGTCGACGCGAAACTCTTCCAATGGCTTCGTGAAGTCCGCGTTTTTGAACTTCTGGTCGATGTCCAGAAACACGGCGCCGACCTGGTCGAGATCGCGAAATTCTTCTTTGAGGGTTTCCGTCACAGTCGATTCTCCCGCCAGAAGACGCGCACCGTGAACATCGACACAAATTTCTGACCTCGGAACCAGAGGCCACCGTCAATCACCGGGCCCGGTTCGATGCGGGTGTCAAACTGTCCCGTGAAGCCGGCATCGGTCCATTTCTTGTGTTGCAGCGCCTGCTGCATCGTTCGACGCCACGTCAGCCGCTGATCGCGCGATGATGCGCCGGCTCCCTTCGTGTCCAGGATCCCGACCACCACCGGATAACCGATCTCGTCGACCGTCGTCGCCCCATCAGACGGGTTCAGCGTCTCGGCCCCGAACGGAAACACGGTCACGCCGGGCAGCGACGTGAACCCCAGGTCTTCGTCGCCGATGTCCTGGACGATCACGTTCCCGGAGATCGAGAGCGACAGCCCGGAAATGACGGATGCGACCTTCTGAATCGACAGTTCGTAGTTGCTGCTCATGTGCCGGCCCCCTGCCTCTGTTTCTGAGCCAGGCACACCCACACGGTGCGGAGCGTCTTCAGCTGGGACGCCAGGACGACGTACACGGACCCGCTGGAATCTTCGATGGAGTCGTTCGACGGCTTGATCTCTCGGCCGGCACCGTCCGCGTTTAACTCGCTATCCGGAATGTGCCACTCTTCGACCTGCGTACCGATCGCCAGGCCGAGATTGACGATCCGGTCGTACTTGACCGGCTTCCGCCACGCGTTGTCGATGGACACAGTCGTGACGCCGTCGGCCCGTTGCAGCGACACCGTCACCGCTTCCCGATTCGGAATCAGGCCGAACTTTCCCGCAACCATGGACCGCGACAGCATCAGATCACAAACTTTCGGTACGGCTTCAACAGCGACTTCATGGACCCCATGACTTTCTCCTGCACCGACGGATCGGCGAGGGTGTAGGAGTAGTCCTCGTAGTTCTCGCTTTGCGATAGGCCGACGACCTGCATCTCGCGGAACTGGGCGACCGCTTGAATGCACGCCGCCTGAATGTCGGCAGGAACCGTGGCGTAGCCAGCGACATAAGTCACCTTGACATTGCCCATGGCGTTGCCGGGAATCGTCGACAGCGTTCCGTTGACTCGGGAAGATGGCCGATCCCACGCCCCGTTGATTCGCCAGAGGATCCCGGACGTGCTCTTTTCCGTCGCGGAGTTGTTGTCTCGGTCCAGAACGAAATCGGCCCCCTCGCTCAATTGCGAGGCCGCCGCGAATGAGTTCGGCGCTTTGCCGAAAAAGCCGGCGTTGTCGAGATAGAGCGACGTAATTGATTGAACCGGCGACTGACGGAGCCGGATGATATTCGTGCCGTCGCCGCTGTAGAATTCGACGTAGGTGGCCTGTTCGATGTTCCGCTTCAGATAGGACTTGATCATCTGGTCGGCTTGCGCCAACCAAGTCGCGAGCTTGGCATCTTCTGTTGGGTCAGAGATGCCAAGCTGCGATTTGATCGTTTCTACGGAGGTGAGCATGTCTCCTCCGAGGATTAGACGGTCGTTCCGCCGGCCGCCGAAGCGTCCTTGGCCTGAGCTCCGGATTGGTCAGCGGCTTGCGGTGCGTCAGCCGCAATGCTCGCGCTGGGAGAGGAATCGGCCTGAGGAGGAACGACCACCGGGGGAGGAGCTGGCACAGCGCCAGAGAACGTGGCCGACGTGGCCTTATCCCCGCTGACGCCGAAAACGTCGGTGCTGAACGAGAACGCTTTGCCTTCAGGGACCTGGATCGTCGTCGAGGTCACGTCAGGAGTTACCTCGATCGGAGTCAAATAGGCCCCATCCACGACGACATTGAAAACCCGCTTCGTGATGACGGAAGCGGTGGCGACAACGGCGAGAATTACGTTTTTCATAGATTGCTTTCAGGGAACAGAGATTGTGATCAGTCAGAAACTGAGGCACTGAGACCGCTATCGGATTGCAGTGGAACATCAACAGGCGGAACCACCTTGACCTCCACCCCACCACCTTCCACGGCCGCCCATGCCGTTTTTTCGATGGCCGGAATCACCCCCCACGGGGGCAGCTTGAAAATCTGGCCGGCATCACGCACGGAGCGAAACAGTTCGTAGGTCGATTGGCCTGGTTCCATGTTCCCCTCAGTTCAAGACGCCCATCTTCGAGGCCTTAGCCAGGACGCCGGGGAAGAGATCGCGCGCCGCGCGAACCTCCGCTGGCTTCCATCCGAAGTCTTCGTATTCCGTCGCCGCCGGATGATCTTCCAGCCAGCGGGACACTTTTTGCACCTTTTGCAAGCTGCCGTATTCCCGCGACATCAGATTCCACGGGGACGTTTTCGGCAGGTTCGGCGCGAACGCCTGGTCCAGGGGATTCTTGTCGTCCGCGAATGGATCGACCGTCCCGGACTGAATTTCGGACCGCGCCTGAAGAAACATCTGCGCGTCGCGATAGCAACTCAGGGCGACGGCGCGGGCCAGTTCCGACGGCAGCCCGTTGCGGGACCGACCCTTAAACAGTTCCAACGCGATTTCGTCCGTCTGGGACAGTTTGACTTCAGCCACAACCGGTCTCCTCTTTCAGGATTTCAGTTCCGGCCTATGTCGACCGGAGCTGCTGTTGATCCGCTACAGATCAGTCCAACAGGGAATTGACGTTGTCGAGATACTTCTTGCCGGCGAGATAAAACCCGCAGCCGATTTGCGCATTGGATCCGGTGTCCGGAATCACGAGTTGGACGTGATTGAACCCGTTCGCCATGTCCAGCATGGTCGGCAGGACTTCGACGGCGATAATCGCCTGCGCTTCCGCCGACACGAGGTCTGTGTAAGTGTTCGCCGCCGCCTGGGTCGTCTTCGTCCAGGTTCCGATGCTGGTGAGCGTGCCCACCTTCGACCAGATTTCCGTGAAGTTCAGGCCCTTGACGTTGCCGTCGGCGTTGTCGGTGGCCTGATTCAGCGTGAAAACAGGATCGTCTCCCGCCGTTCCGGCCTTCTTGAACAGCACGCAGACGAGTCGATGCACCTTCGACATGTTGACCCAGTCGCCGTTATTCGCGGCGGTCTGGAGGTCAACGGGGACGATCGCGCTGATGATGTCCCACGCTTCGAGGAAGCGACGATTGAAATCCATGGACATGGCTGGTTTCCTTGTGGTTTGTGAGTCGGTAAGAGATCAGGGGGAGATGTTGCCATCTCCCCGCGTCTCAGGTTGGTTAGGTTCCACCGCCATGCCGGGTCGGAATCGTCACGAAGCTGGATTGCGTCGTGCTCCCGTTGAACGGCGTGATCGGAGCGTTCTCCCAGGGCATCGCGTTCATTCGCAGCGTGAACCGCAACGCGAGTTGATCGGTCAGGAACTCGACGTGCATCGAGACGGCTTGGGTGATGCCGCCCTTGCTGATCGAGATCATCTGCCGCGGGTCGGCGAGGATCAGGTCGCCCTGAGTTCCCAGCGTCTGGCAGAATTCGCTCGGCACAACGGGCCGCCCCTGCAACGTGCTGTAGGGCTTGTCGCTGAGTCCGGTCGGCGGCATGTAGACGAGCGCCCCGGAGTAAGTCCCGGTCGCCAACGTCAGTTGCGGCAACTGAGCCAAGGCGGTTTGATGCGCCAGCCAGATCGCGTTGTCATAGAACGGCATGAAGAAGCGGTTCTGCATGTTGATCACGTTGGTCGCCGTGATCGTGGCAGCCGCCTGTCCACTGTCCTGGGAAATCGCGAGCAGCGACGGGGCCGAGAGCATCCCGAGCGGCTTGCCGACGCCGTCCCCGTTGATCAGGGCGTCACCGATTTTGAAGTTCAACTCTTCCGCCGCCACGCGGGTGACGTACTGCTCCAGGGCGAGCCCGGTATCGGCGATGAGTTCGTCCGTCAGGTAGACCACAACGGCCACCTTCTGGAGTTTCATCTGGATTTCGCGAACGGTCGGCTTGCTGGAAGTGATCGAGCCGCCTTCGCCGGTCCAATAGCCTTGGATACCGCCCGCACGGCTGCCGTTTTTACGGCTGGTTTCGGCCGAGGCGATGAAGGTCATGCCGCCGCCGCCGACGGTGTAATTGTCGGTGCGGTTGAACAGATCGTTGGCGTAGAGACGCTCGAAGATCTTGTTCGAGAATTCCGGCATCACGGAGAAGCCGCCATCGGCTCCGACCTGTTCCGACATACCCTGAATGGCCTTGTAATGCTTCGAGACTCGGTCGGCGAAGGCCTGCGTCTTGTGACCGTCCAGACCGGAGCGGACCAAGTCGTTGAACGATTTGAACTCACCCCAGGGCTCGTAGCCGCCCTTAATGAGTTTGCGGAGCGACTTGCGCGAACTGATCCGAGCGGCGCGGGGGCCATCGAGATCGTCGCGTCCGGTCACAACGGTGATCGGTTCGCTGTCATCTTCCTGCCAGTAGGACTTTAGGCGGCCCTGATCGTCATAGCGGACCCCGCTGAAGTCCGGCTGGGATTTCAGCTTGGAGTTCTCGTCCGACAAAGCCTTGTTCTTGGCTTCGACTTCGTCGATTTTCTTGGTCAGGTCTTCGAGAGTCGGAGTCGTCATCGGGAGCCACCTTTCACTGGCTCCGTCGTGGTTTCTTGATTTCGGTCAACTCGCATCGTGGAGCAAAGCCGGGCCGCTTCGAATCGGACACCGGCTCTCCACGACGGAGACAATTAAGCAATCAACATTTTCGAGAGGCGATCATTCAGGGCCTTGAGTTGTTCGGCGGATTGTTCCGCCGGCTTCTCCGTGCTCTGCGCTTCCTTGGCCGCCTTGGCTTCGGAAGCGATCTTGGTCAACATCGTTGCGGCGTTCTTCAGGATCGTGCGTTGATCGGCGGTCAGGTTTTTGGCCCCGGCCACCCGCGTCAGGTGCGAGCCGATTCCGAACACCTGGAGCGTCGGCAGCATTCCGTTGGCCAGGAACGATTTCACGTCCATCGGTTCCGCACCAACAGAGGCGCGATTTGCCAACGGTTCCTGATCGGAGTACGCTTTCGCGTGCATGCCTTCCAGGGCCGCGACGTGACCTTCCAGGCCTTCCTTGACCTTGCCGAGGCACTTCCGGACTTCCTCGTGTTCCAGCGGTTTCATGGCGTGGTCGAGGTTGTCGACGATCCCCTTGAGGCCAGCGTGGCAGGCCTTGATGACCTGGCTGCCGTAGGGTTCAACGCCTTTTTCCTCATCGCTCATGCCGTCGTCGCCTTCCGTTTCCGGCTCCATGGCCGCTTCGTCGTCCGGTTCACCGCCGTCCGATTTCGCCCGTCGCTTCATCTCCTCGTCGAGCAGCGGTTCATCGGGGTTGTCGGTTTTCAGCGACTTCAGCGCGGCCAACGGCATCGCCTTCAGGGTCTCCGGTGAGAGTTTCACGTCACGCTCCTTTGGGAGTTCCATGCCGATGCCGTATCGCTTCAGATCCGGAACGAACGGCAACAGGGATTTCAACATCGGACCCCGAATGCGGGTTCCGTCTAATTTTTTCAGCTCGACCGCTTTGGCCAGTGCGTCGGGATTGCACCCCACGGGAACCCAGGACCATTCCTCCAGTTCCCACTCTTCGACGATCAGGATGTCGCCTAATGCCTCATCCCGCATGAAACTGGACTTGATCGGCGTTTCCCTGACAGACGTCGCGCGGATGAACCCGGCCTTGATCATCTTGTAGGTCAGGTCGGAGTCTTCGAACGAGGCGTCGAAATAGCAGTCCGATTCGACGTGCGTGTCGAGAATCCTCAACCCCAGGACTTTATTGGCGTCGTCTCCTCTGCCGATCGGTCGGCCACCCTCGAAACCATGATTCCAGAGAACCACGGGATTCTTGGCGTAGTTCTTGATCTGACAGCCGACCGGGATCAGCATGTCGCCGACGCGGTCGACGGTTGGCGTGCTGATGATTGCCGTGGCTTTCATCAGCACGTCATCGGTGGCGATTTCCTGATTCGGGATGTCGAGTCCCAGGGAGTTGGCTGCGAGCTTGTAGGCCAAGCCACTACGGCGCGGACGGCTCGCGATGATCGAGTCGACCGTTTTCGTGGACAGCGGCTTTTCAAGTGCGGCAGTCGCCATGATCTGATTAGACGGATCGGCGACGTAAGCGATAAGAGTCTATTCGTGATTCTCTACAAAGGTTTGTAGAGCTTTCACGGCTCTGGACGATATGACGTCGGAACGTAACGCCGACACTTGGGGCAATACCGGTGCTGAGTCTTCATCCCGGAATCGTCGGTCGTCGTGGACTTGCATTCGGCCTCGACGTTGCAATCTGGGCAGAACGCAGCTTGAGGGTTCGGCAGACGATACCAGGGCATCCAGACACGTCGGACCGGCTTCTCGGCAGTCATCATTGCGCGGCAACCTCCTCCAACTGGTTCGCGTATTCCACGCTGCAACAGCACTGCGGATGCGGGCTGGGCGGCCCCTTCGGAAAGAACCGGGCCCAATAACTCCGCGGCTTCCCCTCCAGCGGCAGGCATGTCTGACATGGACCCGTTGCGCTGTCCCCGGGATGTACTCGCCAGATATCGTCCTGGCTGATTCCGACCGTTGCTTCGATGCCGATCTCCCCGCCGGCGTGTTGTGCGGCCGTCGTCTCATTGACCGCGATGGCTTCCGCTCTTTTCTTGCCGAACAGAGGGAATCCAGGAGTTCGTCGAGTTGCTCCTGAATTGTTTCTTCGGTGATGGCTTCCGGTGATACCGATTCCCCAGCGAGTTCCGCGGCTTCGGCCTGCTGTTCCCGGGCCTCTTCTAGGAACTTCACCAGCCGCCGCTGGGTCGTTTCCGAAATCTCCCGGGCCGTCTCGCCCGCCCGTTGCGTGGCCCAGCCGGTAATCGCCAGTACAACATCCGAGGCGCCGGGCTTGGCTCCGTGGAATTCCGCCGACGCCGAAGCGATCAGGAGCAGTAGGAGCAGCAGTTCCTCTCGGTTCTCTTCTTCCCACTCCTGCCATTTCTCCGGCGGGACGTTGAGATAATCCGGGGGGTCGCCGAGCAGTTCCGCAAGCTCCTTGCGCTGCTTCGCCGACAACTTGGCGACGCGGGCCGCAAAGTCAGATTCGAGTTCAGAACGAAACGGGAGGGCGGCCATGCGGGTTATTTCACAATAAACGGACTGTTGAATGGCTCTTGCGCAACAAAATCAAACAGGACTGGAGCGTTGTTTTTCTGAATGCACGCCCTTTGCTTGAAAATCAACAAGAAGACTCCACCACTGCACCGATACGGAACCCGTAAGAATGGAGATCGAAGCTCGGACAGACATAGATGCTCCCCATCGGCGGGACCGCCAACCAGTTCGATTTCGACTCCATCAATATGGGCAATCATCCCGTCACCTTCATAAACGGTCGGTACGCACTCAAAAACGTCTTGGTCCCGAACCGCAGCTCCGGCGCTCCGGGAACCGGTTCGCTCGGCATCTGCAAATCGTCGACGGCGTCCAGCGGGTTCTTGCGGTTCCCGGTGCCACCGCCGACCAGGCCGACGCCACTGGTCCCCGCAACCGGTTCCGGCCGGCCGCCGATGTACTCGGCCCCCTTCTCGCCGCCGACGGGATCGAGCCCGCGGACTTCACGCCACTCGTCGAACGTGCGGAGCCCCATTTCGAAATCGAGCTTGAACTGCTGCTCCCGCATCATCGTTTCGCGGACTTCCAGTTCGACGTCATGCACCTCTTCGGCTTCGATGTCGATCGTGAGTCCGTTGCCGAACTGCGGCGCGAGGTGTTCGGTATCCGATTCCGCCAGCATGTCCAGGACCGGCTGGATGGCGATGTCCCGGTACTGCCGCAGGCTCGCGTTGTACGCGGCATAGGCCCCGGCTTCCTGGATGCCGACGGCAACGGGGGGCGTCTGATGGAGCGCCAGAGATGCGGACTTCATCTGGTCGAACGATTCGACGTATCGCATTTCTTCGGGGGTCATGCCCGCCCCCGGCGTGACCTTCGCGCCGGCTTCCATGATCAGCCACTTTCCGGTATTGGCAGGACCGGCGTATTTCGCGTTGATCTTTGCGGCGATGGCGTCGAGTTCCGATTCGGTCGCCGCCGCGTTTTCAGGCAACTCCAGCATCGCCCCAATCGCCGGCCCGTTCTTCAGCTGCTGGAACCGCGCGGTGTCAATCTCCGTCGCGGCGTCGAGCCAGGCAGCCCCGGCCGAGAGCGGCGACTGTCCGTCGTCCAGCCGGATCGGATGCGGGAACCGGATCAGCTGGACATGCTTGGCGTCGATCACGGCCCCGACCATGCGATACCAGCCCGGGAACTCCGTGAACCCGTTGGAATCGACCTGCGCGTAGTACCGGCTGACCGAAGGAACGATGCGATATGACCCCATGGGGAATTCCGGCGTCGGCATCTGCGGAACGACCGTGGCCGTCGGGAGCACGTAGCGTTCAACAGGGTTGTTGACGTTCTTTCCCGGGACGTTCCAAATAAAGCAGGTACCGGTCAGTCGAAGCTGCTGCATCTGCCGGTATCGGAAATGAGCCCCGGACTCCCAGGGGTTCGGGTGCTTGAGGATCTTGACCAGTGGATGCGAGGCCGGCAGCGGCTCCAGCTCATCCTCGGTCTCCTCCTTCCCGTATCCAGACTTCAGCCGCCGCTGGATCGCCTTGTACTGCGACAGCGATCCATATCGGCGTCGGAGCGACTTGCGCCGCGATTTCTGACCAGGAACCTGATCGTCCTGGAAGACTTCCACGACGGCACGGGACGCCTGCATCGCCGCCGCGTGCACGGCGATGTAAGTCCATCCGGTGAAATGGTTGGCCTCTTCGCGGTGATCGGTCGCCCATGCCCCAGGCAGAAAACCGCCCAGCGCGGATCGGACCCCGAGACCGAAGGCGGCTTTGCGGGCGGATTGTACCCCGCGTCTGAACCAGGACTTAATCGTGTTCCACATGCTTGACCTCACGGAGTAAAGATCTCGACTTCCGCCAATCCAATTTCCGGTTTCATTAGCTGTTGCTGGCACGCTGCCCTGGCTTCTCGTAACGTGTCCCACGTTCGGCCCCGCCACTTCTCGACAGCCGGTTGCCCGGTGTCATCGATCCATCGCCAGCCATCCGGCATCAGGACTTTCAGACGGTAGCGTTGCATCACACCCCCACCGAAAAGGTTTTCTTGGCCGACAGTTCGTTGAACGCATCAGCCGAGGCGTCGACCTGATCGTCGTGAGATCCCCGGGGAAACTGCCGTAACTCTTCGATGTAGTCCCGATTCCACGGGCCGCGAACTAAAGTGACGTTCCCAGCATTGACCTGGCTGGAAAACGCGTCCGCGCGGGTCTCCTTGTTTTTGCTGACCTTCTCGGCCCTCACACTGAAACCGGCCAGCATCCTGATCTGCGCCAATGCCATGGATTTGCCCGCTCCGGGATCCTCTGGGATGCGAATCCTGACCTGTCGCCCATCCATGCCAGCGGTCTGGCGAATCCTGCGGTCCCGGTCATCGGTCGCCCATTGGCCGCGGACCACGTCGAGCACGTAATAACGACCATCGTCGGCCTTGCCGATTAGCACCCCTGCGGTATAGTCCCCATCTCCATCCGTGTAGGCCATATCCCAGGCTCGGACACTTTTTAATCCGACAGGTGCCGCTTCCACGATTCCAAGATTTCCGACCTTGAAAAACGACCCCTCTTTCGGCGTTGGATTCTGCTGGTACAAAGAATGCCAGTAGTATTCTCCAACGGCTCGACGAATTTCGGCGAGTCTCTCTGCCGAATACCTCTCGGGCCAGAGTGCGGCGCCGTCCTCGCCGATCGCCGGCATTTTGAGCACTCGCCACGGTTCGCCGCCGTTGGCGGCTTCTTTCAGGAGTCGTCCGCAAAGATCATCTTCATGCCATCGCGTTTGAATCACGATGGCCACGCCGTCTGGTTCGAGACGTGTGTAAGCCGTCGACGTCCACCACTCCCAGACGCGATTTCGAATAGTCTCGGAGTTCGCCTCTTCGGAATTCTTAAAGGGATCGTCACAGATCAGGAGGTGAGCACCACGGCCTGTGATTGCCCCGCCGGCACCGGCCGTAATCATTCCACCTTCAGTACCCTCGATCTCCCATTGGTCCGCAGATGAGGGGGATCTAGCCACTTGGACCCCCAGTCGGTGTCCGTGCTGCTCCAAGAGGTTTCGCGTTTTGCGTCCCCAGGATGCGGCAAAGGTGGCTTCGTAGCTGCTCAAAATCGTTCGCTTCTTCGGAAAGACGCCCTGATACCAACTCGGCAGGTACTTCGAAAAAAACTCGCTCTTGCCATGTCTAGGCGGCATCATCACCATCAATCGGCGAACTCCGTCCACTCCGTTGATCGTGTCCATTGCTGCTGCGCTCATCGCTCTGACGTGCGATGGTGCAAGAAATTCGCCGTTCGTGATCTCCCGTGCCCAGAGAAGCGGGGTTGCCAACCTCTCCCAGCTGGCGTTGCTCAAGGTATTTGAGGTATTCCGGATCATGTTCAATTGCAGTTCTCACGGACTCTCCAGCCGAGACTTGAACGCCGACGTTCACGTTGATGTCGCCCTGCTCCTTTTCACTGTCGATGTTGACCCGATCGGCAGCCACAATCGCCGCAAACGCCCGTGTGCGATCTCGTGGTGATTCGTTGGAATCGAGAGCGATATCAATTTGCGCCTCGACCAGTTTTTTTCTCTTCGCCTCGGGAATCTGCCATCTCTGTTTCAGGGCTTTCGCTTGCCAACGGCGCTCCCGAGGCCCGGGTCGGCCATTGGTCTCATCCGCCATTGCTCGCCTCCAACTCTTTCATGCGTGCCCGGACCTTCTCAGCCAAACGATGATTAGCGGAGATGCACTCCACGACGATATCGGTCGCCAGCGACACCCGTTCCTGAGCCGTTCCTTGCAACTGAGCCGCCACCCATGCCAACAATTGAACGTCGTTCATCGGTGCGGCGACTTGCAGATTCGTGGCCATGGGCATGCCGCCGCCGTTCTGGCCGGGGATGTGCAATCTCGACATTTCACGGTTTCTCCTCGTGTTTGGGTTCTTCAACATTTCAGGTTCCCGAAATCGGGCAATGAGCATCCGTCGAATCAAAGGGCGTGTCGACGATGATCAGATTCCCGTAGGCCAGCACCTTCGAATCCGAGCAGTCGCTTTTCGATGCCACCACTGCGTAGGTTGCCTCTTTGTTGTTCAGGGCGTTCAACAGGGAATCGTCCGTGAAGGCTGCCTGATAAACCGTCTTGATGCTGTTGACATCGTCGCGACTAAAGACAACCTTCACCTGCTGGCCGTCTCCGGTTGCGACGATCACAGATCCGGTCCCGGCCTTGATGTGCGTTTTTGTGTTCCCGTTCTTGATCATCGCAAAGAATTCGATGACCTCGTATTGCCCCGCCGCCAGGCTGGCCGGCCAATCTGACGACGTCCCCTTGGTGAAGGTTCGCGAGGCCCCGGCGTTGGCGTAGAGCGTCAGATCACCGTTCACGATGGACGACGATACCGTCACCTGAGTTCCCAAGGCCAGGGACATCGCGGCGAAGTATGAGGAGTTCGACAGGCCGAAGGTGTCGTCGAGGACGTTGTCGTTTCCGGTGATGCCATTGACAGTGGCATTGATCCGGACCTGGAGACGGTCTCCCGGCGTGAACCCTGCGGTATCAGCCGCAGACACAGACGCCGTGTAGAGCCCGTAAATTGTCGGTGTACCCGACGGCGTTTTGTGCGTGATCGTGACGGTCTTGTCGGTGTCGACGCCGTTCACGACAAGCACGCCCGCAGGCAGCAAGTCGGCATCTTGCTCCTGACCCGACTCCGGATCGCAGAGCGTGAAATCAACACTGATGGACTCTCCGATAACCTGCATCGATTACGTCCCCAGGGTGAAGATTCCAGCGACTTGGTCAAGGTTGACCGTGAAGTTTTCACCGGCATTCAACGTCAGTCCGGACCCGTAGTCCCAGTAGCAAATCAGCGGCTTCAGCGGGCTCGTTGGCGTGCTATTGTAGAGCACGGCGTATCGGAACGGGCCGATCGTGCCGCCTGATGCCGTGAATTGCGGGTCTGTCCCGCCGATGACGGTCGTGGTCCCCCCGGTTTGCGACCCCGTAATTGTGCCGACCGTCGCCCCGCCGGCGGTATAGCCGTGCCCCGCACTGATCTCGG
>JAXMBR010000042.1:0-31677 GCA_046349715.1 Planctomycetaceae bacterium | reverse complement strand
GCAACGGCATTACAGGCGGGCTATCTCCTGTTCCGATTCATCGTTCCGTTTTGTTCCGACCCAGGAGCCGAATGGCCCGATTGGGTTTGCTGGGTTGCGGCCGGGACCGTGTTTTATGCGGGGGTGCTGGCCTGCGCTCAAGATCAGCTTCGTTCCCTGGCCGGCTATCTGGCTCTGAGCGGTCTGGCGACAGCCTTAATTGCCGGGGTGGCGGGGACCGCGTGGACCAGTCTGGTCGGTTGGCAAATCGCCTTGATCGTTTCGCTCGCGGTGACCTCGACCTGGCTGCTCATCGGTCGGTTGGAACAGACTTTCGAGACCACCGCAATTTCCGCACTGGGCGCAATCGCGCGGAGCGCACCTGTCACATTTTCGCTGTTGTGCGTCGGCCTCGGATTGATGACTGCGTCTCCCGCAGTGTCGTTGATCAATGGACAAGCCGTTTCAAGCCTGCTGCGGTTGAGCCAAACGACCGGTCCGACTTGGGCGATGATCCTCGGCCAATTGTTGGGAGCCTGGGCCGCGCTTCGGGCGATGCTGTCCATCGGATTCGGACCGACGGCGGAACAATCGGCGAAGCAGAGTTCGTCACTTATCTGGAAACTGGCGACAGGAGGACTACTCACCTTCGCTGTCCTCGGCGGAGTGGCACCGGATCTGTGGCAACCACCGATCCGTCCCACCTGGGTTAAAATCCATGATCCTTTTGCCGACGCGATCGTTCCCGCGGGCCTCTCTCCCTCGGCGCCCCATCCGCACACATCGCTGCGCGAGCGCCATCACCGCGAAACGCGCAAGCCTCCCATCCTGGCCGAGGATCGGCCCAATTCCTGGGCTGGCTGGTTGATCGCACCGACTGTCTGGCTGATCTGCGGGGGGCTGTTATGGGGGACTTCGCGGTTATTGGTGACGGTCCGGGGTGTGAATTGGCTGGCGGCAGGATGTGTCGTGCTGGGAGTAATGACCGAGTTCGCGACTTACGCATTCTCGATCCCGAACCACGCCGCCGCATGGCAGGAGGCGGCGTGCTGGTCATCGGCGCTCGTCGGTCTGGCGGCGCTGACGTTGAGATCGGAATCAGCGCTGCCCATGTCCTCGAGCATCGCAGGCGGGTGGCTCCTGCGAATCGGGGCCATCGGCTGGGCGGCCGTCACCGGGAACATCGTTGTTTGCGGGCTCGCCTGGGAACTGGCGGAATTTGCCAGTGGGGCCTCGCTGGATTCCACGGCTGCGAGTCATTCGAAGGAACGAGTTCGGCGGTTGATCAGTTCCCTCTGCTTCTGGCTCGGCATCGGTTGCTGTCGGGCGGTCGCGGGGACCTGGGACATTCCCGACATCACCGCCGGATTCCCGGAGACGGCGGCGGAACTTACTCCTGGCGGATTGCGGTTGGGTTTTGTGGCACTGTTCCTGATGATTTCCGGCGTCTGCTGCCGTTGCGGGCTGGCGCCGTGGAGTCTGGGACGGCGCGACACCGGTGACCGCGTCACGTTCTCAGCGTCGACACTCGATCAATGGTTGGCAGAAATGACGGGGCTGGTGGTGCTGCTGAAGATCGTCCTCATGATGCGGGGACACTATGGCGAACCGATGTTTGTGCTGCTCTCCATCGCCGGGGCAGGCACGGCGGTCTGGTCGGGACTCTCATTAGTCGGTGAAGAAAAAATCCGGCCGCTCGTACGCAACCTCTCCACCCGCCAATTTTCCGGTGTGGTGATCGCCCTCGCCTGGTTGGCATTGGCGAACAGATTCGAAGACGCGGCCTCGCCCATCCGTCTTGGTCATGAAAGTGCGCTGGCGATCTGGGCCGCTTGGGTTTTCAGCTTCAGCGTGATGATGACCGGGTTGACCGCGCTGCTGATCAGGTTGGGCGTCGATGATCAGCCTGACCTTTATTTGGAAAACTATGCGGGGCTGTTTTCGCGCCGTCCCTGGGAAGCGTCCGCATTGACCGGGTGCTTGCTCTCCGTCAGCGGCGGTATTCCCTTAGCACTCTTCTGGCCAGAGTGGCTGAGCGGAATCATGGCGGTCATGACACCTATGCTGGGCTCGACCACGTTGCACTCGCCAACCCTCGTCGCGCTCGGTGTGGCCGTCTGTTTTCTCTTGGCCGGGCTTATGCAGCTTTCGGTCGTTTCCCGATGGATCTGGACAATCTTGTTCGACCCGGCGGTCTCCTTGCCGAAAATCTCAGCCAACCGGTGGCAGGTCGCGCTGATCGCGGGAATGGCGGCATACTGCCTGGCGGGTGGGATCCAACCTGCCGGGCTTTGGAGCCTTTGGCTGAGCATCGGGCGCTGACCCGTCCAGGGTGACGGCAGCCATTTCACAAGCGATGACCGAGTTCGGCCCCATCCCGACCGTTCTCGAACCTGTGGCTGCCGTCACCTGGACGGTCTTATCTCTGCCGAGTAATATCGACCCGACCTATGACAGCTTGATGTCACAGCAAATTCTCTGAACGGTCGAATTTTTCAAAAAAAGCAAGTGTGACGGCAGCGCTCTCGTCGGGCGGGGGACCGTTTCCAGGAGAAATCAGACTGGCAAATTGCCTGGGAACACTTGCAGACGAGTGCGAACAAACCCGGATCTTCGAAAGAAAGCAACGGCATGGCTCGGGTGGTGACATTTGGTGAAGTGATGATCCGCTATTGTCCTCCAGGGCATCTGCGGCTATCGCAATCGTTGCCGGGAACGCTCGAAGCCACCTTTGGCGGCGCCGAAGTCAATGTCGCGGTCTCGATTGCGTTGCAAGGGGGAGACGCGGCGTTTTGCACCGCGCTGCCTGACAACTCCTTGACCGATTGTTTCTTGCAGGACCTGCGGAAACTCGGCGTCCAGACCGATTTGGTGTCGCGACGTTCTGAAGGGCGATTTGGCAGCTATTTTGTGGAAACCGGCGCGAACCAGCGCAGCGGCACGGTCACTTACGATCGCGCGGGGGCGACTATCGCCGTCACTCCGCCGGAGGCCTACGATTGGAGCGCCATTTTTCGCAATGCGTCCTGGTTCCATATTTCCGGCATCACTCCGGCGCTGAGCGCGTTGGCGGCGGAAACGTCGATTGCCGCGGTCCAGTCGGCGCGTCAGGCGGGTGTGAGGATCTCATGCGATTTGAACTTTCGAAAAAAACTCTGGAATTGGGACACTCAGCTTCGCGGATCGGAATTGGCACGCCGCACCATGCAGCGAATTCTCGCCGGCGTGGATGTGATCATTGCCAACGAAGAGGATGCCGAGCAGGTGCTGGGAATTCAGGCCGCGCAGACGAATGTGGAGCAGGGCGAACTGAAGGTGGCCGCTTATCCCGATGTGGCACGCGAGATCATCCGGCAGTTTCCCCAGGTTCAGCAAGTGGCAATCACGTTGCGGGAGAGTTTGTCGGCGAGTCATAACAACTGGGGAGCGATGCTGTACGATGCATCCTCCGGTCAGGCGCATTTTGCCCCCGTCGATGCGGCGGGTCACTATGCTCCGTACGCGATTCGAAACATCGTGGATCGCGTCGGCGCCGGGGACGCCTTTGCCGGAGGCCTGATCTTCGCCTTGACGACGCCCGAGTTGTCGTCACCGGAATCGGCGTTGCGTTATGCGGTCGCGGCGAGTTGCCTGAAACACAGCATCTCGGGAGATTTCAATCGGAGTTCGCGAGCAGAAATCGAAGCGTTGATGCGCGGCTCGGGATCAGGCCGCGTGCAGCGCTGAAGCGTGCCGACAAAGGGGAATCGGAATGGGCAAATCCCTGCCGCAACCTGCGGGGAATTCCCGATGGGCGCGTTGGATTAACAATTCCACGACGCCGATGTTTCTGATTGATCGTGACCGGCGGTTGCAATTGTTCAACCTGGGTTGCACGCTCTGGACGGGTTGGCCGGCGGACGACGTAATCGCCCGGGTCTGCGACTATGTGGCCGAGCCCGATTCGCAGTCGCGGGAAGCCGTGCTGTCGGTCTGCGCTCCCCCTCCCGAAGTCTGGCAGGGTCGGCCGGTGGAAATCGACTTGTGGCTGCCCCATCGCAGCGAACCGCCCCGCCAGGTCCGTATTCGATTTCAACCGCTGCTGGATGCCGAAGGGCGCACGGCGGCCGTTTGGGGCGAAATCGCCCAAGCCGATGCGTGGATCCCGGGGCGGCGACCCCTTCCGCCGGGATCAGGCTGCACGCCGATTTGGCGGGCGTTGCGGCAAGCGGTGTACCGACGGTATGGAGACGACGGACTGATCGCCCGGACCCTGCCATGCTGCGGGCTCCGAGCCGCATCGACGTGGCGGGCAGCCGGTGGACCGTCTTGCTGATCGGCGAGCGGGGAACAGGGCGAGAACATTTTGCCGCGGATGATTCATCGACGGGGTTCCGACAGCCAGCGGGCCTTCGTGCCGCTGGATTTGCCGGAAAAGACGCCCGGGTCTGAATTCCTGGAAGCGCACGTTGAAACGACCTCGATTGCCGCCGTCAACGAGATCGAGTCGCTGGGCTGACCAGGGACAGTCTTTTTCCGGATGGACGCGTCTCGCCCGATTTCTCAAGAACGGCTGGCGGACGGCTGACGCACCGACCTGCCGGTGAACCTCCCAGACTCATCGCCCCGGCCGATCGCCTTGGTCCGCTCGTCGAACAGGAACAGTATCATCGAGAATTATATTACCTGCTGACGACGCTAGGCGATCGACGTGCTGCCCCTGCGGCAGAGGGGAGACGACGTATTGACTCTCGCGCAGCATTTTCTTGAGAGTCAGAATCGAAACTCTGACCGGCAGCATGGGGGATTTACCGAGGAATCGCTCGTGGCAATCCGCCGTTACAATTGGCCGGGGAACGTCACCGAACTCAAAACCGTCGTCGAATCGGCAGCCGCGCAATCGGCAGACGACTTGATCGGACCTGACGCGTTTCCGCTGTCTTTTCGCGTCGGACGCGATGCCCAGCGGCTGGGGCCGCGACTGAACAAGATCGTTCCGCTGGAGCAGACTCTGGAACAGGTCGAACGAGAACAGATCGAGCGGGCGTTGGAAGCGACTCGTCGCAATATCTCGCAGGCGGCGGAACTGCTGGGGCTCACGCGGGCCAAGCTTTATCGGCGGATGTCGGCCTTGGCGATCGCCCTCGATGAACGGGAAGTCGAACCGCCATCTCCACCTGTCCATTCCTGATCGACTGCGACTGCGCGTCCATCGCGGAATCAGAGGTCAATTTTTGCGCGCCTGACCCGCCGCAAATTCGTTCTTTTCGAGCAACGCCCTACAATCGCCACCCGGATTTTCTCCATCGGAGAAGTTGGCCCAGGCAACCGTTGACTTCCGTCCTGTTCGACGCCGATATGGAACTGTTTGAAATCTCGGTTGCGTGCCTGCCTCGCAAGAAATTGCGTGTCCAAATACTGTTCAACGCTTGCCATCGCCATTCTGGAGCACAACCGATGAAATTTTCTCCGGTCATTGCGCTTGCCCTGGCTGTTGCCGTGCAAATTCCGACTGACGCCGCCGAACGGGACGTTCGAACCCCGCAGACGCAGGCCGCCGGAACCGACAATCGCCCCTTGATGACGACTCCGACCACGATCCTGCCGCGACGGGACGACCTGCGCAACGTCCCTGCTCCGGGAGGCGGCCGGTTGATCGGCTATACGCTGAATTTGCATCCCGGCGGCCGTGCCGCGCGCATGCTGTTCAGTCGCTGAGCGAATCGCGTCCCGGGGATCACCAGGCCCGCCGATGGCGCTGCCGACCGGTTTGACCTACAGTCGAATGAAGATTCGTTGTTTCTCCAGAAACCGGACGAACACGTAGGTCATGGTGAAGAAGATCGCCAGGCCGACCAGGCACCACCAGAGCGGGGAGTCTTTGGGTACAAGATCGTAGGTCGCGGTTTTGATGGATTGATGAAGGTAATACGCCGCCAGGGCATTTGTCCCGAATGTCCGGAAGACGCCGAGTTGCATTCCCCAGAGATCGGTCACGATCACGAAGGCGGCCAATACAGCCATCGAAAATCCCACGGAAAACAACACAAACGTCAGCGTCATGATCCGCGTGCTCATCATCCAATAGTTGTAGGGGCGCACTCGCGGCGGATCAGTGGTTTTCCCTTGCGCTTCCCATTCCTGGAATTGCTGGAGGTTCTTGGGGGGCGAGCCGGAAAACGGGAGTTCGGCCAGCCGTAGCTGAGCGGATTCCCGTTGTTCCGAGGTCGGGAAGACCGGCGACGTCGCCAGGTCGCGCGGATTCGCGGGCGTGTCCGGCGGAACATCGTAGAACGTCGTTAAACACGAGAGGCCGTAGGCGATCGTCATCACCAGGGCACCGCAGGCGAGCAGGTTCGCGGCCGCGCGGCCGGGTGGATAGCCGACGACGAGATCGTGCGCCCACGCTCCGCCGAGCATGATGCTCGACCACATCATCAGCCCGAAAAAGCCTCCATCCCAAGCCGTCTGATTCGCTGCGCCCCAGTAAGCGTCCAGCCAGTTTGGCTGCGCATAGATGAAGTCGAAGTTGAATGAATACGACAGCAGCAGATGGCCGACGACCAACCCGACCATCCCGCCGACGACCAGGGCTGTGCGTCCCGCAATGAAGGGCAGGGCGATTATCTGGCTGAGGCCGATGATCGCGAGCGTTTCCCACAAATTGGCTTTCAACAATGCCGCGACGAAATTCCAAAGCTGTTCGGAATTCACTTCGTCCCAATTCTTGGCGATCGCCCCGTTGAATCCATACATCGCCACGGAAATCGCCACCAGCGCCAGGCTGCGCCAGATCGCGTGCCCCCAGGCCGCTGCTTTTCCGTCGCGGGGAATGCGACGCCGCATGGTCAGGCGAAACGAAAACCCGGCGGCGAACAGAAAGGCCGGCGCAATCGAATCTGCATAGCTGAAATACGTGTCGTGATGTTTGATCCAATCCGGGGTGAATTTCAAATTCCCGCAGAAATTGACGACAAACATCGCCGCCACCGCATACCCGCGGAATTGGTCCAGCGAATAGAGCCGGTTCGCATCCGGCATTGTCGGCGTCACGGCAGGGGCCGCCGTCGTTTCAACGGCGCGAGGCTGTGAGTTCGTCATTGGTCACTCACCACAACGAGAGGAGGGGCAACAGGCAGGTTTTGCGGGTGGACGACCTTTATCGTACCTGCGGCGCCTGCCCTGATGTCACGGAAATTCACCAGGACCTGCGTCCAGACGCCGATCCAGGCATGGTTCGAGTTGCAAGCTTAGCGAATTCGCCGGGCTGCTCCCAGAGACTGAGCTTTCGAGAACTCAACAGGGAACTGAGAAAACCTCTACGCAAGGGACGACGAAACCTTTTGCCGTCCCCAAAGGAAGGTGGCGACTTAATTGAAGTGGCACGCCCTGATCGCCTTCGGGAAGGGCGTGGTTTTCTCTCGATCGGCCACGCCCGTCGAATACTCCAGGACGTGCCACCCACGTTCGACTTTCAAATGAGATCACAGCGCAATGCAATGAGTTGCGTCCGTTACGGTGGCTAAGCATCGCTGCGTCGATTACTCTGGTGGGCTGCGCGCCATTCGTCATGGGAGACGGAGGCCGCGCACGAGTGATTGCCTTTTTTGACACAGGAAGAGTCCATGACATTATCGGAACTGCTGGAGAGCAGGTTTCGAGGAGATATTCGGTTTCGCGGCGCCGCCTATCTGCAGGCGGAGCGAGTGGCCATCACGCGCGTCACGTCCGAACAGGTGTTCGGTTCCGTTCGTGACGGCGTGGAATATCACACACATCTCGTTCGAGACAACGGGTCGTTGATGACCAGTTGCAGCTGTCAGACCGCCAACGGATCGGCGAATTGCAAACACGTCTGGGCGACGATTCTCGCCGTCGACGGAGGAAGCTATTTGCCCGGAGGCGTCAAACCGGGACACATTCCTCCGTTCGCCGTCGAGGAAGATCCCGTTTTCTCCGCGGAAGATCTCTGGGAAGAAGACGAGCTGCCGGAAGATTTTCTGATTTCCGGCAGTCTGGAGCCGCCGCGTCAAACCGCGTCCGCGGGCGCCACCGGCTTTAAGCGAATGGGACTCCGCTTATCGGACTTGAAGAAATCGCTGGCCGGGCGACAATCCCGCCGCCACGGCCGACGGGCTCGACCGGCAGATCTTCTACGAGATCGATGTCCCTGCCAGCGACGAGGCGGGTCAGTTGTTGATCCAGACATCCTGCCGCCAACGCCGTTCCAACGGTGAATGGGGCAAGCTTAAACCGTTAAAAGTGCGGCCGGGCAAGCTGGAAGACATTGATGACGACGAAGACCGGCGAATTCTGGCCTATCTGCTGGGAGGCACACCCGACCGCAGTCAGATACCGACGGTCGTCGGCGAATCTCTGGCGGCGGTTTCGCGATATCGCGTGCCGCATGACTTGTGTGAACTTCTCCTGCCGGCGATCTGTGCCACCGGTCGCATGCGCGTCGTCGGGGACGAAGAGCGGTCGCGTGAACCGATCGCCTGGGACGCCGGGCCTCCCTGGGAATTATGCCTCGCCGTCGAACCGCAACCCGACGGCGAAGGCTGGGCGCTCGCTGGCCGGTTGCAGCGTGGCGAGGAACGGTTGTCGATTCGCGAACCGGCGCTCTTGCTGCCCGGCGGCTTGGTGCTCTGGCGTCGAAGCTTGGCCCGGTTGCTCGATTTCGAGGCCTTCGCCTGGGTGGGGCTGTTGCGACGCACGGACGACCTGGTGGTTCCCGCCGACGATAAGCATGACTTGATCGATCGCTTGCTGGATATGCCGGCGCTGCCCCGGCTCGAACTGCCGGAAGAATTGCGCCTGGAAGAAGTCCGGGTTGCTCCCCAACCGTTGCTGATGATCCATTCTCCCGCCAGAACCCGCTGGCAGACCGACCGATTGCGTGCGGAAGTCCTGTTTGTCTATGACGACGTGTCCTGCGCGGCAGCAGCGGCGTGTGGGCCGTCGTCAGCCGCGACGTGGCCGCTGCCTCGTCCAGACGCGCGGCGGAAAATACGGATGGACTCAATTGCAGGAATGCGGCTTCCGCCGACTGCACGATCAACGACGAGGCCAGTCTCGACGTCGAATTGCCGGCGAAGGAATCCCCGGTGCTGCCGTCCGCAAGCTGGTCGCCGACGGCTGGCAGGTTCGGCGCGGATGATAAACAGATCCGCCAGCCGCTCGACCTGAAGTTCCGCGTGCAATCGGGCATCGATTGGTTTGAACTGCATGCCGACGTCAATTTCGACGGGCGCACGATCTCGTTTCCGGAGTTGTTATCGGCGCTGCAGCGCGGCGAAAGCACCGTAGTGCTGGACGACGGCTCGCTGGGAATCGTTCCCGAGGACTGGATCCGCCGCTATGGCATGCTCGCAGGATTGGGCGTGACCGAAGGCGATCATCTCCGATTTTCCGCGGTGCAGGCGGGAATTTTCGACGCCATGTTGATGACCCAGGGCACCGTCGACTATGACGAAAAATTCAACGAAACCCGCCAGCGGCTCGCCAAATTCTCCGGCGTCGCCTCGGTGCAGGAACCGGCCGAATTCCACGGCGAATTGCGGCCGCATCAGCGACAAGGCCTCGGCTGGCTCCAGTTCCTCGATGAGTTCGATTTCGGCGGCTGCCTCGCGGACGACATGGGCTTGGGCAAAACCATCCAGATCCTGGCCCACCTGGAAATGCGCAAACGGCGGATGCCCGATCATCGTCCCTCGCTGGTCGTCGTGCCGAAATCGCTGCTCTTCAACTGGGTTCAGGAATGCCGGAAGTTCACGCCTGACCTCAACGTGATGGAATATGCGGGCCTCGACCGCGCTCGTCTACGGCAAGGAGTTTCTCAAGCAGGATTTGATCGTCACCACCTATGGGACGCTGCGGCGTGACGTGCTGTTCTTCAAAGACATCAAATTCGACTGCGTGATTCTGGACGAAGCGCAAACCGTCAAAAATTCCGGCTCCCAGGTCGCCAAAGCCTCACGGTTGTTGAACGGGCGGAGGCGGCTCGCCTTGACCGGTACGCCGATCGAAAATCACCTGGGCGACTTGTGCTCGATTTTCGACTTCTTGAATCCGGGGATGCTGGGGCGAAGCTCGCTGTTCAAACTGCATGCTTCCGATCCCGAAAACCGCGAGACGCGGCGCGTGCTGGCGGAAGGCTTGCGCCCCCTCATTTTACGGCGCACCAAGCAGCACGTCGCCAGCGAACTTCCGGAGAAACTCGAACAGACGATCGTCTGCCGGATGAGCGAGGAGCACGAGCGGCTGTATAACGAACTGCGCGATCATTACCGGGATTCCTTGTTGGGCATCGTCGCCGAGCAAGGGATCGCCAAGTCGAAAATGCACGTGCTGGAAGCGTTGTTGCGACTGCGCCAGGCGGCGTGCCATCCGGCGCTGCTCAATAAGATCCCCGATGAAGAATCGAGCGCGAAACTCGACGTGCTCTGCCCCTACCTGGAAGAATTGCTGGACGAAGGGCATAAAGTGCTCGTCTTCTCGCAATTCACCAGCATGCTGGCGATCGTCCGCAAGCACCTGGATCGGCGGCATATCGTCTACGAATATCTCGACGGCCAGACCCGCGATCGCAAGGAACGCGTCGACCGATTTCAAAGCGACCCCGATTGCGGCGTGTTCTTGATCAGCCTCAAGGCGGGCGGACTGGGTTTGAATCTGACCGCCGCCGATTACGTGTTCCTGCTCGATCCCTGGTGGAATCCGGCGGTCGAAATGCAGGCCATCGATCGCGCCCACCGCGTCGGCCAGACCCGCCGGGTGTTTGCGTATCGCTTGATCTGCCGGAACACCGTCGAGGAGAAAATCGCGGAACTCCAGCAGCAGAAACGCGAACTGGCGGACGCCATCCTGGAACAGAACAATTCCATTATGCAGGGACTGACGGCGGACGACTTGCGATTGCTGTGCCATAAGCCACGACAACTCACGATCGGAATCGTCGAAGGGGACACCTGAGGCGGGGCGGAGGACCAGGAACTCCGCTCCTGGGTGAGCGCACTACGTCCCTAGGGGCAATCTCAACCCAGCAATTCCGCCAGCAGCGTGGTGGCGTAGACACCAGCGGGAAGCGTGAATTCGAATCGCAAGCCCTCGGGAACGGCTTGCACGGAAATGCCGTCAGGGCGCACGACAAACGGCCGGCGAGTTCCTGACAGCAAATCGCCGAACCCGCGAAAGTTTTCCATCGTCAGCTCGTTGGCGGAGAGCACGCGGCTCTCGCGCTCCGCGGGAATGCCGGTCGGCTGCTTCATTTTTGGACCAAACATCGGCCCGGTGACCACCGTTTCATAGCCGTCGCAACGCTTTTGCTCGGCACCGGGGTCCTCCACCACGAATTTGCCGCCGGACGCCGTCACTTCCATCACATCGCCGGCGAGCACGGTGTCCAGCAGGCCGTCAGTCAATCGGGCGGCCAGAGTCTGATTGAACAGCTCCGATTGGGCGGCCGACAGACTCATCCGCAACAGGAATTTCCGGCGGGAATAAGGGATGTCGCGCGGCGATTTCCGGCCGGCCAGCAGATCCAGTCCCAAGGACAGCGTTTCCCCGTCATGGCCGAAGCGCTGGTCGCCATAATAATTGGGGAATCCGCGCCGGCCGATCACCTCCACGGCGCGCTCGGCGATTGAAAACGGTTCCGCGACGTCCGAACCATCTGCCGGTTGAGCGTCCCGCACAACGATCGTGAATCGATTGCCGCGGAGATGCCCGGTCCGCAGTTTGTTGCCGTGACGGGCAAACCGCAGGATGCGAAACTGGTCCGTTTCCACTCCGGCTACCTGGGGCTCGCATTTCGCGGGAACGGACAGCCATTGGCGGGTGACGGCTTGCCGATCTTTGATGCCGGCGGAACCGATCTCGCCAGGCGAAATCTCAAGAGCGCGCGCCAGTTCGCGCAGCATCTGCTCGCCAGCGAGGGCCCGTTTTTCCACCCACAGATAGAGATGCTCGCCGCTTCCCGACGGTTCATATGCCGGAATTTCCTCGACGAGAAAATCTTCAGGGACCGATTTGATCTGGCCCGCGAGGCGCGGGAGATCACTCGACCAGCGCGGCAACGGGATGGGCGCGGAAATTTCGTCAGTCACGAAGATCGTCCGGGGAGCGGGCGTTCCGCTCCGAAGACTCCGCGTCGCGGTTGGCGGGAAACGCATTCACCTCGGCAGTGTATCAGTCTTTGCGCGGCAGGGCGACGGCATAGAGCATCGTCACGGCCCCGGCGGACAACAGGCTGAACGCGGCCCAATCGGGCGGGTCGATGATGCGGCGGATCTCTTTTTCGATCTGTTGATTCGACAGCATCCCGCGGATGTTCTCGTCGCGCTGCAGTTTTTCATCGGTGTTGTGCATGACGATCTTGTCGACATGCAAAAACGCCATGCCCCACAAGCAAACAAACAGCCCGGCGGAAAAGAACGACGCCCGCAACATGAAGCACCTCAGGAAGATAGGGGCCGACCAGACCCGCAGACGCTTTGCCCAAGCCCAGGCAGCGGTCTGCCACCGGCAACTATCGGCAGAATTTGCCGAAATCTTCACCGGACGGACTCAATCTAAGTGTTTCCAGGCCCCGCACCCGTTCCGCTGCCGGATGTATCGAAAATACTTCGCAGTCTGTCTCCGAACCCGCAGAAAGCGGCGCTGCCCACCCGGGAATCACTCGCGCGTCTGGCTCACCGGTTGACCGCTCCCAGCCGGGGTGACACAATTCTCCCCCATGAACGATGACGACCATCCGTCAACGCCGCCAAAGTGTCCCGTTCGCCCCGCTTGTCCGGTCTGCGGCGGAGAGTTGATCGAGATCCGGGCCAAACTCCAATGTTCCCGGTGCCATACGATTTGCGAAACATGCTGCGAGGGAGGTCGGGGTTGACGCCGATTTCTCGCCAAGGAACCTGACGCGTGCCGACACCTGATACCCGAAATTCTGCTACGGAAGTCCCGCTGATCGCGGTCTTCATCGATTTCGAGAACCTGGCCATTGGCGTGCGCGACATGAAAGTCGGCAAGTTTCAGATTCAATTGGTCCTGAAGCGGCTGTTGGAAAAAGGCCGCATCGTGTTCAAGCGCGCCTATTGCGATTGGCGGAATTACGCCGATGCGGTCCGGGAATTCCACACGCAGGGGGTCGAATTGATCGACATTCCGCAGACCAAAATGAGCGGCAAGAACAGCGCCGACATCCGGATGGTGGTCGATGCGCTCGATCTGTGCTATTCCAAGCAGCACATCGACATGTTCGCTCTGATTTCCGGCGACAGCGATTTCTCGCCGCTCGTCTCCAAGCTGAAAGAGAACAACAAACGGGTCATCGGCTGCGGCGTCAAACGCTCCACTTCGGATTTGTTGATTGTGAACTGCGATGAATTCATCTACTACGATGACTTGATCCGCTTGGCGGAAAAGGTGCAGGCCAAAGAGAAAAAGCCCAAAGGCAAGGAAACGACCGGCGACAAACAGCAGGAAGCCATCGACCGGGTGCTGGAAGTCATCCACTCGGTCGAACAAGACTACGACCCGTTGTGGGCCTCGCATTTGAAAATGGCGATCCGGCGCGTTTACCCGGGCTTCAACGAAGGCTATTACGGGTATCGCAGCTTTTTAGACCTGTTGAAAGACCTGAAATCCAAGGGCTTCGTCGATTTGGAATACGATGAAGCTCGGGAAAATTACAAAGTGCGTATCGCGAAAGACTGACGGCGCAGGTCCGCTGCCGCGTCGCCTGGATCGTCCGTCGGCTTGCAAGTTTGGGCTCCGTTCCCTATCTTCATCGGTCTGAACGGATTGCATCGAACTCGTTGGATTGTTCCGGGAGACGTGACCCCGGATGCCAGTAGATCAGCCCCGAGCGCCGCTAGCTGGGCTGGCTGCCCCCGCTCATGACCGTTGCCGGCGCTCCGGTCGACGCCATTTTGGAAGGACACTGTTTCGATTATGGCTGATTTGATCGCTCCCCATGGCGGATTGACCGAACCCGTTTGCCGGACCGTTCCTGAAGCGGACATTGCAGCATTCAAGGCCGAAGCCGCGACGCTCCCGCAGATTCCGGTGTCCGCCGCCGATTTATCCTCGGTCTATCGCTTTGGCGACGGAACGTTGAGCCCATTGACCGGGCCGATGGACAGCGAGACCTATCATCGCGTCCTCGATGAAAGCGTGATCGTTCACAACGGCAAGAAATACGCCTGGACGATTCCCATCGCCTTTCCGATCACGGCCGAATTAGCCAAAACCCTGCAAAAGGGGCAGAAGGCGGCGCTCGTCGGCCCGGACGGCAACGCCGCGGCCATTCTGACGATCAGCGACGTGTATGCGTGGCCGAAATTGAAATATCTGCGTCAGGTGTATCTGACCGATCGTCTCGATCACCCCGGTGCTAGCATGGTGATCCAGGGAGATGCCGCGAATTCGCATCTCGTCGGCGGCGAGTTGCAGGTGCTGCCGCAACCGAAGAACGCCAAATTCGGCAAGTACGTCCTCACCCCGCGCGAAGTCCGCAAATTCCTGGCGGGCAAAGGCTGGAACGCCGTGGTCGCCTTCCAGACGCGCAATCCGCTGCACCGGGCTCACGAATATGCGTTGGTGCACGGATTGGAAACGCTGGTTCGCGAAGGAAAAAATGCCGGGGCGGTCCTCAATCCGTTGATCGGTGAAACCAAGGGCGACGACGTCAACGCGGAAATCCGCATGGCCACGTACGAGGCCCTGATCGATCAAAAGCAATTGGGCGACGGCGACAGCGATCAATCGCTCTGGGGCCCGCGCAAGGAGCAGGTGCCCGACCGCGTCGCGTTGTTGGGACTCGACATCAAGATGTTTTACGGCGGCCCGAAGGAGGCCGTCATGCACGCGATTTACCGCCAGAACATGGGGTATACGCACATCATCATCGGCCGCAAGCACGCCGACGCCCCGTTCTCCAACGGCGAAGCAATCTGGGGCGATTTTGACGCTCACGAGATTTTCGACAAGCTCGGCGGCGATTTGAAGATCCAACCGCTCAAGGTTGGTTTCGCCGCCTATTACGACTCGGTCGGCCGGGTGGATCTGACGGAACGGCATCCGGGGGAGAAACCGGTTTCGATCTCCGGCAAAGACATCCGCGGGACGCTGGTCAAAGGAGAACAAGTTGACCCGAAAATCATGCGGCCCAGCACGTCGAAGATTCTGGGTGAAGCCATGAAAGGCAAGTGACCGGACCACTGGAAGTTGCCTTCTGCGAGGCCCAGGGACTCCCCTCCCTGGGCTTCTTAGTTTTTCATTGCGTCACGAACTACGACCCGCGAACGAGCGGTCGTCATTCGTTGGCCGCAAACGGGCGCCTCGGTCCGCTCAAAATCGGCCTCTTTCGCTTCCGCGTCGGGCTTCCGGACCCTGTGAACAATTGACGATTTTCGATACGCTGTTGGTTTCTTGTTGCGGAACTCTCAGGTTGGAGAACCTGGCAAATCACTATGGCGACCTCGCAAACCACGACCTCTGCCCCCGCCGGTTCGTATCGAGGCCAAACAACGCTTCGGCATGACGATTCCGTGCTGGTTCTCGATTTTGGCGGCCAGACCGCGCAACTCATCGCCCGGCGCGTCCGCGATCTGCAAGTCTTCTCGCAGCTGGTCCGGCACGACATCTCGGCCGAGCGCATTCAAGAATTGAAGCCCAAGGGGCTGATTCTGTCGGGAGGTCCGGCGAGCGTCTACGGCGACGCCGCCCCGCAAGCCGATCCGGCCATCCTCGAACTGGGAATTCCGATTCTCGGTATCTGCTACGGCATGCAATGGGCCTGCCAGGCGCAAGGCGGAGCGGTGAAGCCGGGCAAATCTCGCGAGTTCGGCCGGACGCAATGCCGCGTCACCCAGGCCGACGGTTTCACGCACGGATTGCCCGACTCCTCCGTCGTGTGGATGAGTCACGGCGATCAAGTCGAACTGCTGAACGCCGACTATATCCCGTTGGCCCAGACGCCGACGTGTCCGTTCGCCGCGGTCAAGCACAAGACTCGGCCAATCTACGGCTTGCAGTTTCATCCGGAAGTGACGCATACCGAATACGGCAAACAGTTGCTGGAGAACTTCGTTAAAACCATCTGTGGTTGCCGGCCGTCCTGGAAAATGAGTTCGCTGATTGATCAGGAAGTGACGTCGCTGCGGGAACGCGTCGGAACTGACCGCGTCATCTGCGGATTGTCCGGCGGCGTCGATTCTTCCGTCACCGCGGCGATCCTGGCCAAGGCCATTGGCAAGCAGTTGTCGTGCATCTTCGTCGACAACGGCCTGCTGCGGCAGGGGGAATCGCAAAAAGTTCGCGACCGGTTCGAACGGCATTTTCAAACGGATTTGCACGTCGTCGACGCCAGCGAGCGGTTTCTCAGCGAACTGGCCGGCGTCGCCGATCCGCAGCAGAAGCGAAAGATCATCGGCCGGGTCTTCATCGAGGTCTTTCGCAAGGAAGCCGAGTCGATTCCTGATGCGAAACATCTCGCTCAAGGTACGCTCTATCCCGATGTGATCGAATCCGGCGCGAATCAGGACGGTCCGGCGGCCACGATCAAGGCGCATCACAACGTCGGCGGCTTGCCGGAACAACTCGGGTTCGAGTTGATCGAACCGTTGCGAGATCTGTTCAAGGATGAAGTTCGCCGGATGGGTTTGGAATTGGGCTTGCCGGAAGAGCTCGTCTGGCGGCATCCGTTCCCTGGACCGGGGCTGGCGGTGCGATGTCTCGGAGCCGTCGACAAGGACCGGTTGGAGCGACTCCGGGCCGCCGACGCCATCGTGCTGGAGGAACTGCGAGCAGCGGGACTCTACCGCGACATCCAACAAGCCTTTGCCGTGCTGTTGCCGGTGCAATCCGTCGGCGTGATGGGCGATGGCCGAACCTATGAAGACGCCATGGCCGTGCGAGCCGTGCAGACGGATGATTTCATGACGGCCGACTGGTACCCCATGCCTTACGAAGTGCTGGGTCGGATTTCCACGCGGATCATCAACGAGGTGCGCGGGGTGAACCGCGTCGTCTACGACATCAGTTCCAAACCGCCCAGCACGATTGAATGGGAATAGGTGTCGAGTGAAATGGCTCGGGCAAACCCCGGAAACTCGCCGGCCCCGCCGATTGATCATTTCCCCGGCTTGCGGCATGATGTCTGCCGGGCATGTTCAGGGTGTTTTCCAGGAGATTTCCGCTCGTGGCGACTCGTCGAGATTTTTTGACCGGTTCGGCGCTCGCGCTGGCGACCACGGCATTGTCTAAGGCCGCACCGGACAATCCTCAACAGCAGCCTGCCTATCGATATTGCCTCAACACGGGCACCATCATGGGCCAGAAGCTGGGGATCGTGGGGGAAGTCGAAGTCACGGCGAAGGCAGGTTACGACGGCATCGAACCCTGGATTCGCACGCTCGATGAATACGTTCAACAAGGAGGTTCGCTCTCGGACTTGCGGAAACGCATCGCGGATTCCGGCTTGAAAGTGGAGAGCGCCATCGGTTTCGCGGCCTACCTGCATGAAGACGAGGCCGAACGCAACAAAGGGCTCGAAGAAGCCAAACGGTCGATGGAAATTGTGCAGGCGATCGGCGGCAACCGTCTCGCCGCTCCCCCCGTCGGCGTGACCGACAAGTCAGGACTCGACCTGCTGACGCTGGCCAACCGCTACCGCGCCTTGTGCGAAATCGGTCAGAACATCGGCGTCGTGCCGCAACTGGAATTATGGGGCTTTTCCAAAACGCTGTCGCGATTGGGCGAAGTCTCGTTCGTCGGCATTGAAGCGGCCCATCCGGCGGCGTGCTTCCTGCTTGATATTTATCACATCTACAAGGGAGGTTCCGACTTCTCCGGGCTGGCGTTCTTTCCCGCCGGCAAAATGTCTTGCCTGCATGTCAACGATTACCCCGCCGAGCCCGCGCGGGCGGAAATCAACGATTCTTTCCGCGTCTATCCCGGCGACGGTGTCGCCCCCAACGACCAGATCTACCGCACACTGCGCGACATCGGCTTTCAGGGGACGTTCTCGTTGGAATTGTTCAATCGCGATTACTGGAAACAGGACGCCTTGAACGTCGCCCGCACGGGATTGATGAAAATGAAGGAGACGGTGGCCAAGGCGCTGGGGTAGGATGGAATTCTGGCAGAACTATCAAATGGGTCGAACGACAACTTCCTGAATGAGCGATCTCACATGGCACGGATTCGATCTTCGTTTCAAGCCGGCACAAGACTGATCAGCGCCATCGTATTCATGGTCGTCGTCGCGACAGCTCGGTCCGGGTTTGCCGCGGACGGCGAAATCGTCCTCGAAACCGATCTCACCTATGGCCAAGCGGGCGAGGTGAAGCTGCAACTCGATCTGGCCCGGCCCAAAGAGGGAAATGGCCCGTTCCCGGCGATCGTCTTCATCCACGGCGGCGGCTGGTCGGAAGGAAGCCGCAACGCCTTCCGCCCCTTGGCGGAAGAGGCCGCCAAGCGCGGCTATGTCGCCGTCACCATCAGTTATCGTTTGACCGAGCCTGATCCGCAGACGCACCTCGGCAAAGTCCCCTTTCCCGCGCAGATTGAGGACTGCAAATGCGCGGTTCGCTGGCTGCGGTCCGTCGCCGACAAATATCATGTCGACCGCGACCACATTGGCGTCAGTGGCGGGTCAGCGGGAGGGCATCTCAGCCTGCTCGTCGGCCTGGCGGATGAAACGGCCGGTTTGGAAGGCAACGGGGGCCATGCGGATCAATCCAGCCGCGTTCAAGCCGTCGTCAACATCTTCGGCCCGACCGACCTGAGCAAGGCCTATCAGGAAGGGGAAGCCGCCCGGCCTTATTTCGTGGCCCTTTGCGGCGGCACGCCTGACTCCGCGGCCGAAGCATATAAAAAGGCCAGCCCGATCAGCTATGTTTCCAAAGACGACCCGCCGGTCCTGACGTTGCACGGCGAGAAAGACACGCTCATTCTGGTGGACCAGGCCAAGCTCCTCAATGAAACCATGAAGGAAGTCGGCGTGCCCCATGAACTACTGATCCTGCCGGACCAGGGCCATGGATTCACGGGCGAAGGCGCCAAACATGCCAACGACGCCCTGTGGGCATTCTTCGATAAGCAGTTGAAGAAAAAATAAGACCAATTGGACGTCAAAATCGGTCTTCTCTCCGGCGAGGAATTGCTCGTCGGCTCCTGGAGGAGGCCCTCTCTCGAATCCGCTCATCCCGCCGGATCCGGATCGGACCGAACCGGAAAATGGTCGCGTCATCTCAGGGCAGCGGCCGCCGGGGGAATCCGTAGAGCGTGCCGCCAGGAACGCGCAACCGTCGCTGACGTCAGGATCATTTGAACAGTGGCGCACTCGCGACTATGATCGGAGCACCTTTCCCGATTCAGCTCCCCGAGAAAACCCATCATGGCCCAGATTCACGGTCTCGTTACGCACCGACAGACCATCCAGGAAATGGTCGGTTACTCGTCCGCCATTGAGCGCATTGTCACCTGGCCGATCATGCTGATTCTCAAAGTCTTTCGAATTTCCCTCCCCAATATTTCCAGCGACCACCCGCCGGTGGATCGCCTCTCCGACCTGGAAGTGACGGAGGCCGAATTCCCCCGCACTGCACAACAGAAAATCGAACCGTTACTTGCAGGACTGGCCGAGTTGGGCTTCGAGCCGGCGCTTCGCTATGCCGTGCACCTGCCGAATCAGCAGACGGAACTGTATCAGGTTTATCTCCGGCATCGTTCCGGCAAAATGATTGCGCAGATCACCTACCGGCATTGGTATCAGCAGGGTCGACAGCGCCTCTTTACTTCATTTCTTTCCGCCGAGAAATCGGGCCAGGCGGTTTTAACGACCAACGGCCGGCTCGACAGTCTTCTCTGGCCAATGATTCATGTCGTCCGCAAAGTGGACGAGCCGATCGACAAACTGCTCGAGCGCCACGAACAGGCGGTGCAGACCCAAGGACTTTCGCCGCTGCAAATCACGAGCGATGTTCAAATCCGCGAGATCGTCGAACATCTGCACGAAAAGAATCGTCAGTATCAACTGGAGCGGGGAACCTACGCGCCGCTGCGCGCAGACAGTCCGCAGGCGGAACGGTTAGCGGAACTTCCGCCGCGCAAACCGCCGGCGGACACAGGCAGCGGGGAAATCGACGAATTCCTTGTCGACGAGATTGAGTTCGAGGAAGTCGACAGCGAACCGGTTCAAGACGGAGTCACCCGGGAAATCGTGCGCCTGATGGAAGCGGAGGCTGTGAAATCGACGTCCTGGACACAGAACATCCTGCTCCTGCTGGTGTCGTTAGGCGTGTTTATCGCCGTCAGCCGCGGCCAGAACGATTGGTCCTGGACTCTGCTGCTGATTCCGGTGCTCTTGATCCACGAATTAGGACATCTGCTCGTGATGCGCGCCTGCGGCTATCGCAACACGAAGATCTTCTTCATTCCTTTTTTTGGGGCAGCCGCCTCGGGCATTAATTTCAACGTCCCGGGTTGGAAGCGTATTCTGGTGGCGCTCGCGGGGCCGCTTCCCGGTCTGGCGTTCGGGGGCCTCGCCGGAGTGGCGGGGGTGATGTATCAGCAGCCGCTGCTCATCAAATTCGGCGTCATTTCCGGCATTCTGAACCTGTTCAATCTGCTCCCCGTGTTGCCGCTCGACGGAGGCTGGGTGGCTTTTCACATTTTGTTTTGCCGTCACCCGTTGCTGGATGCCGCCTTTCGGACCTGCGGGGCGCTGGCGATGGGCCTGTTGGCGATTGTGACGCGGCAGGTCGCGTTGGGGATCTTGGCATTTTTCATTCTGATGGGAGCGATTCGCGCGTTTAAGATCGGCGATGTCGCCCGTCGCTTACGCGATGAGGGGATTAAGCCGGCTTCCGAGGACGACCCCGGCATCGATCATGCCCTCGCCGTCCGTGTGGCGTCAGGCATTCGCCGGGCGTTCGCCAGCACGCCGAAGCTCACGACCCAGGTCCTGTCCGCCGCGGCGCTGGAGGCCTATTCGCTGCTTCACGCCCGTCCGCCGCGACTGCTAGGCAGCTTATTCTTTGGAGCAGTTCAACTTCGGCAGTTTTTTCGCCGGCGCCCGTCGGGTTGATCGTGCTGATCGTCCGGTGAACGAGTGGACCTGCGCGAGGATTCATTCAAGCCGCCGCGCGACAGCCTCAATTTGCTTATCCCTGCGGGTCGGCGGAACACTGGGCCGGGGCCGAGCAGCACACGTTGGGCCTGAAAGAAACGGCCTTGATCGTCGCTCAGTTCGACGATGCCAACCTGGCGCATCAGGTGTTTGGGAAGTTGCAGGCGGAACTTTCTCCCACGTCACGCCTGACGACGTTCGGACCGTATGTGTTCCTCGCGACGCCCGAGAGCGATGAGGAACTGCGGGAACGCCAGATTCAACGGTTGACTGACGCCCAGGCACAGGTCTCCGTGACTCTGGGAGACCAACCGGCTTCCTCCGCGCGGCTCGTGACAGTCGCTCCCAGTGAGAACATCGCGGAATCCATCGAGCAAGAGTTGAAAGAATTCAGCGGATTAGGAGACGTCGGAGGATTGATTCCTCCCTGGTCGCCGGTCTGGCAAGCGAACGGCCCCGAGATCGCCGCCTATCGCAAGGCACGCAAGACTTTCCTCGCCGCGGGGGAGGCGGAGCAACAACATCCGCCGATTGATCCCGACAAACTCGCCGATTTGACGAAACGATCCCGCGAAGCGAACCGTCTGGGTCGGCGCGAGCAGGGGCGGCAATTGACTCAACAGATTAACGAACTTTACCAAGAGGCCCGCGCGGAGGCGCTCCAACGACTATTGCAGAACCCGGACGAGTCGCTGGATCGTGACTGCCTGGAATTGTACGCCGCCTGGAAGAAAGACTTGGAATCCGCCTGGAAGAAAAGAGATCCCGAGGACGATGAGGCAGATGTCAACGCTTGGCAAAATCTGGAATCGTACAAACGCTTGCGAGCGCGTCTCGGGACCATCGCCGAGGACGACGTGGAACTCGCCCGTTTGGGAATGCGCAGCATGCACGTCAAACGCATCAGCATGGTGCTGGAGTTCAATTGGCTCCAGTTCAACAGTGTTGACGCCGGTTTGCCCGCGCTGGCGGACTGGCTCTGCGGCCAGCAGTGCGCGCAGACGAAATTTGAAGTGCAGGGAAACGCGTTCCTGTTTGACGAGTAGCCGGTCTCGCCGGCCATCACGATTTACGCTGCGCGGGATTCCGCATCGAATTCGTTCGCCGGGATGCGGGCCGCGAATTCCGTTTGCAAACGCTCGCTGAATTGCAGGTCCGGCACCAGGCAAGGATGCTTGTACTGTTCCACGCTGGCCCCGAACCGCGACTGGCGATGGCGCGTGAAGCGGCGCCAGGTTCCCGCCGTCAACGTGCACCATTCAAGCGGGGCCAACCGGCCCGATTGCCGCTTCTCCTGGTATTCGCAATTCTGCGCTTGCAGCGCCGTGTCAATGTGCTGAATCATTTCCGCGGCGTGACGAATGCCGATCAATTCGGCTTCCTCGACATGCAGGCGATAGCACGGCGGTTCGCCCCACACCGGCGAGACGCTGTAATAGCTGAAATCGGCCTGGAACCGGTGCGCGCCGCTTCGCACGGCGGACACCACCTGCGATTCCGTGATCTTCTCCCCCGTGAGATTGGCGATGTGCGCTCCTTTGTGCAGAAACTCCAGTTTCGGCGTCGTGCCCAGGAAACCGGTGCAGCGGACGACGTCACGAATGTCATACCGATACAAGCCGGAGACGGTCGTCAGCAAAATGAAATAGTTGCGGCCCGGTTCGAGTTCGTGCGCTTCGAGAACCGTCGGGTCCGCCGAGCCGTGTTCCTCTTCCGGAATGAATTCGAAATAATGCGAGTCGACATCGAGCACCCCTTCCGACGTGGTGTCCGCCAGCGGAATCGTCATGCGGCCTTCGCTCGCCGACAACCCGTGATCGCGCACCGGCACGGCTCCGAAGTAGCGCCGCATCGTCTGCAAATAGGCTCCCGCGCTGCCGCCGGTCCAGACGGCGGCCAGAGACAAGTTTGGCCAATAATCCTCGGGGCCGAGGCGCCCGGTCTGTACGACGATTCGCTCCAGTTCCCGCGCCCGGCTCGGATTGCGTCGCAGTTTTCCGGCCAACGCTGCGCGGATCGCCGGATCGAGCGAAAACCGCCGGGAAATCGTGCCATCGGCAATGTCTTGAATCAGTTCGTCTCGTTCCTTGTCCGCAAGCTTCGCGAGATGGATCAGCGTGCTCGGATTGGCGGTCGTCACCATGCCGACATGCGGATTGGCGACGGCAAACCGCAACGTGACGTACGCTTTTGCTTCCGCGTCGCTGATTTTGCTGACGATTTGCGGAATCGTGTACATCAAGCGGACGAGCGGACTCTGCATCGCGCCGACGAGGCCGCTGATGTTGCCGCAGGGTGTGTTCGCGGACGTGCGGAACTTGTCGTAATCGCTGATCAACTGGACGATGTCGGAAACAAAGATTTTCGGGTGAGCGTCGAAGGCGTTGATGCCCCAGATCTGCCAGCCCCGTTTGTAGTCTTTGAGGAATTCCGTCGTCACGGGAATGAATTTGGCGTCGGCCGTCGTGCCGCTGCTGAGCGTGAACATCAACAACTTGTTTTTTGATCCGAGCAGCGCGCTCGATTCACCGGCCTTCATCCGCTCGACGTAAGGGCGGACGGTTTCAAAGTCACCGACGGGAATGCGGCGACGAAATTCCCCGGAAGTGAGTCCCGCGGTCAACCCGCGTTCGCGTGAAAAGCAGCTTTCGGCATTCAAGGCGAGGATGCGATGGAGCGATCGCTGCTGGGCCAACCGGCAATCGTCCGTCGAACGCAGGAATTTCGCCAGTGCGCGATGGAGCTTGGCACGAATTATCAGGCCGCCAAGCGACCGGAGCTGACGCATCATAGGCGCTGCTTCCCTGGCGCAGGCAGCAATTTCGCCTGTCCGACGTCATCGAGAAGTTCGCGCAGACCGTGTTGAGCGACCTGGTCTCAACATCACCGCCCGATCCGCTTTGCCTGAAAGCCAACGCGGACCGTCACCCTGCGAACAATCGAAACGCGACCCGTGCCGATGGAGGTTTCGGAGATCATCCGCTGAAAGGATCGCGGGCCTCCGCACGAGCGCACGGCGCGTCACGACCTACTTCTTAGCGGCCTTCTTGTCAGTCGTAGTATCGGCACCCTCTTCAGCCTTCTTCTTTTTCTTTTTGCCGACGACCAGACGGACCACGCGCAGCTTCGGCAGACCGAACGGACTCTGCCCGTCGGCCCAGCGATCGTCCGCTTTCATCTGCTGGATGCGCTCATGGCGCGAGAGCACGCTGCGGGTGCGGGCCAAACGTCCTTTGCGTCGCAAACTTTTGTCGATCGACACGTCAATCCACTCCTGTCCTAACTGATAATCGCCGCACAAGTTATTACACGCTCAGGCGGCGCAAGTGTCGTCTGTTTTCTCCCCGGCCGATCCGGCCCAGCGAGACCCGGTAGTTTATAAAGTCCTGGAAGACAATGCAATCGGACACGAAAGTTCCCCAGGCCGGTTGCGGATTCCGGGGCGACTTTGCCACTTATGCCCGCTTCTCGTCGAATTCTGGGAAATCGACGTGAAGTTTCTCATTCACAAAATCAGCATCGCATCTCCGTAACTGAAAAATCGGTACTGTTTCTCAATCGCCTCGGCATACGCGCGGCGGATCAAATCCACTCCCGCAAAGGCGCTCACCAGCATCAGCAGCGTCGATCTGGGCAGGTGAAAGTTTGTCAACAACGCGTCGACGGCCGAGAACTCGTAAGGCGGTCGGATAAAAAGGTTCGTTTCGCCGCTCCAGGCCTGCCAGCCGACCACGGAATAGGCCGATTCCAGGGTTCTCAGACTGGTGGTGCCGACGCAGACGATGCGCCCGCCGCGTTGTTGAACTTCGCTCAATTGAGCGGCCGTCTCACGAGAGATTTCACACCATTCGGAGTGCATCACATGGTCGGCCACATTGGTCGCGTTCACCGGGCGAAACGTTCCAATGCCGACATGCAAGGTGACCTGGGCGAGTGACACCCCTCGCTCCCGGCAAGCGGCCAACAGTTCGGGCGTAAAATGCAGCCCCGCGGTGGGGGCCGCGATGGACCCCGGCTGACTGGCATAGGTCGTTTGATAACGCTCGCAATCATCGGCCGTCGCCGTGCGCGTCACATAGGGGGGCAAAGGCATGGTTCCATGGCGGTTCAGCAGTTCCAACGCCGTGCCGCGTGTTTGGGGCTCCATGACCCAGACGCCTTCCGGTTCGCGGTTAGCCATCCGCAGCACCAGCGGCGATTCCTCGGTCGTGGAGGCAGGAATGGTGACGGTTTCCCCTGGTTTCAGATATCCGCGCGTCTGTCCGATCAACCGCCATTGTCCTGAAGAATTCGTGGACAGGAAAAGTCCTTCCCACTTTCCCCGGTCGCCGTGCGTATTCCCAGCAGACGAGCGGGCAACACGCGACTGTTGTTGAGCACCAGGCAGTCGCCAGCCTGTAAAAACTGCGGCAAATCCTGAATGGAATGATGGCCGATCGACTGATCGCTTCGTCGGATGACAAGCAACCGCGACGCATCGCGCGCAGGCAACGGTTCCTGAGCGATCAATTCCTCGGGAAGTTGATAGTCGTAAGTTTCAAGGCGGTTGAGATCGTCCATCGGCTATTTTGATCGTGGTGTGAACTCAGCGCATAAAGACTTTTGAGAAGCCTTGTCTTTTTTTCTCTTTCTTCCTCATACTTTCACACGCTCACACCCGTCGTCTTTCTTAACCAAGCCACTCTCCACACCATGCCGCAACCTCGCCGCATCGCTTTCGGCATCACCGAACTCGACCCGGGCGGCGCCGAGCGGATGCTCACGGAACTGGTCACTCGACTGGATCGAGACGAATGGGAACCGTACGTTTATTGCCTTGGTCCCCCGGCTCACTATGCGCAAGTGTTGTCGGAACGCCAAGTCCCGGTCACCTGCTTCGGCGGGTCCGGGGCGAGAAGCGCTCCGCGGATCTTTTGGCAGTGGACACGCGCCTTGCGACAATTCCAGCCCGAGATTCTCTATACCTGGCTGTTTCACGCCAATTTTTTAGGTCGGCTGGCCGGGCGTGCGGCGGGGGTGCCCGTGATTCTCTCGGGAATCCGGGTGGCGGAACGACGCACTCCCTGGCATGGACGGCTCGATCGCTGGACCAACGGCCTGGTGGACCGCAACGTTTGCGTCAGTCGGGACGTCGCGGATTTCATGGAGCAGACCGTCGGCTTGGATCCCCGTAAAACGGTCGTGATTCCCAACGGCGTCGATCTGGAGCGGTTTCGACAGGCTAACCCTGCGGACCTCACAGCCTTCGGCATCCCCGCAAACAGCCCGGTCCTGATCACAATTGGGCGATTGGAACCGCAGAAAGGGATCGACCTGCTCCTGGCCGGCATCCCGGCGGTCCAGTCACGACATCCCGAGGCCCATTTTCTGATCGTGGGAGACGGTCCCGATCGACCTGCCCTGGAACAGCAGGCTCGGCAGCTTGGGATTGCTGATCACATTCATTGGGCCGGCCGACGAGACGATGTTCCGCAACTTCTGGCGGCCTCCACGGCCCTCGTGTTGCCTTCCCGGTGGGAAGGCATGCCGAACGTCGTCCTGGAGGCGATGGCCGCCGGCAAACCTGTGATTGCGACACAAGTCGAAGGGATAGCGGACCTGGTGATCCCAGGCACTACAGGTTGGTTAATTCCGATCGAAAATCCTCCCATGCTGGCGGAGGCCATCGTGCAGATTCTGGCAGATTCCGCGCGAGCAATCGCCATGGGAAAAGAGTCACAAGTAATTTGTGGAAAAAACTTTACAACACAGGAGTTTGTTCGCGCGCACAGCCAACTTTTCTGTCAGTTTCGCGAAAAATCCGGTTGAGTGAGACCCGGGGAGACCAATTGGAGGGCACCGTAAAAAAAATCCAAAAATTCCCAATTCGAATCACCACAAGGAGCTAGGGCCGACACGCGAGTGATGTAGGCCGGACCTGGAAAAATCCATGCTTGCATCCTGGTGTGCAATTGATAGATTTGGGCCGCCGTGGGGACGTGTGGGAGGAAATGTGGGCAGCAATGGCACTGACAGGAACTTACCTGCGGACATTGGACGACAAGCGCCGGCTCGCTGTTCCGAAACGCCTCAAGGACGACTTCGGAGAAGGGGATTTCGAGTATCTGTATATCGCTCCGGGAACGCAACGCTCGCTGGTGCTTTACTCGCCTAAGTCGTTTGCGAAGCTCGGTGAAAATCTTGATAGCAAGTCTGACCACGAGAATTACTTACGATTATTCTATTCCTCTGTGGAACGAGCCGATTTCGACGGCCAAGGGCGGATTCGCATCTCTGATCGTCTGTCGGCACACGCGGGATTGAAACGGGAAGCCTATTTGCTGGGAATTCGAGACCACGCAGAACTTTGGGACAAGGACACTTGGGACGATTTTCTGCAATCGAACAGCCCTTCATTTGATGAATTGGCGATTCAGGCCTTGAGAAAATAGCAAACATGTTCTCGCCGGAGGTTCATACTTCGGCAGTCGGTTAATCGGACAAATCTGGCACGTCAGGTTTGAGGCAGGTGTCTGCTCTGCGCTCAATTTTCGTAACGGAGATCACTGGGGTAATTCCGCTGGCTGAACCGGGCTATGCGGATATTCAAGGCCGGCACGGATTGTCGCGCCTTGGAACATGCGGCTCATCCCACGGCAGCGGGGTGAGTTGCGAGTCATTCGCCTGAGCAAGCCGCCGGGCGGCACGGATGCCGCCCGGGGCGAATGGCCCCCAATTGATTGGTCTTTCCCGTTTCCGGGCTTCGGCCTATAACTCGCCGCGTCGATCGGCGAATTCCGCCGTTTCGGCAAGCCTCTCCTGGCGTCCCTGTTCGTCTTGTTGTCAGTGAAGCCGGCTTCCCGTGGGAGGCTGACTTTGCTTCGGCGATCTGCCATGATGATTGCTGCCACACCCAATTCGTCCCGCGGTCGCGCGCCCTTCCACGGGATGAGTGCTCTGCCGATCCAGTCGCTGTTTCGATTTCGCCGATTCATGGTCTCAAATCACTCTTCATCGTCAGTCCATGTTCCCGTGCTGCTGCGGGAAGTCCTGCGAGAAATGCAGTTGTCGCCGGGATTGACCGTCGTGGACGGCACCCTTGGCGGAGGCGGGCACAGCCGTGAAATCCTGCCGCGCATCCTCCCGGAGGGAAGACTGCTGGGTCTGGATCGCGATCCAATGATGATCGAACTGGCGCGGCGGGGGCTCAACCGGCCCGAAGTCGAATTGCGCCAGGGATCGTACGCGGACCTGCCGGCGGTATTGACTCGCCTGGGATGGGGACCGGTTGATCGCATCCTGGTCGATTTAGGCCTCTCGTCGGATCAATTGGCCGATGAATCGCGCAGCTTCAGCTTTCATTCTCCGGGCGAACTCGATCTGAGGTTTGATCGTTCTCAAGGCATTTCCGCGGCCGAAATGCTCGCGGAGATTTCGGTCGAGGAGCTGGAACGAATTCTTCGGGAATACGGCGAGGAGCCGTACAGCCGGCCGATCGCCCAGCATCTTGTCGAGCGCAGAAAATCTTCTCCGGTTCGAACGGGACTCGACCTGGCCGACGCGGTCCGCGGTTGCCCGGGAGTCCGTTTTCACGATGCATCCCGTCACCCGGCAACGCTCGTTTTCCAGGCGCTGCGCATTGCGGTGAATCAAGAATTGGAACACGTGCGCCAGGCGGTGGAAGAGACCTTCCCGCAGTCGCTGAGATCGGGCGGGATGCTAGCCGTGATCACATTTCATTCGTTGGAAGATCGAATTGTCAAACAAGCGTTTCGCCGGCGGGAAACGTGGGACGTGCTCACGGCAAAACCAATCGTCGCCACTCCGGTCGAGGCCCGCTTCAATCCTCGCAGCCGAAGCGCCAAGTTGCGGCTGGCTCGGAAGAAATAGTCATTTTTTGACATCTCGGGAAGGAACCTGAGCATGACCCGCGAAACAAAAATCGGACTGGCCATGGTGCTGCTGATGGCCGGCGTATTCGGGTTTCTCGTTTACAAACGAGTCAACCGGCCCATTGACGAGGGAGCTGAAACGCAGCAAGCCTCGACGGGCGCGGACGATGCGGGAACAAAAGAGGCGAAATTATCTCTGGATGACGAGGAGGACTTCGCCCCTCCCAAGCGTCCGGAGATCCTGCCGGTCGCCGGACAGGCGCGGCCGATCTCCCTCGAAGAACCCGCTGACGACGAGCCGGAATTCGGCAGGCCCGAATCGGTGACAGAAAGAAAGCCGGCGCGGCCGCAAATGCCGACCATGGTGGCTGACGACGAGGAGACCTCCAGCGCCGCCGATGATCCTTTCGCTGCGGATTCGCCGGCGGCGGATTCAACCATGGAGTCCACACCGGCCATGACGGCTGATCAAGAACCCGAGTCCGCAGTGGACGATCCTTTCTCCGCCGACGAGGATAATTCGTCAGAAACGACGACTTCAGTCAAAGTCGAAGAGCCTGCGGGTCCCGCATTCGGTTTTGAATCGATGGAATCGGTGGAAGCCGTCGAAGAAACCCCTGCCGACGAGACCCCCGAGAAGCCGGCTGTCATCGAGCCCGAGATCGTCACGGAACGGAGTCGGCCGACAGCGGCTCCGACCTTCGGAGAGATCGAACCGGTCGAGGAAGAAGAGGAAGAGGACACGGTCTCCCTGCGGGCGCGCGCGAAAATTCCCGAGTCAGCCTTCCTCGAAGAAGAACTGCCTGAAACCGCGCAGAGCTTGGAAGAGGAAATGCCGGCGACAGAGCCCTTGTCCGCACCCGCGTTAAGCGCCGAGGATTCCGAAGACGACCGATACGGCGGTTACCGGGCCATGGACATCGTCGAAGTCGAAGAGCAGGGAGACTCTACTGTGGAAGTGGTGCGTGAAACGGCGACGGCTCGCGGCAGTCAACCCCCACGGTTCGCGAGTCGCGAGGATTCACAGGCGGCTCGCAAACACATCGTGAAATCGAACGAGACCTTCTGGTCGATCTCGCAGAAATACTACGGAACCGGGCGATACTTCAATGCGCTCGCCGCTTACAACCTTCGCCAGATTCCCGATCCGACAAAAATGAAACCGGGCGTCGAGATCGCCCTCCCCAGCGGGCAAGAGCTCGAACACCGCTACCCGAACCTGCTGCCGAAAGGCCAGGACGAGCCAGGCGCGGCCGATTCGCAGGCCAATCAGGCGGGCGAACTGTTCACGGGGCAGGATGGCCGGCCGTTGTACCGGATTGGTGCGAAGGACACGCTGAGCGGCATCGCCCAGGCCCATCTCGGACGTGCCTCCCGGTGGGTGCAGATTCTGGAAATGAACCGCGACGTCCTGAAAGACGGCAATTCCCTCAAAATCGGCATGGTGTTGCGGCTTCCGCACGACGCCCGCCAGTCTCAAGTCACGCAGCCGTCATCTTTCTTCCGATAACGCTCAAGTTCACGAGCAATTTGGGAGAAGTCAGAGACGCCCCCGGCGACTCGCCGGGAGCTAAGACGGGAATGCGCCGCGTCATTTCGGGGATGGGCGTCACATGTTTTTTCGCTTCGGATCGGCCGTAGCGCTGGTCGTCGTCGTCGCGCTGGGCGGGACGACGCTCGAAAGCCGCTCGCTCGCCCTGCGGCGCGCGCTCAGCCATCAGCGTTATCAAATCGACGTGCTGACGGAACGCCAAGCCCGGTTACGCGTCGCCGCACAGCGCGCCGGCGCCCCGGCTCAATTGATTGAACCGCTGGAACAGGGTCGATTACACCTTTTGCCGCCGGAATCGCCCCAGCGGAAAACTCCGCGCTCCACACCGTTGATGAATTGGACCCGGACGCTGTGACCGCTTGTTTTGCCCCGACTTCTCACAGATCCCCGGCCCTCTTTTTCTCCCCGGGAGGGGTGGGAAACCAGAACTGACGACGCAAGACGTGTGATCGAATCGCCATGAGCAGAACCACCCCCGCCCCCCTGTCCGCCGAGCGATTGTGGCGGCGCGCGCGGTTGGTGGTGACGGTGATCGGCATGGGATGGATGATCCTCGCGGGCCGGCTCGTGCAATTGCAGTGGTTGGAGCGAGACGCTCTATCGAGTCGAGCCACGCAACAACGGATGTTGGTGGAAGCCGTGGCGCCGCGGCCGGGAGACATTCTCGATCGACAGGGACGCTTGCTGGCGACGTCGGTTCAGTCGCGGAGTTTCTATCTCGTTCCCAAGCGCATCACGGAGATCGACGCCGTGTCTGAGCGTCTGGCCGATGCGCTTGGAATATCGGCGGAGTCGCTGCGAGAGCGACTGACGGCGCAGGCCGATCGCCAATTTCTGTGGGTCAAACGGCGACTCTCCGACGAAGAAGTCGAGAAAGTCCGCCAACTTGAGCTTCGGGCCGATGCCTGGGGTTTCCGCGATGAGTATCTGCGGGAATACCCGCAAGGGGCGATTGCCCCGCAGACCCTGGGACTGCGGGATATTGACGGCGTCGGCCGCGGCGGCGTGGAAGAGGCCTTTGACGAGCGCTGGCGCGGCAAAATGGGGAAACGACTCTTGGCTCGCGATGCACGCGGCCGCGTGCTGGACGTGCTCAGCGATTCCGACGAGCCGCCGCAACCCGGCAAATCGATTCGGCTCACGCTCGACACTGTGGTGCA
>JAXMBR010000041.1:0-32172 GCA_046349715.1 Planctomycetaceae bacterium | reverse complement strand
CCGGAGGGCTCTTGCCGCCTCATTCGTCGACAACGAGGAGTTCAGTTACACCCCAGGAATTTCCAGGCTGTTGTCCTGGGCGATCTTGCGCATCTTCTTCAGGGCGCGGGCCTCCAACTGGCGGATCCGCTCCTTCGTCACGCCGAAACGGTGCCCCACCTGCTCCAGCGTCAGCGGCACGGCCCCTTCGCTCAGTCCGTATCGGTGGACGATGATGTCCTTCTCACGCGGTTCGAGCTGATCAAGAATGCTCATGATCGCCGCATGCTGCCGGTGGTTGTTGATTTCGTCGTGATAATGGTCCAACCGCCGGTCGGAGGAGTTCTGAAAGACTTCTTCATTCCCGGTGCGGAAGCGGTCGAGTTGGGTGTGCTCGGCTGGGATCGACCGGGCGAAGTTTTTCATCACGGCCCAACTGGCGTAGGTCGAGAACTTGAAGCCTTTGCTGAAGTCGAATTTCTCGATGGCCCGGATGAGCGACATATTTCCGTCGCTGACCATTTCGAAGAAACTGGTGTTGGGCTTCATGTGCCGTTTCGCGATCGAGACGACCAGCCGCAAGTTGCTGCGGATCAGGAAGTTCTTGATCTCGCTGGATTGCTCCAGGATTTTTTCCAGTTGGTCCATGTCCTTGGCGCGCGGCCGGATCGGATCGAGCCGTTTTTGAATTTCAGCCGCCTTGAAGCGGAGATAATTCATCTTCCGGAAGTAATAGACCTCGTCCTCCCGCGTGAGCAGCGGGATGGAATAGAGACTGGCCAGATACGGCGGCAGTCCGGGCGGAATTTTGGCGTTCGCCGGTTGCTTCAATTCCGGAGGCGGGGCGTCGAGAATCCGCCGATCGGCATCGGGCAGGTGGAATTCGGCGCAGTCCATGAAATCGATCGGCTGCTCGAGGAGCAGGATCGCGCGGACTTCGGCGACGATGCGGTAAATGCTCGCCTTGGTGCGCTTCCACGTTTCCGAGAGGACGCGCACGTCCTGGCCGCGGCGAAAGGCCTTGTAAATCAGCTTCTTTTGATCCAGGGTGAGCGGATCGGTGGAGTTAGGAAACACGGCGACCTCCGGATGCTCGCGATCGAAATTCTTCAAGGTATAACGCACGGTCTCCGGTGAGCGGCCGAATTTCCGTGCCAGGCGGCGGCTGATTTCCGTCGGGCAACCGCCGGCCCGAGCCAGACGCCGGGCGCGCTGAATCATCGTCTCTCGTTCCTCTTCCGAGAGTTGACTGAACGTCGTGCCCCGTTGGACTGTTTGGGAATTCTGTTGGACAAACCGCTCTACGGACGAGCGCAAAAACCCCAGTCGGATTTTGTCGCCCATCTTGAATCGCCGGCTGACCAGGCCCCGATCGCGCCAGCGATTGACCGTTTTTTCCGAGACATTGAACCGCCGGCTGACATCGGAGACGGTCCAAACATCTTCCCCGGCGGATTCCGCGGGAACAGCGATCGATTCGGAAAGATCTTCGACGAAGCAGCGCAGATCGTGCACCGCTTCCGCACCCGTGATCACCATGTCCGGATGCATTTCGGAACGGAACGACGTGATCTTTTCACAGAGTTCCGGATAGCCGTACGACCGGTCCGGATCGAGATGAGACAGCAATTGCTCCGCCCGGTCGATCTGTTTCAGGCGGATGTCGCGGGGCGCAAACCGAATTTGTTGATCACGCAACAACTTGAGTGCAGGGTTGCGATACCGATTCATGATTTTTACCTCCCCTTCCGGGGCCATCCTTCCCAGGCGTCAGTTTGGCCGCCTGGTTACCAAGATCTAACGGTGCAAACCGGGTGCCGGATCAAAAACTAACCGTCTTTTTCGTTAAGACGCGGCAATTCTTGGAAATACTCCCGCGGATCAACACATTTTCAGGCAAAGACTTCAAGAAACCGCTCACTGGACTGTTTTGAATTCTCCCTTCACGGCGTCGTTTTGACTGCTACTGTGACTCTTACGCTCATTTCTGACAGAAAGTGTGGCGAAAAGTTCGGCGGAGGCTGACATTTTCTCAAGGGGGCGACGCGTTTTTCGCTCTCGTTTTTCCCTGTCGTTGGAAGGCCTTCCTTCTTCTGGTGATACGAAGACCGGCAAAAAATGTCTAAGGTTTGGCGGGCCGTTTGGCAGAATTGCCAAACTCCGCTGACCGTCTGTAATCGTTTCAATTCGCAAATCAGTGCCGCAGAATGAAACAACGCAGGCCGAATCGGCCTGCGTTGCTGTGTCTGGCGACGAGTGATTAACAGTCGCGGGTGAGGATCATTCCGCGATCGCAGCGGCAGTGGGGCGCGGCGGCAGTTTGATTTTGGCATAACCCGAAATGCAGATGATCGCCGCGCCGAGCAGGACGATCAGCCCCAGCCAGAGCCTGGCATTCTTTCTCATGGCGCCGGCGAGAGACGAACGTCCCACGATGGCGGACGCGAGAAAAAAGAGAATAAAGGCCAGCAGAATTTTCGTGCCGACGACGGCATGCCAGGCCCCTTGCCCCTTATGTCCGGGAATGGCGCGCGCAAAGTTGTAAAATCCGGTGAGGAGCAGCAAGGCGATTCCCAGGTGGATGAACCGTTTCCAGCGGCTGAGGACGCCGGCGCGAAGCTGTTCGTGTTCCGCTTCGGGCAGCGTTTCCGCGGCCGGCAGCAGCACGAACCGGGAAAAGACGGCGCCGCCAAACAGGACGGCCGCCGTGCCGATGTGCACCCAGCGGGAAATCAGGTCGAGAAAATCCATTGTGGTTCCTTGCGAAAGCTGAAGAGAAACCTGATTGTTCATGGAACCGGGAAAAGATCAAGTTCGTGGCCGGATGTGGTGGGCGCTGCATCGTCGCAGATGGAACTCTGCTCTCACCCGCACGTCCTCAGTCCTCGCAATTAAGTCACTTCCATGCGAATGCGACGCCTCGCGATGTTCTGGACACTCTTTCTCATGGCGGCCTGGGGAACCCTAGTGGCCGAGGACGCCTTGCCGCCGGAAAACCTGCGGGCAATCGGCGGGAAATGGTACGTGCAGGAAGGGGTGAAGCGGGCTTACTACTATAAAGACGCTGACCGCTACGTTGATCTGTTCTCGTATCACCTGAAGGACTCGAACAACGACGGGATCGACAACCTCCGGCTCCGGCACGACGACCGTTTTTTGCTGATGGACAGCCAGGGATATCCGAATCATCCCACGGCGGTGTTTCCAAACAGCGGGAACCCGAACCGCATCCTCGTCCAGAACTTTCATTTCAAACTGCCGTTGGAACCGCAACTGGCCGAACAGATCACCCGCGTGCCGATGGGGCCGATCGGCGTGGCAATAAACGGGGTCGTCTTTTTCAACCCGTTCGAGATGGGGGGCATGAACGCTGTCGAAGGGTATTCCGAAGTCTGGCTCGATTCGTGTTGCGGGCATCCGCAGCAGGAGGGGGTCTATCATTATCACAAGTACCCGAGCTGCGTGAAATCGCCGTTTAAGGATGATGGCAAGCAGCATTCGCCGATCATCGCGTTCGCGTGGGACGGGTTTCCGGTCCATGGACCGTATGAATCGGACGGCGTGATGGCGAAGGATTTGAAAGGAGCCGAGGCACTCGACGTCGGCAACGGCACAGCGATCCGGAACGGGGTTATCACTACCACGTCACGCCGGGCCGGTTCCCGTATGTGATCGGCGGCTACCGGCGTCGTGGAATGTTCGAACAGCCCGCCGTTACGCCGGACGGAGAAGGGGGCGATCAAAAACAATGCGTCTGGGAAGAGTCACCTGGAAGCGGTGATTGCCCGGTCACTCCAGGGACGGCGTCCAAAGAAGCCAGCGGCATGAAATCCGCATTGACTTGCAGCCAACAACGTCCGCCGGCCGGTTGCCGCCGGGGACGCCGAGGTGGGTGCAGATCGGCCCGTTTGAAGCGGCGGAGGGCTCGATCCGCCGGCAGGGGGAACACGGTGACGGCGGAAATCACCTGTTATCCCGGACATCGCCCCGCAAGGGATTTTGCTCGATTGCCGAATCGAGTTCGACGTACAGGCCCCTGGCCGGGCGGGCGGCCGCTGGTTTACAAGAAGAACGGATGCGTTTCGGGTGGGGGAGTGAATCGTCTTAGCCCCGGTCGAGTCGCCGGGGGCGCTCTAGGATTTCGTGACCGCCATCACGATCGGCCCCCCACGAGTCGTGGGGGGCTAAGACGGACACAACCCGTTATTCGACTTCGATCGCCTTGGCGAGGTCGAGGCCGTTGAAGGTCGAGGCGCTGGCGTTGGTGTAGGCGCCCATCGTCGGGACGAGGAGCAGTTCGCCGATTTCGAGGTCCGGAAGTTCCTGGTCCCGGCTGACAACGTCGGTGCTGTCGCAGGTGGGGCCGGCGACGACGCAGGGGAAGGTCGGGCGGATCGCCTGGTCTTCGGCCATGATCGTGAAGTCGGTGTGGTCGTAGACCTTACCCGAGAACGAGCCGTACAGGCCGTCGTCGATGATGTACTGCGTCATGCCGTTCGGGCGGACCGACTTGCCGATGACCGAGGTCACCAGCGTGGTCGATTCAGCCGAAATCACACGGCCCGGCTCGGCGATGATGCGGATCTGCAAGTCGCCGAAGTGGTTCGCCAGCGACTGCTGGACCATCTCGCAGTAGGCTTCCAGGCTGAGGACCGATTCACGGTACGGAGCCGGCATGCCGCCGCCGATGTCGAGGACTTCGAGTTCGATTCCTTCCGCGGCGGCCTGATCCCAGATCTGGCGGACGGTGCGGAGGGCGGCGTCGTAGTCTTCGGGGTTCAACGTCTGTGAACCGACGTGGAACGCGATGCCGTTGACGCGCATCCCCAGGTCGCGGGCTTCGCGGAGCAGATCAATGGCTTCCGACGGAGCGCAGCCGAACTTAGCCGAGAGGTTGATGAGGCTCGACGTGGACGACATGGCCACCCGCAGCAGCAGGGTGACGTCGGGGGTCATCGCATGGACCTTGCGCAGTTCGTTGGCGTTGTCGTAGACGAACCACCGCAAGCCGGCCCGATAGCAGGTCATCAGGTTGGCTTCAGTCTTGCAGGGATGCGTGTGGAGCATCTGTTCGGGGACGAAGCCGGCGTCGAACGCGGCGTGCATTTCGCCGACCGAGCAGACGTCGACCGAGCAGCCGAGTTCGAACAGCGTCCGGAGGATGGTGCTGTTGGGGTTCGACTTGGCGGCGTAGTAGAACTCGACGCCGGGAAGGCCGGCTTGCAGGAGTTCGTAGTTTCGCCGGACGGCGGACCGGGAGACGCACAGCAGCGGCGAGCCGTGACTTGCGGCGAGGTCTTTCGCCTGGTCGAAGCTCACGACGGGCGTGGCGACGCGGTCGGTGATGACGGAAGAGGCAGCGCGATCTTCGAGAATGGTAGCCATCGTATGGACTTGCTCCGGGAGCAGCCGCCGGGGCGGCTGAATCTGCATGATGAAGAACGAGCAACGCGGTGTGTCAGGTTGCGGACCGGGCGTTACTCACGACGTTCAAGACCAAGAACCGACCGAATCCTTCAGCAGGTTCACCGGTGGGGCGCCCCCGGTGAGGGCCGTCGTATCATCGCGTGAGAAGCGGAGACCGTTTCAGCGAGACGCCTGAGTCCCAGCGGGCCGAAGCCGCGTGATGAAAGCTGTGGACCGGGGCGCAGATGTGGCTTAAAGCGATATCGCGGTCGAGGCCGTGCAGCAGGACGGCCAAGCCGCTGTTGCGAGCGACGGGGCAGTAGACCGGCTGGGTGGCGTGACGGGCAACCAGGACCCAGGCGAAGCGAGTCGACAGTTCCCTCAACCACGTACGGCAACGCGCGATCCGCGTCTGCCACGCAGGGCGACGATTCGCGGTTCGTTTGCCGGGAGAAGCGGCGAGGTGACTGGGATTGGTCGCGTCGGCCATTGGGCGGTTAGGGCCTCCAGGTGATATCAGCTGACAAAAGCCATTCGCGATTATTGTAAGTTGGTCTTCGGCACAGGCCAAGAGTAGCTTTCCTCAAAACGGGAATTCTCGGAAAATTTTCGGGGAAAACTCTCAGCGGCAGATTCTGCCGGGAGTGGAAAGTCGAGAGTCGGTCAGCGCGGGGGATGCGAGTGGCCTGACTGTGACGTGCTACGACTTTCTCCGAGGCATTCAGGGGACTCACGTCCCCCGCTCGGGGATGTTTTACTCCGACGGGGGATCGAAGTATTCGGTTTTCTCCGTCAGCTCGTTCATGTATCGGACCAGCTGAAGTTCCAGCTGATTCAAGTCCTTGCCGAAGATTTTACGGAAGTCAGCAAGGCGCGCCTCGGGCGGATAAGGTGACAAGAGCGGTCGAGCGTTGATCAGCTTGAGATATTGCGAATATTGAGATTCCCGCGTCTGGAGCAGATAGAAGGTCAACGCCCAGGAGCGTGCATAAGCGTCGAGCGTCGCCGTTTTGAACAGTTGATCGTCTTTGATCAGATCTTCCAGGGACTTCGTCTGCTTCCGTTGAGACATCAGGTTTTGAAACCGGGCATAGCGCTCAGGATTAATGCGGGACGCGGGGGACATGCCGGGAACGGGGTTCCGGAAATTCTCCGATTCAAACGTCATGGCCAGCCCTTCCACCACCCACAGCGGCGTTTCGCCGATGCGGCGATGCAGACCTAGATTGAAAGCCGCCTGGTGGACGGCTTCATGGATGATGGTGGAATCGACAGCGGTTTCCGATCGGCCGGACGATGTGGAATCGTACAAGGCGACGCGGTTGGAAGAGGGCATATAGTAGCCGACCAACCCCGGCTGCGGGTTCACCTTTTCCTCCATGCAGTATTCGGAGAACGCTTCCTGGTCGGGGAAGACGATTGCGATCATGGGAAATTCAGGCTCATGGATATGAAATCCTCGCGCGGAAAAGTAGACGAACGTGTGCCGGTAAAGTTCTTCGAAGAGTGACGCATACTGTTCCGACTGGCCGTTGGCGTCGGCGACGAGGTAATGCGTCGAGCCCGTGACTTCGTAATCGTGGCCGAACTCCAGAATCAATTGCGAGCGGAGTTCGGCGGCGGTGAAAGGCCTCATGCGGCCGGGAAGCGGTTGGTAATCGGAGACGTCGGCGGTCGGAAAGACATTCAGGCGGCCGTCCCGTTCCAGCAACCAGAAATCGGTGTCGGTGTGGGCGGTGACGGTGCCGATGTGGCTTTTTCCCTCGATGCGGACGTCGACATATTTATTGGGAGGCGCGGCAACCAGGCCCGCAGAGAATCCCAGGCAGGCGAGAGTGATCAGCAAAGTTCGGAATGGTGTCATCACGTTTCCCCCGTATCTTCGTCGGTCGGTTCGCAGTAAAATCATGCCATGGGGACGGCTTCGTTGCGGCCGCCGGCGTGAGAACGGCGCAGATTCCGCCAACGGGCTCTCCGGGGAAACGAAAAACGCCTGCCGCGTAAAACGGTGCGATGATGACGATTGCGGGGCTTCTATTGATGGCGCTGCTGGGGTGGGCTGACCCTGCGGCGGACCCCGCCGACGAATTGCAGGCGACGATTCAGGAGTTGATTCGCCACTTGGAAGCGGCAACGCTCTTGGAACGAGCCCGGGCGGAGCGGGAACTGAGCGACCTGGGGCCGAAAATCTTGCGCTGGTTGCCGCCGAAGGAATTGTTGCCGGGACCGGCGTCGCGCGCTGCCGTTGATCGGTTGCGAAATCAATTGCAGCGGCGGCTGGCGACCGATTCCGCCAAGCCCTCACGAGTGACGATTGACGGTAATTACCCAATCAACGAGTTGTTGGCGGAAATGAGCCGGCAAACCGGGAATCCCACGCGCGTCGCCGAGGGAGCCAAGGACTTGGCAGGTGTTTGGACATTGGACAACCTCACCTATTGGACGGCGATCGACGAGATTTGTCGCCTGGCGAAATTAACGCCTCGATTTCCGGGCAACGCAGCCGGTTTGGAATTGGTTCCGAGCGAGCCAGGAATTCCGGCGGGGGCGATTTGTCGAGCGGGGGTGTTGCGGGCGGTGGCGACATCGGCCACGGTTCAGCCGATCGCGGGTCAGTCGACGGATCGGTTGATCCGCGTGGAAGGGGAATTGGCGTTCGAACCCCGGTTGCGGCCGCTGTTCGTGCATTATCAAGCGGGGAATTTCACAGCGACGGGAAGTGATCGAAAAAAACTGTCGGCGTGGAACCCGGCGGCCAAGTATGAACTGCCGTTGGCGGACGCCTCGCGCCGAACGATGTTTCGCTGGGATTTTCTTGCGCCAGCGGACGAGGTGCCGGACGAGATTGCCATTCAGGGCCGACTGCTGGTGCAACTGGCAGCGGCGACGGAGGAGATTCGCTTTGATTTGCCGGTGAAACAAGGGGAAGTGTTGCGCCGGCGTGGAGGCGTTTCCGTCCGCTTGCAAGAGGCTGAGATCGCCGCGGACGACAACGCCCCGTCCGCTCGGCTGACGGTCACGGTGAGTTACGACACGGGCGGCCCGGCGTTTGAGTCGCACCGGACGTGGGTGTATCACAACGCCGCCTGGATCGAAGCGGACCAGGAGCGAATTCCGCTGACCGACTTCGACGCGTTGTTGCAGACCGACGGCAGCGTGCAATTGGAATATCGGTTTCGCGATTTGCCGAAGGAGAGGCCGCTGAAGTTCGTGTACGAAGCGCCGACGCTGCTCTTGGATGTGCCGTTTGATGTGGCGTTTGAGCGGGTCGAAGTGCGGAAACAGAATGGTCCGTGAGGTGAACGAAATTCGTTGGTTGCACCGGTCTCCTCCACTGGTAACTGCGGTGACTACGAACAACTCAGCAGGAGCGCTGCACCAGGCCGATCCCGCGGCGGCAATTGTCCTATCGAGTCCATTCGACGAAAGCCTGCAAGGCGTTTTCGGCTTGGCAACAGCTCCTGCCAGCTGTCTCAAAATCGCAAATGTCGAAGCAGCACGTCGTTCCTGGAAATTTGCTGCCGAAGAGTTGCTCACCCTAATCGCGGTATGAAGATTGTTCAACGATCGATCATAGACGAACGTCGACGACATACCTAATCGAACCAGCTTGGCCGCGGTCAGTTACAGGACGCTGCCGGTCATTCCCTGGATCGGCATAAACCAGTACTACGGTTCCGCGACTTTATTAGGCGAACTTCGGGCCCTGTAGTTGCAGCGTTTGATCATATGTTAAGAAGGGATATGTTCACGTAGTCTTGAGATTCGGTGACTCAGTGGCTACGTTGATCAACATTCCTTTCTCTTGCGGTGCTTCATCATGTCGACCGCAGTGCGATCACCGTTGCGGGTCAATCTCGCGGCCATGTGGCCTGTGATCTCTGAGCGAGTTCGCGCTTTCCCGGCTGCTCGCGCCCATCGGGTTGCCATTTGTTTCTTGTTGCTCACGCAAGCGGGTTTGCTGGCTTACTCCGCCACTCGGCATAGCCCGACACACCTGGAACCAGCGTTTCTCGTCAGCGGAATCAGCCATTGGCAATTTGGACGGTTCGAACTCTATCGTGTCAATCCGCCGCTCGTGCGGATGGTCGCCGCACTCCCCGTCATCGCCGTCGGCTGCGAAACGGATTGGTCACGCTTCTACGAGGGCCCCGGTTCGCGGGCCGAGTTTCCCCTCGGCGAAGACTTCATCAAAGCGAACGGTCCGGCATCGATTCCGCTCTTTTTCTACGCCCGCTGGGCCTGTATCCCGTTCAATCTCATCGGGGCCTTCTTCGCCTATCGTTGGGCGAAGGAATTGTACGGTGATGCCGCCGGGCTTGTCGCGATCACGCTCTATGTTTTCGAGCCGAATCTTTTGGCGCATGGCGAGTTGATCACTCCCGACGGCGCCTGCACAGCGTTCGGAATCCTCGCCGGATACACCTTCTGGCGATGGTTGAAACGACCCACATGGACTCGCGCATTTCTCGCCGGCGCGGCGCTCGGACTCGCTGAACTTTCCAAAATGAGTTGGCTGATACTAGAAGCGGTCCTAAAACGCCTTGAGGATAGTGATCAGGCAGCCGAGTTGCCAGAAGCCGAGGTGGAGATGGGCGTGGTATTCCCAACGCGACGTCAGCCGGCGGAAATGCTTGAGCCAGGCGAAGGTCCGCTCGATCTTCCAGCGGTGGTTGTAATGCCGCTGATCGCGCGGCGGCAGCTTCCGCTCGGGTTGATTGCGGCGTTTGATGAACGGATGAATGAGCCGCAAGCCCCAGTGCTTCAGACGTCGACGCAACGGTTCGCTGTCGGCCGCTTTGTCGTAGACGAGGCGCGTCGCCTTGTCTACGAGCGCGGGCGCCGTCGCCACCAAGGGCTCGATCAGCTTGACCTCGTGCGGCGAGGCGCTGGAGATGTCCGCATGCAACGGCCAACCGTGACGGTCGGTCAGCAAGATAATCTTGGAGCCTTTGCCGGACTTGGTTGGTCCGACGTCGTCGCCCCCTTTTTCGCCGGGATAAACGTGGCATCGCCCAAGAGCGTGTCGAGGTCGAGTTGCCTCAGATCGTCCTTGAGTTCGAGCAATCGTCGCCAGGCACGCTGGAACACGCCGGTCGTGACCCACAGCGTGAATCGCTGGTGGCAAACGCTCTTGGAGGGGAACGAGCGTGGTAAATCTTTCCAACGGCAGCCGGTCAAAAGTACAAACAGAATGCCTTCGAGGCAGTCGCGGCTGGAGTGTCGCGGCCGGCCTCCGAGGGGACTGGGCTGGGACTCGGGGAACAGGTCCTCGATCAAAAACCATTGGTCGTCGGTGAGTTGCGGTTGCGGTTCCGTCCTGGATCCCGAATTGATGAACCGTCGTGGTTCGGTGCGGGATCGTGTGGCCATGATGAGCCTCCTTTCGAAAGCTCATCAAAAGCGATTCGCGTGCCATCAACGTTCACTGATCAAGATGTTTCAGGACCGGTTCTAGCCACGACAGCGGCAAAAAATATCATTAAGGCGTGCCTTTCACGCGAATGCGGCCCAGCGGAATTTTGTCGTGACGAACCTCCGCGATTTAACCGCTGAGAATGGCCTGGTTCTTATTTCAATTCGTCGGGCGAATATCACTCCCGGCACGTTGATTGCAATTTCCCGATTCCCTAGGGTTTACGACAGAAAATGACCGGGATTGACCCTGTGGACGAGAATCAATAAACTTTGAAATGGATTTGAGTTACGTCGAATCTCACTCGACGGCAAGTGGGGGCGCAGCAGGGAGGCTGGTTCAGATCGTTCTGGGATCGCTGCCAGTCTGACAGTCGTCAATGATCGGCATCTCCATGTGAGGATCTCCCAAGATTGATCGAGGTCAATTGTCGGTTTCCTGGCCAATCAGCAACAGTTCAACAAGAACCAGCTGATGGCATTCAACGGATTTATAAAGAACGCCGCAAGACCTAAGTGGCGTGAACAGCTAGGGTTATACAATGGAATTTCTGGAAAAAGTCGGCAGTTTTTTTACCACGATCCTCGGCGGCATTGAGCGGCTGATCACCCGGATCTTCGGCTCGTCGAACGAGCGGCGTGTCCGGCAGATCGGGTTTGTCCGCGACAAGCAGGGCAATACCACGGTCGTGCCGGGGTCCATTCTGGACCGGATCAACCAACTCGAGCCAGACTATGAAAAAAAATCCGATGCGGAATTGAAAGAAACCGCGTCGAAGATGCGCGAGAAATTGAAAGATGGGCAGACGCTCGACATGTTGCTGCCGGAAGCCTTTGCCGCGGTGCGAGAAGCCGGCAAACGTTATCTGAAAATGCGGCACTACGACGTGCAGATGGTCGGCGGCTACATCCTCCACAAGGGCATGATCGCCGAAATGGTGACCGGCGAAGGGAAAACCCTCGTCGCCACGCTGCCGGCCTTTCTGAACGGTGTCGGCGGACACGTCCATGTGATCACCGTCAACGATTATCTCGCCCGGCGCGATATGGAATGGATGGGACCGGCCTACATGGGGCTGGGGCTGAGCGTGGGAGCGATTCAGTCGCAGATGGACGGCGCCGCCCGCCGGACGGCTTATGGCTCGGACATCACTTACGGCACGAACAACGAGTTCGGGTTCGATTATCTGCGCGACAACATGAAGCCGACCCTCGACACGCAAGTGCAAGGGCCGCTCAATTACGCGATTGTCGACGAAATCGATAACATCCTGATCGACGAAGCACGGACCCCGCTGATCATTTCCGGCCCGTCCTCTGACGACGTCTCGAAGTATCCGCGGGCGCACCGCATCGCGCTGCAACTGGAGCGAGACAAGCATTTCGAAGTCAAAGAGAAGGAACACACCTGCCATCTCACGGACGAAGGGATCAAATACGCCGAAGAACTGGCCGACGTGGAAAGTTTCTACACGGCGGGCAACATGGAATGGCCGCATTTGATCGATAACGCTTTGCGGGCCATCCACCTCTACAAGCGCGACGTGAATTACATCGTCGAGCCGCCGGGACCCAACGGCGAGGTGATCATCATCGACGAGCACACCGGCCGGAAAATGGTGGGGCGGCAATGGAGCGACGGCCTGCACCAGGCGGTCGAGGCCAAAGAGGGGGTGCGCATCAAGGAAGAAACGCAGACGCTGGCGACCGTCACGCTGCAAAACTTCTTCAAACTCTATAAAAAGCTGGCGGGAATGACCGGGACGGCCATGACCGAGGCCAACGAATTTCTGAAAATTTACAATCTCGACGTCGTGGCGATTCCCACCAACCGGCCCACGCAACGCCTGAATTCCGCCGACGCGATTTATCGCACCGTGAACGAGAAATGGAACGCCGTCGTCGACGAGATCAAGGAAGTTCACGGGACCGGCCGGCCGGTGCTGGTCGGAACGGCGAGCATCGAGAACTCGGAAATCCTCAGCGGCAAACTGACGCGCAACGGCATTAAACACAATGTGCTGAACGCCAAATATCACGAGCGCGAAGCGGAAATCATCGCCCAGGCCGGGCGCTCCAGTGCCGTGACGATCGCCACCAACATGGCCGGCCGCGGTACGGACATCATCCTCGGCGGAAATCCGGAATACATGGCCTGGGACGAACTGAAGCAGAAATATGTCTCGCGACTCGACGTGCCCAAATCGGAATGGGACGACGTGACGCGAAAAATCGCGGAGAGCGAAGGCATGGACGCCGACGGCCGCAAAGTTGCGGAGTTGGGCGGCCTGCATGTGATCGGGACCGAACGGCATGATTCCCGCCGCATCGACTTGCAGCTGCGCGGTCGTGCCGGACGCCAAGGCGACCCCGGCTCCAGCCGGTTCTTCCTGTCGTTGGAAGACGATCTGATGCGCAAGTTCGCCGGCGACTGGGTGAAAGACTGGCTGCAAAAACTGGGCATGCAGGAAGGGGAACGAATCGAACACTGGATGGTGACCCGTCAGATCGAGGGAGCGCAGAAGAAAGTCGAAGAGCGCCACTTCGAAATGCGAAAACACCTGCTCGAATACGACGAAGTCATGGATGAGCAGCGCAAGCGCGTCTATTCGTATCGCCAGGCGATTCTTAACGGAGCGAACTGCCGGGAACTGATCATTGACATGATCGATCGACAATTGGGCCGCTGGGTCAAGCATTTCCTCGATCCGAAATACCGCTGGGACACGATCGTGGAATGGTCCCGGCAGCAGGCGCAGATCGATATCGAGCTTTCCGACGTCAAGGGGATGGACGAAGAGCAACTCTTGTCGTATCTGTACGAAGAAGCCGAACGTCAGGCCGACGCCTTGATTCAGGAACAGATCGACGAAAACCTGCCGGAACAGGTGGAAGACGAACGCGAGCGGAACTGGCAGGCGATGGCCCGCTGGGTGAACGCTCACTTCGGGCTCAACACGAACGATCGCGAGCTGAAGAAAATCGGCCTGGAAAACATGCATCAGTATCTGTACGACCGGGCCAAAGAGGCGATCAGCCGGTTCGACTTCGGTCCGGTCAAAGTGTTCCTGGCGGAAGATTGGGGCCGTCGCTCCCTGGCCGGCTGGGTCAGCCAGCAGTACGGCATCCCGATGTCGGCCGAAATGTTCGAAGGAAAAAGCGAAGAGGACTCTGTTTCCTTCATTCAGCAGACCGTCCGCGAAGTGTACCGGGCCAAGGAAGTGGAATTCCCCGTCTCGGTCGGCTTGACGAGTTTCATGTCGGAGCATGGCGGCGGTCAGCGGTACGATCGCGATGGACTCGTCCGCTGGGCGAACGGCCGGTTTCAGACCCGACTGGACCCGAACGACGTCGAATCCAAACCGCGCCATGAAATTGCACGGCTGCTGGCCGATCTCAGCAAACAGTTTCTCGATCGCGGTACGGCGGTCAGTCGCCTCGATGAATATTTGACGAAAGCCTACGGCCGCGACGACGGCGCCAACGGCCATTCGAGCAGCGGTCATGAGGCCGCCGGCCCCGCGAATCCGGCGGCGTTCGATGACATGATTTCCTGGGCAAACCAGGAATTCCAGGCGGGTCTCGACTCGACTGAGCTGACCCGCGCGGATCGGCAGACGGCCCGGCTTGCCGTGCTGCAAAGCTATGAGCGGCGATTCCGCCCGGAACTGTATCAGACCGAGCGATCGCTCATTCTCGACGTGCTCGACACCGCCTGGAAAGACCATCTTTATTTTATGGATCACCTGCGGCAGGGAATCGGACTGGTCGGTTACGCCCAGAAAGATCCGAAGGTCGAATACCGCCGGGAAGGGATGCGGGCCTTCGAGCAGATGTGGGACCGCATCGCGGCACAGGTCACCGGCGCGATTTTCCGCATTGAACAGCAGAGCCCGGAATTCGTTGGTTCCCTGTGGCGGATTTCAGCGACGACTCACGAAGCGCCGCCCGACGAAACGCCCTCAGCGGCACAAGAAGCGACTGCCAACGGACATGGCGCCGACCAGGCCCCGCAACCAGGACAGTCGACGAAAGCCGTGGAACCGATTCGGAATGCCGGCCAAAGGGTCGGACGAAACGATCCGTGTCCATGCGGCAGCGGAAAAAAATACAAGAAGTGTTGCGGGTCCTGACATCGATTCGCCGCAGGGAAAGGATTCCCATGTTTGCCTGGTTGATGGATGCGGCTTATCTGGCGTTTCTCGGCGCCGTCTCGCCCTGGCTCCTTTATCGGCGGATTTCGCAGCGCAAGCCGATCGCCGGATGGCGGATCAAATTGACGGGCAATCTGCAGCGCCGCTATTCCGACCGACCGTGCTTGTGGTTTCATGCAGTCAGCGTGGGAGAAGTGTTGCAATTGCAAACTCTCCTCGCGCAGCTGCGCGACCGATATGCCGATTGTGAATTCCTGATCACCACCACGACCGGAACCGGTTTTGACGTCGCAAAAACCAAGTATGCCGACTGCACCGTACAGTTTTTCCCATTCGATTTTTCCTGGGCCGTCAATCGAGCGCTCGCCAGCATTGAGCCCAGCCTGATCGTGTTGGTCGAATTGGAACTTTGGCCGAATTTTCTCCGCGCCGCGCAACAACGAAACATCCCGGTGGCGATCATCAACGGCCGGATCAGCGATCGCAGTTTTCGAACGTATCGCCGGATCGCCTGGTTCACGCGCCCGCTGCTGGAATCGTGCGCGCTCATCGCCGCGCAAAACGCCGTCTATGCCGAACGGTTTCGCGCGCTCGGCGCGCCGCAGGACAAAGTGCATCAGACCGGGAACATCAAGTTCGACGGCATCGAAACGCGCCGCGACAATCCCCAGACACGCGCGCTGCGGGAATTCTTTGGCATCGGTTCGGAGGAAATCGTCTTCCTCGCCGGCAGCACACAAGCGCCGGAAGAAGAGTTTGCATTGAAAACGTACGAGCGCCTGAAGTCGGAGTTTCCGCGGCTTCGTCTGCTGCTGGTCCCACGGCATAAGGAGCGATTCAACGAAGTGGCGGAATTGATCGAACAACGTGGTCATGAACTTGTGCGGCGCTCCGCTTCTTCTTCTTCTTCTTCTTCTTCTTCTTCTTCTCCCCGACCCTCGACCCTCCACCCTCAACCCGTGTTGCTTCTCGACACGCTGGGAGAACTCGGTAAGGCCTGGGGACTCGCGGAGATTGCATTCGTCGGGGGAAGTCTGACGAATCGTGGAGGGCAGAACATGATCGAGCCAGCGGGCTACGGAGCCGCCGTGCTATTCGGCCCGAATACCTGGAATTTTCGTGACGTGACGGAATCGCTGTTGATCCGACAGGCGGCGATCGTCGTTCACAGCGAGGAAGCCATGACCGCGACAGTGCGCGAACTGCTGGAGCACGCTGCTCGGCGTCAACAACTGGGAACGGCGGCCAGCGAATTCGTCTCGACGCAGCAGGGGGCGCTGGCCCGAACGACCAGGCTCTTGGCCGGCCTGTTGCCGAGCGCAGCCGAGCATTCCGTAGCGGCCTGAATCCGTCATTGGACCTTGGAGTCGTAGGGAACGGTTCGAACCATGTTCGATCCAATCTGGCTGCGAGAATGCGGGTCTGGTAGACTCCGTTGTCGATTCAATTGCCCGCCGCAGAGAGAAACGTATGTCGTCTTCGTCCGAAAAATCGCCCCATCCCAAGCCGTGGGAGGAAATGAACCCGATCCTGCCGGGAATCATGGCTTTCCTGATCCCCGGAACCGGGCACCTGATTCAGGGACGGTATTTCAAAGGGCTGATTTACCTGGTGTGCATTCACGGCGCCTTTTTCACCGGCATGTGCCTCGGTGAAGGGATGACGGTGCACAACAAGCCGGTCGCCAATGCCCAGGGTTGGCGGAAAATCAGCCTGAGTTATGCGGCTCAATTTCCCGTGGGGATCTGGGCCCTGCCGGCGCTCATTCAGCCTCAGCGCGTCGAGAGCCAGTTCGCGGGCGTGCGAAATCAGTTGGAAAAAGACAAGAGTGAGATTCCCACAGAGAGTTCGTTTCGTGGAGTCATTGAAGCCGCCGGTTCGGGAAGCGTGGATTATCAGGGCCCGCTGGTCGGCACGATTCGGCTCGATACGCAAGACGCCGTCATGCTGAACCGCGACGTGCATGGGGAGTTCATCGGCACGCTCAACGGCGAGCCGTTTGAACGGAAATTGTCCGGAGGCTTCGCCATCGACAAACCCATCGGCGCTTCCCCGCGACGTGAATTGCGCATTCGCATGGAGCGATCTTCGGAAGACCACCCCAATCTGGACCTGATGTTACAGGGGTCAATCCCCCGTCCGCTCTGGAACTGGTACGAGGTCCCGCCGGATACGGATCAGCTTAAAGCGATCACCGGCCGGCTCGGAAAGTATTATGAGTTGGCGCTGGTGTTCACCTGGATCGCCGGCTTGTTGAACATTCTCGTGATCTGGGATTGCGTCAAGGGCCCGTCGCTGGGTTTTGGAGACGAAACACCCGCGGACGGCAAATCATCATCATCGGGTGGCGCCGCACCGGCGGAACTCGTCGGCAAGCCCGCGGGGAACTGACATGTTTGAACTGCCCATGCTGGCCCAGTCGCTGAACGTCAATTGGTACCTGGTGCCGATGGTGATGATCATCAGCCTGGTCTACAGCGCCACGCAGTACGAATTGCCGGAGAAGATCGTCCGGGTTGCGCTGAAGCGGTTCATTTATATCCTGGCGTTCATGACCGCGGCGTTCGTGGTGTTGTGGTTCCTGTCGGACGGGCTGTGAGGGATTTCGCCGGCGTCCGCCGCGAAGACCGGGTCATTTCCGCTCCTGAACTTCCGGCAGCCGCTGAATCAGGATTCGGTCGATGCGCGGGCCGTCCATATCGATCACTTCGATTTTCCATTCCGACCACTCGACGAAGTCGCCGATTTTGGGGGGGCGTTTGAGCAGCGCCAGGACCAACCCGGCGATGGTGCCGACGCCGCGCGGCGGCGGGTCGGTCCAGCGGTTGACGTCGAGCGCCTGTTGCAGATCGGTCAGGTTGACGGTGGCGTCGACGAGCAGGCTGCCGTCGTCCCGCTGGACAATTTCCTGTTCTTTGTCACGGCGATGCTCGTCGTGAATGTCGCCGATGAGCATTTCCAGCACGTCTTCGATGGTGACCATCCCTTGCGTGCCTCCATATTCATCGAGCACGATCGCCAGTTGCGTGCGATGTTCCTGGAACAATTCCATCATCCGGCCGATGGAGAGCGTTTTGGGGACGAACAAGGGCGGACGGATCAGCCGGCGCAGATCGATGGGGCGACCGAGGTACTGCTGTAAAAAAACGTCCTTGATATAGACGAACCCGACGATGTGATCGATGCTGCCTTCGCAGACAGGCACGCGGGAAAATCCGGACATCGCCATCGCGCCGACCACTTCTTCCGCGGGAGTGTCGATGTCGAGTGCGTCGATTTCGATCCGCGGCCTGAGAATTTCCACGACCGTCCGATCGCCCAGTCGCAGCGCCTCGATCGCCATTTTCTGCTCGGATTCCTCGAGGACCCCGGCTTCCGTGCCGGCATCGATTAGATGCTGGATATCCTCCACCGAAATCGTCGGAGGGCGGACGTTTCGTTGGCCCAACAGTCGCAGCATGAAGGCGGTGGTCAATTGCAGGAAGGCAATCGCGGGGCGCGCCAATCGCTGCAGCAGCCACATCGGGTAGGCGACAAAACGGGCCAGCGGCTCGGCGTGTTGCAGCGCAATCCGTTTGGGAACCAGTTCGCCCAGAATCAGCGAGCAAAACGTGATGCCGATGACGACGATTCCCAGCGCAATCGCATGATGATGCGTCGACACCCAGCTGTTCGGCAGATCCTGAAGGTAACCCGCCAATTGTTGCTCGACATGTGCGCCGCCAAAGACGGCCGCCAGTGTGCTCACCAGGGTGATGCCGACTTGCACGGTCGGCAAAAAACGGTCGGCATCCTGGGCCAGGCCGACCGCCACCTGGGCAGCGCCGTCTCCTTCTTCCGCCCATTGGATGAGCCTGCCACGACGCGCCGTGAGAATGGCGATTTCCGCGGCGGCGAAAAAGCCGTTCAACAAAATCAGCAACAAAATGATCAGCAGTTCGCCCAAGGCGGAACTGAACACGTCGACCTCCCCGTAAAATCCCACGATCATCAGGCCAGAGAATTATGTCTGGTTCAACGGTCTGAGACCAGCCGTGGCCGATTTTCCAGACAGACGACCTGGTTGAACTCAGTGCAAACCGCCTTAACGACTTGATCTTCGTATTTTCTCAAAATCGCTCTTGGAGCCGATTCCCGCTCCTGATACAAGTTCTGCGCGAAGGACTCGAAACACGCAATTGATACGGCAGGGATGCCCTCTAATGGATACGCCTCGATTCGCCATTCACCATCCCGACGACGCGGAAGGCCGCCTGCCGATCAAGCAGGGTCGGTTGATGGATTTTCCCGACGACCCGCTGGCCTGCATGCGGAAACTCCAGGCGGAATTCGGCGAGATTGCCGCGCTTGAGCAAGACGGCCAGCGGATCTTTTTTGCGTTCAGCCCGGAATACATCCACCAGATTCTGACCGACAGCGACACCTTTTATTCACGGTTCTTCGCCATCCGCGGTCCGCGCAATTCCCCGCAGCGCAGGCTGACGGGCGGTTTGCTCAGCATGAACGGCGCGCAGCACAAGCGAAATCGCCGGCTCGTGATGGACGCGTTCACCAAAAAAGCCATCTGGGGCAACCTGCCGACGATCCGGCAGCAGATTGAAGAACTGCTCGACGATTGGCGTCCCGGCGAAGAACGAGACATTAACCGCGACATGACGGAATTCATGCTGCGCCTGACCAGTTCCATCCTGTTCGGCGTCGATGACCCGGAAGTCGCTTATCGCATCGGCCAGATGGTCGATCATTGGGTGCATCTGAACCACGAACTGGGAATGGGCGCCTTCGTCTCCAACCAAGAAATCGCCAATAGGTATGACGACCTGCTCGATTTCGCCAAAGAGCTCGAAGCCGACTTGCTGGAGATGGTGCAGTTGCGGCGACAAAAAGAAGGGGCGGGAAACGACGTTCTTTCCGCACTGATCAATGCCCACGACGGCGACGGACATATCACGGACGAGGAAATGGTCGGCCAGGCGGCGTTAATCTTTGGGGCGGCCCATCTGACCACGGCTCATACGCTCACCTGGACGCTGTTTTTACTGGCTCAGCATCCGTCCATCATGTCGGAACTCCATGCCGAATTGGAGCGGGAACTGACGGGCGGATTTCCCGCAATCGAGCAATTGGAACGGCTGTCGATGGTGGAACGGGTGCTCAAGGAGAGCATGCGCATCATGCCTGCATCGGCCTATCTCCAACGCATGACCTGTCAGCCGGTTCAACTTGGCCCCTTCGCATTGCCCAGCGGTGCTCCGGTCGTTTTCAGCCAGTTCATGACGCATCATCTGCCGCAGCTGTATCCGGAGCCGGAAGCGTTCCGGCCGCAGCGATGGTTGAACATCGCTCCTTCGCCGTATGAATATTTCCCCTTCGGGGCCGGTTCGCGAATGTGCATCGGCGGGCCGATGGCGATGGTGATTCTCAAATCGGTGCTGCCGACGATCTTGCAACGGTTCAAAGTGACCGCGGTGCCCGACTCGGAAGTCAGCGCGCGCATCATTTCCACGATGCTCGCGCCGACATCGAAGGTGATGCTGCGGGTCGACGAGCAGGATGGACGATTTCGCAGTCTACCCGTCACAGGCAACATCCATTCGATGGTCGAACTGCGCGAAGTCAGCCAATCGGTCCGCCGGGCTGCTTGAATCTCGCTGGCGGTTTCACAACCTATGCGGCGCGGCGCGGGGTGATTGCGTCCCCGACCGATGGCTGTCGCGATCTCCCTTCGAAGAACGCGCCCATTCGAGTGGGACGAACAAGCCATTCATAGCTCGCCAACGATATGGCGAGCGTCCCCAGTGTGCACAGTGTAAATTGCCACAGGGCCGGCCAACCCGTGGGCCGCAGCGCAATCTGCCCGATCGCGACCAACGGATGATGGACGAGATAAATCCAGAACGACGCTTGGGCCAATGTCGCCACGACGCGAGGAGTCGGGCGGGTCGATTTCCAGGCGACATGCCAGGCCGTCGTCACGGCGAGAATCGCAAACGCCGCCAAGCCGCACGCCAGCACCAGGCGTTCACTTCCCTCAAGCGGGACGGCGGCTTGGCGATGAATCAGCGGAAGCAATCCCGCTAAGAGCGCAACACCGATGATGCCCGCTGTCAGTGGGCGAAACAGAGGCTTTGTCGGACGATGAAATTCCGTGATTCCGGCGAAAAAGAAGAGTCCTGAAAAGACGAATTTGTTGCACGCCGGGAAAAATCCGTGTTGAAACCCGACAATCACCTCTGGCCACAGCCACAAAACGGGGACCGTCAACAAGAGTAGCGAAGTGCTGGAGACATTCAGGCGTTCCCGCCAGCGATCACGCTGCGCCAACCATCGAGCGCCAGTCCAGAACAGCGCGCAATACAGGAGCAGATATTCGAGATACCACAAATGGCTCAGCCCCCACAAATCCTGATGATACGCCTGCAAATTCAGGCTGCGGAGCTTGACCCATTCGATCTGGCCATCCAGGGCCCAGCCGGTCAGCCAGATGTAGAGTTCAAGCGGCAGAATCACCGCCATCGCCGCGAGCATCGGCCAGCCCAGGCGTCGCCAGCGCGACGCCAGGAATTCACGCGGTTTTGCTTGCCAGCTTTGCGCCGCACCATAACCGCTGAGGAACAGAAACAGGGGCATGATGAACCCCTCGATCCCCCAGAAGAGCCCGTCGACCGTCGGACTGACGGCCGTATGGCGCACCGGCCAGGGAAGCCCCGGCATCGGTGCGACTGTATAAGGCACCCCCGCATGCAGCATCACCACCAGGACCGTGGCCCAACCCCGCAAGGCATCCAAACCCGGTCGGCGCACCGCGACTGGCAACGGAAGAGTACGGAGGGTCTCCATGAACAATCGGCCCCGCAGTGAAAACAGCTCATGAGCGGGGGCATATAGCGAATTTGCGAAATCTGGTCAATAATGACCTCTTGCGGTCGAGAGCCTATCGGCCGCCGATTCCCGCAGAAGATCGAACCTCCGAATGAGTTACGACTACCCGCCGCCGGTGCTGCCTCCCGGGATGGAGTTTCCGGTCTGTCTCGCGGCTGGTGTTTGTCTTCTGGCGGCCTGGTGCGTGCTTTGGCTTCAAACCGCCTGGCAAATCAGTGGCTGGCGGTTCGCCGGGTGGTTGCTCGGCGGAGCTCTGATGATGGGGATCGTCAGTTTGGTGAAATTCTCGCCGGAGTCAGCCCATGTGGTTCATCCCCTGATGTGGGCGACGACGTTTTCCGGTGCACTGGCAGCGCTCCTGCCGTCGTCCGAGTCCACGGCTCGGCGAAATCGAATCGTGACTTTTCTGTTCTTGGTCACATTCGGCGCCTTGTTTACGTGGTCAGCTCCGTCCCTCCTGGGGGCCCGCGCAGCCGCCGAGCGCACGACCTGCCGAACGAACCTCAAGCAGATCCACGGCGCCTTGCAGCGCTATGAAAGTACGCTGAAATTTTTTGCACAGCCCGTTTCGCACGATCCGCTCAAGTCGTGGCGGGTGCACTTGTTTCTGTGGTTCAACATCGGACCAATGAGCTGGGATTACGACGACACGAAGCCGTGGGATGCGACGCCGAACGACCAGCTCGCGTTCCATCGCAAAACGATGTACACCTGCCCGGCGGATCGTGATCCGATCGATCCAGAGGGACGATGGTATACGGCTTATGCCATGCTGACCGGCCCCGGCACGTTGGGGCAACCTGGCCGAAAGCTCACCCCGCAGGACGTCACCGACGGAATGGCCACGACGATAGCGGTCGTCGAAGCGTGCGGAGCCAAAATCATCTGGACGGAACCCCGCGACATCGATGTGGCTGTCCAACCCGCGGGAATTAACCTGCCTGGAGAGTCACCCGGGACGTCGCGGGGGTGGCTGTCGTCGTGTCATTCGGGAGGCGCTCACGCCTTGATGGCCGACGGAAGCGTGCGGTTCGTCAGTCAACAGATTAACGACACAGTGCTGCGCGGGCTGGCGACCATTGCCGGCGACGAAACGGTCACTGAGTTTTGAATTTCGCGCTCGTTCAACTCTGCATTTCCAGCCGCATCGTATCCAGCAGGCGATCGACCGGCAGCGGCATCGTCGGCACCCAACCCATGTGCAGCGTAATGCCGGTGATCCAACGGGCATCCTCGGAAGCCAGAAAGGCCACCGCGGCAGCGACGTCGTGCGGCGAACCGATGCCGAGCGGATGACACGCCTCGATCTGAGACATCACGTCTTCGGTGAGGTGTTCCACGTACTTATGCGTCATCGGAGAATGAACCAACCCCGGCGCGACGCAGACCGATCGCAGTCCCTTAGGGGCGATTTCCACGGCAAGAGATTGCGTCATGCCGATCATGCCGGCTTTGGTGGCGCTGTAGGCGGTGAACCCGGTGCAACCGGAGACGCCCAGCGACGACGCGATGTTGATGATGACGCCTCCCGGCTGAGTGAGCTTCGGCAAAGCCGCGCGCGAAACACGCATCGCACCCGTCAGATTGACGTCGAGGACGTGCTGCCACTCGTCATCGGCGATGTCTTCCAGCGGCCGAGTCAGTTCCACGCCGGCATTATTAACGACGACATCGAGCCGGCCGAACCGGTCGAAACAGCGCTGCAACATCTGATCGACGTCGACTTGCTGGGTGACGCTGCCGTACATCCAGGTGTGCGGCCACTCGCGGCGTTGCAGGCGGTTGAGCAGTTTGCGCGGCTCGCGATGGCAGCTTAGCGCGACCGACGCCCTTCTTCACCAGACGCTCCGCGATCGCGGCCGATCCCTTGATCGTTTGCCCCCGTGATCAAGGCAGTCTTTCCGGCAAACCGATTCGCAACAATCGTGGAATCAGGCATCATTCCGTAGCGGCTCCCGCTGAATTCCTGTCGACATTTCCTGGCCGACCAAGGTTCTATTCTGCGGAAAGCGCGCCGCGGCATCAATGATAGGCAAACAATGACGGGATGGGAACTCGTAGCGCTGCGACGCAGCACCATGGCGCCCGGGGCCAGCCTGTTCCTTTCATTCTTCGACCGGATCTCTCGGCGGGTGTCGAGACGCCGGAAACTCCGGAAATCACGGACTGTCCGTCGCAACATAGACAGGATTGGACAGGATCCAAGGCTTGAATTCATCGGCCACTTTGAGCCAGACCTCCACCCGATAAACTCCCTGTTGCGTGACTGGAAACTCGCACGAGGAACCTGACGTTTCCGTAATCTTCTCGCCGTTGCGGATCAACTTCCAGGTCCCTGGCAGCGGCGCCGCTCCTGCCAATTTCAGGCCTTCGGTCAACGCCACCTGGCTCCCCAATTCAAACCGCTGACTGGAAGAAATCGCGGCGACATCGAATCCCGTGCTGTCGGCGAGCCAATCGAACGCGACAAACGCCCGGCCCGCTCGCAGCGCGTCCCAGACCGCTTCCTGCGTGAGTTCCGTCATTAACAGGTGCGTTCCCACATGCCGGAGACTCGCCTCATAAGGGTCGACCAGAATTTCGAATAGCACGTCGTCTGGCTTTTTCCCCAGCGCCAGCGCCTTCAAGACCGGATTGGACGCGGCATCGAGTTCGACGAGTTTCTCTTCCAACGCGTCTTCCACCACGACCTTGTCGCCGTTCGCCATGCGCAACCGAATGCCGACGTTCTGATGCGCGTCGTTGGCGGAAACGCCGGTGTGCGGCGCTTTCTGGCAGAGTTCGTCATATCGCCGCAGATAATCTGCCGGATAATCCATCAGCGCAGAATAAGCCGCTTGCGGATATTGCCGGAAGAGTCCGGCCGAGCGGAACAGCCAGAGGGGATCGCGCATGGCGGCGATCAGCTCCTTCTCCTCTTTGAAGTCCGCGTGGGTGTTGTAAATTTCCACGCCGGTGATGCCGACGGGTTCCCAATCCATGCGCTCTTCGAGGTGGGAAATGAACATCCGACCGTCGCGCCCGACGACGAGATCGGTGAATTCCTGGTTCGATCCGCCGTCAAGCCCCTGCAGACTTTGCGTGGGAAACACCAGAAAACCCCGCATTTCCGCGCCGGGGATCAACAGCACGCCGTCATGCAGTCCCCGATGGCCGTCGGCGAAGAAATCATAGTGTGGCGCCGGATGCTCGTTGAACATCAGAATGCTGGTGCCGACTTTTTTCGCCGCGGCAACAATTTCATCAATTTTTCCCCGGCTGTCGTGCGAGAACGCGGAATGGACATGCAGATTCGCACGATACTCGCGATAAGGCCCCGGGCGTTTTAACTCTTTGCGCTCGGCCTTCAGTTTCTCGACGGCATCAGCAGTGGCGGCGAGCCTTTCCGACGTCAAGCGTTTCAAACCGTCGCCGGCGAAGACGTCCCTGGAAGCCAACCCCAGCAACACTGCGCAAACGGCTGTCCGCATTATTGATTTCATCTTCGTGAACCCAATTGTTTCCCAGAACGTGCGCAATCGCGCTCTCGTTCGACGTTTCGTTAATCGGCAATAAAATGTCCGCTTTTGCCGCCTGATTTTTCCAGCAACCGGGCCGGGCCGAGGACCATGCTGCGGTCGACGGATTTGCACATATCATACACGGTCAATGCTGCCACCGTGACCGCCGTCAACGCTTCCATTTCGACGCCGGTTTTTCCCTCAACGCGCACGGTCGCTTCGATCCGTACCGTCGATTAATTCACAATTTCAAATTTGATTTAGACTGAGTCCAAACCCAGCGGATGACAAAGGGGAATAAATTCCCCAGTCCGCTTCGTAGCCATGATGCCCGCCAACCGGGCGACTTCGAAGACATCCCCCTTCGCGACCTGGCGATTTTGCATCAGCGCCAAGGTTGCCGGCTGCATTTGCACCAGCGATTCCGCCCGCGCCATCCGGGCAGTAATCGCCTTGTCGCCGACATCCACCATCCGGCTGCGGCCTTGATCATCAAAGTGAGTGAGCGATGGCATGGATTAATGTGGCTTATCGATTGGTGATCATGAGAAAGACAATGGATTCCTGCGTGTGGTCGATATCATCATAACCCCAAATCGCCAATAACCAATCAATCACGACCCCTCGCCATTCTGATGTGCGCCAACTTTCTCTCCGTTTCAGTAGACGCCCGGGCGGCGCGACTCTACAGTCGGAGACGCGCGCTCGCAAATAACGATTACGAATCCTTACGGAGATCGATTCGCGGATGAAAGTGCAGCAGTTTCTGGAACATCACGGGCTGTCGCAGAACCCTTTCAGCCAGGAAGACGCCCAAACCGATCCGTTGTTCAAGCAGCATTGTGCCAAGGGGACGTATCATCCCGCCTGGGACAAAATCTTCGGCAGCGCCGAAGAACCCTCCACGTCTGTCGTCTTCGGTGAAAAGGGGAGCGGCAAAACGGCATTGCGGTTGCAAATCGTCGAACAACTTGCCGAGCACGGCCGAAAAAACTCCGATCGGCGAGTCTTCGTCGTCGAGTATGATAATTTCAATCCGTTCCTGGATTCGTTTCACGAACGAATGGCGTCGTTCAGCCGGTCTCCGGAAAGAACGCTGGCCCACTGGAAATTGTGGGACCACATGGACGCCATTCTGTCGCTCGCCGTCACGAAATTAATCGACGACATTCTGACTGAACGCACGCAGGGGCCGCCGGGACCGTTCGAAGTTCACGCCGACCGGTTGGCGCAGCTGAGCCACAGCCAGCGACGCGATTTGCTGCTGCTCACCGCGTATTACGATCACAGCACGCATGCGCCGCCGGTGCAGCGTTGGAATCAGCTTCGCCGCCGATTGAAGTTTGCGAATTGGCTAAGCTGGCGCGATTTCGGCATCGGCCTCGTCATTACGCTCGTGGTATTCGGCTTTCTCGCCGAGATGGGTTGGTGGTCGACATTAAAAACGCCCTGGCCTTGGCTGATCCTGCTGGCGGGTTGGGTTCCCTGGCTCTGGAAGCAGTCCTGCTGGGCCTGGCAGGCGTGGCAGGTGTCGCGACAGGTGAAAGTTTTCGATCATCCTGTGTCGCCGCTGCGATCGATCCTGGCATCGTTTGACGGCAAGGACCTGATCAATCAACCCGCCCCCACCCGCGAGCGCAGCGACGATCGATACGAACTCCTCGGCAAGTTGCAGAGCATTCTCCGCACGCTGGGATTCTCATCCATGATGATCCTGGTCGATCGCTTGGACGAACCGCACCTCATCAACGGGTCTCCCGAGCGCATGAAGGCGCTCCTCTGGCCGATGCTCGACAACAAGTTTCTTCAGCATGCGGGGTTGGGATTCAAGCTGCTGCTGCCGATCGAAGTCAGCTTCTTCCTGAGCCGGGAAGACAAGTCGTTTTACGAACGGTCCCGGCTCGACAAGCAGAATATGATCCGTTCGCTGGAATGGACCGGGGAATCGCTCTACGACCTCGCGAACGAACGCATCAAGGCGGGGTACACGGGAGCGGGCACGGCTCCGAAACTAAAAAACTGGTTTGATGAGTCGATCACCGAACCGGAGTTGGTCGGAACGCTCGGCCGGTTGCGAGTGCCCCGCCATCTCTTCAAATTCCTGTATCGGCTGCTGGTAGAGCACTGCCACCGCTACACCGACGACAACCCCCGCTGGACCATCGGCCGCGAAGAACTCCAATCGACGCTGGCGGTTTACTTGCGAGATTTGGAGGCGTTCGACCGGGGCCTCGGAACCGGTTGAGAAGGGATTTGGCCGGAGTCCGGTTCAAACTTTCCATGTCGAACCTCGACTCGTGTTGTTGAAGCCCTCCCCTCCTGCTACCATGCATCAACAAATGCTGTTGCGTGGAGTGTAAGGATGCGGGTGTCTGTTTGCCTTGGGCCGATTCGACGGCGCGAGTTTTTACAACTTGGGTCGCTGGCGCTCGGGGGACTATCGCTGACGAACGTACTGGCCGGGCGCGCGGCGGCCGGAACGGCCCGGCGTGACACGTCGGTGATTCTCCTGTATCTCCACGGCGGCCCGACGCAGTTGGAGACCTACGATCTCAAGCCCGATGCGCCGGTCGAGTACCGCAGCATCTACCAGCCGATCGCCACGAATGTCCCCGGGATGGACATTTGCGAAAAGTTCCCGCTCCAGGCGAAGATCGCCGACAAGTTTTCGCTGGTCCGATCGCTCCATCACTCGGTTGGCATTCACAGCGACGGCGGGATCATCGTCCTGACCGGCAAAATGCCGTCGAAACTCGATCCGACGTCTCAATCGAAAAGCGAACACCCTGATTTCGGCATGGTGACGGCGAAAGTTCGCGGACCTCATCCAAATTCCGTTCCCCAGCACATTGCCATCCCCGCTCCGCTCTACATGACGCGGCCCGCGTATCTCGGCGATCAGTTTGCTCCGTTCACCGCGGGCAATCCGTCGGCTCAAGGATACACCTGCCCAATTCCTACATTATCTCCCGGAGCGACGGCAGGATTCGCCCAGCGAAAACAATTGCGCGACCAGATCGACCGACTGCGGCGCGACCTGGCCCCGAGTTTGGAAACGTCTGATGAATTCCGCCAGCGCGCGTTCGACATGCTGACCAGCACGGCGACGACGGAAGCCTTCGATTTATCCAAGGAACCCGACGCGCTGCGCGATCGTTACGGACGCCACTTGTGGGGGCAGGGGTGTCTCCTCGCGCGGCGATTGGCCGAAGCCGGTACCGCGGTCATCAGCCTCTACATCGACGCGCCCGAGAACGGTCAAGACTTCACGAATTGGGACGACCATATCCAGAATGCGGGCCGCCCCGGGCACTTTGGAAAATTTCTCGATGTCCGGCTGCCGTATCTCGATCAGGCGTTGTCCGCGCTGATTGAGGACATTTTCCAACGCGGTGTCGATGAACGGATTCTGGTCGTCGTGATGGGCGAATTCGGCCGCACGCCTCGCTTGAGTCACAACGTCAACGGCACCGGCCGCGATCATTGGCCCGACGCCTATACCGCGCTCGTCTCCGGCGGTGGATTGCGGATGGGCCAGGTGATCGGCGCGACGAACTCCAAGGCCGAATATCCAACGGAGCGGCCTTATGGTCCGCACGATTTGCTGGCGACCGTGTATCGACATCTGGGAGTCGACACGCAACAGATGTTGACCGATCACGCCGGCCGGCCGGTGCCGATTCTGGGCGACGGCACGCCGATCACCGAGTTGGCGTAAGCTTTCCTGGCGAACAGGATTTCCCAGAACTGTCTCGCGGACGCAATGATCGTACAAATCGCATCGGCAATCTCGGATCGCCGAATTGCATTTGCTCAATTGATCCTTGAGAATCGGCAGAGCGTTTCCATGGCCTTATCTCCCAAGGAGTTTGCAATGGTGTTTCGTAAATTGGCATCCGCCAGTGTGCTCGCTTTCGCATTGACCGGAGCTTGGTCTTCGCCGGCGATTTCCGCTGCCGAGAAAACTGAAGAAGTGAAGATCAAGGGAATCACGCTGGCGGTCCCGGCCGATTGGAAGCAGGAGAAGGCCGCGAACTCGCTGCGCTTGGCCCAATTCAAGATCGGTCCCGCGGAAGGGGACAAGGAACCGGCGGAATTGGTCGTCTCCTCGTTCGATGGGGGCGGAGGAGGAATCGATCCGAATCTCAAGCGGTGGATCAACCAGTTTGAAGCCAACGGCCGCAAGTCCAAGACGACCTCGGGAGAAAGCGCCCAAGGCACGTATTACCTCAGCGATCTGACCGGCACTTATAAGAAGCCTGATGGTCCTCCCGTCGCCGGCAAGACGAAACCCGTTCCTGGTTCTCGCTCGATCGGCGTGATCCTCGAAGCGCCTGACAAAAACATCTATTTCCTCAAATTGACCGGCCCGGAAAAAACGGTAACGGCGGCGGCCGACGGGTTTCGCCAATCCTTCGGCGGCAACGCGGAGAAAGAAACCGCCTATGAGGTGAAGTGACGTAAATCGTCCGCCGTAGTGGTTCGGTGTCTCAGTTCACACGGTCGCCAGCCATTGATCGGGAATTCAGACGTAAGGGGCATCCCGTTGGCGCGCGTTGGATATCTGGTCGGGCCGTTGGTGCACGGGATGCTGGCGATCTCGATCGTGATCGCGCACTCATCCCTCGCGAATTGCCAGGATGATGACGAGGAATTGTCGCCCGGCCTGCTGGCAGACTATCAGTCGGGTGAAATTGGGATCCAGCGCGTCGATGGCGACATCGCATTTGATTGGAGTGATGGCGGCTCTCCCGATGTCCGCCTGCCGGACGGCCCGTTCCGCGTCCGCTGGTCGGGCCAGATTCTGCTACGCGCCGAGGGGACCTATCGCTGGCATGCGTATCTGCAAGGCAGGCTGTCCGTGCGGATCAACGGGTCCACGGTTCTCACCGGACGAACCGAACAGGCGCAATGGATTTCCGGGGACGAAATCGCACTTTCATTCGGCGAGTTTCCAATCGAGGTGGAATTCGAAAGTGCTGGCCCCAGCCGGGTGATGCTGTGCTGGTCGTCGGATCAGTTTCCCTTGGAACCGCTGCCGCAGCATGTCTTGTTTCATCAGCGGAACGAGGCGCTAGCACGGGTCGCTGCCAACCCCGTTGATCACCTTGCTCGATCATCACTGCGATCGGTGTCATGGCCCATTGAGTGGAGCGAAATCGGCCCCCGGACCCTCGCTGCGGCAGGTTGGCCTGGAGACTTCGCGCGATTGGCTGGTGCAGCAGATTCAACACGGAGGCGCACAGCACGGCCGGATGCCAAAGTTCGGATTCTCGCGTGAAGATGCGGAGGCAGTCCTGTCGGCATTGCAGGCCGATTCACAACCCGTCGACCTGCCGCCAGCTGAGATTCCCGAAAAGCTGACCGACGACGATATTTCCGCCGGTCGGGAATTGATCCTTTCGACCGGTTGTTTGGCGTGCCATTCCTGGCAACAGCCAGGGCGTGCCGGCGATTTCGGCGGACCGTCGCTCGACCAGGCGGGGCAACATCGGACGGCGAAATGGCTCGATCTGTGGTTGAGCACGCCAGAGAAATTGAATGCTGACCATCGCATGCCGGTCTTTAAACTGTCGAATGACGAACGGCGGCAAATCGTCAGCGCACTCCTTTCCAACGCTCAACCTTGGGCGAACGAGGCGCCTGCCGGCGTTGATCCCGAGGCCGTGCGGCGAGGAAAAGAATTGATCCACGCGGCGCGGTGCGCCGCGTGTCATGAACTGCCGGGAAAACAACCGGAACTCTTGCCGTCGCCCACTTGGGCAACGATGAAATTCGAACACGCCGGTTGTTGGAACGAGCAGACTGATACCTCAATCCGTCGCCCGGGTTTTTCACGCTTGGAAAGTTCACCGCTGCGGGAATTTCTGCGGGAGTTGCCCCGATCGCCGGGAAAACTCTCAGCCGATCAGTTCGGTGCGCAACTGCTAATTCAAAAAGGTTGTTTGAATTGTCACGACCGCGATGGCCGGCCAGGAATCTCCGCCATCGCGGCAATCGTGGCGCGCAGCATTCCGGAACTGGAAGGCCAGGCTCCCTGGCTGGTTCCCCCGCCATTGACGGCCGTCGGTGATCGTTTGCCCGATGCGCGCCTGGCGCAGGCGGTGCATGGCGAAATACCGAAACCGCGGCTGGATTGGCTCAAAGTCCGCATGCCGAAATTTCAGCATGCGGATCACGAACAAACGGCGATTCTGGCTCACCTCATTGGCCACGATCGTATTCCCGATCAGCCTCCGGCAAGTCTTGATTATTCCTTTCCTACGGGCATCGACATGACGCTTGCCGGGCGGGAGTTGATCGGCGGCAAAGGATTCAGTTGTGTGGCGTGCCATCCTGTGAAGGACTTCACTCCCAAAAACGTGGCACTCGGCACGCGGGGCTCGAATCTGTTTTTGATTGGCGAACGCTTGCGGCCGGAGTATTTCTTCCGGTGGACGCGCTCACCGCTGCGAGTGATGCCGGGCGTGGAAATGCCGTCGTATCAACGGCCGCACGCGGTGATACTCAGCGGCGACCTGAATCGGCAACTCGCGGCGATCTGGACGGCGCTCAACGATCCCAAATTGCCGACGCCCGTGAATCCGGGAGCAATGGAGCAGTACTGGACGGTCCAGCCTGGCGACCTCCCCAGAGTGCTGCGCGACGTGGTGACGTTGCCGGGTAAAAAAAAGGAAACGGCGACCAGAGCTTTTGCCGCCGGGTTTCCAAACGGCCAGAATGTGCTGTTCGATCTGGATCGAGCGACAGTCCGCGCTTGGACAATCGGCGATTTCGCCCAACAGCGCACGCAGGGAAAGAGTTGGTACTGGGATTTGGTCGGCACCCCGGTGTTG
>JAXMBR010000040.1:0-33835 GCA_046349715.1 Planctomycetaceae bacterium | reverse complement strand
CATTCTCGATACCAGCGGTTCCATGGAGTCGTATCTCAGCCGCGCCCTCGGTGCGATCGCCTATTTCTGTGAATCGGCCGGCGACAACGAAGTCCATCTCGTGCAATGCGACGTCGAAGGCACCAAGGACGACTGGCTCGAACCCAGCGAGCTGGATCGCTATCAGATTCGCGGTTTCGGCTACAGCGACATGTCGCCTGCCATCGATCATTTCGCCGAGGACCCGGAAATTACGTCCGTGCTCATGCTGACTGACGGCTACATCGATATTCCCTCCACCGAGCCGCCGTACAAAATGCTGTGGGTGCTGCTCGGCGAAGTGAATTGGGATTTTCGGCCCGACTATGGCGACATCGTGTATCTCCCGCTCGACAACTGAGGGACACGTTCAATCAGCCGGAGAAAATCTTGCCGCCGTCGTCGGCCAGGGCTCTCGCATTTCGCCAGCGAAGACAGGGATTGCCCCAAGCGCCGCGAAATTGCCTGAAGCACTGCGACTCCTGGTGGCTTGACGAACTGGGAGCGCAGAAATTACCAACCCGACTACGCTTGCGTGATCTCTAGCCCAGCGGTCATGATAATGAGGCCGCAACAGTCGTTTCACAGCTGATCGAAAGCGGAGTTTCCGCTACGGATGACGTTGTGATTCTCGCCCGTTGACCCGCCGTCGGTTTCGTCCCGCCGCTGATCAATTTCCAGTTGGAGCCAATTCGAATGGAAGTGCGTCGTAATCTGTGGATTTTCGTCTGGTTGGGATTCTGTGCCGGTCCGGCATGGGGAGCTGATTCTGCCGTAGCCAGTCCGGCTCCGCACTGGATCTGGCTCACGAATAGCCAGGTTGCGGAGAAAGTGTATCTCCGTAAAGTGTTCGAACTGCCGGAGAACCTCAAATCGGTCACAATCGCCGCCGCCTGCGACGACCATGTTGTTTTGTATCTCAATGACAAGAAAATCCTCGAGCAGTCGGGAGGCATGAAAGCGGCGACGGCGGACTTAGCGGACGCGGCGCGGCCGGGAGTGAATGTGCTGGCCGCCGAATGCACGAACGGCGCTGGACCGGCCGGATTATTGTTGACGCTCAACGTCGAATTGCTCGACGGCAAAAAATTCTCCGTGGTCACTGATCCGTCGTGGCACGGTTCGTCTTCGAATCCCGATGGCTGGCGGAAATCGGACTTTGACGCGTCCGATTGGAAAACTGTCGTCAGTATTGGCAAGCCGGGCGATCCTCCTTGGGGAAAAGTGGATTTGTCGACGGAAGGCGTCGTCGTGGAAGCCACCCCGGGAGACGAACTGGTCACGCTGCCCGATTTCAAAGTCACGCGGCTCTATTCCGTTCCGAAAGTCTCGCAAGGATCGTGGGTCAACATGACCGTCGATCCGAAGGGCCGGCTGGTTGTTTCCGATCAATACGGCAGCTTGTATCGAGTCTCTCCCGGAGCGAATGAAGCCGAAACTCGCGTGGAAAAATTGAACGTCCCGATCGGTGAAGCGCAGGGTTTGCTGTTCGCCTTTGACAGCCTGTACCTGGTGGTCAACGGCAAAGCCGCTGAAGGCAGCGGGCTGTATCGTCTGCGGGATCACGATGGAGACGATCAGTTCGAGTCGGTGGAGTTGCTGAAGAAATTTTCCTCGGCCGGCGAGCATGGCCCGCACGCCGTGCGCTTGGGACCCGACGGATTTCTCTATGTGATCGCCGGGAATTTCACCAAGATACCGGAAGGAGCCGATCCGCTTTCGCCGCATCGCAACTGGGCGGAAGACTTGCTGCTGCCGCGAAATCCCGACGGCGGCGGCCATGATCCGCACATCATGGCCCCGGGCGGCTGGATCTGTAAAACCGATCGCGACGGGAAAAACTGGGAAGTCTTGTCAGCTGGCTTCCGCAACCATTACGACATCGACTTCAACCTCGACGGCGAACTCTTCACTTATGATTCCGACATGGAATGGGACACCGGCACCCCTTGGTACCGGCCCACGCGCGTCAATCACTGCGTGTCCGGCGCGGAATACGGCTGGCGAAACGGCACCGGGAAATGGCCCGCGTACTCCATTGACAGCGTCGGAGCCGTGGTCGATATCGGTCTCGGTTCGCCCACAGGCATCGCGTTCGGAACGGGCGCGAAATTCCCCGAGAAATATCAGCGGGCGTTGTATCTGTGCGACTGGACCTATGGAAAACTGTATGCCGCGCATCTCCATTCGAGCGGCGCGAGCTATACGGCGGACTTTGAAACTTTCGTTTCCGGTAAGCCGCTGCCGCTCACGGATGTGGTCATCGGCGCCGACGGTGCGATGTACTTCACCACGGGAGGTCGCAAAACCCAATCGGGGCTTTATCGCGTCACATACGTCGGCCAGGAATCGACGGCCTCCGTCAAGCCGGTCGTGAACGCGACGGCGGAAAAGGCTCGGGAAACCCGGCACATGCTCGAAGCGTTGCACGCCGGCGTTCATCCGGAAGCCGTCGAAAAAGCGTGGCCCTATTTGAACAGCAGCGACCGGGCGCTGCGTTATGCCGCCCGCGTGGCGATTGAGCATCAGGATCTGGCCTTATGGAAAAACAAGGCGCTCGCGGAGAAGCGAATCAATGCGAAATTGCAGGCCCTCGTCGCGTTATGCCGATCCGGCGGATCCGATTTGCAGATCCCCGTGATTCAACAATTGAATACGTTGCCGTTCCAGCAATTGACCGAAGAACAATTGCTCGACGCCCTGCGGGTTTATCAGCTGGCATATATCCGGTTGGGAGGTAAGCAACCGGAAACGACGGCGAGCGTCATCGCCGTGCTGGACCCCCTGCTTCCTCATTCCAGCGAGTCGGTCAATCGCGAGCTGACGGCCCTGCTCGTCTATCTCGAAGCGCCCAGCGTCATCGCCAAGGGACTGGCGCTGCTGAATCAGGCCCAGACGCAGCAGGAGCAAATGTACTATGCCCTGGTCCTGCGCAATGTCTCGCACGGTTGGACGCCGGAGCAGCGCCGGACCTTTTTCGGCTGGCTGAACCTGGCGGAAGTGAAATATCTCGGCGGACACAGCTTCGTCAAGTTCCTCGATCGCATCCGCCGGGACGCCGTTGACAAAATGACGGATGATGATCAACTGGCTTTCAAGGATGTCATCGAGGAAAAGCGGCAGGTGGAAGCCGTGAAGCTGACCACGACCAGGCAGTTCGTCCACAACTGGCAATTGGGCGATTTCCCCGGCGTCATTCAAAAAGCCGCGAAAGGCCGCTCGTTCGAAAAGGGGAAAGCCGCCTATGAAGCGGCCCAATGTGCGAAATGCCATCGGTTCCGGGGCAGCGGCGGAGATACCGGACCGGACATCACCGGCGTGGGCAATCGTTTCGACGCCCAGTACATTCTTGAGTCGTTCATCGTCCCCTCGAAAGTGATTTCCGACCAATACGTCAACTCGGTGATCGAAACCGACGATGGCCGCATTGTCACCGGGCGCGTCCTGACCGATGAACCTGATGCGATCACCGTCCGGACCGATCCGTTCGCCAGAGAATTAACGGTCATCAAGAAATCGGACATTGCTCATCGGGAGCCTTCGAAGATTTCGGAAATGCCGCAAGGATTGATCAACGTCCTGACGGCGGACGATGTGCTCGATCTGATCGCGTACCTTCGTTCCGGCGGCGACCCCAACGATAAGTTATTTCGTCCGTGAACGATTTCCGCATCGCATTCTCGACGCTGGCCTGTCCCGATTGGTCGTGGGAAGACATCCTTCGATTCGGTTCGGAGTATGGTTACGACGGCGTCGAAGTGCGCTTGATTCAGCGCGAAGTGAACTTGCTCTCGCGGCAGGAATTCGCACCGCCACAATTGTCGTCGCGCCGGCGCGAACTGGCGCGAGCGAACTTTCAGGTCTGCGGATTGGCTTCGTCGGTGCATCTCGATGATGGCGAGGCCGCGCTGCGGGCCGAGCAAGTGCGGATCGGCGGCGAGTATTTAGCGCTGGCGGAATCGTTAGGGGCGGGGTTTATCCGCGTCTTCGGCGACCTCCTGCCGCCGAATTCAGAGCCCGAGCGCCGTGAGCAGACGTTGCAGGGCATTGCCGATGGTCTGCAGGCCTTGGGTGATCTGGCCGGGCCGCGCAACCTGATGGTCTTGATCGAAACGCATGGCGATTTTTCGGCGTCGCCGCCGGTAGTCGATTTAATGCGGCGCGTCGACCATCCGCAAGTCGGCGTCCTGTGGGACACCCATCATCCTTGGCGATTTCATGGAGAAGATATCGCGGCGACTTGGGAGACATTGAAACCCTGGACTCGGCATACCCATTGGAAAGACTCGGTCCAAGTTCGTGGACAGGCGGTGAAACCCGCCTCGCAGGCCGTCGATGAGGCTGCCGCTCTGGCATCGCAACTCATGGGAGGCCATCAACACGCCGATTACGTCCTCTTCGGTGGGGGCGAATTTCCGGCGCGGGACTGTCTCCAACTGATGACCGACGACGGCTACTCCGGTTGGCATTCGCTGGAATGGGAAAAAATGTGGCATCCAGAACTCGTCGGCCCGGAGGTCGCGCTGCCGCTTTTTCCTGGGAAACTGCGCGCTTTACGGCATTAGCAGGTTCAATTCTTACTGAATCCTGAAGCCTGACCGAGGTCTGACCAATCCGGTTTTGCGCTGGTACGTCACGGGTGCGTTTTCTTACTCGGGAAAACTTCCGCCGGAAAACTCTCCTTGCCGTAACCGCCAGCTTGGGTTACAGTTCCGCGCGGTTCGTCCTGACGAACTGGAACGGATTCGAGTGCAACAGGAGGTTCGCCAGAGATGGGAAAGTCGCGCGGCTCGACGCTGTGGGTGGCTATCGTTTGCATCGCAACCGTCGCAGCCCATGCCTGGTTGAACGCCCGGCATGAACATCAACTCGCGGGCCTGCTGCGCAGTGGGACGGACCTGGTGCCCCTGGCGGTGCAGGCGTTAGAACAACCCCTCGGCCCCGAAATCGGGGTGCGTCCCTCATTACTCGAATTGTTGCCGGTGAATTTCGAGGCCGATGCACCACTCGCCGAACTTCCGGCCGATGCGCTGCAAATGTCGCCGCGAAAGTCCCGCTCGCAGACCAAGACCGCCATGACCAACCAACCGTCGCGCCAGCAATTGGAAGATGAAGCCGCCGTGCGCGAGGTGATCGAAGAGGAGATGTCGGAAACCAGCGCCGAAGAACGCGACATCTGGTTCGAAGAATTGAAATCGATCCCCGCGGAGGCCGTGCGCGATATGCTGCAGGTCCGCAAGCAACTGCGGTTGCTGACGCCTGACCATCAGCTCGGGGGACCGGGACAACTGGCTGAAGAAGAGCGTGAGGAATCAGTCGTCAACGAACGATCGGTTTCCGTGGAACGGGCGGCCCAGACTTCAACGCCTTCTTCGGGCGACTGGCGGGAAACGCGTCAAGCGCTGCAGCGGGCGATCGACTGGTCGCTTCACAATGCGGCCAATGCCGTCACGCCCGGTTACAAGCGAACGCGCGTGTTGCTGGGGGACGCTTATCTGCTGGCCGAAGTCGGCGGCGTCGGAGCCGGCTGCCGCATTCGTTCGGTCCAGATCGATCTGCAACCCGGTGAGATCGTCCCCACGGGACGGGAACTTGATCTGGCGATCGCGGGTGAAGGATTCTTTACCGTCCGACACGAGAAATCCGGTCGAGTATTCTATACTCGCTGCGGCGCCTGGACGCTGGATGACGGCCGACGGCTGTGTCAGACGATTTCCGGGGAGAAATATCTGCTTGATCCGCCGGTCGCCGTGCCCGTTTCCGCGTCGGTGCTCCAGATTTCCTCGGACGGAGCGATCAGCTCGCAGCTCCCGGCTCAAGAACAGTCCTCGGTCATCGGCCGCGTTTCAATAGTTCGCTTTGCTGCGCCGGCGGAATTGTTCCCGGCGGGGAACAGCCTGTTTTTCGCCCCGAACGGGATTGAGCCGTTGCCTGACTTGGAAACAGCGGCAAACGGCGTTCTGAAGCAATTTGCTTTGGAGCAATCGAATGTTAATCTGACGCAGGAACAACAGGAGCGGACCGCGTGGGAGTCCATCCTGCAGACGTTGCCTTCCGCCGACATCCCGCGCACGGCTCAACAAGCAGAACACCTGCCGCGTTAATTCGCGGGACAACGTCCAGAGAGGTCGCGTCCGTCCGTTCAACTTCCGGGGGGAAATCGCATGGGAATCATTTCGGAATTCAAACAGTTCGTTCAACGGGGCAACGTGGTTGACCTGGCCGTCGGGGTGATCATGGGGGCCGCGTTCGGGAAAATCGTCAATTCGCTCGTGACGGACATCTTGACGCCGCCGATCGGTTTTTTAACGGGCGGAGTCAAATTTTCCGAGTTGTCGTATAAATTTCCTCCGAAGAAAATCTCGGTGCCCGATGTGAAGAACCCAACCGAGATGGTGGAACTCGTCATTGATCCTCCCGCCATCGATTACGGCAAATTCCTGCAGGCGACGTTCGACTTCCTCATTATTGCGTTTTGCGTCTTCATGCTCGTCAAGGCGATGAACTACATGCAGAGGAAAAAAGACGCTGCTCCGCCCGAACCGACGCTCACGGAAAAACTGCTGACGGAAATTCGGGACGAGTTGAAAGCGAAGTGATTTGACTCAGCCTCGTGACGAATCAGCGCGGTTTTTCCAAGCCCGGCGTCTGCGATGCCGGGTTCTTCGTTGACGCCTTCACGCAACTGCCATCGCCATCGCGCCTGGTCAACGTTACGATGCTCGCAGCGTCTGGCAGCTACGCCCCGACCGCTTAAATTCTGCGTGACTTGCAAAGGCGAACTCGGATGCCGGGACAGTCGACTTCCAGCCAGACAAACTCCACCCCTCCGATTGTTCCCAACGGCGCCACGATTGCCATCTTCGGAGCGTCAGGCGACCTGACGGCGCGCAAGCTGATGCCGGCGCTGTTTGACCTGTGGCATGACGGCTACCTGTCGGACGACGCGCCCATCGTCGGCGTCGCCCGGCGCGAGAAAACCGATGAAGGGTTCCGCCAGGAGATCTTCGAGGCGATCAACGGCCATGTCCGCGCCGGCGCGATCGCTCGGAGCAATGGGCGAAGTTCTCACGGCGGCTGTTCTATCGGGAACTCGATATTTCCACGGCGTCGGAATATTCCCGCTGGAAAGGGGAATTGGAGAAGATCGAACAAGGTTGTTCCGCCTGCGGAAATCGCGTGGTCTATATGGCGACCAGCCCCGATCTGTTTATTCCCGGCGTGGAAGGACTTTCCAAGGCCGGCATGATTCCGAAACGCGATGCCGAAAAGTGGCTGCGGATGGTTTTCGAAAAACCGTTCGGGCACGACCTGGAGTCGGCTCAACAGTTGAGTTCGGAATTGCGCGCGCGATTGCACGAAGAACAGATTTTCCGGATCGACCATTATCTCGGCAAGGACACCGTCCAGAACGTGCTCTTGTTTCGGTTCGGCAACTCAATCTTCGACCCGTTGCTCAACCGCAATCACGTCGATCACGTGCAGATCACGGTGGCGGAATCGCAGGGAATGGAACGCGGCCGCGGCGGATATTACGACAAATCGGGCGCGCTGCGCGACGTACTGCAAAATCACGTTCTGCAATTGCTCTGCCTCGTCGCCATGGAACCGCCGGCGTTGTTCGACTCGGTCGACTTGCACGCGGAAAAGCTTAAAGTGCTCAAGGCGCTCGCTCCGGGGCATCCCGGCGACTTGTCGAAATGGGTGATTCGCGGTCAGTACGCCGCGGGCACTGTCGATCAGCAACCGGCGATCGGTTATCTCGCCGAGGACCGGATTCCCCCGGAATCACGCACCGAGACCTATGTGGCGATGAAGGTAATGATCGACAATTGGCGTTGGGCCGGCGTGCCGTTTTATCTTCGCACCGGCAAACGCATGCCGAACCGCGTGACGGAAATCGCCATCCAGTTCAAATTGCCCCCGTTGAACCTGTTCAGCACCGTGGAATGCGAGGGCGACCTGTGCGACCTCGTCGGAGCCCGACCGAACACGCTGATTTTTCGCATCCAGCCCAGCGAGTCGATCTCGTTATCGTTCTCGACGAAACGGCCGGGCATGCAATATCAGATCCATCCCGTCACGATGGATTTCGATTATGAAGAGGCGTTCAAGCGCGTGATGCCGGAAGCGTATGAACGGCTCTTGCTCGACGTGCTCCGCGGCGATTCAACGCTGTTTTTGCGGACCGATGAACTCGAAGCCGCCTGGCAGTTTGTTACGCCGGTGCTCGAAAACTGGGAGGCCAATGCCGTCGCGCCGGACCTATATCCCGCCGGCGCCTGGGGACCTCGCAGCGCCGATTCGTTGTTGTGGAATGACGGCCGACAATGGCGCACGCCGACGTAAGCCCGGCGAATCACCGCTGTCAGGCCGTGGTTGGCGAACGAGACCTGCTCATCCTTGACCCCGTTCCCTCCCGCGCTCAAGATGAATCCTTCTGAGTTTTTCCGGGGATTCCTATGTGCCGACTCCGATTCCAATATGTTGCCATCGGATTGTTGTTCACCGGCGGTTGTGCCGATCGGGCAGCCTCGGAGCCGGCAGTGCGTGCGCCTGATGCCGGGGCTGCCGCGCGCCCGGCGGGCGAATCGGTCCGGAAATCATGGCTACCGGGGAGAATGCCGAGATGTTGCAGGTCCGTGAAGAACCATGCGGTGAATCGCCCGACGGGCAGAAAATCTCTCAATTTGTGCTGATGAACCGAAACGGCGTATGCGTGAAGGTGATCAACTGGGAGGCATTATCACCTCGGTCGAAGTCCTCGGACTGGCTTCGGAAAAAACGCGAACGTGACACTCGGATTCAAAAGCCTCGAAGGCTATTTCGACAACGCCCCGTACTTCGGCGGCATCTGCGGTCGGCTCGCGAATCGGATTGCCGGGCGCAAAAATTCACGCTCGATGGTCAGGAATTCGCCCTGTTCGCCAATATTCCGCCGAACAATTCTGCATGGCGGCAAGGCTTCATCAAGAAGGTCTGGAAATCGCGAATCGTCGAGCAACCGAACACTATGGAATTGATCTATGTCAGCCCGGACGGCGAGGAAGGATATCCCAAGGCATTGACGACGACCGTGACCTATTCATTGAATGATGACAACGAATTGTGGCATCGAATACGAAGCGACGACCGACAAGCCGACGGTGTTGAATCTCACCAATCATGCCTATTGAATTTGATCGGCAATGCCAGCAATACGATTCTGGATCGCGAATTGACGCTGGCGTCAATGAATACCTCGACATCGACGAAGCGGCGATCCCCACCGGTAAATGAACTCCGGTGGCCGGAACTCCGTATGGATTTACGAAGCCGGAGAAGATCGCATCCCGCATCGACTATGTGACCGTCAACGGCGCTGGGGGATACGATCACTGTTATGTCGTTCGCGGTGGCGGTAAGGGACAAGTCGTCCCGGTGGCGAAAATCTCAAACCGAAATCAGGCCGCGTGATGCGGAATTGCCGACCGAACTGTGGGTTCAACTTTATACGGCAATTTTTTGAATGGAACTCGAAACCGGCCATGCGGCCAAACAAACCGGTTTTTGCCTGAAGCCGCAGCACTATCCTGATTCGCCGCATCGGCCCGAATTCCCGACTACCGTGCCTGGCCAGGGGAGACCCATCGGCAGACGACGATTCACAAATTCTCCGTCGAAAAATAACGTTGCAGGGACGCGCCCCCGGCTTTCGAACAACTTTGATAGATTTGACCTCAGGCCGGGCCGAGCGGCGCCTTCGTGGCGAGTGATGAAGAATTGCCGGCGCCGGATTCGCAGTTTCGGGAGGCACCCGCAGCCGGTCGCGTTTTTCCAGCGCCGGAGCCTGTTGTTCCTCATCTGCAGAGATTTCTAAAGCGGGCGGGTGCGAATCGCTCTCGCCGCGGAGCGATAAAAACGCCCCCGCCGGCGAAGAGAGAAATCTCCCGATCGGCCCGCTCAGCAGTTCGTCGACGATCAATCGCGGCGATTGCGAGTTCGGTTCGCGCAACTGGCGAACCCACACGGCGGAGATCCAACGCAAGAGCACGCTCACGGCGAACATGACGTGAAAATGTCCCCAGGTTTTTCCGAGAAACGTCCAGCTTGCGTCGGCCATCGCCGCCAGCAGCGCCCCGGCGAGGATCGACGTCACCCCGCCCGCCAACCCGGCCAACGCCTGACAGGCGGCGATGTACATCGTCCGGTTTGCGCTCGGGGAATTCTTAATCATAAACCCGTTGTTGGCGATCAGGATTCCGGAGTTCAGCGCCTGGTCGAGCATGAACACCGGCACCAGAATCGCAAACGCCAGCGTCGGCTCGGCCGGCACCAGCAAGAGCGCGATCATGTTCACCGATTTCCCGGAGATGCACAGAATCAGCACCGGACGCGAGCCGTAACGGTCAGCCCATTGTCCCATCAGGTGCGAACAGAGGGCTCCGCCCACCCACGACGCGGCCCAGAGCATCAACACCTGAAACAGGCTCATACCGATGTCGTGCAGCAGATAGAGGCTGATGAACGGCGCTCCCGCCATCGCGGCGAAATGCCAGAAACACGTGAAACTGATAAATCGGCGAAATTCTTTGCGGCGGAACGGCTCGGCGAAAATGTCGCGCCAACGCGGGTTTTTCGACCGCACGACCGGCGGTTCTTCGACCCAGAAAAAGAAACACAGATCGAGCATGCCGAGCACGCTGCCGACCAGAATCTGGATCGTGAAGTCGGTCTGCGATGACAGGTTGCCGAATGCCAGCAGCAAGGCGGCGGCTGCCAGGGAACCGGCCGCTGACCATTGCATCCAATTCTGGCGCACGCCCCAAAACCGGCTCAGGCCGTCGTGCGGCAGGTAATCGCCCATCCACGAAAGCCATAACGGCGAACTGAAATGGAGCAAGCCTTGATTGAGGGCCGTGGCGGCGATCAGCGACCAGACCCAGAACTCGCCGGACACGTCCGGAAAGATCCACGGGCCGAGCGCGATTGGGATCAGCAGGACGCGGTGGATCATGGCCGTGATGAACCAGGTCCAGCGACGGTATGTCAGTTGATTGGCGACGACGGCGGCCAGGAATTGGCCGAACAGCATCAGCGTCGGCAGCGCGCCGAGGATGCCGATATGAAACTCGTTGCCGCCGATGGTGCGGGCGAATTCAATCGTGGACGGAGACGTTGTCAGCTGCGTGTAAGCGGCAGCGAGACAACCGGCGATGACAATGGCGCGCCGGGCGGCCGGTAAGGACCACACAGTGTTAATCGTTTCTGCGAATTCCGAAGGGGAGTTAAGAGGGCGGGAATCTAGCAGACCTGCCCGAATTCGCAAAGGGCAGGTTGCCGGGTGAGCGTAATCCCCATCCTAGAGAGACATTCCGACGTATGCCAGAGTATGATCGACATTCGCCGACAAGGTTCACTATTTTTCAGGAATTCGTCATGGCTCTGCGGACGTCCCCCGCTGCCGGGGAGGATTGGTGCCAACGGCTGAACGCCATTGTTCATACCATGCGGGAAATGAGTCGCCAGACCGATCCGCAGGAAATGGTCCGCTCTTACGCCCGGCGGATGCAGCAGCTGATTCCGGTCGATTGCCGGATTTCCCTCAGCCGGCGTGAATTGAAACACCCCTCTGTCCGTGTGACCCGGTTCAGCCAATGGGAGGACGACATTAACCCCTGGAAGGAATCCGAGCGGCTGCCGGTGTTGTCGCAGGGGTTGCTCAGCGAATTGATCTACGGCGACGTCCCGCTGATCATCAATCAGCTGGAAATCTCTCCCGACGATCCTTCCGCGCCGTTTCTGGCGGGGCAGCGTTCGTTGATGGCCCTGCCGCTGTATGATCAGGGAGAGTCGCTCAATATGGTCGTGCTCGGGCGCACCGTGCCGGACGGCTTTGACCACGACGAACTCCCTGAGCGGGTGTGGATGTCGAATCTCTTCGGCCGCGCGGCGCAGAATCTGGTGTTGGCTGAGGAACGCGACGAAGCCTATCGGCAGGTCGACCGCGAGTTGCAGGTGGTCGCCGATATTCAGCGGTCGCTGCTCCCGGCGGAGATGCCTGTCATTAAGACCTTGCAGATCGCCGCGGATTATCAAACGTCGCGACGCGCGGGAGGCGATTATTACGACCTCTTTCAGCTGTCGGACGACAAGTGGGGAATACTCATTGCGGATGTCAGCGGCCATGGCACCCCGGCCGCCGTCATGATGGCGGTGACGCATTGTATCGCCCACATTTTTCCGGGCGAACCGCTGTTGCCCGGCCGCCTGCTGCAATTCATCAATCGGGAACTGACTTCGAATTACACGCTCAAATCGGGGCATTTTGTGACGGCGTTCTACGGCGTATACGACGCCAACTCGCGTCAATTGACTTATGCCTGCGCGGGACATAACCCGCCCCGCCTGCTGCGTTGCGGCTTTAAGCCGGTGCAGTCGCTGGATGACGCGAACATGCCGCCGATGGGGTTCATGGCCGGCATCGATTACGAAGATCGGCATGTCCAGCTGGAAGTCGGCGATCGCTTGGTCTTGTACACCGATGGCATCGTCGAGGCGCAAAGCCCTCAAGGGGAGTTGTACGGGACCGACCGGCTGGATGCGGCCTTGTGCACCTGCAGCGGCAATGCCTCGCAGTCGATTCAGCGAGTGCTCACTGAATTGGAACTTTTCACCGACGGTCAACCCGCGGCGGACGATCGCACGCTGCTGATTGCCGACGTGCAATAGAGCGGTTTCCGCTGCTGCCAGCGAACAGGCCGATGCGTAAATCGCATCGGCCTGAGAATTTGCAAACGTTGCGGCCAGCTCAATTTCGTTGAGCAGTCGTCGGCAGATGCCCGAACAGCGTTTCCTGACCGCGGATGACGTAGAATTTCATCCCTTCTTCGCCGGGAGTCGCCGGTTGGTTCAAAATCCAGGCGACATTTTCGCTGGACACCGTTTCCCATTTGCTCAATCCGACCAGGATGTCGCCCTGGCGAATGCCGTTGTTGGCGGCTTGACTGCCGGAGCGAACTTCCAGGACTTTCATGCCGCCGCGATACCGCGGTGCGACAAGGTCCTTCTGGTGGGAAGGCAACGTCGCCATCCGCAGTCCGAGTTGGTTCCAGAAACGATCGGTTTCCGGGTCGTCATTGTTCGCTCGGGAAATGACCTGGGTGTTCAACATCGTGCGGCCGACTTTTTGATTGGCGAGCGCCAGCGGCAACGATTCCGTCTTGTCCGCACGACGCACTTCGACCAACACAGTTTCGCCGGTCTTGCGGCCGAGCAACGCGCGTTCCAGGTCGACCGCATCAACAATCAGAGTCTCGCCCACTTTTGTCACGATATCGCCGGGCTTCAATCCCGCCAGGAAAGCGGGACTCTCAGGCTGGGCTCCCATCACCACCAGGTGCCGCTGCGAGGAAGACTTCACGTCTTTCGAGAGAATTCCGTGCGTGTTCTGATCTAGGCTTTCGATGCTCATCAATCGGGCGATGATCCGTCGCGCGTCGTCGATGGGAATTGCAAACCCGATCCGCTGCGCGCCCGCCCGAATGGCGACATTGATGCCGATCACGTCGCCGTCGACATTCAGCAGCGGCCCGCCGCTGTTCCCGGGATTGATGCTGGCGTCCGTCTGGATCAGATTTTTGTACGATTGCGTTTCATTGACTTCCACGTCGCGACCCAGCGCACTGATGATGCCGAGCGTGATGGTGCCGTTGTAGCCGAAGGCGTTACCAATCGCCATTACCGGTTCGCCCAACATCAGATCTGAGGAAATGCCGAGCGGAGCGACCGTCATTGGCCGCAGGGTTTCGACCTTGATCAGCGCCAGGTCGTGTTCGCGATCATAGGCGATGACGCGGGCCTCGTGTTCGCTGCCGTCGTCGAACGTCGTCCGAATGAGGTCCACGTCGGCAACGACATGATAGTTGGTGACGATGTAGCCTTTTTCATCCACCACGATCCCGGTGCCCATCCCGTTGATGCGGTGGCCTTTCCGGGAATTGAAAACCGCTTGCCCTTCGGGAGCCGGTTTTTCCGTGTGGATGTTGACGACCGAGATCCGGGCTCGTTTGACCGCCTTAACGATGGCCGTTTCCCGTTGCTCGGACGCTCCGGCCAAACTGGCAAGAGCAAGGAGAGCACAGGTAAATCCGCAGGACAGGAAGCGCTGTGTCATGGACAAGATTCACTCGTAGGACGCTCAGGATGTAGTCGATCCGTCGAACGCGCGTAGCGATCCGTCGCTGTCAGGAGTAGTCTCCGCAAACAGCACCATCGGCGAGATTTGAAGAAGCGCTTGAAACCGTCTTTGGCGGCAGTGCAGACCTTACCTAACCGGCGCAGCGGCGCTTTAAGGTGACTTTGACGATCAGGATGAGCGTGCGCGGCTCAACCCGGTCCAATGGGGTTTGAACTCGGCAAAACCAGCCATTTCGGACGCCTGCCTCCGGGATTGTCAGCCTCGATCCCGGTCGTTGTGGCAATTCGATTGGACGGATACGATGACTCCGGCTTAGAGCCCGTGCGTTAGACGCCCCGCCCGCAAGGTTTTCCCGTCATGCCTACTCTGCCAATCATGGCCGATAACATCCCCAACTCGTTACGGACAATGCTGGGAGACTCGGTCGAGGTCCTGGATTGGGATGATCGTCCCGACTCCCCTGCTCTGGCCCGTGCCGTGGGATTGATCACTTACGGGCATCCGCGGGTTGACGGCGCTTTGCTCGACCGTGTGCCGGCGCTCAAGGTGATCAGTAATCACGGCGTCGGTGTCGATCACATCGATGTGGCGGCTGCGGAAGCGCGGGGAATCCCCGTCGGCAACACTCCGGGCTGCCTGGATGCCGCCACGGCCGACATGACCATGGCGCTGTTGCTGTCGTTTGCTCGTAACGTCGTGTGCGGAGACGCATTTGCCCGCGGACCGGGTTTCACGCACTACGATCCCGCAGTGCTGGTCGGCTTGGAAGTGACGGGCTCCACTCTGGGCATCGTGGGAATGGGCCGGATTGGCAAACAGGTTGCTCGGCGGGCGCAGGGATTCGAGATGCGGATTCTGTATCACAACCGACGCCGTGACGAAGCGGCCGAAAGTGAGTTGGGCGTCGAATATCGATCCTTACAGGAACTGCTTGCCGAAAGCGATTTCGTGACGCTCAATTGCCCGTTGACTCCTGAGACGCACCAGTTGATTGGCGCTGCTGAATTCGCGCAGATGAAACCCCGGGGCGTCCTGATCAACATGGCCCGCGGCCCGGTGGTCGATCACGCGGCGTTGTACGAGGCCCTTTCCAGGAAACAAATCGCCGGTGCCGCGATCGACGTGACGGATCCCGAGCCTTTGCCGCGCGATCACCCACTGTTGCGCCTGGAGAATCTGGTCCTGACGCCCCATCTGGGAAGCGCCTCGGACCGGACCCGCCGGCGCATGGAAGAAATGACCGTGGAAAATTTGCTCGCAGGGTTGGCCGGCCAAGAACTTCCCTATCGCGTGCGCCCTGGTCGGTGAATTATCGTGAATGCGTGACAGGGACGGGGGCGATCCAAAAAAGGTGGTGTCATGCGGTGTGCTGCGGTGTTGGCTTTCGGAGCGATGCTGATATTGGTCGAGACCGTGTCGGCCAAGACTTTGTACGTAAACAACCTGACCGGGCGAATTTCCAATGACGGCCTGTCCCCCGAGGACCAGGCCCAATTCACCGGGCCGACCAATTCGATTCGGCAAGCGTTGAAGCTGGCGACGAACGGCGACACCATCGTCCTCGCCAACACCGGCACGCCCTACTACGAGTCGTTCACCCTGGTTGGCGCGCGGCTGGGCGGTATTTCCGCCATGCCGCTGACCATCGAAGGAAACGGGGCCACGCTCAGCGGGTTGCGAGAACTTCCTGCGGGAGGTTGGTGCAATCGCGGCCAGGGATTGTGGGAAATCTCGTTCAACCGTAAGGGTTTTTATCATCTCGTGCGCAACGGAACGACGTTTCCTGAGTTTCGTCCCGCCGCGAGCGGTCAATCGCTTGAGGATCTGCCGCTTGGGCACTGGGTGAGTCATCGCGGCCACGTTTTTCTCCGCACGTCAGAGACCGACGAGCCCCGATTTGATCGATTCGATTACGCCGCGGAGGATGTGGGGATTACGCTCTATCACGTCAACCATGTGCGCATCGCGAATCTGACGGTTGAGCATTTCCGCGTGGACGGCATCAACGCGTTCAATGACTGCCACGGCATCGAATTGGACAACGTCACCTGCCGGGAAAACGGCCGTGCGGGCCTGGCCGCTTGCGGAGCGTCGTCCGTGATTTTTCGACGCGGCACGCTCGAATCGAACGGCCGTGATGCCGCGCTGGTGACCGGGAAGGCGGCACTTTCAATCGAAAACTCGACACTGGATGCCGAGCCGACGGTACAGCGCTGAACCACGGTTGTGATCAGAGTCAAAACAGCCCGACCCGCCAGCGAGGGTTCGTGATTCATCGTCCCTCGCGCGCGAGCCGGGCTTGGTCATTTAGCGCGGTTGACCAGATAGATCCCGCCGGCGACCGCGACGCTCGCGACCAACAGCCACGGCGACAGCTGATCGCCCCGCAGCAACCAGCCCAGGATCATGCCGAACAGCGGCGTCAAAAAGCTGAACACCGCAATCTGTGTCGCGGAGTGATGCTTGAGCAGATGGGCCTGCAGCGCGAAACAGACGCCGCCGACCAGAATTCCCTGGTACAGCAGTCCCAGCCAGGCGGAAATCGAAACGCGACCCCAGGTGACATCCTCAAAGAACCAACCGGTGAGGGCAAACAGCGCGACGGCGACGATGTCGTGCCAGAAGATCAGTTCCGTCGGGCCGATGACTTTCAGGGCCAGTTTCGTGTAAATGAATTTCACGCCTAAGAGGAACGCACTGAAGAGCAGGATCAAGTCTCCCGAGAGATAGGGCATGTCGCGCTGCGTCGGCGCAGCGGCTCGGCCGATGTGCCACAGCAGAATCAGCACCGCCCCGCCGGCTAACAACAATCCCGCCGTCTTGCTCGCCGTCAACCGGACGGATTTCAACAGAAAGTGCTCTAAACCGACGACCCAAAACACGAAGGAGTTTACCAGCAAACTTGCATGAGATGTGCTCGTCCACTGGGTGCCAATCGTGAACAACGAAATTTGCAGAAACAACAGCACCCCAGCAATCAGCACGGCGGGGAGTTGTTCCCACTGCAACCGGAATGAAACTCGTTCAATCCGGCACCAGACGATCATCACCAGCGTTGCCATGAAAAATCGAAGGCCGGAGACCGTGATCGGCGGCAGGGCGTCCGTGGAGAATCTTGTCGCCACAGGGTTGCCGGCCCACAAGGCCACGGTGAACAACACCAGCCCAGTGGACTTCCACGTCATGGGCAGCGGAACATGCGGTGAGGCATTTTCTGGTAAATTGGTGATAATGTTACTCAAAGGGCTGACAAGCGAATTTCCAAAACGGTACGGAGATTATTGCTGTCATGAGAAGCGATATTCGTTTTGTAATGCATCCAGATGACGAGGCCGAGTTTGCAGGAAAGGTCATTTCCGAAACGGGGACTGTTTTCGTGGATGGTCCTAATTGGTCTCAACCTCAACCACCAATAACCAAAGACATTCGGACGGCTGGCAACTACTTAATGATCTGGAATTCATCAGAGACGCCAGAACTCACTGGTACACACCATCGAAAGGAAGACCGAGAATGGTGGTATTGCAATAACGAGTACTTCACCATCCAGTTTCTTCGTTCAGGATTTCATTCGGAAATACCTTTTTTGGTCGAAGGATCAATCGCAGTCTCCACGACATCGAAAGATAAAATATTCTACGACGAGTCGTCGGCGGGAGCGATTGAACGGCGTTTCAAGTCCTTACGAAACTTCATTAAAAAGACCTACACAAACAAGGCAATGAATTTCACGCCTAAGAGGAACGCACTGAAGAGCAGGATCAAGTCTCCCGAGAGATAAGGCATGTCGCGCTGCGTCGGCGCAGCGGCTCGGCCGGTGTGCCACAGCAGAATCAGCACCGCCCCGCCGGCTAACAACAATCCCGCCGTCTTGCTCGCCGTCAACCGGACAGATTTCAACAGGAAATGCTCCAGGCCGACGACCCAGAAACACCAACGTGTTGATGAACAGTGAGGAATGCGAGGTGCTCGTCCACTGCGTGCCGATCGAGAAGAGCGAGATTTGCAGATACAGCAGCACACCCGCGATGATGACCGGCCGCCATTGTTCGGGACGCAGTCGGAACGAGACCCGCTCCAGCCGGCACCACACGAGCATGACGGCTGTCGCCATCAGAAATCGAAGGCCGGAAACGGTGATCGGCGGGAGCGCGTCGACCGAGTAGCGGGTTGCCAACGGGTTGCCGCCCCATAGCGCGACCGTGAATAGCACGAGCCCCGCCGTCCGCCAGGTGAGGGGCTGCGAATGGAGGGGCGAAATCTTGGCAGGTTCAAGCGTGGAAGTGGCGGACACGAGCTTATCGAATCAAAGGGCGAGGAATTTGATTAGGCGGGTCAGGTCGGCGGCGGGTCCGATGAGCCGCATGCCGGCGACGGCCGGAATTCGATCGGGAGTCGGACTGCTGCGACAAGGCGTGGGTGATCCGCGGTTGTTCGCCGGCGTTCACGCTGGTCAACCAGACGATTTCACCGCCGACCATCGCGGCGACGGCTACCCCGTCGAGATACGCGACTCGATTGGTCGACAGACTTGCGACACGCGGGCTCGAATCGAGAATGCCCGTCAAATTCAACGGATCCGCGGCGTTCAGGCACACGAGACCGGCGGAAGTCGACAGTGCGAAGTCGGAAGTGGGAAGTGCGAAGCCGGAAGTCGGAGGGAAATCATCCCCGGCTTGCTCTTCCTTGGCAGTTCCGCCTTCCGCCTGCCCGCGTCCCGCATCGCGCAAATCACGCAGCCGTCGGACGGTCGATTCCAGCGTAAATTGTTCCCCCGCGACTCCGGTGATGAATCGGCCGCCGCGCAGCTCGCCGAGCGCTTCCAATCGGCGATAGACCTGCAACAATTCCCACCAGCGCGGCGCGCCGGTTTCCCGCTCCAGGAGATCGCGAAAAACGACACTCCAGCGGCGCAGCAGCTGCCAGGCCCACGCTTCGATGTGCGCCGTGCGATCGACATCATCGATCACGGTCGGCCGGCGCCATAACGACCAGCGGCCAGAGCCGGTCGTCGACGTTCGCTTCCGGATCACGCCGCGAGGCAGTTCGGCGGTTCTGCGGCCTGACGATTCGGCCTTGTCGGTCATCAAGGCCCGCAAACCGCCAAAACCATCCGCGGTGACGAGGCCCCGGGCGATCAGCTCTCCCAACGCCTCTTGGAAATGATCGGGCAACATCCGCGTCAGTTGCAGCAGATCGGCGGCGAACAAGGCGCCATGTTGGGACAGCAGTTCCCGCAATTCTTCCGCCAGGCTTCCCAGCCATTCCGGCGACAGCGGCGTCGATTGGGACGCCAGCCAGGGCAGATCGGCTCGCAGGTAGATGGAGAGCGGCACGACCCGCGTCAAATTGCCCGCCGGCCGCGATTTCTCCCCGTCAACCTGGGGCGGATACAACCGTCCCCATCCCGTTTCACCGCTGAGGCACAGTTCATCCAACCAGGCGGGTTCATAATCGCTCAATCGCCCGGGCAGGATGTCGCGCTCCCAGGTGATGGCGGGAAGATCGAGCCCCTGCAACAGTGAAATGACCTCAAACAATCCGTTCGCGCCGCTCCGCGGCGCATCGCCGGCAAGGCCATGATGTTCGAAGAGAAACCGCTGAAACACGCTGACATCGACCGGTTCAATCTGCTTGCGCAGCCCGGCGAGCGTGAGGCGATGAATGCGCGACAGCAAACGGCGATGGCACCATTCGGTTTCGGGGGCGCGCGACGGGGAGGCTTGATGTTCCTGAGCAGCATGAATGCCATCAGCGGCTTTGTTCGGCGTGAACTGGCCGCGAAGCACTGATCCCTCACCTTCCAATGCTTCCAAAGCGGCGGACGTCTGACTTGCCGTGAAGCCGAGATGAATGGCGAGCGCTTGCGGAGCCACGGGGCCGCAGAATTCCATCCAGCCACGAATCACCGCGACACGGGCCGAGGTTTCTTCCCAATCTGTGGGAACGCCCGCCGGCACGGAAAACCCCGGCGGCAAAAATTGATTCGGAAACATCGCCGCCACCGCTGGCCAACGCTCGACGGGGGTCCATGCGATCCGGCCGTCGGGCAGGGTCCAGGACACTGCCCGACGCTGCTGAGCAAGTTCTGTGAACCAGGCGGGCCACGTCTCGTCGGGTTTCAGTCGCTCGTCAATCTCCGGGGAAACTCCACCCGCCGGCTGCACCATCACGCTTAATAGGAAATCGTGCAATTCATCCGCGGAGCGAACCAGCGGCGCCGCTTCCTGAACCACTTGAGCGATCGCCGCCGGGTCCAGCCAGCCCAGGTCGCGCATCCCGTCGATGGCGAGCGTCGAAGGAGCCGACATGGCCCGCGTCCGGCGTTCTTGGATCTCGCCGCCATCGAGAAACGTATACGGATTCGAATTGAGCAATTCATAACAGAACGGCGACGGCTCGCGCGTGTCGCGAGCAATGAGCTGAATTTCCCCCTGCTCGATTCGCCGCAGCACCTGGATCAAACCGTCGATGTCGAGCGCCTCGTGCAGGCAGTCATGCATCGTTTGGCGCACCAACGGATGATCAGGGATTTCGATGTCTCCCGTATGATTCTCCTGGCAACCCGTCAGGTTCGGAAAGACGGCGGTGAGCAAATCGTCGGCACGAAAACGCTGGAGCGCCGGCGGGACCTTTTTCCCGAACTTCTGTTTGAGCACGAGCAGCGCCCGCGTCACATTCCATCGCCAGCGAACTTGAAACAGGGGGAGCACCAAGAGCGCCTGTTCCAGCAGTTCCCGCGCGTTGTTCGAGGTCAGCATGCCGAACAGGCTCTCGATCGGAAAGCTGTGTTGCGGCCCGATCGACAAGATGAACCCGTCGTCATCGGCGGTCGCCTGGAGTTCGAAGTCGAACGAGCGACAGAATCGTTTGCGCATCGCGTAGCCCCAGGCCCGCGTGATCCCGGACCCGAACGGCGCGTGCACGACCAGTTGCATGCCGCCCGTCTGATCAAAGAAGCGTTCGAAAACAATCTGTTCTTGTCGCGGCACAACGCCGATCGCCGCTTTTTGGACCGCGACATATTCGACAATCTGCCGAAACCCCGGCTTTTCCGTTGGCAGGGACGCGTCTGAATGGCGGCCGGCTTCGTGAGCGTTGACATTCGAAAAATCGGTTTCTTTGATCAGCCAGGCCACCGCCGCCGGAAGATCCTCCACGCGGGCTTCCAAGTCGGCGCGCAAGCGGGAAACTTCTTCCGACAATTCCAAGGTGCGACCTGGTCCTTCGCCAAACCAGAAGGGAATCGTCGGCGGAGCGCCGTGCGCATCGCTGACGGTGACGTCGCCGCCGCGGACGTGTTCAATCCGCCAGGAGTTGTTTCCCAACAGAAACACGTCGCCGCGCGCGCTTTCAATCGCGAAATCTTCGTCGACCGACCCGACGACTGTGTGCTCGGGCTCCGCCACCACGCGATAGGTGGCGATTTCGGGAATCGCGCCGGCATTCGACACGGCGGCGGGCCGCGCCATCGGTCGCGAACGAATCCGCTGGCCGACGCGATCGTAGTGCAGATAAACCCGGCCGCGGCCGGTGTTGGAGACGAATCCTTCGCTCAGAAATCGCAGCGCTTCCTCGAAATCGTCACGCGACAATTGCCGATAAGGATGAGCCCGGCGGCAGAGCGCAAACAGTTCGTCGACATCCCATTCCTGGCACGAGGCTTCGGCCACGACCTGCTGAACCAGGACATCAAGCGGATGTTCGGGCGGGCGAATCGCGTCCAGTCGCCGGCTTTTCACCGCCCGCAGGAGCGCCAGCGATTCCAGGAATTCATCGCGCGTCAGCGGGACGATTCTCCCTTTAGGGATCGCATGCAGGCAATGGCCTGAGCGGCCGATGCGTTGCAGAAACGTGGCGATTGAACGCGGCGAACCGATCTGCACCACGAGATCGATGTACCCGATGTCGAGCCCCAGTTCCAACGACGCCGTCGCCACCACCGCTTGCAATTGGCCCGACTTGAGCCGTTGTTCCGTTTTGTGGCGGAGATCGGCCGAGAGCGACCCGTGATGGCTCATCACCTGGTCCGGACCCAGCAGTTCGCTCAGCGAATAGGTGAGTCGCTCGGCCAAGCGCCGCGTGTTGACAAAAATGACGGTGCTGCGATGCGATTGAATCAGCTCCACCAACCGGGCGTGAATCCGGTCCCAATGGTCGTAGGAACAGACCGCGGAGAGTTCGTCGACGGGCACTTCCACGTCGAGATCAAGCTCTCGCGTATGGCCAACGTTGATGATTTGGCAGGCGGTCGGAAGTGGGAAGGCGGAAGTGGGAAGGCGGAAGTCAGAAGGCGGCGAAGGAGTAATTTCTTGCTGACTTCCACCTTCCGACTTCCGCCTTCCACCTTGCAAAAAATCCGCCACCAGTTCCAACGGTTTTTGGGTGGCTGACAGGCCGATCCGCTGCAGCGGGCGTCCGCAGAGATGTTCAAGTCGTTCGAGCGACAATGCCAGGTGCGAACCTCGTTTATCACGCATCAAGGCATGAATTTCGTCGATGATGACGACTTCCACTGTCTGCAACCGCTCGCGGCCTCGGTCGCTGGTCAACAACAAGTACAGCGATTCGGGGGTCGTGACCAACAGATGCGGCGGCCGTTTGATCAGGGCGGCCCGCTCGGAGGCCGTCGAGTCTCCGGTGCGCAGGCCGACTTTCAATGGCGGAATCACACGCCCTTCTTCCTCGGCCAGTTGCTGCAATTCTTGCAGCGGCACGGAAAGGTTGCGGTGCATGTCATCCGACAGGGCTCGCAGCGGCGAAACATACACCACCCGCAGTTCTTCGCCGAGGGTGCCTGCTTCTCCTTCTTTGATCAGCCGATCGAGGACCGCCAGAAACGCGGTCAGGGTTTTGCCCGATCCGGTCGGGGCCGCGATCAGCGTGGGCTCACCGGCGGCAATCGACGGCCAGCCTAGCCGCTGCGGCTCCGTCGGCTGTCCGAACTTCCCGGCAAACCAGCGGGCGATCAGCGGATGAAACCCGAACTCGGCGGTCAAATCAGCAACGGCATCCATGTCCCGGCTCAAAGCAAGGCGACAAAAACCTGTTCCCGCGCATTATATTCTACCGGTCGGGTATCATGAGAGATACGACGCCACGAATTCCATAAATTTCCCAAGTCGAATCCATCCCCTCTGCCAGAAATCGACATGGAAGAACCCCACGCTTTGATGCGCTGGCTCATGTTCCACTTTGCCGGCGGCGATGCCTTGTTTTTCGCCCTGCTGGCAGCCGCGATTCTCTCGGTTTGGCCCGGGGACGTGCGCAATCCCTGGCAAGGAACTTTGATCACGTTCGTGATCGTCGTGTGGGGCGCGTTGGCGTCTCCCGCCTGGCCGCCTTGGGGAATGATGGCCTTGTCAGGCGTCGTCTTGGTTTGGCGATTTGCCGTCCATGGGATGCCTGTGGGAGATTTCTTGAATCAGCACTCTGCTGTTTTGCTTCGAGTGACGCTCTTGATTGCCACGCTGGCGGAGCTCTCAACCTATTGGGCTTCCGCCCCGCCGGCTCCTGCGCGCCTGGGCGTAATTGCCGACTCGATCACCGCCGGACTGGATGACGGCGACATGACCTGGCCGCGGTTATACGCAGAACGAACCGGAGTTCCAGTGCGCGATGCATCTCAGCCGGGAGCGACGCTCAAGTCGGCGTTGAAACAAGCAGCCCTGTTGGAGGATGAACCCGCCGTCGTTTTGGAAATCGGCGGCAACGACTTGTTATCAGGCTTGTCCGTCGATCAATTCACGTCTGATTGTGAAGCGCTGTTGAAGCGAGTCTGCCAACCGGGGCGTACCGTGTGGATGGTGGAACTGCCCCTGCCTCCACTGTGTGCCCGATACGGCGCAGCGCAAAGGCGGCTCTGTCAACAATCTCACGTCCAACTGATCCCCAAACGGCGCCTGATGTCGGTTCTCACCACCAGCGGGGCGACCGTTGACAGCATTCACCTGTCGGCCCGGGGCCAGAAAATACTGATGGAAACGATGTGCCAGGCGCTCGGGAATTCCCCCCAGCCTGAAGCGATCGCTCCGCGATACGAACGACTTGAGCCAGGACGCAATTAAGTCTTTTCTGGGCCGGATTTTGGGGTTTGCAGCCTGGTTGACATGCGATACATTTCTTGCCGAAAAATCTGGGCTCGCGCCGCGGGCCGACTGGCGTCTATGTGGGAATGGAATCGTCTCGATGAAAATTCGCAGCCACTTGTTAACCCGCTGGATCTCGTGGTTCATCGTCTGTGCGAGTGAGTTGTTGTTTCGCACCTGCAAGTTGGTTTATCTCGCGCCGGAACCGTGGCTGCATTTGAATCACACTCCCGGGCCGGAGGACTCTCGGCGTGGCGTGATGTGCGTGTGGCATGATGTGTTGATCCTTCCGACCATCGCTTCTCCGCCTGGGCTTCGGCAGCGCACTTGTTGCCTGGTCAGCAAGCATCAGGATGGCTCATTTCTCGCCGAAGCGATGGATTTTCTCGGTTATACGACGGTGCGCGGCTCGACCAAGCGCGGCGGCGCCGGCGCGTTGAAGCAGCTATTGGCCGATACCGCCGGCAAGCACATCGTCATTACGCCGGATGGTCCGCGCGGTCCCCGTCGGCAGATGAAGCCCGGAGCCATCTATGTCGCCTCGCAAACCAATCGCGTCCTTTGCCCCGGCGCCTTCGCCTGCCAAAGCGCCTGGAGAATCCAAGGGAGTTGGACCGACATGGTGATTCCCAAACCGTTCACCACGGTGTACCTCGCCACCGGGACGCCGATTTCTCTCCCTGCCAACGCAACCCGCGAGCAATTGGACCAAGCGGTGGCGCGAATGCAGGACGCCATGGATCGGCTCAGCGATCAGGTCGAACGACTGGCCCGCGGCGAAATTGATCGCATCACCTTCGATCCGCCGGCTGATCCGCCGATGCGCGCCGCGGCATAAAACCACGTGGGCAATGTGTCATCCGAGCGCTCTTCAGGCATTTTGCTGCCTCCCGGCGGATTTCCGGATATACTGGAGACAGGTTTGGGCCGGTGAGATGGCTGGGCCGCCAAACGCGAGGTGGCTGTCGAATTGCAGTGGGAGTGTATGACATGAGACGGGTCTTCTTTGGTCTGGTCGTCGCGGGATTGGTCGTATCTGCGACAATGTCTGTCCTGGCTTGCCCGTTTTGTGCGGGTCCGCAGTTGACGCTCGCCGAACAAGTGCAGGAAGCCGACGCGGTGCTGCTCGTCAAATGGGTGGGGGGCGTCCCCGCGAAGGATCAGGATCCCGGTTCGACGAACTACGAAGTCGTCGAGGCCTTGCGCAAGGATCAAGAGAAGAAATTTCCGCCGGGGGAAGCGGTCAGCCTCGTCCGGTATCGAGTTGCCAAGCCGGGGGATTTGTTTCTGCTGCTGGGAACAAAAATGGGGGCGACTCTCGATTGGGGAAGCCCGCTCGAAATCAGCAAAGAGGGTTTTCATTACCTGAAGGGCGTTCCGTCGCCCAAACTCGCTCCGACCGAACGGCTGGAATACTTTCTCGGATATCTCGAACATCCCGACAGCATGATTTCCACCGACGCCTATGGGGAATTCGCCAAGGCGAACTACGAAGACATCGTGCAACTCGCGAAAAAGATGCCGCGGAAACAACTCCGGACCTGGCTCGAATCTCCGGAAACCTCTGCCAGCCGATTAGGGTTGTACGGCCTGATGTTGGGCTTGTGCGGCGATGCGGGCGACGCGGAATTGATGCGAGAGAAAATCGTCAACGTACAGGGCGACTTCCGCCTGGGGATCGATGGCGTCATGGGGGGCTATTTATTGCTCACCGGGGATGACGGCCTGGCGGTGCTGGAAGAAACCAAAATCAACGACAAGAAATCGCCGTTCAGCGAAACCTACGCCGCGATGGGCGCGATTCGTTTCATGTGGCAATACGGCAAAGGGCAGATCCAGGCCGACCGCTTGCGGTCCGCGATGCGGCTCATGCTGGATCGCCCGGAACTGGCTGATCTCGTGATTGCGGATCTGGCGCGCATGGAAGACTGGACGGCGCAGGACCAGTTGATGGCCCTCTACGGCGCCGAGGGCTACGACATTCCCTCGATCAAGCGAGCCGTCGTTCGTTACATGCTTGCCAGCGCGAAGTTCAAGCCGGAAATGCCGGACCAGGCGGAACCCGAGCACGTCGCCAAAGGAAAAAAGTATCTGGCCCAACTCGAAGAGCGCGACCCGAAGACCGTAAAGGACGCCAAGCGGTTCTGGGTGACAAAGTAATCCAGTGTCCTGTGTGATGTTCGAGGAGCGATGACATGCCCAGGATGGGATTATCGGCGGCGATGCTTTGCGCTCTGGCAGCAACATCGTCGGCGCTGGCGGCTCCCGGATGTCCTTTCTGTCCTCCGACGCAGCCGACCTTCAGCGAGCAATTGGCCGAATCCGATGCCGCGTGTCTCGTGAAATGGGTCTCCGTCTCGGAAACGAAATCGGGGGACGAGATCGGTTCCGCGACCACGACGTTTGAAGTCGTCGAACCGGTCCGTACCGGAAACGGCAAGCTGTCCCCGGGTACGAAAATCACCGTCGATTTTCTCCGCATGGGCCGGCCCGGCGAGCTCTTTGTTCTGTTTGGAAAAACTGAGGAAACCGGCATAGGCTGGTCGGCGCCGGTCGAAGTCGCGGAAGACAGTTTTCAATACATCCGGCAGGCGCCGGCGCTGGAAGTCCCGCCGGAAAAACGTCTGAAGTATTTTCTCAAATTCCTTGAGACCTCCGACTCCGTCATCGCCAACGACGCCTTCGCCGAATTCAGTCGCGCCAAGTATGAAGATATGGCGCAACTGGCTGCGACGTTCCCCCGCGAAAAACTTCGCCGCTGGCTGGAATCGCCGGAAACCTCCAAAGTTCGCCTGGGGTTTTACGGGTTGCTGCTCGGCCTCTGCGGAAATGACGATGACGCGAACTTTCTCGCCGAGCAGATTTTTGCTCCCGTCGCGCCGGACGACGTTCGCCTGGGAATCGACGGCATGATGGGAGGCTATCTGCTCCTCACACGCTCGGCGGGACTGCAACGCCTCGTCGACGGCAAAATGCGTGATCCAGAAACGCCGAGCACCGACCTGTTCGCGGTGCTCAACGCGCTGCGCTTCACCTGGGAGTATTGCCGGGATCGCTTGCCCGCCGCCGAGTTGCGTCAGGCGCTGGAATTATTTCTCGATCGCAGCGAGTTCGCGGAACTGGTCTTGCCCGATCTGGCCCGCTGGAAGGACTGGAGCGTTCTGGACCGGTTGATTTCGCAATACGGCCAGGACCCGTTCGATTACGATGCAGCCAAACTCAAGATCATTCAGTTCGCGCAGGCTTGCGCTAAAGACAAATCGACCGAGGGGATGACGCCGGAACATGTGACTGCCGCAAAAATGTTTTTGGCCCGCGTCGAGAGTGAATCACCCAATCTGATTCGCCAGACGCGACTGAATTCCCCCCTGCGATGACCGCTATCCTCAAAATCCGTGCGGTTCGGTCCCCTCGCCCCAAACAACTTGCATTGACGACGTAAGTTCTGGTGACCGGGTGGCCGGGTCTGACCAACGGGAAGGCCCGGAACGAGTGACTTTGCAGCCGATATTCTTTGTTCGGGCTGTATCGAATTCGTTTCACCAACAATGACTTAACGCTTCTACCGAAGTTCTTTTGTTCCCTGGGAATAATCGATGTTCGACATCTCCAAGGTTCAGTCGGCACTCCGTGAATTCAAACTCGACGGCTGGCTCCTGTACGATTTCCGCGGCAGCAACGTCCTGGCGCGGCGTGTGCTCGGTTTGGATCACCAACCGACGGGCTCGCGCCGCTGGCTCTATTTCATTCCCGCATCCGGAACGCCGCGGAAACTCGTTCACCGCATCGAAACCGGCGCTCTCGATAACCTGCCCGGCGATGCCGCCGTTTACCTCCGTTGGCAGGGCTTGGATGCCGGCATCCAAGCTCTGGTCCAAGGCTGCCAAGTGGTTGCGATGGAATACTCGCCGGGGATTTCGAACCCGTATGTTTCGCGCGTCGATGCCGGCGTGGTCGAACTGGTTCGCAGCGCCGATGTGAATGTCGTTTCCTCAGGCGACCTGGTGCAGCTCTTCGAAGCCCTCTGGGACGATGATCAATGGGCCATGCACCAGGCCGTGGGCGTTCACACCGATTCCGCTTATGCGCTGGCTTGGAAATTCATTGCCGAGGAAATTCGCCGTCACGGTTCCGTCACGGAACTCGCTGTTCAACAGGCGATCATGGCCCATTTCGAGCGACACGAGTTGACGACCTATTCCCCGCCCATCGTCGCCGTGAATGAGCACAGCGGCGATCCCCACTACGAAACCGGCACGGCCGCAATTCGTTCCGAAGATTTCGTCTTGATCGATCTCTGGGCCAAGCTCAAGCAGCCACGTGCCGTTTACAGCGATCTGACGCGCGTCGGTTATGTCGGCGACATCGTCCCCGAAAAATTTGTGAAAGTTTTTAACATCGTCGCCGCCGCGCGGGATGCGGCCATCCACTTCATCCGTAAAGCGTTTGCCGAGCAGCGTCCCCTGCCCGGTTGGCAAGTGGATGACGCCTGCCGGGCCGTCATTGAACAAGCCGGCTACGGCCAATACTTTGTGCACCGCACCGGTCACAGCATCGGCCAGGAAGTCCACGGCAACGGAGCGAATATCGACAATCTGGAGACTCACGAAGAGCGGCTGATCCTCCCCGGCGCCTGCTTCTCGATTGAACCGGGGATCTATCTCCCGGAGTTCGGAGTCCGCTGCGAAGTCGACGTCTTCATCGACCGCCACCGTCAGGTCCACGTCACCGCCGGCGAACCGCAACGCGAAATCGTGCGGATCATTTAGCGACGCTTCACGGAAGCGCTTCCTTGCGATCGCGAAATCGTGATTGACGAATCATTTCCTGACCGATTAACATATTGCAATGCATTGATGAATGCGCGCTCGACGACCACCAGAAAAACGATCAAGGAACTGTCCGGATGCTGACAATTCTGGGACGAAACCGGCCAGGGCGCGGCTGGTGTGACGGAGTTTCTCGCCGCGATTTCCTGACCATTGGCGGCATGGCATGCGGGGGCGTCAGTCTTTCCAAGCTATTGCGCGCCGAAGAGTCGCCCCGCCCCGGCACGTCCCACAAAGCGATCATCAACATCTATCTCCCGGGTGGGCCGTCGCATCTTGATATGTGGGATCCCAAGCCCGAAGCGCCGGCCGAAATCCGCGGCGAATTCGCGTCGATTCAAACCAATGTCCCGGGCATTGAAATCTGCGAACTGTTTCCAAACGTCGCGCAGATGATGGATCAATTCATCCTGGTTCGCTCGCTCGCCGATTCTGACGGTCACCATGATGCCTATCAGTGCATGACCGGCCGCAAAAAAGGGGAGCGCAAGCCGCCCGGCGGCTGGCCTGCCGCCGGCGCCTGGGTCTCCAAGCTTCAAGGTCAGTTCGATCCCGCCATCCCGGCTCACCTGGCGCTCATGTACCAGACCGGCAACGGCACTTGGGGCGAACCGGGAGACGGCGGATTCGTCGGCGTTTCGCACGCTCCGTTCAACCTCGTCGGTCGCAAGGCGCGCAGCACCACCGAGAACATGGTGCTGCAAGGGATCACGCTGGATCGTTTGCAGGACCGGACCCAACTGCGAAAATCGTTCGATCAATTTCGCCGCGATGCCGACTCGCGCGGCATGATGGACAGCATGGACGTCTACTCGCAACAGGCGATGGGCATCCTCACCACGTCGAAACTCGCCGCGGCCCTTGATCTGACGCAGGAAGATCCGCGGATCGTCGCCCGTTACGGCAAGAGCAGCGAAGAATTCCAGCGTGACGGCGCGCCGCCGATGATCGAAAATTTCTGCATCGCCCGCCGTCTGGTCGAAGCCGGCGCGCGGTTCGTCTCGCTCAACTTCAGCCGTTGGGACTGGCATGGGCCTGACGGCATGAACTTCCCCAAATCGCGCGAGGAAATGCCGCGATTGGACCAGGGCCTGGCGGCGCTCGTGACTGACTTACACGAACGAGGTCTTGATCGGGACGTCGCCGTGGTCCTCTGGGGCGAGTTCGGCCGTACGCCAAAGATCAACGCCAACAACAGCCGCGACCATTGGCCGGCGGCGAATTCCGCGGTCCTCGCCGGCGGCGGATTGCGAACGGGGCAGGTCGTCGGCGCGACCAACCGCAACGGCGAACGCCCGGCCGAACGCCCGGTCAAGTTTCAAGAGGTTTTCGCCACGCTCTATAAATGCGCCGGCATCGATGCCACCAACATCCGCGTCTTCGATCTCGCGGGCGTCCCGCAGTATCTCGTCGACCCGGGGATTCAGCCGATAGCGGAAATCGTCTAAGCGATGTTCAGCGTGCGAATCGTTGGCTGTTTGATTCCCTGGCGTCGGTCGCTTGAGGCTTCGATTTCAGTTTCAGTTTGAACGCCTCTTCCGCCATTCGTTGCAGCGCGGCGTCCTCCGGAGCGCGGGCCGCCGCCCATTGCAGGTGCTCGGCCGCTCCTTCGTAGTCTTTCTGCTGCATCAGCATTTGACCGAGCGCGAAATGCAGCGGATGGCTCTGGGAATGCTCGCACAGCGCGGCTTCGGCAATTTCAATCGCCAGATCGATGTCCTGTTCCTGCTGATGCATGCGCACCGCTTCCATCCATGCATGTTCGGCCGCCGCCCCGGAGAGCTTTTCCGCATCCTCCATCGAAGCGTCGGCATAATTTCGCCGCAGATAGGAAACCTGATCGTCCTGTCCGGTCTCCTCATACGCTGCGATCACGACGGGATAAGTGGCGCAATTCGGCTGAAATTCCTCGACAAAATCGACCGCCTGAATGGCGGGGGCCAGGCTCTCAACAATCTGCCGACGATACTTCTTGCTGCGCTGAAACGCCTTCTTCCAGTAACGCATGCCTAATTCCTGGTCGCTCATGCGAAACGCCGCCTGGCCGACCTCGAAATCGACCATCGCACTATAAGGCCGGACGGCCAAGGCCTGTTCCCGCCAGGCTTCCTCTTGTTCTCCGGTGGGATCGCGCAGGAAGCTCAGCCGGGCCAATTGCAGATACGCGGCCCCTTGCAACGGACAGAGCATGACCGCGCGACGCGCGTGCTGTAGCGCCGCTTGCAGATATTTCCGGCGCGGTCCGACGACGTCCGTCAACCAGCCCTGCAATTCCTCTTCGGTGGAGAATTCGCCGGCAATCGCCGCGTCACGCAATTCATCGACGGTCAGCGGCATTTCGCTCGCCGTCTTGCGTTCGTCGAACAATTCCAGGTACCCGAGCGCCGCACGTAAGTGAGTTCGGCTGTCGCCGGGATTGGCACGAGCCGCCGCCACCAGCGATTTCAGCTTCAACAGCAAGTCATGCTCACGAGTCTCGTTCTCCGATGCTTCGTCTGCATCGTCTTCTGTCACGGAGTCTTCGGCGACATGATAATGCAATCGAAGAAATGCGGTTTGGTGAGGTTCGGCCTGCGCCGCGGGAATTTTCGTCAGGATGGTCCACGATCCGACGCTGCCCCACAGGGCGAACGACATCACCCAACCGATCCGAAACACCGGCCGCGGCGCCGCGACCGGTTCCGCAGCAGACCGAGTCCACTGCGACAGCCGGCATGCGCACGCTGCCAAGACGACGACCACCACCACGCAGCCCGGCGCGTACCAGATGAAATCGACGGCCGAATGCAACACATTCACCAGTAAGCTCGGCCCGATGCCTGCGGCGGCCGCCGCGATGGGCGCCGAGGAGCGATTGCCATAGGCTCGCAGCCACCAGGCCCCGCAAACGGCGATCATCAGCAGACAAATTCCCAGGCCGATCAATCCGCTCTCCGAGGCGATTTGCAGGTAGCCGCTTTCGGCATGCGAAAATTCCCGTTCATCTTCCAAACGGTCGATTTCGAGTTGATGGGATTCCGCATGCGTGCCGATGCCGGTTCCCGTCCATGGAAATCGGTTGGCCAATCGAATGTTGGCCGCCCAGATGATCGGCCGCAATTCCGACTGCGTTTCATCGACGCGCGATGCCCACGACTGGTAGCCGCTCGCGAGGAAACCACCGCCGACCACGAGGCTGATGGCAGCCGTCGCAGGCAACACGCCCGCCGGCAACTGCCCCTTGCGCCACAGCAGCGTCAATCCCGATAGGCAGGCCAGCCCCAGCGCCGCGGACCCGGCTCGCGAAAGCGACAAGAGCCCCGCCAGCACGATGGCTCCCAGCCCCAGCGCCAGGAACGTCAGAGTGAGGGTTCTGGCGCCGGACGATTCGGTCTGAAATCCCTGGCTGGTTGTGGTGTTCGAGGGAATTCCCGCCCGTGCCATCCACCAGAGCGTCGGGCCGATGGCCAAAGCCAGAAATTGGGCCAGATGATTCCTGTTGGTGAACGAACCGAGCGCCGTTTCCGTCGTGTTGACGGTCGGGTGCTGATAGACCCAAAAAAACAGGCCGTTGCTGAAGAAGTATTGCAACAGGCTGAACACGGCCATCGCCATGCCGGACAGGGCGATGCAACGGAGCAATCGCTCGACGTCACTTACCTCGCCGATTCGCTGCACCACGACCCAGAATAAGACGAGATACGAAAGAAACGTCGCCAATCCAGACGTTGTCGCCGCGGGATCCAGTGAGGTCGTCCGCCACATCAACGGCAACAGTCCGGAGGAATCGCCGCCGTACCATAACGGCAGCAGACGGAACAATTCGGGGGACAGCGTTCGAAGCCAGTTCTCAGGCAGCGGCACCAACTGCAACCCGATCAGCCCCAAGGCCGCCACCCACAACAATGCGCCGGGCAGGCCTCTTTTGATGGGAGCCTGCGCCGTCAATTGCCGTAGCGACCAGAGCAAGGCCGAACTCGTCGCGCCGACGCAAAGCAGCAATTGACCCAGCGGATTTCGGCCTCCGAAGCAGGCCGGTACCACGAACAGAACCAGCGCCAACGAAAAGTCGGTCAGGCCGGTCAACCCTTGCGTTAACGAAGATTCCGGCGGAGGCGCGGGACTCCTTCGTCCGACCGAAGAGCGGCGGCGAGAACCGGACCGAGTGTGGCTGACAGTCGCCATGATTCGTTTCCGGTCCAATCAGTCTCTCGGCCTCGGTGCAGACCCGTCGTCATGCCGCGGCGCGGAAATACTCGTCCGCGGTTTCCTCATTTTCCGTTAACTCGTCTTCGGATTGCTGGTCGTGCCCGTAGCCATAGCCGTAGCCATATCCATAGCCGTAACCATATCCGTATTCGCCCGAGTTGTTGGGTGCCAGGTGATTCACCACCAACCCGACGACGCTGACGCCGGCGCCGACAAACGATTGCACGCCTCGAATCACCATCTTGCGGCGATTCTTGTCTGGTCGAATGACGACGACCGCGCCGTCCACCATGCGGCCGATGATCGCCGAGTCGGTCACCGCCAGCACGGGCGGCGCGTCGATCAGAATCTGATCGTAGATCGTTTCCGCCCAGGACAGAATGTCCGACAAGCGATCCGAGGACAGCAACTCGGAGGGATTCACCGGCTTGGGACCGGACGGCATGACGTCCAGATTTTCGACCCCCAGATGAAACAAGTTGTCCAGACAGCTTTCCGCGATCGGCCGCGTATCGCGCAAGACTTGTGACAGA
>JAXMBR010000039.1:0-34535 GCA_046349715.1 Planctomycetaceae bacterium | reverse complement strand
GACATCTACGGCCAGCGGATGAACCAACCTGTCTGGCAACTCCTCGGCGGCGGGCAGCGGGGATGTTTTCAATCCTCCGCCGAGACGCTGAAAACTGGCGTCGTCCCGTATTGCACGCTCGTTTCCGACACCTGGGGGGGCGAGAAGATGATCGCCCAGCAATGTGAACGAGCCGAGCGACTGGCCGAACTCGGTTATCGTGCCTTCAAAGTCGAACCGATGATGTCGTCGCCGAAAGACGTCGTGAAATTGGCCAAACGGGCCCGCAAAACTTTGGGTTCCAAACTCACGCTGATGGTTGATGTCGGGTACCTCTTCAACGACGTCCCCACGGTGGCCCGCATTTGTCGCGAACTCGAAGAACTCGACATCTTCTTTTTCGAAACACCCTTTCCCGTCGATCGCCCGGAACCTTACGCCCGGCTCGCCGAGTTGACCTCGATTCCTCTGGCCCTGGGAGAACACGGCGTCACGCGCTGGGAATTCCTGGACATGATGGAACGTGGGAAGGTGTCGGTGATGCAGCCCTATATGTCAACCTGCGGCGGATTGACGGAAGCCAAGCGGATCGTCGATCTGGCCTTGCCGCGCGGCGCGCTCGTCTGTCCCGGCAACTGGTCGACGCAGATTCTGGGCGCGGCGTCGGTCCATCTCGCCGCCTATTCGCCGATCACGCCGTTTATCGAATTCGCTCCGGCGGAAGTTTTCGAATCCCCCTTAAGGACAGCGCTGCAGGACGCCGGGCTTCCCGTGAAAGGCGGCGTGATTGAGTTTCCCACCGCCCCCGGCATCGGGTATCACTTGCCGGACGAGATTGTGACCAGATTTTGCCAGTGACCAAAGCCGCGAACGACATTCGCGGTGTGTTGAAACTTCGCCGATCCCATCGGCAGCTTGGGAAATCGCCGCATGACACAGTCGCCGACGCCTCCCCTCACATTATCGCAACGCTGGATGATTGTGTTGCTGTTGGTGGGATACGCGGTAATCGGCCATTTCAACCGCATCGGCATTTCGGTCGCCGGGGCCGAGGTGTTTATCGAGGAGAAATCCAGCAACGGCGAATCGCCCGCTCAATCGTCCCCCTCGACCAAGCCCCCTTTCTTTCGCGTTTTCCAGGATACGCAGATGGGGTGGGTCTATTCCGCGTTTCTGATCGTCTATACGATTGCCATGATCCCCGGCGGCTGGTTGATTGACCGGATCGGGGCCGCTCGCTCGATGACGCTGCTCGGCTTGACGATGGGCCTGTTCGTCGTGCTGACCGGGGTTCTCGGTTGGTTGGCGGGCACGCCTCACCAGTTCTGGATCGGCCTGCTGATCGTCCGCGGACTGGCCGGCTTGGGGAGTGCGCCGCTGCATCCCGGTGCGGCGCATGTCGTCTCCGATGTCGTTCCCGCAACCGGTCGATCCACTGCGAACAGTCTGGTGACGGCCGGAGCCGTGCTCGGCGTCGCCCTGAGTTATCCCGTCTTTGGCAAGTTGATCGATGCGGCGACGTGGCGCTGGGCCTTTGTCATTTGCGGTTTCGTCATGATGGGTTACGCCCTCGTCTGGAGTCGGCTCGTCGCGCCGCACCTGGGTCATGTCGTCACGGCCGTTCATACCGGCGACTCGCCGTTCGAGCATGATCACGCCCATTGGCGGCCGCTGCTCAAAAGCCGTGACTTATGGCTCGTCACGTTGAGCTACGTTTCTTACGGCTACTTTCAATACCTCTTCTTCTACTGGATGCAGAACTATTTCAAGCAGGTGCTGCATGTGCCGGACGAAAAATCGCGCGAGGCGGCGTTTCTGATCACCATTGCGCAGGGATTCGGCATGGTCCTGGGCGGGCTTTGCACCGAGTTCATTTGTCGACATTGGGGACTCGCCGCCGGTCGTCGCATCATCATGCTGGCGTGCATGGGTCTCAGCGGGGTTTGTGCTTTGGTGGCGGTCATGCTGACCGACGCCACGCAGGTCACCTTGTGGCTGGCGCTGGCGATGGGCATCGAAGGCATGTGCGAAAGTGTGTATTGGACCTCGGTGACGGAAATCGGCGGCAAGGCGCGAGGGTTCGCCGGCGCGTTTATGAATGCCGGCGGAAACGTCGGCGGATTCATTTCGCCGGTCCTATCGCCTTATCTCGCGCAGCATGTCGGCTGGCCCGCGGCGATTGGGTTCGCCTGCCTCGTCTGCGCCGCTGGCGGCATTGCCTGGCTCTGGATCGGCACCTCGCACGCTCGCGCTGTCGCTCAGTCCCCCTGATTCCGTCGATCAGCGATGGCGTCGAACCTGTCTGGTCGCTCTTCGCAATTGCCAGCGTTGATGCGATTTCGGCATAATGCCGGTGAAACAAGAATTCTCACGCTGGCGCAGCCTCACCCAGGAAAGATCGTATGAAATTGACCTCGTCCCGTTTCACGCTGATGTGCTGGATCGGATTGGCTTGCGGCCCGGTCCTGGCCTATGTCCAGGACGCATCCCCCAAGGTTGCCGTCCCGCAAGTCGCTGCGCTTTCCCCGTTTGCCGATTGGATCACCAGCCTGGCATTTTCGCCGGATGGCAAAACGCTGGCGGTCGGTACAAAAGATTCCGTATCGCTGGTCGATGTCGAGCAGAAGAAGCCGCGCGCGTCGCTTTCCGGCATGAAAGGGCAGGTTCGCGCCTTGGCATTTTCGCCCGATGGTCAACAACTCGTCGTCGGGAGCTATCAGACGGTGCAGCTTTGGAATCCGCTCGCCGCGGAGCGAGTCCACGAATTCAAAGGCCATCGAGGTTATGTCACCGGCGCCGCATTCGCTCCCGACGGGAAACGATTCGTCACCAGTTCCGAAGATGAAACGGTCCGAGTGTGGTCGGTCGATCAGAGCGAACCGATCGCGGTCCTGAAAGGCCATTCCTATCCCGTGAATGGCGTCGCCTGGTCGCCGGATGGGCGTTGGATTGCAACGGCGGCTGGGGACGACACGCGTACCACCAAGCGGGGCGAAGTGAAATTGTGGGATGCCGCCACCGGTCAAGAGGTTTTCAACCTGGCGGACCACGCCAAAGCGGTTTATGCCGTCGCCTTTTCTCCGGACAGCGCGACTCTCGCCTCCGCCGGACTGGATGAAAAAGTGATCCTCACAAACCGAGAATCGCACCAACCGCTCGGTTACTTCGGCGATCACCAGCGACCGGTGAATTGCGTGGTGTTTCATCCCGACGGCAAAACGCTGATCAGCGGGAGCGGCGGGCGTTTCGAGGGCGGGCACACCGTCAAACTTTGGAATCGCGAAACCGGAAACGAGCTCGCCTCGCTGGAAGAACACGAAGGTCGCATTTCGGCGCTTGCTATCACCCGCGACGGCGGACTGCTTGCGACGGGCAGCCACGACAAAAAAGTTATGCTCTGGAGCCTGACCGCGTTGAACGTCAGTTCGGACACGGCGACGGCGGTCGCTGATGCGGCCGTCGCCGAACCTGAAAAGGCCGCCGAGAAAAAGGTGATCCGCGTTGGCATGATTGGACTGGATACATCGCACTGTGGCGCGTTCGCCGGGGAAATGAATAAATCCGACGCCGCGGACGATGTCGCCGGCTGCAAAGTCGTCGCGGCCTATCCCAAAGGCAGCCCGGACATCAAATCCAGCGTCGAACGCGTGCCGAAATACACGGAAGACTTCCAGAAAATGGGGATCGAAATCGTCGACTCCATACCCGCGCTCTTGGAAAAAGTCGATTGCGTCCTACTGGAAACCAACGACGGCCGGCCGCATTTCGAACAATTGCTTCCCGTGCTGAAAGCGGGCAAGCCGTGCTTCATCGATAAGCCGATTGCCGGAACGCTCGCCGATGCCGTGGCGATTTTTGAAGCGGCGAAGAAATACAACGTGCCGATTTTCTCGTCCTCGTCACTCCGCTATATGCCGTTGGCACAGGAAGTTCGCGCGGGAAAAATCGGCGACGTCGTCGGCTGCGACGCCTTCAGCCCGGCTCACCTCGAACCGACGCATCCCGACCTCTTCTGGTACGGCATCCACGGCGTCGAAGCCTTGTTTACGGTGATGGGGACCGGCTGCGAAACGGTGCAGCGCGCCAGCACGCCCGGGGTCGATGTAGTGATGGGAACCTGGCAGGGGGGCCGCGTCGGCACCTTCCGCGGCATCCGCGACGGCGGTTCCGGCTACGGCGGCCGGGCATTTGGATCGAAGGGAGTCGTCGACCTCGGCGGTTACGGCGGTTATCGCCCGCTGGTCGTCGAAATCGTCAAGTTCTTCAAGACGCACCAACCGCCGGTGAGCGAAGAGGAAACCCTGGAAATCTACGCCTTCATGGAAGCCGCCGATGAAAGCAAACGCCAAGGCGGCGCCCCGGTGAAACTGTCCGACGTGCTGGCCAAGGCACGCGGGGAAGCGGCGAAGAAGCTTGAGGCGTTGAAATAGATGCACTCTCTCGCAGAGACGCAGAGTTCACGGAGAAATCAATTGCGCTGGCCGGGTCTTCGGTAGAGCTTCCAGACCCGGGCATTCGGTGGGATCGTCAATCACCCACTCGATACAACCGGTTCTGCACGCCGTCGATCCGGGCGAACTGCGAGTAATGATAGACTTTCGCGCCGCTCGGCGTCTCAGTCGGTACGCGGATCACCGCTTCGATCCATTCCGGGCCGTTGAATGCGGTGAAGGCGAGGTTCATCCCGGCGATGAGATCGGCGTGATCGCGCGACAGGTCGGGCCATAACACCGGGCCGGTGTCGGTCTGGTAAATCTGGTCGCGTTCATTGACGTTGAATGTCTTCACCGGATAGGTCAGTTGCACGCGGTAACGGTCGGTCTGCCATTCCGTGATCGCGCATAACGGATGCTGCGCGAACGTCGCGGCGATGATCGCTTCCGGCGTCGCTAGATGCTCTCCCTCGACCTCATGGACGTGGATCTTCAGCGAATCGAACGCTTCTTGCACACTGCCGACTTGCCGATCCGGTTGCGGTTGTTGCAGCCCAAATAATTCGACCGTGGCCTCTTGGCCGATCCACGCATAAGTCTTCAGGTTGAGAAACCGGTCCTGTGAGACAATCGGCACGAAATCGGCATTCGGGGTCGTCCAGATGTCGCGATCCACGCCGACGCGCTCCGTCTTGCAACTCGCGCCCAGCACGAAGCGCTGCGTGCTCTCCGTGGCGATTTCCGTGATGTCGCATACGCAGTCGAGTTGGATGCGGGCGTCGTTCAGCGAAAACGGCGGCTGGTGCGACACCGTCCGCGGCGGTTTCTTGAGCGTGTCGATGCGAAACGTCAGAAAAGAACGGGAGAAGTCGATGGGCATGGAAGAAATGCCAAAGTTCAAATCCAAATGTCAAACACCTGAACCGCGAGCAAAGCCTATCAAGCGAAACTCAATTCAAGGACGATTCGAATTAGATTGTTCATTTGTCATTGCGATTTTGGCATTGGTCATTAAGTGGCCGAATCATCGCTTCGGTCGATACACATGCGTTGCCTGTCCGAACAGGCCCTCGGCGGCTTCCATCAACGTTTCTGACAGCGTCGGGTGCGCGTGGATGCTTTCCGCCAGATCGCGGGCCACGGCGGCGGTTTCCACGGCGAGAACGGCTTCCGCGATCAGTTCTCCCGCGCCGACGCCGACGATTCCCACGCCCAAGACCCGTTCCGTCTCGGGATCGAAGAGGATCTTCGTCAAACCCTCGTTGCGGGCCAGCGTCGTCGCACGGCCCGAGGCGCCCCACGGGAAACGAACCACTTTCACGTCGCGATTTTGTGCTTTCGCTTCCGGTTCCTGCAAACCGCACCACGCAACTTCCGGATCGGTGAAGACCACGGCGGGAATCGCAATGTTGTCGAAAATCGTCGGTTTACCGAGCAGCGCTTCCACGGCGATTTTGGCTTCGCGCGTCGCTTTGTGCGCCAGCATCGGTTCGCCGGCGATGTCGCCGATCGCGAAGATGTGCGGCACGTTCGTGCGGCGCTGCGCGTCGACTGTAATGAAGCCTTTTTCATTGACGGCGACACCGCTGGTTTCCAGGCCGAAGCCTTTGCTGTTGGGCCGGCGGCCGATGGAGATCAGCACCCGGTCGAACGTCTGCTTCGGCTCGACGCCTTCGCCGGAAAGGGTGGCCACGATGCCGCCGCGCGTCGCCTGCAACCCGTCGACCTTCGTGTTGAGATGAATCGCCGCGAACGAATGCTCTAAACGCTTCTGCAACGGACGAACGAGGTCGCGATCGGCCCCCGGCAACAGGCCCGGCGTCAGTTCGACGACGGTGACTTTTGAACCCAGTGCCGCGTAAACGCTCCCCATTTCCAGGCCGATATATCCGCCGCCGACGATCAATAACGTCCCCGGGATATCAGGCAATTCCAGCGCGCCGGTTGAATCCATCACGCGCGGATCGCCGATGTTGAATACCGGAGGCATCGTCGGGGAAGAACCCGTCGCGACAATGCACTTCTCGAACCGCAGCTTGTCGGTCGACCCATCCGACTTTTTGACTTCGAGCGTATTGGCGTCCTGGAAAGTGCCCCGCCCTTGCACGAGCGTCACGCCGCGCGCCTTGCACAACTCGACGATGCCTCCCGCCATCTTGCCGACAACGGACGACTTCCAGTCACGCAGTTTGTTCAAATCGATTTTCGGTTTGGCGAACGTCAACCCCCAATCGACCGCCTCTCGCGATTCGTTGATCAGCTTGGCGACGTGCAGCAGCGCCTTGGACGGGATGCAGCCCCGGTTGAGACAGACGCCGCCAGGTTTTGCCCCTTCGTCGATCAGGACGACTTTCATCCCGTGATCGGCCGCATCGAATGCCGCCGGATAGCCCCCCGGTCCGCCGCCCAGCACCACCAGTTCCGCCTGCAAATCTGCCATGAATCACCGATCTGTAATGATCAAACCTTCAAACTCAAAAAGCCCAGGGACGTCGATCCCCGGGCTTCCCGTGCCTCGAACTTTATCCCACTTTGAGCGCCGATTCAACGCTTCGGCGAAACGTCGTTAAACTTCGATCAGCAACCGGAACGAATCGGTCAAAAGGCCGCACAATTTGCCGAGAAACCGTGCGCCGTCCGCGCCGTTGATCACGCGATGATCGTACGACAACGACAACGGCAGCATCATTCGCTCGGCGACCTGGCCATTTACCAGTTGCAACTGCTTCTGCGTGCGCGACAGGCCGAGGATGGCAACTTCCGGATAATTCACGATCGGCGTAAACGCCGTGCCGCCGATGCCGCCCAGGTTCGTGATCGTGAAAGTCCCGCCCTGCATGTCTTTCAATTCCAGCTTGCGATCACGCGCCTTCTGCGCGATGACCGCCAACTCCGCGGCGAGTTGCAGCACCGTTTTTTGATCAACGTCGCGAATCACCGGCACCAGCAGGCCTGTCGGCGTGTCGACGGCGACACCGATGTGATAGTACTTCTTGAGAACGACTTCCCCCTTCGCCGCATCGAAGCTGGCGTTGAACTGGGGGAACTCTTTCAGGCAGGCGACGGCGGCCTTCATCGAAATCGCCGTCATCGTCACCTTGGGAGTGTCCTTGGCATGTTCGGTGAACCGCCGGCGGACCCCTTCGACTTCGGTGACGTCGGCAAGGTCGTGCTGAGTGACGTGAGGAATGATCTGCCAGGCGAGGCTCAGGTTGTTTGCGGCCGTTCTCTGAAGTTTGGAGAAGGCCTGCCGTTCGACCGGACCAAACTGGCTGAAATCGGGCAGCGGCGGAATGGCGACGGCGGCGGCGCCACTGGAACCGGCCGAGCCATTGTTGCCGGCGTAAGCGCGGGCCACGTCTTCCTGCGTGATGCGGCCTCCCGGGCCGGTTCCGCGCAAATGATTCAGCGCCACTCCCAGTTCCCGCGCCAGGCGGCGCGTCGCCGGGCCGGCGGGGATCGGCAACCCGTTATCAACGACCGCCGTCGCAGCGACCGGCGCTGATTTGACCGCTGCCGGAGCGCTCGCTTGCGGTTTTGCTGGCGCTGACGCCGGTGCGGAGCTTGCCGCTGCCGGTTTTGCTGCCGCCGGCGCCGCTGCTTTCGCCCCGTTGACTTCCGCAGGCGCCCCGGCCGCTTCCAAGGTGAGAATCGGCTGACCAGGTTTCACCGTGTCGCCCGTCTTCACCAGCAGCTTTGTGACCTTGCCGGCATGCGGGCAAGGCAATTCCATCACCGCTTTATCGGTTTCCAGTTCCATAATGATCTGACCGGCGGTGATCGTATCGCCCTCGGCGATCAGAATGTCGGCGACGTCCGCGCTTTCAACGCCTTCAGCCAGTTGCGGGAGTTTGAATTCGGTGGGCATGAGTGAGGGAACCGTTGGGTGAAATTGTTTGTCGAAGGTTGGTTGTTGTCAGTGGTCAGTCGGAAAGAAATCTGCAACGGACCACAAACCACTGACATTGAATATCGTTACGCCGTCGCCGGGTCGACCTTGTCGGGGTTGATCCCCAGGTCCTTCAGCGCTTGTGGCAGTTTCTTCGCGTCGAATTTGCCGTCTTTCGACAGTGCGACCAGCGTTGCATACGCCACGCATTCGCCGTCGATTTCGAAGTGCCGGCGGAGTTCTTCCCGCGAGGCACTGCGGCCGAAACCGTCGCAGCCGAGAACCAGGTATTGGCCCGGCAGGTACTGGCGAATCTGTTCTGCCACCAGACGGACGTTGTCGCTGGAGGAAATGAACGGCCCCGTGGTCCCCGCCAATTGCTGCTGCAAAAAGCTCTGCTTCGGTTTCTTGTCGGGATGCAGCGCGTTCCAGCGGGCGACGGACTGCGCTTCACGGCACAGTTCGTTGTAGCTGGTTACGCTCCAGACATCGGCTTCGATGCCGTATTTCTCGGCGAGAATCTGCTGCCCGCGCTGGACCTGCCGCATGATGGGCCCGCTGCCGAAGAGTTGCGGGCGCGCTGCGCGCGTCTTCTTCGGCACCGACGGATCGAGAGGATACAGTCCCTTGAGAATTCCTTCCAGCACGCCGTCTCCCGCGGGGAGGGCCGGCATCGGGAAGGATTCGTTGTAGACCGAGAGGTAATAGAAGATCTCTTCGCCTTCGCCGTACATCCGCCGCATGCCGTCCTGCACGATGGCGGCGATCTCGTAAGCGAATGCCGGATCATAAGAGAGCAGGTTGGGCACGGTGCTGGCGATGAGTTGGCTCTGGCCGTCTTCGTGTTGCAGGCCCTCGCCGTTCAGCGTGGTCCGGCCCGACGTGCCGCCGCAGAGGAACCCTTTGCAGCGGGAATCGGCGGCGAGCCAGATCAAATCACCGACGCGGCGGAAACCGAACATCGAGTAATAAACATAGAACGGCACCATTGGAAAGCCGAGGTTGGCATAACTGGTACCGGCCGCGATGAACGACGACATCGCGCCCGCTTCGTTGATCCCTTCCATCAGGACCTGGCCGTCGCGCGATTCCTTATACGACACCATTTCGTCGGCGTCGACCGGCGTGTACAGCTGGCCTTTGCTGGAATAGATGCCGTAGCGCGAGAAAAGCGTCTGCAAGCCGAAGGTTTGCGCTTCGTCGGGAATGATCGGGACGATGCGCTTGCCGAACTGCTTGTCCTTCATCAGCACCTTCATCACCTCGCCGAGCGCCATCGTCGTCGACCAGTCTTTGCCGGTCCCGCTATTGCCGGCGACGAAGTCGGCCAGCGAAGGAAGCTTGAAACGTTCAGCAGCCGGTTTCCGAGCGGGGATATAGCCTCCCAGCTTCTGCCGATGCTCCTGAAGATATTTCATCTCCGGGGAATCGGCGTCCGGGCGGTAAAACTTCGCCGCGCGGGCGTCATCGTCGCTGAGCGGCAAACCGGCCTTGCGACAGATTCGCAGCAGGCTTTCGGCATGCAGCCCCTTTTTCTGATGGGCGATGTTCTTTCCTTCCGCCTCCGCGCCCAACCCGAACCCTTTGACGGTCTTGGCGAGAATCACCGTCGGCGCCCCCTTGAACTCGACGGCGGCTTTATATGCCGCATAGACCTTGGTGACATCGTGTCCGCCGCGGCGCAGGTGCTGCAATTGCTCGTCGCTCAGCTGCTCGACCAGCTGGAGCAGTTCCGGATACTTGCCGAAGAAGTCGTTGCGGATGTATTCCCCCGTTTCCACGGAGTACTTTTGATACTGGCCGTCGACAACCTCCTCCATACGGCGAACAAGAATGCCGGTCGAGTCGGCTTCCAGCAGCGGATCCCAATCGGAACCCCAGACGACTTTGATTACGTTCCAGCCGGCACCACGGAAGATTCCTTCCAGTTCCTGGATGATCTTGCCGTTGCCGCGAACAGGACCATCGAGTCGTTGCAGATTGCAATTCACGACCCAGGTGACATTGTCGAGTTGTTCCCGCGCCCCGAGCGAAATCGCTCCCAGCGATTCGGGTTCGTCGATTTCACCGTCGCCGAGAAACGCCCAGACGCGCGACTTCGACGTGTCCAGCAAACCACGATGTTCGAGATACCGCAGGAACCGCGCGTGATAGAGCGAGCAGATCGGTCCCAGGCCCATGGAGACGGTCGGGAACTGCCAGAACTCGGGCATCAGCCACGGATGCGGATACGATGACAACCCTTGCCCGCGCGGAAGCTCGCGGCGGAAGTTTTTCAAATGGGATTCGTCGAGCCGGCCTTCGAGGAAAGCGCGCGAATACATTCCCGGAGCGGCATGTCCCTGGAAGTACACCATGTCGCCCGTGTGATCGGACGTTCGTGCATGGAAGAAATGGTTCTGGGCCGTTTCCACCAACGAAGCCGACGAAGCAAACGTGGCGATATGCCCCCCGACGCCCGAGCCGGAGTTGTAGGCTTGAACGACCATCGCCATGGCGTTCCAGCGGACGAGGCTGCGCAGACGGCTCTCGATTTCCTGGTCGCCCGGATAGGCAGGCTGGTTCTCCACCGCGATCGTGTTGACGTACGGAGTGGTGATTGACGGAACCAATGGCACAGATTGGCTTTGGGCCCGCGAATACAATTGCGTTAGCAGCTGGCGCACCGCGCCCGGGCCTTCTCGCAGCAGCAAGTCATCCAACGATTCCAGCCATTCCGCGACTTCCGCGGGATCGAGCTGAGCCGAGGCAGCCGATGGGGGTAGTTCGACAGGTTGAGCCACCGACGGCGACGGCAGAGGATGACGAGCGGTCGGTTGCGGCATCGTGATGGTCGACATTGATCAAAACACCCTTCCTAGCAAAGACTTTGGTCAGGTATCGCGAGACGGACCCACGCTGCCTGAGAAACCTGGAGCCGCACCGTCCTCCCGGCACGCCGTCGCGATCGTCAGATTGTATCAACCTTCCCGGAAACTGCCCAGCCAGGGTTGCCGGAAAGTAAGCCTGTGCCGTCGGTTCCGAATCAAGACTTCGACTTGACGGGTTTGGCCAACCTTTCCACACTGACCGCATGAAAATTGTTGAAATGACGGCGTTCCATGTGCTGATTCCATTGCGAAAGCCGATCAAGCACGCGTCTCATGCCCGGACGGAAACTCATACGGTCATCGTCCGCTGTCGTTTGGAGGACGGGGCGGTCGGTTGGGGCGAAGGTCTGCCGCGCCCTTATGTTACCGGCGAAGACATCGATGCGGCGTGGAAGATTATATCTGACAACGAGTTAGCGTCACGGCTCAGCGGAACGTGGTTGTCGCTGAAAGATCTGTTGGGGATGCTTTCGGGCTTCCAACTTGCGGAAACGGCTCAAGATGGGCGTGGATGTTTCGGGAATTCGGTCCGCTGCGCGATTGAACTCAGCGTCCTGGACGCCGCCTGCCGGGCGGAAGACATTCCTTTTTCCGCCATTACTCGCTTGGTAAGCGACACGGCTGCGATCCGGCAAGAGGCCGACTGGGCCCGATATAGCGTCGCATTTACCGCGATGAGTCGCTGGAAACAAATTGCCCGGGCGCTGCTGCTGCGGGTGTTTGGCTTTCATCAAAGCAAGGTCAAAGTCGGCGTGGAAGGGGTGGATGATGTGGCGCTGCTCCGCCGGCTCCGTGGAATTCTGGGCCCTCAGTTTGACCTCCGCATCGATGCCAACGAAGCGTGGACCTGTGAAAATCTGGAAGAACGCCTCTCGGAATTGACTCCGTTCAATATCACCTCGGTCGAGCAGCCGGTCCGCCACGAGGACGTCGCGGGCTTGGCGAAAATCCGGCCGCGACTTGAGGTGCCGATCATGCTGGATGAATCGCTGTGCAGCGAATTCGACGCCCGAACAGCCATTGAGCAGGGCACGTGTGATCTGTTTAACATCCGCCTGTCGAAATGCGGTGGGTTTTTGCCCTCGTTGAAATTGGCCGCCATCGCCCATCAAGCCGGCTTGGGTTATCAACTGGGGTGTCAGGTCGGAGAGACCGGGATTCTCTCCGCCGCCGGCCGGCATTTCGCGACATCGATCGCCAATATTCGCTATCTGGAAGGCAGCTTCGACCGGTTTCTGGTGAAAGAGCGATTGACCGTGGAAGATCTCACATTCGGCTATGGGGGATATGCCCCGGCACTGACCGGTCCCGGCTTAGGCGTCACGATCGACCCCGAGGCATTGCAGCGAGTGACTCAGCGGGAACAACGAGTGATGTAAGGGCGGGCTGTGATCGATTCGGGTCCGATTTCGGCCTTTCGTGGTTAACGCCCCACGCGCTTGACGGTTAGTTTTTTTAGAATGGCGATTCCCTGCTCCTGATTCACTCATCGCTCATGACATACCGCTGGATTGCTTTTGACGCCGTAGGAACCCTGATCTATCCCGTGCCGACCGTCGCCGAGATTTACGCAACAATCGGCAGGCGCCACGGTTCCCGGCTCACCGCGAAGGAATTGCGCTCGCGTTTCCCAACGGCGTTCGCTGAAAGTGTCGCCGCTTGTTTACCCAAGGAAAACAGCCAGCTCGTCACCAGCGAAGACCTGGAGGTCGTTCGCTGGAAATGGATCGTGAACCGAGTTTTGGACGACGTCAACGACCAGGAACTTTGTTTTGACGAGCTCTACGATCATTTCGCAAGTCCGGATTCCTGGCGAGTTTTTGCCGACGTGGAAAAGTCCCTGCCCCTTCTGCGCGAGCGCGGATTTCGTCTGGCGCTGGCGTCCAATTTCGACCAGCGACTGCATGCTGTCTGTCGGGGCTTGCCGGAGCTTCAGCAGATCGAGCGGATTGTTGTTTCGACGGAAGTCGGCACGTGCAAACCGTCGCCGCGGTTCTATGAGCAGTTGCTGAACCTCTGCGGCTGTGGACCGCAGGAGCTTTTGATGATCGGTGATGATCCCGAGCACGATGTCGCCGGTCCGCGAGAATTGAACATCGCGGCACTCTTGTTGGACCGTGAAGGAACGTCCAACGACCCGCGCGCTCTGCGCTCACTCGAAGAACTGTTCACCGGCGATCAGCCGTAATATTCCACGCCTCGCTCGCCCGAGCGGACTTCGCCGATCAACCAGGCGCGGATTCCGGATTGATCCAGCGAGTTTCGTATCGCATCGGCAAACTGCGGTCGGACAATGACCACGAAACCGATCCCCATGTTGAACACATGGAACATTTCTTCGTGATCAACGTTTCCCAGTCGTTGAACCCAGGCGAATTCCGGGGGCGTCGGCCAACTGCGACGGTCGATGTTTACTCGGCAACCGTCCGGCAACAGCCGCTCGATGTTATCCTTCAATCCCCCGCCCGTGATGTGAGCCAGTCCGGAAATCGCCGTGCGTGCTGGAAACTGCGGCAGCAATTGCGCAACGGTTTGCGCGTAAATCCGCGTCGGCTCCAGCAAGACATCGCCCACGGTCCGATTCAAGTCGGGAACCAGGTGATCAATCGTCAATCCGGCCATCCCAAAGACGGCTCGGCGGATCAAACTGTAACCGTTGGAATGAAATCCGCTCGATGCCAGGCCGATCAATACGTCGCCGGAATGAATGCCTTTGCCGTCGATGATCTGGTTCCGTTCGACGACGCCGACGCAAAAACCGGCCATGTCGAAGTCATCGCCGGCATAGAGGTCGGGCATGATGGCCGTTTCGCCACCCAAAAGCGCTGCCTTGGCCTGCAGGCACCCTTCGCTGACACCCTCGACAAGTTTGGCGATCAGGTTCGGGTTGTCTTTTCCCAAAGCGAGATAATCGAGAAACAGCAGCGGTTCGGCGCCCAGGCACAGGCAGTCATTGACCGACATGGCGACCAGGTCGATTCCGACGGTATCGTACTTTTGCGCCAGTTGCGCGACCTTAAGCTTGGTTCCCACGCCATCGGTGCCCGAAACCAGGACCGGATCGTCGTACTTCTGCTGGAACGGGCGGCTGCTGTCGTTGAGCCGGAAGAGGCCGGCGAAGGCGTCAGCAATCGGCAGGACGCGCGGCGTGAACGTCCGCTGCATGAGGGGGGGCAGGCGGCGCATCGCGTCGTCATACAAATCCAGGTCTACGCCAGCACTTTTGTACGTTGCCGAAGCCGATGAAGACATCCGCGTTCACCTCTTTCCCCGCAATTGAGTCGCCGGTGTCCGGAACAGCGAGACCGTCGGGGCAACCGGATTCGTTGACGGCGGCTGCAAAACGACACAACATCAACGGGGGGAATTCGTTGAGTCGCTGGCAAGAAGTTCTGCCAGTGTCCGACGCCCGACTGATGATAGCCGCCGCGGGCGCGAAAGTCACTCGGCACCATTTCTTTGCACGGAAAGACATTGATGGACAGTCAAAACGCAGACGCAACGGCCGATTCGCAGCCTTGGTATGCGCCGGGACTTCATTTTGAGTGCACGCAATGCGGAAATTGCTGCAGCGGCGCGCCAGGATTTGTCTGGGTGGACTCCAGGGAAATCCAGGCTGTTGCGGACCATCTGAATGTGCCCCTGGGAGAAATCTTGCATTTGAAATGCCGGCAGGTCGGAGATCGGACGTCATTGCGTGAGTACCCTAATGGGGATTGCATTTATCTCGATGGCAAAACGCGGGGGTGTACCATTTATCCCGTGCGGCCCAAGCAATGTCGGACTTGGCCGTTCTGGAACTCGCACCTTGCCTCCCCAGAGGCGTGGCAAAATGTTCACACTCTCTGTCCGGGAGTCGGTCAAGGAGCGTTTATTCCTTTGAAGCAGATTGAGGAGCAAGCGGCCGAACTGGACTTGTGATTTACTTAAACCATTGAATCAAAATAAGTTAAAGTAATCGTAATCTTTTCGGGCTTTCAATCCGGCAGTGATCCGTCTGAATAATCGGCCCGGAAAATCACGATGGATGTAACGATTGTGGCGATTTTATCGCAAGAAGCGGTTGGATCAGTCCGATATTCCCTAGTGGATCGTCTGTCGGCACGGCAACAGCCAGGAAAGTGGCAGGTCGCCAAGGAATCACGCGGTCAGCCAGACGAGATGATTTTCCGTAACTTGTTTTATTCGGCAAGAAAACAATCGCGAGAATGGCTGGTTTCTCAAGGAGTCAACTTGACAGTAAGTCTCTTTTAGGATTACACTTGAGTCTTGAACAGCGGCGTGGTGGCCGCTCGTCAAGCCGCTGCCGGCCCCTCTCGGGAGACCCAAGTTGTGACAAAAAAAGAGATCGTCAAAGAGATTTCCGAGGAAATCGGTCTGACGCAATTGAGAACAAAAGAAATCGTACAAAAGACCTTCGACGCGATTGTCAAAACATTGGTTGAAGACGGGCGCATCGAACTTCGCAATTTTGGAGTGTTTGAAGTCAAGAAACGAGCGGCCCGGAAGGCGAGAAATCCGCGCACGGGTGATAAGGTCTTTGTGCCCGAGAAGTTTGTGGTGACGTTCAAGCCCGGGAAGGAAATGGAAGAAAAGGTCCGCCAGCTCGAAGAAGAAGCGGCTCGCAAGGCGCTGCAAGGGCAGGCGGTTCAAAATGGAGAACCCGGCGAGGCCCCGGCGCACACTCCTTCCCCGATGACAGAGACATCCGCCGATTAAGCATGATGCCGACGAAACAGGATTCCGACGAAGCAGGAAGACGAATTCAGTGCCAATCTCGTTGAAGCGATTCAACCAGATCGGATTTGACGATATCGAGTTCCAAGGACGGTTTGCAGTTCGTAGACGGTGCTCGTGAGGGCGCCCTGGTGCTCACGGAGGAGCCATGCGGAAACAAGCATTTGTCGGGCTGTGGGTACTGTTGACGGCGACCGTTCAGGTCGGCTGTATTCTTCCGATTTATTCGTCGTCACCCGATGTTCGCGCCCGGCAGTTGATCTTCTCATCCGAAAACTATCGCACGATCCCGGAAATCTGGGAACGCATCTGGGGGCTGGACATGCCCGATTTTAATACGCCCTACCGTACGCACGGCGGCGTAATCTGAGTGTCCGGCAAGCAGTTGTGCGTTGTTCCGGCGGTCGTTACTCTCAAGAGAGTGTTTCGACCGGGTCGGGCCGCGCGGAGGTCCTCGCCGGCGCTTCTGGGACTGTGCCGGGTATTTCGTTGTGCCTGATCTGGCCGTTACTCTCCATCGCCTTCGGCTCGCCAATCCGATTCTCGTGGCCTCGGGAACATTCGGATATGCCCGGGAAATGCAGGCCTATGCCGAATTTCCTCGTTTAGGCGGCGTCATTCCGAAGACCGTCACGCCCCTGCCGCGCCTCGGAAATCCCCCGCCGCGTACGGTGGAGACCGCTTCCGGGCTGCTCAATTCCATCGGTTTAGATAACGACGGGTTGGAAGCGTTTGCCGCGAAACATCTTCCGTCGTTGTTGCAACTGCAAACCGCCCTGATCGTCAATATCGCCGGAAAAGACTCCGCCGAATTCGTGCAGATGGCTCGTCGGTTGGCGGATTTTCCGCAGATTGCCGCCCTCGAACTGAACATCTCCTGTCCGAATGTCACCGGCGGAATTGATTACGGCACGGATCCCGCCAAGACGGCGGAAGTCGTTCAGCAAGTCCGCGCGGCCTGTTCGTTTCCCATCATTGCCAAGCTCACGCCGAATGTTTCTCCGGCGAGCCTGGTCCAGATCGCTCAAGCCGCTGCCGATGCGGGGGCGGATGCGCTGTCGCTCATCAACACATTTCAGGGGTTGGCGATCGATTGGCGGAAGCGTAAACCAATTCTGGGAAATGGGATCGGTGGATTAAGCGGCCCCGCGATCAAACCGCTGGCTTTGCGCATCGTCTGGCAAGTTGCCCAAGCCGTGCCGGTGCCGATCATCGGCGTGGGGGGGATTCAATCCCTGGATGACGTGATGGAGTTTCTGATCGCCGGTGCGACGGCCGTCCAGATCGGCACGGCGAACTTTTATAATCCGATGTTGGCCACTCAACTGGTGAACCAACTCGACCAGACGCTGTCAGAACTGGGCTGCGGGTCCGTCACCGAAGTTGTGGGGACGCTGAAACCGCCGGCGGTCCGCGGTACGAAGACTCATTGATCATCAACAGGATCGTGTTCGCATGCGCGTTTTGTCCGGCATTCAACCGACCGGCCGATTTCACTGGGGAAATTACTTCGGTGCGATCCGGCAATACGTGGCGCTGCAGCACAACGATCAGGCCTTTTATTTCATCGCCGATCTGCACGCGTTGACGACGGTCCGCGATCCGAAATTGCTGGCGGAATACACGCGTGAGGCGGCGATTGACCTGTTGGCGCTGGGACTGAATCCGGAAACAGCGACATTGTTCCGACAATCCGACGTACCGGAGGTGAACGAGTTGATGTGGCTGCTCACGACGGTCACGCCGATGAGCCTGCTGGAGAAGTGCCATGCGTATAAGGATAAGTTGGCAAAAGGGATTCCCGCGGATGCGGGGTTATTCACGTATCCCGTGTTAATGGCCGCCGACATCTTGTTGTATGAGAGCGATCTCGTTCCGGTCGGCGCGGATCAGGTGCAGCACCTGGAAGTGACGCGCGACATCGCCCAGCGATTCAATCACACCTACGGGGGCGAATTTCTGCATTTACCGGAGGCGCGCGTCCTCGATTCCTCGGCGAAAGTGCCGGGGACCGACGGTGAAAAGATGTCGAAAAGTTACGGCAACACGATTGAGATTTTCGAAACGCCGAAATCAATGCGTAAGAAAATCATGTCGATCAAGACCGATTCGACGCCGGTGGAATCGCCGAAAGATCCCGACGCCTGCTCGATCTTCACGTTGTACAAGTTGTTCACCGCGGCCGAGCAACAAGCAGCGCTGGCCGCTCGCTACCGCGCCGGCGGTATGGGCTATGGAGAGGCCAAGCAGGCGCTGTATGACGCGGCGATGGAGTACTTCGCGGAGGCTCGTGCGCGCCGGGAACAACTGATGACCGACCCCACGAGCGTCGAACAAATTCTCGCCGACGGCGCCCGCCAGGCGCGTCGTAAAGGCCAGGAAGTGTTGGCACGAGTTCGCCAGGCTTGCGGTCTGTCCGCAGCGCCGATCGGCTGCTGAACCGGTTGCAAATCGCACTGGCGACAGTTCGCGAGTTGCTGGTCAGGCAGTTCCTGCCGATTCATGGCCTTCAGTGACAGTGCAATTGATTTCTCATGGCGCACTGGACCGTGACTGCGCGGCAGAATCAGCCGATCTCCAGGGAAATCAGGGGTTTTCCGAGTCATTCCGTCGCCAAACGAGCGGCAAAACTGTTGACCGAAACGGCTCACGTCAGCATGATGCCCCCGCGAACGAGACGACTTTTCCCACCACACAATTTCAATGGAATGAAATCATGGGCAAACCTGCCGTGGCCTTGCTAGCGCTCGCGTCGCTGTTTTCCAGCGGGTGCTGTTGTTGCGGACCGCAGACTTATTGTTTCACCTGGCCGTCGATCTGCTGCCGTCCCGCGTGTCCGCCGCCATGTTCTCCGTGCGCGGCGCCGCCGATGTACTCTGCGCCGGTGATGATGCAAAGCGCGTCGGGCTGCGGTTGCGGGCCGTCGGGTCCGATTGGCGCGTATCCCTGACGGATGTGGAACACAGCCTCACGAAATTCGGTCGTCGAATCTCGGGATCCTGTGTATGAAATCGGACCGATAGATTTCGGTGCGGGCCTGTTTCATTTCGCATTTGGGAGCGGCGAGAAAAGCGGTTCAGATCATCTCCTCGCGGCAGTTGGCGGTTGATTGACGGCGGACTTCGTGATTCAATCAAGGAATCCGCCTGACTTCAATTCGGAGCCCGCCATGCTCGAGGGAAATCGTCGCCGTTTCTTGCAGCTTTCCGCGCTGGCCGCCGGTGCGAGCTACGCTCGTTTCAGTTGGGGAGCCGACGTTCCCTCGTTTTCGGAGCAACCGTCGTTTGAACCGACGGGTTTGTTTCTGACCTGGCAGCGCGATCCCACGACGACGATGACCGTTCAATGGGTCGGCAAAGCGGAAGACGGTCGCGACCGGCCAATCTGGTTCGCAGAAAAGGACGGACTGGCCTGGCGCAGCGAACCCTGTCGCGCTCAGCCCTTTCCGTTGACCGAGTTGATGATTTTCCGCGCGGAATTGACGGGATTGAAGCCCGACACCGAATACGTGTTCCGGGTCGGCCTGGATTCCGCCGAGCAGCGCTTTCGCACGATGCCGACGAAAGCCACCGATACGATTCACTTTGTTTCCGGCGGCGACAGCGGCGTGAATGAACATGCCGTGCAATCGAACAAGCTGGCGGCCGCGCAGGCGCCGCGGTTTGTGGTGCTGGGCGGCGACATTGCTTATGAGAATGGCAAAAGCCCGGAAGTGTTCTTGCAGTTCTTGAAGAATTATTCGCGCGATTTGCGCGACCCGCAGCAGCGGTTGATCCCGCTGCTGGGCTGCATCGGAAATCACGAAGTGAACGGGGGACACAACAAACTCCGCGAAGATGCGCCGTTCTTCTACTCAATCTTTGGCGGATTGTTTCCCGAGTCAGGTTACGCGTCGCTCGATTTCGGCGATTACCTGTCGTTAGTCTTTCTCGACACCGGCCATACCTCGCCGATCGAAGGGGCTCAGACCGATTGGCTGGAACAGACGTTGAAACCGCGTGAGGATTTCCCGACGGTGTTCGTGTTCAACCATGTTCCGGCTTATCCCTCGGTGCGCCCGCCCAAGACGAAAGAAGGCGCGGAAGCGACCGGCTCGGGTAACCGCAAGCATTGGTGCCCGCTGTTCGAGCGGTATAACGTTGACGCCGTGTTCGAACATCACGATCACGCCTACAAACGCTCGCACCCGCTGAATGACGGACTTATTGATCAGCATGGCGTGCTGTACCTGGGCGACGGTTCCTGGGGGAAGATTCGCCGGCCGGAGACTCCCGAGCAACGACCTTACCTAGCCAAGACCGACGAAGCGTATCACTTATCGCTGCATCGCATCGAGGGCCGCGACCGGTACCATATCGCGCTATCGGACACAGGCCGTATTGTTGATGTCTGCACGACGCGCAAACGGCCCCGGGCATAACGGCATGGCCGCGCTGACATGAATACTCCGCCGAACTCTCATGGTGTGCAACAAGCGGCCAAAGAGGTTCTTGGCGAACTGGCGGCGACGATCACCCCGAAGTCGACAGAGCGGAGCATCGCCGAACGGGCGGTCGCATTGCTGGCCGCGCGGGGGTATGCGGAAACCTGGTATTACGAGTGTCCGGCGCTGGTGCTGCTTGGATCGCGCAGCTGCGACTCGAAATCGGGTCGGGATTACGTGCCCGCGACGGAGCCCGTGGGAGAATTGAATTTGGTCACGGTGGATTTGAGCCCGCGGGCGGGGAACGCGTGGGGAGACTGTGCGCGGTCCTATTATGTCGAAGCGGGCATCGTACGTCAGAAACCGGTCGGCTCAGAGTTTCTGGTCGGGTATGAATGCGAACGCAGATTGCACGAGGAACTGCTGGCATTCGCAACCCGGGAAACGACCTGTCACGAATTGCATGACTTTGCGAATGATCTGATCCGTTCCAGCGGCTTTGAAAACCTGGACTTTCTTGGCAACATAGGGCACAGTCTGGGAACGAAATTGGAAGACCGTGTGTTCATCGACGCCCGGCAGCGCCGAAGACTGGGGGAATTCCCTTGTTTCACGTTGGAACCGCACATCCGACAGGTTGGCGGCCGCTGGGGATTCAAGCACGAGAACATTTATTATTTCGGCGAGGGACGTCATCCCTGGGAATTGTAAATCGAGGAAGTCAGCATGCTCGAATTGTCCACTTTGCGGGATGCCGCGCGGTCTGAAGGACGCGTCAACCGGCGATTATTTCTCGCCTATGGGGCCGCGTTGTCGAGCCTGCCGTGGTGGGGGCGTCTGGCCGCTGGTCAGGTCGCCGCCTCTCCCCGGTTTGAGAGAGATCCCTTTTCGCTCGGGGTTGCATCCGGCGATCCTGACGATTCGAGCGTGGTGCTTTGGACGCGACTGGCCCCGCGTCCGTTAGAAGGCGGCGGCTTGCCTCCGGAAACTTATCCGGTTCGATGGGAGGTCGCTGCGGAAGAATCGTTTCAAACCATCCTGCAACATGGCGACACTTTCGCCACGCCGCAACTCGGGCATTCCGTGCATGTCGAGTTGAAGGGCTTGGAGCCGGATCGCTGGTACTGGTATCGGTTTCACTGCGGGGACGCTGTCAGCCCGATCGGCCGCACGCGGACGACGCCGGCGGCAAATGTCGTCCCGCCAAAACTGCGTTTCGCTTTCGCATCCTGCCAGCATTACGAGACCGGGCTATACACCGCTTACGAGCAAATGGCGCAGGATGAGCTGGACCTGGTCTTTCATTTGGGAGACTACATCTATGAAGGCCCGGGGCGCGATGGTCATGTCCGCAAGCACGTGGGCGGGAAGCTTCGAACTCTGGAAGATTATCGAAACCGCTATGCCCAATACCGTTCGGATGTGAATCTCGCCAGGATGCACGCGCGCTGCCCCTGGGTCGTCACTTGGGATGACCATGAAGTGGAGAACAATTATGCCGGCGGCATTTCGGCGATCACCGAGACCGATCCGGTCGCATTTCTGGACCACCGAGCCAATGCGTATCAAGCCTATTATGAAATGATGCCCTTGCGGCCGCGTTCGCTGCCGCGGGGACCGCACATGAAGCTCTATCGTACGCTCCATTTCGGCCGGTTGGCGACGTTTCAGGTGCTCGATACGCGGCAATACCGGACTGATCAGCCGAATAACGACAAGGCATCGGCGCTCAATGACGAGGCGCTGCATCCCCACAACACGATGCTGGGGGCCGAGCAGGCGGATTGGCTGAAGAACTCGCTGCTGCAATCGACCGCGACCTGGAACGTCCTGGCTCAGCAAGTCATGATGGGGATGGTGTATCGGAAAGTCGACGATGAGCCGCGTTACTCGATGGACCAGTGGCCGGGGTATGCCGCGGAACGAATCCGGTTGATGAAGTTCGTCGCGGAGCGGCAGGTGCCGAACACGGTGGTGTTGACCGGCGACATTCATTCGAACTGGGTCAACAACCTCCATGTGGATGATCGACAAGCGGAAACGCCGGTCGTCGCCACGGAATTTGTCGGCACATCCATCTCCAGCGGCGGGAATGGAGCCAAAGAAATTGCGAATCTTGAGACCCTGCTCTCGGAGAATCCCGGGGTGCTGTTCCACAACCGTCAACGGGGCTATGTGCGGCTGCACCGGTGACGCCGCAAAACTGGCAAACCGATTATCGCATCGTCGCAGACGTCTTGCAGTCGGGCGGAACAGCCGAAACCTGCGCGTCGTTCGTCGTCGAACCAGGCCGACCCGGGGCGAATCCCGCCTGACGAGTCTCCAGGGAGAATGAGACGTGGGCCGGATGTTGCGAATGGCCTATTGGGGCATTTTCTGCGTGGTGGCTTCACTCGCCTGGGGTGCGGAATCGACTTCGGACCGGCCGAACATCGTATTCATTGTCGCCGATGATCATGCCGAATGGGCGCTGGGCTGCTCCGGCCATCCCAATGCGCGGACGCCCCATCTGGATCAGCTGGCGCGCGAGGGAGTCCGGCTGACCAATTGCTTCACGCCGACGCCGGTTTGCAGCCCATCACGCGTGTCGATTCTGACGAGCCGCTATGGAACGGAAACAGGGATCGAGGATTGGTTAAATCCTAAAACGGAACCGCAACAGGGGCTCGATCCTGCGACTCCGGCGTGGCCCCGGTTGCTGGCGGCGGCGGGCTACCGGACGGGTCTCATCGGCAAATGGCACCTGGGGATTCAAGATCGCTTTCACCCGTCGCAGTTCGGGTACCAATACTTCATGGGCTTTCGCGAGGGGGGAAATTCTCCGCAAGACCCGCAACTGGAAATCAACGGGGAGATTCGCCAGGTCGAGGGGTATATCGTCGATCTGTTGACGGATGATGCGCTGAAGTTCTTCCAGCGAGATGTCGGCCAGCCGTTCGCGCTGTCTCTGCACTTTCGCGAGCCGCATCGGCCTTACACACCGTTGCCTCCGGCGGAGCTGAAGGCGTTTGCCGGCGTTGATCCCGTTTTGCCGAATCCCGTCCATCCGCAACTGGATGAGAAGAAAGTCAAGCAACTCACGCGCGATTACCTCGGCAGCGTGGCCGCGATCGATCGGAATGTCGGTAGGCTCCTGACGGAGCTGAATCGGCTGGGTCTCGCGGACAATACGTTGGTGATCTACACCAGCGATCATGGATACAACATCGGCCACCACGGCGTCTGGCACAAAGGAAATGGTGCCTGGATTTTGACGAAAAATCCCCCGGGAACGCCACATATTCCCGAGGGATGGCGGCCGAATATGTTTGACACGTCCTTGCGCGTGCCGGCGATCATTCGCTGGCCGAAACAGCTTCCTGCCGGGCGCCTCATCGACAGGACCGTGACGCACCTGGACTGGTTTCCCACGCTGCTGGAGGCAGCCGGGGTCACACTGCCCGCGGGTACGAAAATCCATGGCCAGAGTGTCTTGAATCTCTGGCGTAACCAAGGGACGTTAGCTCGCTCCGACGATCTCTATTCGGAATACAGCGTGCATCATTCCCTGCGCGCCGACATGCGCAGCTATCGCACCCCGGACTGGAAACTCACTCGCGATTTTCTCAATCCGGGGCGCGATGAACTGTATCATCTCAAGTCTGATCCCCACGAAACGCAGAACCTGGCGGATTCGGATCGCTCCGACGCGACGACGGCTCGTCGGGAACTGTCGGCCCGCATTGAAGCCCGAATGCAGGAACTCAAGGATCCGCTGCTCAAGACGCGGTAATCAAGCGTTCTTAGAATTCGCACGGCGTTGATCCAGACTCCACGCCCCTGGACCGTTGGCGATCAGAAACACCATCGTTCCCATCAGCGACAGGTTCTTGAGGAACTGAATCATCTGCATTTCACGATCTTGGCCCTCCATGGTCCAGAAGTCATGAAAGTAATATGTGGCGAGGATGAGAAACACCAGCAGCAATCCCGCGCCGATGCGCGTCTGGAAGCCGAGAATTACTGACGCGCTGCCGGCGATCAGAAAGACAATGGCGCCCGCCAGCATCACTTGTGGCGCGGGGACTCCTTCGCTCGCCATGTAGCCGGCGACTCCCTGAAAATTCGGGATCTTGTTGCCGACGGCGCTCATTAAAAAAATCAAAGCGATCAGCACGCGTCCCGCGACGCTGGTCAGACCGGACAGTGAGTAGGGCATGATCAATCTCCTGAGTGGTGTGGATAAAGTTCAATGTCAGGCGAGATCAAACAACATGATCTCGGCATCAGTCGTGGCTTGGACGTTTAATACGGTTTCCTCGCTGATCGCGGCGCCGTCGCTGGTTTCAAGCAGTTGCCCGTTCAAGGTGACGGCCCCGCGCAGCACTTGCAGCCAGGCATGGCGTCCTGGCGCCAGCACATGCGAAATCTGCCGGCCGTTTTCGAGGTCGGCCAGGTAAATCCGCGCATCCTGGTGAATCAGCAGCGAACCGTCCGCGGCGTCGCGCGAAGCAACCAACTGCCATTGGTTGTGACGCCCGATTGTCGGAAATGCCTGTTGTTCATAGCTGGGCGTTAATCCTTTGGATTCGGGGAACAGCCAGATTTGATACAAGTGGACCGGTTCCGTGGACGACGGATTGAATTCACTGTGTGTAATCCCTGTGCCAGCCGACATGCGCTGAAATTCGCCGGGTCGCAGGACTTCTCCGTTTCCCATCGAATCGCGATGTTCCAACGCCCCCGAGAGGACATAAGTGACGATTTCCATATCCTGATGGGGATGCGTCCCGAACCCCTGCCCCGGAGCAACGGCGTCTTCATTCATGACCCGCAGGGTCCGAAACCGGACATGGGCGGGGTCGTGATACGTCGAAAACGAAAAGGTGTGGTAAGTGTCGAGCCAGCCATGATTGGCGTGACCGCGTTCGTGGGCTCTTCTGATCTGGATCATGGAGATATTCCTGAATGAGTGGTTCTGCTTAAGTAGTTGATATATCAACTATCCGGGTAAAAAATTCCGCTGATTCATTCCGCCTCGCTGGAGGGTGGGCGCGCTTTCTCCAGCAATCGGCTCAATTCCGACAGCTCCGCGGCCGTTAAATGCCCCATCAAACGATGGTGCAGTTCCAGCACCGGTTGATCGAGCTGTTTCAGCAAGTCCTGCGCTTGTGCTGAGAGTTCGACGTAGATCACGCGACGATCCTCTTCGCTCCGATTTCTTCACCAATTTCTGTTGTTCCAAGCGATCCAGCAGACCGGTCATCGCGGGAACCACCTGGATCATGCGCTGAGTGATCTCCTGGCACGGCATGGGTCGACCTTCGCCGCGGCAGAATCCGCAAGACATTGCATTGCGATGGCGTGATCCCGAAGTTTCGAAAGAGGCGGAGAAATTGGTTTTGAAACTGGTCGCTGGTCCGTAACAGATTCGTGCCGCGGCCTCCTGTTCGAGCGAGTCGAACGGCTCTCGCTTTTTCAATTCGTGTTGAAGTCGTCGGGTGGTCATGATTTTTACCGGCCAAGTCTCACCACGAATTTATCTTACATGTAATATATCGTCTTGTCAACAATTTTTAACCAGTCATTGATGATTTTCGTAACCGAATTCTCTGTGTATTAGGTTACGTGCTTTTCTGATTCCTGGCCGGACATTGATTTTATCAGACGATTCAAGTTTATGGCTCGTGATTGCAAACCTTGAATTGATGAAATCCGGGCGATTAGCACTATAAACCGCCGCTTTTCGTGTTACTGACGCCGGTCACGTTGCTGCTTTCTCGAACTCACGAGGAACAGGTCATGTTCTTCTTGCTCACCGTTGGCGGACTCGGCTGCAATCGCTTCCGGGTTCATGGCGTGGTTGGTCTGCGCGGTCGGAGCATGCTTGTTCCACGGCACTGCCGCGGCGGTCGGCGCATTGGATCTGACGCCAAAAGAGTTGTTGGGAAAGCGACTCTTTTTCGATAAAAATCTGTCTACGCCCGCCGGACAGTCGTGCGCCAGTTGTCATGCGCCGGAAACTGGTTTCACGGGTCCCGATTCGCAGACCAATTGGGAAACCGGGATTTACCCGGGAGCAGCACCCGGTCGATTCGGCAATCGCAAGCCTCCTTCCGCGGCCTACGCCGCTTACAGTCCGCGGCGGAAAAAGGGCGAGGATGGTGAATACACCGGCGGCCAGTTCTGGGACGGACGTGCGGATACGCTGGTGGAACAAGCCAAGGGTCCCTTCCTCAATCCCTTGGAAATGAATAACGCTTCCAGCTGGGAGGTGGTCAGCAAGGTCCAGCGCAGTACCTATCGCAATTTGTTTGAGCGAGTCTACGGACCTCATTCGCTCGACGTCGGGCCGGAGGACGCGGATCCAGCGTTCGATCTCATCGCCCGAGCGATCGCCGCATATGAGTCGTCCCGCGAGGTGAATCAATTCAGCTCGAAGTATGACGCGTTTCTGGAAGGGCGGGCCCGACTCTCGGAACAGGAACTGCGCGGCCTGGCGCTTTTCACCAGCAAGGCGAAATGCTCCAACTGCCATTTGCATGAGCCGGAAGACGATGGATCGTTCCCGCTGTTCACGGACTTCACATACGACAACTTAGGCGCGCCGCGCAATGCCCACAATCCGTATTATCAGGCCGATCGCAGCGTCAACCCGCGAGGCGGCACTTATCGAGATCTCGGGTTGGGGGGGCAGTTAAATGAGCGGGAACACTGGGGCCAGGTCAAAGTCCCGACGCTGCGAAATGTGGCCAAGCGGCCGACGGCGGATTTCGTGAAATCGTATTTTCACAACGGCGCGATGAAAAGCCTGAAAGACGTGGTGCGATTTTACAACCGGCGGGATCGCAGCCCGGAGGAGTTTCCCCCGGCCGAAGTTCCGGACAACATGAATACGGAGGAACTGGGGGATCTCAAACTGACCGACTCTGAAGAAGACGACGTCGTCGCATTCCTGGAAACATTAACCGACGGCTATTCGACCGTCGATGAACCGGAACCGATCGGCCTCAACGCTCCCGCCTCGGCCGTCATCAACCCGGCTTATCGGTTCCGATTCGCCCGAGAAGCCAGCCGCGTGGAATCCTTTCGCTTGCGATGGGCTTCCGGTACGAGTGACGACATATTTCGCCGGTAAGCAGGTTGGTCCGCAGCCACGGCAGGCTTGACGAGGACAGGGCGGCCACCGACGATGTTTTCCGCCGCGCTCGCATGAGCCTGGTCAAGGGGCGCCGGGAATGGCCGACTAAGGCCAATCGGGACGCCATGAAGTCTGTTCGTATTCTCAAAGTGATCATCAGGATCTCGGTCGACCTGTGACGGAAGTCGTGTCATCAGGCCCAGAGTAGGATTTGAACCCAAGTGGACGCTGACGTGGAGATCGTCGTTCGGCCGTCGTTAGAAACTGATCTCGATGCGCTGAGCCAATTCATCGAGCCGTTCGTGTCTCAAGGGCGGTTGCTGCCGCGCACCCGAGACGAATTGGCGGACCTGATTGAAACCGGCTTTGTGGCGGTTCACGGCGATTCCCTGGTTGGTTTCGCCGCGCTCGAAATCTATTCCCCGAAGTTTTCCGAGCTACGCAGTCTGGCGGTGGCTCCCGAGTTTCAAGGGCGGGGAATCGGTCGTCGGCTGGTCGCCGCTTGCCTGGAATTGGCCAAACGCCGCCATGTGTTCGAGGTGATGGCCATCACGTCTACCGACGAATTCTTCCGGCGGTGCGGGTTTGATTTTACGCTGCCCGGCGAGAAGAAAGCGTTGTTCTTGCAAACGCGATCTTCTTACTAAACTCGAACGCAGCCCCGACGTGCCGGAATTGTGGATTATGCTCCGGAGTTGGCCGGCGAAAGCGCATCGGCCGGCGATTCCGGTTCGGTCTCGGGCTGTTGTTCATTGCTCGCCCCTGCCGACTGCTCGGGGTCCGTCGTTGACGCCGTGGACGAGTCTGCCGCGCTGTTCTCGGTGGGGGTCACCACCTTGGCCTTGATGATGTGATCCAAATTGGGAAAACGCTCGTCGAGATAGACATTGCCGACCTGCGCGATTAACTGTTGTTCGGGTTGATCGGTGTATTCAGACGTGATCTTCAATACCACGTCCTCCATGCCTTGGGTCACCTCGCCGAACGGCGTGAAATTCTGCGAATCGAGGTCGGACTTTCCGCCTTTGACGTTGTCGGCCAGATTGATAAACAACTGGCTGGTACGAGAGTTTTCCCCCGAGGTCGCAAAGACAATGGTTCCCCGGCGATTGGGCTGGGAGAAGCGGTCGTCGGGAATTTTGTTGTTCTGATATTTCTGATTCAGAGCGGGATCGCCGTTCATGCCCCATTGCACCACGAAATTGGGCATGACTCGAAAGAACCTGCACCCGTCGTAATACCCTTCGTTCACCAGCTGATAGAAGCGATCCGCGCCGCGCGGGGCCCAATCACGGTGGACGTCAACGACAAAGGTTCCTTTCGTCGTTTCAAACTCGACCTGAAATTCCTCCGGGGCCGAGTCGGGACCGCGGGGAATTTTCTCCGCGCCGGACGTCGTGGCGACCGCAGGCTGAGCCGGGGGCGGCGTCAACGGGGGCGCGGTGCGCATGACTGGCGGCGGGGGGGGAGGCAACAGCTGAGACAGTTTGTCACAACCCGCGAATAACACCAGGAACCAACCGCCGCGCCAAAGCCGTTGTGCCCACATCTCCGAGAACTCCGCAGAAGAATGTCAGTGAGGATCCGTTAAGATCATTCCATGATGGCTTACGAAATGCTAATGAGCAACTGTGCCGACGCCTACGATTTTCCGTGAACCGGCAGCGCAATTCAAGCTCCTCGCGCGGTGGAAGGCGGTCCTCATCGGCCATTCCTGCCTGGCGGAAATGTTCAGGCGGCGCGACGGCCCATGACTTGCCATTCGTCGAGCGCTGCTTGCACGCTCGTGGGGGAAAGCTGCAAGCGCCGGGCGATTTCATCGCACCCGATGCCGGCTTCGCTTAAAGCGAAACAACGCTGCTGTTCCCGGCGGGTCGCCGGACGAGCCGGCGCCACGGTCGCACGGGACTCCGTCAGCAGCGCTTGCAGCCGGACGATTTCCTGATCGGCCTCGACGATCAACTGGTCGAGCGCCGCGAAATGTTCGTCAATTCGGGATGCCGCATCTTGAGGATGCTGCGAAAACCGAACTCGAAGCCGTGGAGCGGCCGGTCGCGTCGCCGCCCCGGGATGGCGCCATGGGCATCGGCGCAGGCTGCAAAACAGCACGGTCCCCAATGCCACTCCCACTGCCGTCGCCAGCAACCAGTCTCCGAAATCCATGACTTGCAACTCCGTCGTCAATCAACCGACGATCTCCTCGTTTCGGCACACGCGATCAATGGTGATGGTCGTGGTGATGATCGTGGTCATGGTGGTGATGATCATGATCGTGTGTGTGATCGTGATCGGTTCCATGATCGTGTGTGTGATCGTGATCGGTTCCATGATCGTGGTCATCGCAGCAATCCAGATCCTGCTCTTCGCCCTCCTCCAATTGCGTCAGAAAGCCCATCTCGGCCGCGCGATAAACGTCTCGCAGGGGCACCTGGTAGGCGGAAGCGATTTTGACGCACGCTTCATATTCGGGCGTGAAGACTGCGGGCTCCCCTTCCCGCCAGCCGAGTTTTCCCTGGATCAGGCCGAATTCCGTGTCCACGGCGAAGGCGGTTCTCGCACGGAGGGAGCGGCGCATCGTCTGTCGACGCACTCCGAACGTTTCCGTCTCTTGAAAGAGGATCGATTCCAGCTTGCCGACATCGGCGGGCCGGCCGAGCACGCTGAGCAGCGTCCCGGGCCGGTCTTTTTTCATCTGGATTGCAGAGGAATAGACATCGAGCGCGCCGGCTGACAGCAGGCGTTGCTTGGTATAACCGATCACTTCCGCGGAAACATCGTCCAGATTTGTTTCGAGCAGCACGACTTCGTCCGATTCGTTACGAACCTCCGCCGTTCCCACAAAAATACGCAGCAGATTGGCACGCTCGTCCAGATTTCGCGTGCCGGCTCCGTACCCGACGGATTCCACCGTCATGTCGGGCAGTCCTGGCGCAAAGCGATCCACCACGGTCTTCACGATCGCCGCTCCCGTCGGCGTGGTCAGTTCCGCGGCGATGTCGGCATTCGCGAGCGGGATTCCCCGCAGCAATTCGGCGGTCCCGGGAGTAGGCACGGCACAAACGCCATGCGCGATGTTTACGAAACCGCGTCCCGTCGGAATGGGGGAGCAGACGATTTCATCCGGATGCAATAAATCGAACGCGATCGCTGCCGCAGTGATGTCGACGATGGAATCAATCGCGCCGACTTCGTGGAAATGGATCTGGTCGACGCTGGAACCATGCACTTTTGCCTCGGCTTCGGCTACAGCGCGAAACATTCGCAGCGCCAGATCGTACTGAGTTTGAGTCAAGACGTCGGATCGATCCAGAATTTGTTCGATGTCGCTCAAATGCCGATGCGCATGCTGCTCGGGGTGAACCACTTTCAAATGCCGGGCGCGGAATCCGCCGCGCATCGTCTCGGTCAATTGCAGTTCGACGCCGGGCAGACCTAACGACTTAATTCCCGCCTGGACTGCCTGCCAGTCCACTCCGGCATCAATGAGGGCGGCCACGGTCATGTCACCGCTGATTCCGGCCGCACAATCGAGATAAACGATCCGCACTGCAAGCCCTCGCCGTTGATTTGTCGTAAGTCCCTCAGGGGAAAAGGTCTTTGGCTTCGGATTCCCCGGGACGCTCATTTTAACCAGCCGGCTGGATTCCGACCAAGAGCAGATGAGGCTTCTCAGCATCAGCGGCGTGAATCCGACAGATTCGATGTATTGCGACGGTTTTTGATTTGCTGTGCAGAATTTGGCGGTTGCGCTTGCCGTACCGTTTGACTTGCCTCAGCCACGACATAGGTTCCTGAGAATGGAAGAGGGTTTCCGGCGAGATCGGAGATCCTGGAATTCAAATTGCGGAGCCGGCGACCATGTTCAGAAATCGAACCCTGAAAGACATGACCTCGAATCGCGAGGGAGCCATCCTGGTCCTGGCGACGGCGGTGATCATCATCGTCTTTGCGTTTGCCGCGTTTGCGGTCGACGCCAGCTACATGTCGCTGGTTTCCACGGAGTTACAGAACGCCGCGGACGCGTCCGCCCTGGCGGGAATCGCCCGCATGGCCGATGGGACCGATGCGGTCGTACAAGAGGCCCTGGAAACGGCCAACGCCAATGAAGCCGCGGGTCAGCACGTCGCGCTGGCCGGAAGTGACATCGAGTTCGGCGTCTTCGATCTGACTTCGCGGGCCTTCAATTCCGGCGCGCCGAATCCGAATGCTATTCGCGTGACGGCTCGCGTGCAAAATCGCTCGCTGTTTTTCGCTCCGGTCATCGGGCAGTCAAAATTCACGATGTCCCGCCCGGCGGTGGCGATGGTCAATCCTCGCGACATCGTGTTCTGCGTCGACCTGTCGGGATCAATGAACGATGACACGGAACCGTGCTGGGCCTCGACCTCCATCGATAACAAACTCAGTTCTCAGGGCCAATCGCCGGTTGCCAGCAGCCTGATGCAGCAGGTCTACAGCGATCTGGGTTTCGGCGCCTATCCGGGGACGACGCAATATATCGGTTCTGCGCTCGGCGTCGGTTCGACCGACATCGCCTATGCCGCCATGACGCAAGACAACGGCCCGTTGACCGCCTCGACCGTGGCCTCGGCGTACCGGATCAATAACACCGATTCGGAAGCCGTCCGAAAGACCAAGGCCTATTCCTGGATCATCGATAAGCAATTGGCCGTGCTCATGCCGGCGGCGAAACCCAAGCCGGATTCGACCAATTCTCAAAGTCTCAAGTATTGGACCGCCTATCTCGATTACATCATCAAGCCTCGGTCGGTCGGTTCGAATCCCCCGACGAGCGGAGGCAGCAGCGGGGGGTCAAGTGGCGGATCGAGCGGCGGATCGAGCGGAGGCAGCAGCGGCGGGTCGAGCGGAGGTTCCAGTGGGGGGAGCAGTGGCGGCGGGACGCCGGCTCCGAAACCTCCCGCAGGCAAGATCGACGAAGTCAGTCTGTGGGATTGGAACTCGCAGAATCCCTCCGGTCTGCCGCGCGATCTCGGCGCCGTTGCCGACGTCTCTGCACTGACGATCGGGGAACTGCTGGCGCCGGCGACTTTGGGAGTCACGTACACCGGTCTGCCGCGAAACGGTTCCACGCTTCCCGTCAGCTTGCCTCCCAGCCAGGACAGCGACCGCATCAGCGGGTTTAACAACCCGAACACCTCGACGTTTCCCTCCGCCTCGTCGTCGTTGGCGAACAACTGGCGGAATAATGTGGGCTATATCACCTACGTTCAATTCATGATGGACTGGGGCCGCGATCGCAGCCCGGACGTCGCCAATTCGACGAATGCGTCGCCGAGCGTCGGCATCAAAACCCAGTTGTCGGTGCAGAGCCCGTATTGCGCCTACCACACGGAAACGGTCAACGGCGAATCGTTCTCGTTTCCTCCGTCGGAACAGCCGACGCATTCGCTGCGCCGTTCGCTGATTCGCGCCATTCAGGAAATCGAATCGAAGAATCAAGGGCTCGCTCCCGGCGTGGGGGACCGTGTCGCGATCGTCACTTTCGACGCGATTGATGCCTACCATCAACCGCAACTCGTGCTGGCCCTCACCGACGATTATGCCGCCGCCAAGGATTCCTGCCGGAAACTCCAGGCCGTTGGCGACATTGGCAACAGCACGGCGACGGAATATGGCATCGTCATGGGACGGGACCATCTGAGAACGCCTGCGGAAGGGGGAAAAGGCCGCAGCTACGCGAAGAAAGTGATGGTGTTGCTGACCGACGGCGTGCCGAACCTCTGGGAATCGACCCAGACTTCGATCAACAATTACATCTCGACCAATCCCGATGCGGATTACTACGGGTCGGATTATCCCTGGTACAACTCGGTCCTGATGCAGACGGACCTGATGCAGACCAGCCGGGATTCCATGTTTCCGGTCGGCATGGGATTGGGCTGCGATTATGGCTTCATGGACCGCATCGCCCGCATGGCCTATACCTCGGACCAAAACGGCCAAAGCCCCCGCGGCAGCACCAACCCGGCGCAATATGAACAGCGAATGGTCGAGATCTTCGATCAGATCATCAACACGCGCGGCGGGAAATTGGTGAAGTAATTAAATGACGAATGTCGAAGCCCAAATGTCGAAAAAAAACGAAGACTTCAGCATGCTTTTGTTTTGACATTCGGATTTTGTCATTCGACATTTCATCGCTTCGCTGCTCCTTGCAGCCGGATCTGTTCGATCTTTGACAGCGGCTTGCCATCCGGACCCGTGGTGGGGATCGGCGCTTTGACGGGAGCCGGGGCTTCCGCGGCAGGAGGCGCTGCTGGGGCAGGAGCGGGCGCCGCGGCTTCAATCGGAGCCGCAGGGGCCGCACCGCCGGCTTTGGCCGCTTGCTGAGCGCGGATCATCTCCAGCGGCGACATTTTCGCGCCACTGGCTGCGGGGGCCGTTGGACTGGGAGCCGTCGCAGGAGCGCCGCCCGCCGCTTTGGCGGCCTGTTGCGCTCGAATTTGTTCCATCGGCGATAATTTTGCCCCCCCCGCGGCAGGAGCCGGCGTTCCGCCTGCTTTCGCGGCTTGCTGGGCCCGAATGGCATCGAGCGGACTCTTTCCAGCGGCGGGCGCGGCTGGTTTCGCAGCGCCGGCCGCGGGAGCTGCGGCTGCCGGCTTAGCCGGGGCGGCCTTGGCCGCTTTCGGACGCGGCGCGTCCACGACAGTGAGGTAGGCCGGATCGATGTCGTACCAACCGATATCAACCGGGCCGTCGAATTCAACCAGGGCTCGGCAGCTCATGTTGACGGTTTTGACTTTGCCGGTCCAATTGGCGAACCGCTTGAGTTCCGGGACCGACGCATCAACGATCACCCACTTATCGGTCAGCTTGACTTTGAGTTTTTCGGCCAATTCCATCGACATCGATCATTCGCTCCGCCAGCCGTGGGGCCGGGATGAAGATTCTGGACGTTTCCAAGGTCCGATTTTGATTCAACGGCTTGGGGAATGCAAGCGTGAAGACGGCCCTCAAGAAATCGGGTAGTGGCTCAGACTGATTCAATTTCAAAAAAAGCTGACGCCACCGGTTTTTTCATTCCTGAAGTTCAACTCGTGGCGGAACGTGCGGAGCTCGATTG
>JAXMBR010000038.1:0-36173 GCA_046349715.1 Planctomycetaceae bacterium | reverse complement strand
CTGTTGTCGTGGGGCGGCACGATGTTTGAATTTCTGATGCCGTTGTTGTTCCAGCGGTCGTATCCTCAAACGTTGCTGGCGGACGCCTGCGAGGCGGCGGTGGCGCGTCAGGAGGAATTTGGCCAGCAGGAAGGACTGCCCTGGGGCGTTTCGGAATCGGCCTACTCGGCCCTGGCGATCAATTCCGACTATCAGTATCAGTCGTTCGGAGTTCCGGGACTGGGTCTGAAGCGCGGCCTCAGCGACGACCTGGTCGTCGCCCCTTATGCGACGATGCTGGCGTTGAGTCTGGATCCGCTCGCCGCGGTGAAGAACCTGCGTCGATTGACCCAGCAGGAAGCGTTAGGACGTTTCGGTTTTTACGATGCCGTCGATTACACGCCGCAGCGACTCCCTGCCGGGCGCAGCCTGCTGGCGGTGCGTTGTTACATGGCCCATCACCAGGCGATGAGTCTCGCAGCCATTGCGAACGTGCTGCTGGATCAAACGATTCAGCGGCGATTTCATGCCCACCCCATGATTCGTGCCACAGAGATGTTGTTGCAGGAATCGATGCCGGTGGAAGCTCCCACCATTCAGCCACATCTGGAAGAAACCAGCGACGTCCGCCCCCGACAGGACGACACCGCCATTGTCAGCCGCCGCATGATCGGCTTTGAGACGCCGGCTCCTCGCACGCATCTCCTCTCCAATGGCAGCTATACGGTGATGACGACCAACACCGGCGAGGGATACAGCCAGTGGAGCGAAATCGGCGTCAATCGTCGGCGGTGTGACGGTTTGCAGCCAGCGGGAGGCCAGTTTCTGTTCATCCGCGATGTGCAAACGGGGGAATATTGGTCGGCCACGTATCAGCCGACGTGCCGAAAACCGGATCATTACGAAGTGATCTACGCCATCGACAAAGCCGAATATCGACGTCGAGACGACGATCTGGAAACGCACCTCGAAATCGTCGTGAGCCCGGATTGCCAGGTCGAGGTGAGGCAATTGAAGATCACCAATCATGGCTGGCGACCACGAGAGCTGGAAATCACCAGTTATACCGATGTGACGCTGGTTCCTCATGCCGCGGACCTGGCTCACCCCGCATTTCAGAAGTTGTTTGTGGAGACGGAATTCATTGCGGAAGAAACGGCGTTGATCGCTCGACGGCGGCCGCGCGATTCTCACACGGCGCCCGTTTGGGGAATTCACGTGCTGGCTTGCCCCGAAGCGGCGCCCGGCAGCCTGGAATACGAATCCAGTCGCGAGAATTTTTTAGGCCGCGGTCGCGACTTGCGGCGACCGGCGGCGCTGGAGGCTGGCGCGCGGCTGACGGGAACGACCGGGCTGGTGCTTGATCCGGTGTTCTCGCTCCGGTGCCGAGTCTCGGTCGGACGACATGCCGCCGTTTCGCTCGCCTTCTCGACCGGCGTGGCGACTTCCCGGGAACAGGCGCTCGAACTGGCCGATCAATTCCACGAGTCGCGGAATGTTCAACGAGCGTTCGAAATGGCCTGGGTGTTCAACCAGGTACAATTGCACCATTTGCATATCACCGCGGCGCAGGCGCAAAGGTTTCAACAGGCCGCCGGTATGCTCCTGTTTCCGCAGCGCCAGACACGGGGACCAGAGGCCTCGATGCAGGCCAACCGGCAAGGACAACGGGGACTCTGGCGATTTGGCATCTCCGGCGACCGACATCTCCTGCTCGTCAAGGTCGCCGAGATGGAACATGTCGACTTCGTACGGGAACTGTTGCTCGCGCACGAATACTGGCGGCATCATGGTCTGACCGTCGATCTGGCGATTCTGAATTGCCATCCCGGCAGTTACCTTGACGCACTGCAGGAGCAATTGCAGCGATTCGTTCAGGAGACGCCCCGCATCGCCACCGAGACGAAAGACACGATTTTTCTCCTCAGGTCCTCGCAAATGGCGCGCGAGGATCAATGGCTGTTGGAAACCGTGGCTGCCATGGTGATTGAGGCGCGACGGGGGTGGGCCGGAGTCTTGGCGGCGCCGGCCAATCGTGCCGACGAAGCCGCAGACCGGAGAGCGTCTGCTCTCAACGGTCAACCCTTGAAATCGCCGTCTGCCCTAGAATCGCGAGTTGAGCCAACGCGTCCGCTGAACGCCGCCTTTCCCCGAGGGCGATCAGCCCAGCATGCAGATTCTTTGCAGTTCTGGAACGGCACCGGGGGATTTTCCGCGGATGGTCGCGAATATCACATTCAACTTACGCCTGGAAAAACTACGCCGGCTCCCTGGTCGAACGTCATCGCAAATCCTCGGTTCGGTACGCTGGTGACGGAAGCCGGCGGGGGATTCACCTGGGCCGGCAACAGCCGGCAAAACAAGCTGACGACCTGGTCCAATGATCCAGTGAGTGATCCGCCTTCGGAAATTCTGTATTTGCGCGATGACGCCACCCAGGCTGTTTGTCTTCCATTGAGTTATCCGGCGACGACAGCCGAGGACGGGTGGGTTCATCACGGCCAAGGTTATACGCGCTCGATCCGGTCTTATGGCGACCTTGAACTGGAAACGCAAATCTCCATCGCTCCGGACGACCCTGTCAAATTTGTCTGCGTCCGGGTGCATAACCACGGCCGCAACGATCGGCCGTTGACTTTGAGCTATTATGCGGAAGTGGTGTTGGGGGTGGTCAGGGAGCAGACGCAGCTTCATCTGATCAGCGCCTGGGACGATCGGCATCAATCACTCTTGATTCGCAACCGTTACCATCCTGATTTCCCGGATCAGGTGGCGTTTCTGAAGGTGATCGGACCAAATGGCTCGGCAACGGCCGACCGAAGGGAATTTTTGGGACGAAACCAAGCCGATCGCCTGCCTGCCGGATTGAAACAAAAGCGACTCTCGGGAACCACGGGGGCAGGACTGGATGCATGTGCGGCAGTCTCCTCTCAATTCGTTCTCCGCGGGGGAACGGCGACGGAAATCGTATTCTTGTTCGGCGCCGGGATCGACTTGGAAGAGACTCACCAAATCCTGGAGCGCTATGCAACGATTGAGAGCGTGCATCAGGCGGTTGAACAGACGATCGCTCGCTGGGATGACTTGCTGACGGCGGTTCAGGTGAAGACTCCGAATCCGGCGTTCGACCTGCTCGTCAATCGCTGGTTGTTGTATCAAGTGACATCCTGCCGCTTATGGGGTCGCACGTCGTTTTATCAATGCGGGGGGGCTTACGGATTTCGCGACCAGCTCCAGGATGTGATGGCGCTCGTCTATTCGCATCCGGAACTTGCACGCGAACACCTGCTCCGAGCCGCCGCGCGGCAATATGAGGCCGGCGACGTTCAGCACTGGTGGCATCCCCCTTCCGGCGAGGGAACGCGCACGCGATTCTCCGATGATTTGCTGTGGCTGCCGTTCGTGGCGGCCCAGTACGTCACCGTGACCGGCGATGACTCCGTCTTCGATGAAATCATTCCCTACCTGCACTCGCACCCGCTCGCGCCGGACGAAATGGAACGATACGAATTGCCGCAGGTGTCGACCGAAAGCGGTTCACTCTACGAACATTGCTTACGGACGCTCGAACGGGGATTCCGTCTTGGCGAGCACGGGTTGCCGTTGATGGGTTGCGGTGACTGGAACGACGGCATGAATCTGGTCGGAGCGCTCGGCCGCGGCGAAAGTGTCTGGGTCGGCTGGTTCTTGCTGGTGCTGCTCGATCGCTTTCTGCCGCTCTGCGAACAGCGAGGAGACCGACAAACGGTCGAGCATTACCGGCTGCGATCCCAGAATCTGCGAGACGCGTTGGAGCAACACGCGTGGGACGGCGAATGGTACCGTCGCGCCTACTTCGACGACGGCACTCCCTTGGGATCACGGCTGAACGACGAATGCCAAATTGATTCCATCGTGCAATCCTGGGCCGTGCTGGCCAGAGCGCAATCCGACCGGACCGATCAGGCGCTCAAGGCGGTCTTCGAAAGGCTGGTTTCCACTCCCGATCGTCTGATCAAACTCTTCGCTCCGCCGTTCGATCAGACGAACCTCGAACCGGGGTACATCAAAGGATACTTGCCCGGCGTCCGCGAGAATGGCGGTCAATATACTCATGCCGCTTATTGGCTGATCCAAGCCTTGACCGTCAAGGGAAACGGCGATCAGGCGACACGTCTGTTCGATATGATTAACTCGGTTCTTCATACCGATCAGCCTCTGGGCATGAACCGGTATCGCGGTGAGCCTTATGTCGTTGCTGCCGATATTTATTCCCACGCCCCGCACACCGGCCGCGCCGGCTGGACGTGGTACACAGGTTCCGCATCCTGGGCCTACCGCGTCGCGCTGGAGTTCATCTTAGGCATGAAAATGGAACGCCGCAAAATCCATTTCCAACCGTGTGTTCCCGCTAATTGGGACCGCTTCGAAGTCGAGATTCGTTTGGATGGAAGACGACATCGCTTTGAATTGCGGTTCCGCGAAGATCGCTCGTTCGATCTCGTTCACGAAGAAGTCGTGCCAGCAGGATCTTCGGAAACAATGGGTGTCAGTTGATTTCCCCGGCCATCATTCCTGTTTGGACAGACGATTCCGGCATCGCGATTGCATCATCTCATTTAGCGTCAGGATTATGGCTGCTGCGAGTCATAATCGGCCATGAGAAGCGGTGATCGACCGTGAAGCTGCTTGATGATTGCTCAACGTGATTTAAAAAGCAGCTTGTACTGGCGGTTGAGCCGAATCATTCACCGAAAGGAACGTCATGTCTTTGCGTACCACAGATCGACGTGTAGCGATTGGAACATTTGAGCTTCGTGACAAAGCCGATGCGGCGTTCAACGCGTTGGAAGCCGCCGGATTTGCTCGCAGCGACATCGGAGTGATCGCTAAGCGGACGGCTCAATGGGATGATCTGGATTTTCCCGAATCGGACCAGGCTTCCGCCTCGGAACACGCCGCCAGCGGAGCCGTCGCCGGTGCGGCGGCCGGGGCCGGAGTCGGAGGGCTTTGGGCGTTAGGGATTGCAGCGGGTTTATTGCCCGCGATTGGGCCTGTCGTCGCAGGGGGATTGCTGGGCAGCTTGATGGCCAGCGCTGCCGCCGGTGCGGCAGCAGGAGCGGGGTCGGCGCGCCTTTGCTCAGTTCTTGGCATGTCTGAGGAAGAAGCCAGCTTTTACTCATCAGAACTGCAATTGGGACGAATCGTGGTCACGGTCCGGGCGGGCGACCGCTATCCAGACGCCGTTCGGATACTACGTGAGCACGGCGCGACGCTTTCCGAGCCGATGGAATCGAACAACGTCGTAGGTAAGTGCTTAATCGCGGACTGACTCGCTGCCGTACGACGCCCCCGGAATGGCCGGGGCGTCGTCATTTGACAACCGGATTACTCAGGCAACGCGGGTTGAATTAGTTCGAGGTCATGATTAGGCAGAATCAGATAGACGGGTTGGGCCAGTTGGTCACCGATTAATCGTGCCAGCGACAAGCATTCTTGCCGGCGCGTGTGATCTAACAATGAGATGAGAGAAACGATCTGCCCAAGTTCGTTGACTTCTGCCTGCCAGACGTCCCATTCATCGACTCCGCTGCCGGGGCGATGACCAACACAGATGCACGCCTGAGACGACAAGCCGTCGCACTGAAAATCTTGTTCGATCAGCATTTCAACGCTCACTTCAGGCCCGAAAGGTAAGGAAATGTCAAAGATTCGAGACAAACCGTGCGTTTCACGCCACCGCGGGCGAACCACGCCTGCGTCGAAGCTATCGATTGCAGGATTCGTGCCGAGCGTCGCTTCGCTCACTTTCACCGACAAAATGGTATGCGAAGTGCTAACTCGGCAAGATTACCGACTCGTTTGATTCAGCACAGATCAAGGAGTTCATGATGCCAACGGAACCTGCCGGTGAATTGAAGCCACCAGGTCACATCATTGGGTTTGTCGATGATGACGCTGCCGCCCGTTCCTTTGTCCTCACGTTGATGGAACGCGGGTTCAGTGAGTCGCAAGTGGCCGTGTTTCAGGGGGAAGCGGGGATTGAACAGTGGACCAAGATGATGGAAGGTTCCCTCTGGGGAGAGAGCACGGAGGATGTGTTCAAAGACGGGATCGCCGAATTGCAATCCGGTCATTCAGCGATTGTGATTGACGTGAGCGATTCACAGACCGCCGCTGGCGTGGCCGATCTCGCCAGACAAATGGGTGGCCACGGCTTTTATCATTTTGGAGTTCTCGTGGATACGCGATTAACTCCTTGAACCGTTCCGAACGGAACGTTAATTGCAACCGCCTTAAGACACTTGCTAATGCTCACCGTCTTGTGTGCATTATCGTCCAATGAAATAAAGTCTTAGAAGGAGAAAAGCATGACATTACGACAGAGAATGGGCTTGGCGACTGCGGCGTTACTGCTGGGAGGCTTATTAGTTGTGCCGACGACTGGCGAGGCGGGTTGTCGGCGGGCGCGCAGGCATCGCTGTTGTGCGCCGGCCTATTACAACTCCTGCAATGCCGGTTATCAGACCGCCGCTTATGCCGCCCCAGTCACTCAGTGCTGCGGTACGACCGGCTATTCCGGACAGCAGACCGCAAACTACGGAACCTACGACCAATCCTCGACGATCAACGCTGCCCCTTCGACGACTGCGCCACCGCCGCCGGCGGAAGCCGCTCCGGTGCCGGCATCGAGGTAGTCAATGGCTGAGTTCTGGGGGAAGGCCCGCGTCATGCGGGCCTTCTTTCTGCGCTCAATTCGTACTGAATGAGCATAAAAAGCCCGAGCCGCCGACCAGAGACGCAAGAGTCGGTCTCCGGTGGGCGCCCCGGGCTTAATGTTCTGCCGGTCGAGAAGGCCGGTTATGTTGCCGACAGGCAGGGTTCAAAACTTGAGACTTCCGCCGCGAGCGCTGCTGGCAATAACTCCATGCGTTCGATGGCGATTTCTCGCGGAGCCTCGATTCCGATTCGTACACGACCCTTTTTGATTTCCAGAATGCGAACTTCGATGTTTCCGTTCAGCAGCAACTTTTCTTCGATCTTCCGTGAAAGGACCAGCATGTCGAACTCCATTCTTAAGAGAAAAGCCGGTGGCCTATCGGCCGACAGAGTGACATCGACTTTAGCGAAAAATGTGCCAGCAAGAAATTTCCGGGGGAAACTGCCGGATCGCATCGCAACGCCTGTGCTGAAAAGAATTTGCGGCGCTGATGCTTGTCGTGAGTTTGACCAGGTCGATGACCTGAAATCCACCAGGTAGTCAAGAGTGATCCAGTGACCTGTGTCAAAAATGCTCACGGTGATTGGGGATCAGCCAGTCAGCATGCGGCAGAGACATCAGGCATAAATCCGGCGGGTCGCCGCGGCAGCAGCAATCACGGCGGCCGAGCCGACAATCGCCAGGGCGATCCATGCTGTTTTGGCGACGTTCTCGGTGGGACAAGTTCTGCTCGTGTAAGCCGCCGCGATGGCGACCCCCAACGGAACTGCCGCACCCGCCGCCAGAACTTGCCACGGTTCCGCGTTGCGGGCCAGTGCCGGCGTGGAAAATGGTGCCTGCAAATCATTCTTGAGTCGGCGCTCGCGATGCATATTTCCTGTTCCTTTTCTTTGTTGATCGACACGAATCGCAGATTACGCAAATTCCCTGCCGAGATTCCCTGATTACCAAATTCGCAACGAACGATTTCATGTGCCGAAACGTTGATTCGCCGACATCTCGGGGTTTCCGTCGTATCGTCACCACAAGAGTGGTCCGGATTCCGGTAGCGTTCTGAATTTCGAAGGTCGCTGAAAAGACGGGGCAGTCAAAGAATCCTTGAGCGACAACCGCAACCCTGGTTCTCAACGGGGATGCTCCGGTCCTCTCACGCGCGCGGCGCTCTGCTTGCTGTCTTTTGGCTGATCGGCCGCCGGGCACGTTGATCGACGAGCACACAGGAACTGACGAGCAATCGACGATTCGGGTCGTATTTTCGAACGGCATGAAAACTGCTTTTACATCCCGCATGGGCTAAATCTGAGATTCTTTAGAAGGAGTGCATTATGGATACCATGCTCGTCTTATTGCCCGTCGTCGCCGCCGCTGAATATTCATTGATTTACCTGCTGGCGGGGGGTGGGGTCGTGGGGGCGATTGTGATCTACATTGTGGCGAAGATGCTGGGCCGTTAAATGAAGAGGTCGTGACGTCGTGATCGAACTTCTCATATTAATCGTGCTGGTGTTAATGCTGATTGGAACCATTCCCACGTGGCCGCATAGCCGGGGCTGGGGATATTATCCCAGTGGCGGGTTGGGAGTGATTCTGATTATCGCTCTCCTGGTGATCTTGCTGCGGCGGAACGGTTTGTAACTGCAAGGTCGTCGAAGAGATTTGCAGCTCTTGCCCGACGAAGTCAAGAACTCCTGGGGGGCCGCCTCAGGAGTTCTTTTTTAATCCGGCATTCGAGGGGCCGTAGTTCATCAATGAATTGCCGATGAAACCGCAGTGGAACTTCCTTAAAAACTGTCCGATGCGGTCAGTGCCAGGCCTATTGGAGCATGATGATTCCGTAACGGCCGACCGATCGAACGGCGGAGCGGGTTACTCGGCCGTCGTTGTCGAGTGAATCGGCCAGAGGATGACTCGCCCATCCGTGCCGGCGGTCACGACCCCGCCGTTCGGCAACGGCGTCATGGCCAGGACTCCCCCCTGATGACCGCGCAACGTCAGCAGTGATCGAGGTATGGCGGTGCCGGACTGTTCTCCTGCCGAGTTGCTCTCGTCGATGGAGACCGCCCAGAATTTGACCGTTCCGTCGAGACTGGTCGTCCACAGACGCTCGGGTGCTTGAACGTCGTTTCGAGAGGCAAAGCGGACGTCGGTCATGTCGCGCGAATGCCCCTGCAACTTTTGTTTCAACAGGCTGTTTCCCGTGGCCACATCGATCACAACCGCGGCGTTTTTATCCGCCGCGACCAGCCAATGGCCGTTGTCACTGAGATCGGCGGCTACAAGATCCTGAAGCGCCATCTCTTGTCGGCTGGGATCACTGAGAGACACGATGGGCTGCTGTTCTTCGAAGGCCGCTCCTTGCTTCTTAAACAACCGCACGGTGCCGTCGACGCTGGCGGTAAAGAGCCGCTGCCCGTCTGCGGAGAACCGCGCGCGAATGATTCCGCGCGGATGTCCCTTCAACTGTTGTTCCAGTTCCCAACGATTTCCATTCCAGCGATACAGCGCCCCCACGTAGCCCGGCTCACCTTGTGCGGACGGCAGTCGACCGCCGACCAGCAACAGGTTTGAGTCGGTCGGGCAGATCGCGACGGCCTGGACCGTTCCTTCCAGGAGAAACTGACCGATCCGACGGGCGTCGGCTCCGCTGACGTCCCATAAGCGGATTTCGCCGTGAAGACGTGGCCCGCGTTGAGAATCTTCGGGAGCCGCCAACTCGTCCGAGGCGGTCACCGCGAGTTTTCCGTCGTGCGATAAGTCGCACGCTTGCAAGGCGACGACCGGGCCGTAGACGGCGACCGGAGGCTCGTCGAAATTGTCTTGCCTTGATGCTCGTTTGCGAATGTAGGTGAGTGAATTGCTCAACAAGGCCACTTGATTGACCTGTCCTGGCAGATAAGCGGCTTGATCAAAATCAAATCCGCGCGAAGTGGCCAGGACCTCACGAGACTGCGGGACGTGATTCGCATCCGATAGGGACCATTCGCGGAGTACAATTCTTCGTTTTTGTTGGCGGCCTTCCTCGGCGATCGGCATTTCCACCGCCGCCAAGACGTTCTGCCCATCGGCAGAGAGCGACATCGAAAGAACCTTCTCTTCGATCCCTCCGTTCGCTTGCCAGGGTTGAAGCTTGATCCGCGGAACTGCAGCCGTCTCCGTCAAATCACTGATCCAGATCTGCGAGCATTTCGGGTCGGGTTTGCCATCGCGATTGCCTGGCTTGACCCAGGTCGCCACGCGCCGTCCGTCAGCGGAAGCGGCAATCCGTTTGACCCGATGCACGACGCCTGCATCGACGTGCAGCAGTTCTTTGCGTGTGGGGTGCGCGGCCAGTTCGCCGGCCGCCGAAATCGTCCAGAATCGGAGCGCGCCGTCGAGTCCGACGGAGGCCAGTTCGTGCTCTCCGAGAAACGCCACGCCCGTCACGCTTTCGGGGACCGGCGATTGCGAATCCTGTGCCAGCGGATGTGCCGAAATTGGTCGAGTGAGTACGTCGGTCACGGGGTCAATGGTCTGCAGGAACCCGTTTTCCGTTCCCACGACCAGCCGCGCTCCACTCGGTGAAAACGCCGCACACGCAGGCTGATCCGCGATCTGGCGGTTCCCACGTTTGATGGTCTGCCCGACCGCAAAGGTTCGGCGCACGCCGGGGGCGTTCGAATCGTCCACCAGAGACCAAAGCTGCAAATTGTCCGCGGATTTCTCCGGCGGCGCGAATTCCGTCGCGACAAATCGCGCATCGGCAGAGCCGGCGAGCAAGCCGGAAAAACCGACGTCACGCCAGCCGTGAACCATGGCGCCGGTTTGACGATCCCAGGCGACGGCGGTGCCGTCGAACGATACGGTGATCAGCAGATCTTGCAAAAAGACCGCTGACTGCGTTTGAAAACGATGCCCTTCGCGCAGCGTGACCGGCGGACGTTTACGAACGTCGTCAACATGGCGAGGAACGTCCCAGATGGTGGTGACGCCGTTGCGGGAACCGCCGATGATGCGATCGGCCAGGGGCCCGCCAGCGGCCAGGGAGAGAATGTCGCCGTAGCCGGTGTCCCGGTCCAGGGTTTCACCGCCGAGCGTGACGACTTCCAACGAAACCTGCGGATTCCAAAGCCTTGCCGTCCCATCCGCGCCGGCGGTCAGCAACCACGTCATCCTGGCTTTGTCATCGTGCCATGCCGCCAAATCAACAATGGCATTTCCATGACCGCGCAACGTATTGACGAGCAGACTGCGGCCTTCATTGATCAAGGCCGCCTCCTGGATGTTCCAGCTGCGGATCGTGTTGTCTCGGCTGGAACTGATCAATTGCTGCGTCAAGGGGTCGATGAGCAATCCGGTGATTCCGCCGCGATGCCGTTCCGAGAAATCCCGCGTCAGCATCACCGCGGCTTTGGCCGGCACGGGCTTTCCGTCGCGTGCCTCGCGCAGCGCCGTCTCGATGGACTTCAGGCTGTAGCGCATGGCTTTCAAACTGCCGTCGTCGCTGCCGACGAAGACGAAGAGGCTGTCGCCGTCGGATTTGGAAATCTGCGCTGCCAGCGCGCTCACCGCGGATTCTTCGTTATTCAGGACGGAGACCGAAGGCCAGGTTTCCCCCGGGGGGGCCATTTTCCAATAACGGACTTCTCCGCGATTGCTGTCACCCGACAGCAATCCCAAGGTCCGCCCCCCTGCATCTTCCAAGCGCACCAACGAGAGCACCGCGTCAACGTGCCCCTTGAGCACCGAAACGGTGTCGCGTCGAACGGGATCCCAGACACGCACCGTGTGATCGCGCGAGGCGCTCACTAACGGACCTTCCGGCAAGAACAGCAGCCGCGTGACGGCGTCCTCATGGCCTTTCAGCAAACCCCGCGATTCACCGGTTTGCGCATCCCAAAGCGATATGACGCCGTCATTCGTGCCGACGGCAAGCAAAGCCTCGTCTGGTGAAAACGCCAGCGCCTGCGGTTGGCCGGAAACTTTCAAGGGCGCACCGTTGGGCTTGCGTGTCTCTGAGTTCCAGAGCTGCACGGTTCCGCGCAAATCGGCTGTCGCCAATTGCCGGGGCGATGCCGCCACAGCCGTCAGAGCGACCCGGTCCGGTCCCGGGGAGATCAGTTCGTCATGTGCCAGGTCGCACAGGTATTTCAGCCGTTGGAATTCCCAGCCGATTTCCTGAATCAGGCCGGCAGGAACCGGCTGTCCCTGCTGCTGCGTCTGGACTGCGAGCTGTTTTTCGGCGGAGAGCTTCAGATCGATCTGTCGCAGGATCTCTCGGGCGCCGTCAAACGCGTTCTGGGCGATCTGCTGATCGGCCAGATTGATTTGCGAGTAATACCATTCACGAATCGCGGCCGTTTTTGCTAATCGCTCGGCTTCAGCGGCCGCCTCGGCTTTCGCTTTCTCCGCTTGCGCGATCCGCTCGTTCTCCTCGGCGATGGCCTTCTGCTTGACCGCTTCGGCTTCGTTTCGCCGGGCGATCTCGGCATTCTCTTCCGCCAGACGTTTCTGCTTAATGGCTTCCGCTTCGTTCGTCTGGGCGGTTTTCTCGTTTTCCTCGGCGAGGCGTTTCTGCTTCACCGCCTCGATTTCGTTGATTTTGGCGATCTGCTCATTGTCTTCCGCCAATTGTTTCTGCTTGAGCGCTTCGACTTCATTGCGTTGGGCGGTTTTCTCATTCTCTTCCGCGATTCCCCGCTGGCGATCGGTTTCAATCACCTGGAGTTTGAGCCCTTCGCGCTGACGATAAATGACCGTGCCGAAAGTCAGCCCGCCGGCGAGCAACAACACCGCCAGACTGGCAACCGTCCAACGGGCGGTGCGCAAACGGGCGATGCGCCGGCGGCGATCCTCGCGACCGGCGATCAATTGTTTGTGGACCTCGACATATTCCGGACGGGTGTCATCCACCAGCGTCAGACCGAGATCGAAATCCTGCTTCTGGAGAGCGGCATTTGCATAATCAAGCCGTGCGTCGACGAGCCCTGTTTGTGCAGTCGAGTTGGCATCCCAGAATTTCAGCGCGTTTTCAAAGCCGAACACGGCGCTGGCGAAGCGGGAATAATCGGCGGACTGCCGGGCATCGTCCAGGTCCTGCCGAGCCTGCATCGTCAGTTGCACACTTTCGGAATGGCGCTGATAGCTTTTCAGCGCCTCTTGGAAGTCTGCAACGGTGCGATAGCGGTCGTCGGGAGAGGATGCGAGGGCTTTGCGGGCGATGTCGAGCAGTTCTCCGGAAGCGCTCGTGCTGACAATTCGATTCGTTTGAGCGTTTTGCAGCAGTTCGCGCGTGGTGAGCGAACCGCCGTTTTCCGCTCGCATGGGATGCGGCGGCACTCCCGTGACGATTTCAAACAGAATCGCCCCCAGCAGATAAATGTCGCTGTAGGGTCCGATCTTGGCGAGATCGCCTTCCGCCTGTTCGGGCGGCATGTATGCGGGAGTTCCGGCCCGCCCGGCGGTCGCCATGTTGTCCATGGGTTTGGGAAAGCGGGCCAGCGGCAGCGCGGTCCCCCAGTCCATCACGAGGACTTCGCCAAAGTCCGCCACCATGATGTTCGACGGCTTCAAATCACGATGCACGACGCCATGTCCGTGGGCGTAGGCAATGCCGTCGCAGACTTTGCTGAGAATCTCGAGGTTTTGTTCCAGCGTGTTGCTGCCGATGACCTTATCCCAGGACACGCCGCTGACGCTTTTCATCGAATACAGCAGGCTGCCGTCGTCATCGGTTCCCAGGTCATGAATGGGAACGATGTTGGGATGGCTGAGTCGGCCGGTGACAATGGCTTCGGCCAAAAACGCCTGGCGTTCCCGCTCGAGACTGCGGGCGGCGGTCGACTTCAGTTTGTCCAGCCGAATCTGCTTGATCGCCACTTCACGATTGAGCGAGGCTTGCCGCGCCAGCCAAACGACTCCCATCCCCCCTTCGCCAAGTTTTTTCACGATTTCATAGTCAGGCCGATCGGGCGGAGCGACCTGGGATTCGCGCCGCGACAACGAACGAGAATGGATGACCAGTTTCGATTCGCTCGGGAGGCTGCGCCGTGGTGCACTCGACAGTCCTGGCGTTTCCTGAGGGTCGCTGACTTCGGTGCCTGCTCCCTGTGCCGCGGGAGACGGCGCTTCAATCATGGTCGCATCGCCGGCCTGCGGCGGCAGTTCTTCGTCGTTCATCCCGAACGTACGGTCAGGATCCAGGTTCTGCGCACGCTGTGACGCCCGCCCCGGCGAGGAGATCGGGGCTTCAACAAACGTGGCTCCCCCATCATCGACGGGGGGCAGTTGCTCGTCGTTCATGCCCAATGTGCGATCCGGATCGACGGCTTCCCCGGCCTCGGCACCCTCGATGTACGTGGCATCGCCGGCCTGCGCCGGCAGAAGTTCGTCATCCATCCCCAGCGTCTGATCAGCGTCGAGTGTGCGCATCGGCTCAGGGAGCGCCGATTCCGCCGTCATCCCCGCGTCGTTTTCTTCGATCGACTCGGAGGCAATCGTGTCCGGGGGGCCCGCCGCCGCGTGCGTCTCCAGCGCTTGATCGGAATTCTCTTCGACCTCAGCTGCGGAAAATGGGGATCGGTCCGCCGGCTCGAAAGTTCCCAAGGGGGTCGTTACCTTCACGTGTGCTGCGATCTCGACGCCGCAGGCGGAGCAGCGTCCGACGGCTAACGCCGAGTCAGTCAGTTTCTGGCGGCACTGATGGCAAATGAGCACAACAACATCCCCAAGTCGTCAAATCGACAACGGTTTCATTCCGGAGTCGAGAATCTCCGCCAGCGACCTCAAGCCAAGCGCAATCGATCCGCAACTGCAGCCCAGTCCGCGTTTTGATACGGGATTCTCTCCTGGAAGCCGTCCTCGTTTCCTGGCGATTTTTACTGAGCATTGCATTGGGGTGGACGATCGAAGATAGCGACTTTTTCTGTCCGGTTGCAACCAAATTCCCCGGGCTTTGGGACAACTCCGGCGGATCGAAACGATCCGGCTGCCTAATCTGCATCCGCGAGGAATTGGGGAGCTGGAACGGAACGCAAATCCTGGCCTGATTTCAAATTCGGTTGGACTGGCTCAACCGGCCTTAGCCGAATTGTGTCGCATCGCTGAGGGAAGCTGTTGCACCTTGGGTGAGTTGCCTAGCGACTTAACACTTGTCGGCGGGACGGATCCGGTTTTCGATCGGGATGGCTCTTCAGGGCGTTCCAGGTACTCCCCAGCAGGCCCACCGCTGCCGCGGACGAGGGACCGGATCCCTGGGCGTCGTCCGAATGGCTGACCTCCGGCGCGGCCGGCGTCTCAATGAATTCAATTTCCGCGCCGCCGGGAATTTTTTCATCGTTTTCGGACTCGCTCTCGCGATCCAACTGACGACGCAGTTGTTCGATCACTTCATCGAGCGGATTGCTGGGAACGCCGTTGGTGATGACTGTCTCCAAGACCGTCCTCTCGTCGAGCACTTCGTCTCCCAACGTGCGGTAGAGCATCAGACGATAACGGCCGTCCGGCAGCGTCTTGAATGTCTCGATCAAGCGATCGCCCTGCAGAATTTCCAGATCGATCTCTTTGTTAAGCGCCTTGATGCCGTCGGACGAGACGGGAATGGCAACCTCTTCGGTATTGTCTTCCGGAACCAGCCACAACTGGAGGAATCGTCGCTTTTCCGCGACCGCGGTTGACGACTCGACCAGCTTGAGCTCGGCCTGGGCGGCCGTCATCGGCGGCGTGGCGCTGGCAGGCTGCACGTAGAAGACTTCGACGCGCGTGGGGGGCGCGAGATCCGGCGACATGAAGAAGACCGGCGGCGGAGGGACGGTATTGACCACCACCTTGGTTTCCAGCACGCGCGTCAGATAGAAGGTCGGAGCGTCGGTTCCCACATGCGATGCCAGGCTGATCGATTGATCGACGGAAACGGTGAGATTGACGTTGTAAGTCGCATCGGCCGTGGTCTGGTACAGATGCGAATAGGTGTAAACTCCGCCACCGGCCTGCTGCGGCAAAGCGCCATCGGGACCGGTGGGGTCGGTCTGGGGCGCCGTGCCATCCCCCCAATCAATCGTGTTGTGCCAGCCGGTTTCTCCCGCAATACCGTAGCGGGCCGTGATGGAATTGTCCTGCATCGGGCGGATCACCGCTTCGTTCGGCGAGGGATAAGGCGATTGCACCTGAAAGAAGTTGTAATCGGAGTAGATCGCGCTCAAGCCGCCATTGGTCGAGGCGTCGGCGGGCGGATTGGTGGGGAAAATGCCGTTCGGCAACAGTTGCAACAGGACATTGGTTGGACTGCTCGCCGTGTTTCCCGTGGCGATGCGATAGTTCGACAACTGGCTGAGCGTACCGCCAGTATCGACCACGAGTGAATTCGCCGTTGTTTGCAGCGTGTACAGCGAGCCGAGAGCCACGCTGTTCGATTCGGTATACAGCAGAATGTTCTGTCCCGCCGTGATCTGATTCGCATTCAACGTCCCGGTGTTGGCGTTGAGGCTGGTCAAGATCACGTTGCCCGCCGCCGTGATCGTGATTTCCACATTGGTCGTCAACGGATTGACGTTGATCCGAGCGTCGCCTCCGCTGGCGGTCGCCGTCAAGGCGTTCGTATTGACTTGAATCTCATTGCCATTGTCGTTGAGGAGCGTCGTCCAATCGGCGAAATTCGGCGTGCTGCCCGGCGCCGTGCCGTCGTTGTATTGTTGAGCCGACAAGCCGATGATCGCCCCGGTGGCGCCAATGAACGAACCCGCGGTGAGCGTAACGGTGGGGCCGGTGATCTGGCTGGCCGATTGCGTGATGCTTCCGCCGGCCGTCATCGTCACGCTGGTGTTTCCGGTGATCGCGCTGTTGGTGTCTTGAGCAATATCGGCCCCCGCTTGCAGGGTGACGATGTTTCCAGTCACCGTGCCGCTCGACTGCGTAATGTCGCCGCCGGCCGTCAAGTCGACCGTGTTGGTTCCCGCGATGCTGCTGGCCGACTGGGAAATATCGGTTCCCGCGGTCAGAGTAACGCCGTTGGTCGCCGTGATCTCGCTGTTGGTGTTCTGTGCAATGCTGGTTCCGGCGTCAAGCGAGATGTCGGCGGCGGTGATCGTGCCGCTGGATTGCGTAATGCTGGTTCCTGCCGACAACTCGACCGTGTTGTTTCCCTCGATCTGGGCTCCCGTTTGAGAGATCGATGTTCCCGCCGTCATCGTGACCGCATCGCCCGCGACCAGGCCCGTCGTCTGCGAAATGCTCCCGTTTTGAGCGGTGACGAGGACCGAAGGCGTATTGGAGTTGCCGACATTCGCCGACAGAACAACCGAGTCCTCCGCGGTCAGCGTGATCGTGCCGAACGTCGCTCCGGTGGAATTAATCGGCTGAAGCACCGTCAAATCCCCATCGCCGGACGTGTTGTCGTTCGTCTGGATGGAGACATCGCCGCCGCCTGTGGCCGTCACCCCCGTCACTGGACTCGTGACGAAGGCCCCACCGGCGTCCGCGTTGATCGTCAGCGTGCCCTTATTGAGGAAGTCAATGTCTCCCAGCGTGGTCGCGACGAAATTTCGGACGTTGTTCGTCGCATTGTTCAAATCAATCAGGCTGCCCGTCCCGAAGGCCTGCACGCTGAGCTGATTGGCTGAGATGACGCCCGTCGCACTCTGCGTCACCGTGCCATTGTCGGCGAGCAGGCGGACGGCATCACCGGCACTGACTTGTTGATTGACGACAATACTGGTTCCTCCACGAATCTCCACATGGGTTCCCGCAGTGACTCCCGTGACATCGACCACATCGGGGCAATCGGTATCGTTGAGGACCTGGCCGATCGTCACCGCGTCCGCATCGCGATAGTAGACATGTTGCAAGGTCGCCGTCGCCGCGAAGACATCGACGTGGTTGATTTGCGTCGAGAGATCCACAAAATCGCGGGCCTGCACGGCCAGCGACTGCGCCGTGATGCTGGCGGTCTGCGTGATCGAGCCGTTGAGCGAAATCAATCGCACTTTCCCGGTGGTGTTGATGGCGATGTTCACCACCAGCGAATCGTTGGCAATCAGATCGATGTCGATGCCGCTCACGCCGGTGATGGGAGCCGTCAACGTCCCGGAACCATCATCAATCACTGTCCCCAGCGTGAAGGTATTGGCGTCTTTGAATGAAACATTCCCGCCGGCCTTGGCCGCCAGCGTATTGACATCGTTCGGCGCCATGCACAAATCAATATCGCCTGTGGCTTGCGCTGCGAGTTGATCGGCGATGACCGGCGCGTCGCTGTCTTGCGTGATGTCGCCGCCGGACCGCAACCGGATCGTGCTTCCATTTTGCGTGGTGACATTGATGCCTTGCACGGTCGGAAATGCCCCGTCCACCGCCAGATTCGCAACATTGAACCCGTCGAGATCGACAAAATCGACGGTCTTCCCGCCGGCGCCAAGATTGGTCGCTTGTGCTGCAAAATTATCGACGTCATTGAGATCCGACGCCAACACGATATTCCCGGCATCAGAAGTGACGGCGAAAGTCTCTACTGTTACCGACGAACCCAGCGATTGCGTGACATCACTCACGGACCAGATCCGAGCAGTTTCCGCCGTATTCGAACCGGTGAGGTTCGTGGCGGAGTCTTCTTGAACACTGACCGAACTCGTTGAGTTGAACGTCAACGATCCGAAGTTCGCCGTTCCCGCCGGGCCGATGATGATCGCTCCAGTCCCCGCTTCGAAGTCCGCGGTACCGCCCACCGAGAGTGTATCCGTCGCCTGATCGGCCAGCGTGATGCCCACGCCGGTGAAGGTTCCGTTGTTGGTGACGTTCACCGAGGTGCCCGTCGCATCGGTAATCGCGCCGGTCGACGTGAGCGACAGCGAATTGGCCGTGCTGGAACCGGTGAGGTTCGTCGCGGAGTCTTCCTGGATGCTGACGGCGTTGGTGCTGTTGAACGTCAACGATCCGAAGTTCGCGGCGCCGGCCGGGCCGATTGTGATCGCGCCACTACCGGATTCGAAGTCGGCCGTTCCGCCAACCGTGAGCGTGTCGGTCGCCTGATCAGCCAGCGTAATGCCGATGCCGGTGAAAGTCCCGTTATTGGTCACGTTGAGCAACGCGCCGGTGGCGTCGGTAATCGCGCCGGTCGACGTCAGGCTCAGACTGTTCGCCGTATTCGCACCGGTGAGGTTCGTGGCGGAGTCTTCCTGGATGCTGACAGCGCTGGTGCTGTTGAAGGTCAGGCTGCCGAAGTTGGCGGTTCCCGCCGGGCCGATGATGATGGCGCCGCTGCCGGCTTCCAGATCCGCCGTGCCGCCGATGGTGAGCGTATCCGTCGCCTGGTCGGCCAGCGTGATGCCCACGCCGGTCAGCGTGGCGTTGTTGGTGACGTCGAGGCTGGCGCCGGTGGCATCGGTGATCGCGCCGGTCGAGGTCAACGACAGCGAATTGGCGGTGCTGGAACCAGTGAGATTCGTGGCCGAGTCTTCCTGGATGCTGACCGAATTCGTCGAGTTGAAGGTCAGGCTGCCGAAGTTCGCCGTTCCTGCCGGGCCGATCGTGACGCGCTACTACTGGCTTCCAGATCGGCGGTGCCGCCGATGCAGAGGGCATCTCGCCGCCTGATCATGAGCGTAATGCCCACGCCGGTGAAGGTTCCGTTGCTGGTCACGTTGAGCAACGCGCCGGTGGCGTCGGTAATCGCGCCGGTCGACGTCAGCGACAGCGAATTGGCCGTGCTGGAACCGGTTAACTGCGTCGTGGAGTCTTCCTGGATGCTGACCGAATTCGTCGAGTTGAACGTCAACGATCCGAAGTTCGCGGTTCCCGCCGGGCCGATGATGATCGCTCCAGTCCCCGCTTCCAGATCGGCGGTGCCGCCGACGGTCAAGGTATCCGTGGCCTGATCAGCCAGCGTGATGCCCACCCCCGTCAGCGTGGCATCGTTGGTCACGTCGGCTTACCCGCCGGTGGCATCAGTGATCGCGCCGGTCGACGTCACGCTCAGACTGTTCGCCGTATTCGCACCGGTGAGGTTCGTGGCCGAGTCTTCCTGGATGCTGACAGCGCTGGTGCTGTTGAAGGTCAGGCTGCCGAAGTTCGCCGTTCCTGCCGGGCCGATCGACGCGCTGCCGTTGGTTTGCAGATCGGCGGTGCCGCCGACGGTCAAGGTATCCGTGGCCTGATCGCCCAGCGTGATGCCCACGCCGTTCAGCGTGGCATCGTTGGTCACGCGTTGAGCGAGGTACTGGTCGCGTCGGTGATCGCGGCGGACATGTGAGCGACAGCGAATTGGCGGTGCTGGAACCGGTGAGGTTCGTCGCCGACCTTCCTGAACACTGACCGAATTCGTCGAGTTGAAGGTCAACGAGCCGGAAATTCGCCGTTCCCGCCGGGCCGATGATGATGGCGTCGGCTTCCAGATCCGCCGTGCCGCTGATGGTGAGCGTATCCGTCGCCCGTCGGCCAGCGTAGATGCCCACGCCGGTCAGCGCGGCGTTGTTGGTGACGTCGAGGCTGGGCGCCGGTGGCGTCGGTGATCGCGCCGGGTCGAGGTCAGGCTGAGACTGCTTGCCGTATTCGAACCGGTGGCGTTCGTGGCCGAGTCTTCTTGAACACCGACCGAATTCGACGAGTTAAACGTCAGGCTGCCGAAGTTCGCGGTTCCCGCCGGGCCGATGATGATGGCGCCACTGCTGGCTTCCAACCGGCGGTGCCGCCGACGGTGAGCGTCTCGGGGCCTGATCGGCTAGGTGATGCCGATGCCGGTGAAGGTCCGTTATTGGTCACGTTGAGCGGTGCCGGCGCAGACGGTGATCGCCGCCGGTCGAGGTCAACGACATGAATTGGCCGTGCCGAACCGGTGAGGTTCGTCGCGGAGTCTTCCTGGATGCTGACGGCGTTGGTGCTGTTGAACGTCAACGATCCGAAGTTCGCGGTTCCTGCCGGGCCGATCAAGGTGCCGCCGCCGGCTTCGAAGTCGGCCGTTCCGTCAACCGTGAGCGTGTCGGTCGCCTGATCGGCCAGCGTGATGCCCACGCCGGTGAAGGTTCCGTTGTTGGTGACGTTCACCGAGGTGCCCGTCGCATCGGTAATCGCGCCGGTCGACGCGAGCGACAGCGAATTGGCCGTGCTGGAATCATGGTGTTCGTCGCGGAGTCTTCCTGGATGCCGACGGCGTTGGTGCTGTTGAACGTCAACGATCCGGAAGTTCGCGCGCCGGCCGGGCCGATTGTGATCGCGCCACTACCGGATTCGAAGTCGGCCGTTCCGCCAACCGTGAGCGTGTCGGTCGCCTGATCAGCCAGCGTAATGCCGATGCCGGTGAAAGTCCCGTTATTGGTCACGTTGGAGCAACGCCGGTGGCGTCGGTAATCGCGCCGGTCGACGTCAGGCTCAGACTGTTCGCCGTATTCGCACCGGTGAGGTTCGTGCGAGTCTTCCTGATGCTGATGTTGCTGGTGCTGTTGAAGGTCAGGCTGCCGAAGTTGGCGGGTTCCCGGGCCGGGCCGATACGATGCCGCCGCCGGCTTCCAGATCCGCCGTGCCGCCGATGGTGAGCGTATCTGTCGCCTGGTCGGCCATGTGATGCCCACGCCGGTCAGCGTGGCGTTGTTGGTGACGTCGAGGTCAGCGCCGGTGGCATCGGCGAATGCCGGCGCCCACGGAAGCGTTGGCGCTGGCCTGGCGCAGCCGGAACTGGGGTGACCGTGGCGCCGCGGAGTCTTTGAACACTGACCGAATTCGTCGAGTTAAAGGTCATCGAGCTTGAAATTCGCGGTTCCCGCCGGGCCGATGATGATGGCGCTGCTGCCGGCTTCTAGATCTGCTGTGCCGCCGATGGTGAGCGTATCCGTCGCCTGGTCGGCCAGCGTGATGCCCACGCCGGTGTTCCGTTGTTAGTGACGTCGAGGCCGGTGCCGGTGGCATCGGTGATCGCGCCGGTCGAGGCTGTCAATGCGACAGCGAATTGGCGGTGCTGGAACCAGTGAGATCTTCGTGGCCGAGTCTTCTGAACACCGACCACCGTCGAGTTAAAGGTCAACGAGCCGAAATCTTGCGTTCCCGCCGGGCCGATGATGACAGCGCCGCTGCCGGCTTCCAGATCCGCCGTGCCGCCGATGGTGAGCGTATCCGTCGCTGGTCGGCCAGCGTGCCGCCCACGCCGGTGAAGGTTCCGTTGTTAGTGACGTCGAGGCTGGTGCCGGTGGCATCGGTGATCGCGCCGGTCGAGGTCAACGACAGCGAATTGGCGGTGCTGGAACCAGTGAGATTCGTGGCCGAGTCTTCTTGAACACTGACCGAATTCGTCGAGTTAAAGGTCAACGAGCCGAAATCGCGGTTCCCGCCGGGCCGATTGTCATGCGCCGCTGCCGGTTGGAAGTCGAAGCCGTTCCGCTTCAACCGTGCGGTGAGCGTGTCGGTCGCCTGATCGGCCAGCGTGATGCCCACGCCGGTGAAGGTTCCGGTTGTTGGTATCGCGTTCACCGAGGTGCCCGTCGCATCGGTAACGCGCCGGTCGACGTGAGCGACAGCGAATTGGCCGTGCTGGAACCGGCAGGTTCGTCGCGGAGTTCGATGCTGACGGCGGTGCTGTTGAACGTCAACGATCCGAAGTTCAGGCGTCGGCCGGGCCGATTGTGGACGCGCCATTACCGGATTCGAAGTCGGCCGTTCCTACAACCGTGAGCGTGTCGGTCGCCTGATCAGCCAGCGTAATGCCGGATGCCGGTGAAAGTCCCGTTATTGGTCACGTTGAGCAACGCCGGTGGCGTCGGTAACGCGCCGGTCGACGTCAGGCTCAGATCGTTCGCCGTATTCGCACCGGTGAGGTTCGTGGCGGAGTCTTCCTGGATGCCGATTGCCGCTGGTGCCGTTGAAGGTCAGGCTGCCGAAGTTGAGGCGTTCCCGCCGGGCCGATGATTATCGCCGCTGCCGGCCTTCCAGATCCGCCGTGCCGCCGATGGTGAGCGCATCCGTCGCCCGGTCGGCCAGCGCGATGCCCACGCCGGTCAGCGTGGCGTTGTTGGTGACGTCGAGGCTGCCGCCGGTGGTCACGCAGATCGCGCCGGTCGAGGTCAACGACAGCGAATTGCGGTGCTGGAACCAGTGAGATTCGTCGCAGAGGTCTTCCTGGATGCTCACCGAATTCGTCGAGTTAAAGGTCAACGAGCCGGAAATTCGCCGTTCCCGCCGGGCCGATGATGATGGCGCCACTGCTGGCTTCCAGATCGGCCGTGCCGCCGATGGTGAGCGTATCCGTCGCCTGATCAGCCAGCGTAATGCCGATGCCGGTGAAAGTCCCGTTATTGGTCACGTTGAGCGTAGTGCCGGTGGCATCGGTGGACGTGCCGGTCGACGTCAGGCTGAGACTGTTTGCCGTATTGGAACCTGTCAACTGTGTGGATGGAAATTTCTCCTGGATCGACACGTTACTGGTGCTGTTGAACGTCAAGCTGCCGAAGTTCGCGGTTCCCGGCGATCCGATGATGATTCCGCCGGTGCCCGCTTCGAAGTCCGCGGTGCCGCCCACGGACAGAATATTGTTCGGCTGATCGGCTAAAACGGCGCCGACGCTCTTAAAGGTGCCGTTGTTGGTCACGTTGAGCGTGGCGCCGGCGGCGTCGGTGATCGCGCCGGTCGACGTCAACGACAGCGAATTGGCCGTGCTGGTGCCGATGAGATTGGTGGCGGAGTCTTCCTGGATGCTGACGGCGTTGGTGCTCTTGAACGTCAGGTTGCCGAAGTTCGTTGAACCCGCGGGTCCAATCGCAATTGCTCCGCTCCCGCCATCGAAGGTCGCGGTGACGCCCACCGAAAGGACATCGGTCGCCTGATCGGCCAGGGTGATGCCCACGCCGGTCAGCGTGGCGCTATTGGTGACTTTCAAACTCGTGCCGGTGGCGTCGGTGATCGCGCCGGTCGAAGTGAGGCTCAAGCTGTTCGCCGTATTCAAACCCGTCAATTGCGTGGCATCGTTTTCAACAATCGTCACGGCACCGGCAGAATTGAAGGTCAGGCTGCCGTAGGTATTGGCGGCCGGGTTGTTCAGCGTGATCGACGATCCCTTCAGATCCGCATGCCCCCCCACGGTGAGAGCCGCACCGGCGGCATCCGTGATGGCGGCTCCCGCTGTTGCCGTGAGATTGCCCGCACCGGTATTGATCGTTCCGAATGTGACCGCGCCGGACGTCGCAACGACGGTTAAATCGCCGCCATTGGTGTTGATGATCGATCCGGTCGCGTCCAGGTTGTTGGCGGCTTCCAAGTCGACATTCAACTTGCCGGTCGTGGAAGAAATCGTGACGCCGCTGTTGATGGTGATGTTATGATCGGCGTTCAAGGCCAGCGTCGCATCACTGCCGGCTGATTTCGTAATATCGGCGGCGACCGTAATGTCCCCGGCCTGCGAACCCGCCCCCGATGTCGTCACCACGACATTTGTGCCGGAATTGAGACTCGCTTCAATGGTGCCAATGTCGGCAATCGCGTTGTCGCCGGTGGGGGTGAACGTGTTGGGCGACCCGGAATCAAAGGCTCCGTTGGTGTCGGGGTTGTTGTCGATCGTGATATTCGCGGGATCGAGCAGCCAGGTTCCGCCGGCGCCGTGCGGCGAGCTGGCATCCACGCTTCCCGACGCATTCAAATACGCTTTGCCGGAGGTTTCCACAAAACCGCCGTCGCCCGACTGGCTTCCGCCACGAGCGATGGTCGTTCCGGCATACCAGGCGGCTTCGTCGGCCCAAACGATCACTTTGCCGCCGTCACCGGTGTTGACGGCGCTTGCATTCAAAGTGGTCTGGCGATCAACGACTGTTTGCGACGCATTCCGCACATTCGGATTTCTGCCTTGATAGTCGCCGCCAATGAGAATCTCGCCCCCTCCGGCATCCCCCCGCGCATCGACGTCGGCCCCGATCAATCGCACTTGGTTTCCGAGCAGATGAATCGCCCCGCCCGTTTCCCCCAGCTCCAGATCGGAAACATCCAGGTGGCCCGAGACGAGCAACGTCCCTTGCGGACCCGCATCGGCGACAATCATTCCACCGTGATCTTCGATGCCGGCTTCCGCGGCGATCGTCAGTTGCGAAGTCGCGGTCAGCGTGACATCCGCGTGCTCAGTTTGAATCTGCCCCGTGATGTCGATCGTCCCGGCAGTGACGGTCAAGTCACCGGAATGAAGATTGATGTTCCCCGCGAGATTGACCGTGTCAGCCGTATCGCCATCAATTTCCAGATTACGCTGCAGGCTCGAATCAAGATCGTTGACCGTCACCTGATTGGCAACCGGCGCATTTTGTGCCGCATCAACGCGCAGTTTCGACGACGTTTCGGCAAACGTCACGTCCTGGCCGTACTGGCCGCGTGCTTCGTCAAACCCTGCGGTCGAGGAGTCATCCAGTTCGAGGTCTTCCGCTCCGTCCAATTCGAAGGTCCGTTCGCCGACCTGCAGGGCGTCCCAGACCGAGACCCCGGCGGTGTAACTGACCGATGTTCCATCGATGACGATCTTCCCTGTTCCGTCCGTCGCGAATTGATGGACGACCGACTGCGCGGAACCGGCCAATTGCATCGTGTCCTGACCGCCGTTGCCGACGAATTCGATCGTGGTGCCGTTCCCTGCTCCCTCGTCTGAGGAAATGATCTGCACCTGATCGGCGTCGTTGGAACCTTCAATGATCAGTTGGGTTCCCGGCGCGACCACCTGCTGAACCTGTCCGTTGACCGAGACGACGTCACCGGCCGCAGTTTGAGTGACGACAAAGGTGTCCGCCTTTCCGTCATTGGCAAACTGGCCGGCATTCACCACGACTTCGGCGACCACGGGTGAATGCGTGGGAGCAGGTACCGGCACGGGAACCGGAGCGATGGGCGCGCCATTGAGAACGCGTCGTGGTTCCAGTGCCAACGATCTCGGCTGCGTTTCGAGACGCGCGTGCCAGCGCTGGGCACGCCGCAGTTGGTCATGGCGTCGCCAACGGTGCATAAACTGGGCAAACCAGAGAAACACTTGCATGGAACAGCCCCGCCGAAGGAAGGCCCAGTTCAGGATCATAAACCGAGTGATCACCGAGTGCGGGTCCATTGTGCCATCGCCAGTAACCTCTTGCCAGACCTTGCTATCCAGCAATTGAGATTTGTCGGGCCAGGGCGGACACCGTAGGCTGCTGTTGCCGCCGGACCTCATGGCACAACTCGACTTTTCCGGTTAGGGCGTTTTTGTCGGTTATAGCATCGCGGTTGTACGGATTATGACTGTTCAGCCGAAATGAGAATTACGGCGTGGTGTGTCGTCTCTAGCGAATAGAGCGCATCGAACAGGCCTCGACGACCGTCAGCGGGAGATGGAAAATGGCTCTGGATCAACCCGTTCAACTCCGGCCGTTTGGTCGATTGGCCGCGGTCGTGGCTGGCTGGTTCCTCGTGATGTCGAGTCTGGCCGTCGCGGCGGACGAATCCGACCTGGACCTGATTGGCGATGACGACGAAGAAGTGTTTTTTCAACCGACGATCGCCACGGAAGGCGCCGGCTATATCGCTTTGCCTGCGCTCGATGAAGTGGCTCCGCCTCCGCCCGCCAGCGAACCGGTGCTGCCGCCGGCAAAACTCTTGCGACTCACGGTCCCCGCGCAGAAGATGACGATCCGCCGCGACCCACGTCCGAATCGGATGGTGGGGAACGATCCGGAAAGCCATCGGACCATTCTCAGCATTCAGGAAGAATTGGAACAGTCGCAGCAAAACAACCCACTGCCGAATAGCGTCGGAATTCGGCCGCTTGAGATTGGCTGGGTGGACGACATGCCCTACGGCAAATACATCTTCATTCCGCACAAGCCGCTGTTGTTTGAAGACATCCCCGCCGAGCGCTATGGCGAAGTCTGCTACCCGTGCCTGGAGCCGGGAGTTTCCTTCGTGAAATTTTTCGGCGCCATTCCGATGGCTCCGTTCAAACTCACGGCTGATTGCTGGGCGGCCAAGCACGACGACGCCTATACCGCCTACGACCATCAGGGAAATCTCCGCCCGGGCATTCTGGAAGGTTCTTACTTCCCCGATTGCCACGTGCTGAAAGATCACCTGTGCGCTGCCGTGGCGGGAACCGTCGTCGAACTGGCGACGTTCGGCGGCATCGTGGTCTTTCTGCCGTAGTTTCCCGGGCAGGCCTCGACGCGATCAGTTCTGCTGACGATCGACCCGACGCGTTACGCGCGCCAGCGGAACGTCTTGTAGAACTGTAACGTGATCCAATCCCCAAGGGTGCGCGACCCGATCTGAATGCGCACTTTCGCCTGGCTGCGCAAGACCGTTCCCGGCGGACAAGGTTCCAGGCACCGGATCTGCACCTGATACCATTTCGTTAGCGGCTGGCGGCCTCCCGGTAACTGCTCTTCAGGTAACAAGCGAGCGACGGTCAATTCTTCGCGCGCGTCGGCTTCCAACCGGCTGATGCTGGCAACCTCTCCCCGCAGGCTGCGTCCCGCGGCGCGCAGGAAAACATCCGCCCGTTGTCCGACGCGCACCGCTTCGAGGTCGTCTTGAGCCAGCACCGCAATCGCTTCCAATCGCTCTGAAGAGCCGATCTGGCAAAAGGAATCATTGGCGTCGACCCACGCATCCTGGTTCACCGGATCGAGCAGTGAGCCGCTCCACGTTGGTAATTCGTCGTCTTTGAGTGCTGCCAGGCGCTCGGCCGCGGGATAAATCGTGGCCGTGACCGGGCTGTGCAACTCGAGCCGGCGAATTTCTTCCTGAAGATAGGTCAACCGGTGTTCAACCGCCGCCACGGCCGCCTGAGCTCCCGGAATTTCTTCACTCGCGCGTGGATCTTGATTGCGACGTGATAACAGCGTCTGCAGATGCCGATTCTGAGTGCTGAGTTCCGCTTCCAGGCGCAACTGCTCCCGTTGCAGATCGCGGTTCTCCAACCGCGCGACCACGCTTCCTTCTTCGACCTTCGTCCCGGGGTCGTCTCGACTCGACAGTTTCCCGGGAACTTGCGCTGTAACTATCTGCCGGTCCGCCGGTTCGAGCAACGCCTCGCCGAGCACATACCACGGCAGCGGAATGAACCAGCAACCCGCCAGCAGGCCCGACGCGATGATCAGCCCCGCCGTCATCCGCCAAGCAGAAGCTCCCTGGGCGGCGGCTCGACGAAATTGTTGCGCAGACGACTTCGACAGGCCGACGGCCGCACTCGTGATTGCCGTCGCGACGACGATCACCAACAGACCATCGGCGGCATAAGGCTTCAACACCCAATGCAGTCCCCACAAAATCGCGCAGGTCAGGAAAATGCGATAGATCGCTGCTGCCACGCCGTATGCGACACACCAACCCGGTAATTCGGGTTCGTCCAGCGGGGGCTGTTCGTCGGATCCGAGCACCCAACGGGCGAATCCGCGCACGAGCGACTCGTTTGCTCGCTGACCAAGATTGGGCACATTGGTCAGGTCCATCAGAACGTAGTAGCCGTCGTACCGCACGAGAGGGTTAGCATTAAACAGGAGCGTTCCCAGCGAACAGGCGACCATCACGTTGAAACTGCAAGCATGCACGAGACCGGGAACGCTGGCGAACCACAGGACAAACGCCGTGCCCGCCAGCAGCAACTCCACCCAGATGCCCGCCAGCGAGATCACGATTCGTTCCCAGCGCCGCGGCAGCATCCACGCGTCCGAAACGTCGCAGTAGAGCGACGGCAGACCGGCCAGGAGCAGAATCCCCATTTCATGGCAATCGCAGCCGAAACGTCTTGCCGCCACCGCATGTCCCAGTTCATGGCAGATTTTCGCACCCACGACCGCGACCGCCAGAATTGCCAGATTTTTTCCGGCCAGAAACTCAGCCGCCGTCGGCCCCATGGCGAACAGTGCGTCGGTCCGCGAAACGGCCATGGCGACAATCATCAACAGAGAGGGGATTGCCAGTCCGACAAAGCCCGGCGCAAAGACCCACCCGAACAGTCCCGCCGCCAGGTCGACCAGGGGGCCGGGGTCAAATCCCGGCAGTCGAATCACCCACGGCTGGCTCCACATTCGCCAGCGGCTACGCTGCGTTTCGTTTCGAACCCGGTCGGCCGAGCGCCCCCCTTGGCCCGCCGCTCCGGAAACCAGCAGTCCTTGTCGGTACAGCCGCCAGATCATCGCTTGCAGGGCGCGGTGCGTCAGTTTCAACGGGGGAAATCGTCGATTGAACCACCGGCGCAGCTCGTCCCAGCCGGTCCGGCCGTCAAGTCGCTGCAACAGCGCGAATTCATGTTCGTCGAATTCAAAGTAGCTGAGGCTGACGGGGTCTTTGATCACGTATTTGGAATAGCTGCCCCGTTGAATCGGCGAAATCTGCAAATCGGGCCGCAGCCGCACCGGCGTTTCCCAGGAGAGGTCTCCGTTCGAAAAGAGGGGAATCTGCGACACGGTCGAATCCAGAATCAACGAGACGCATTTGGGGGAGTCGCCGGTTCTGCGGGCACGGCCGCGGCGGCTTTTTCTTTCGGGAAAATCTTCAACTTCCCGCGTTGTCCGGGGCGCAGCAGGCGGTCCCGGTTGTCGATCTCCGCCCAGATGCGGATTTGACCGTTCACCGGATCCGCTTCCGGATTCATGAAGACCAATTCACCGGTGAATTCCTGGATCGGCACATCAGGAAACTCCACTTGCAACACGACCGGAGCGTTTTCCAACGACGTCAATTTCGCCTGGAGATTGACAAACGCCTCGACACGCAGGCGGTCGATCCGCACCACCCGGATCACTTTATCGCCCGGATGGACCCATTCCCCTTCCCGCCGATGGAGTTGCACGACGACGCCGTCCAGCGGCGAGACGAATTCGCGTTCTTCGAGCGCCAGTTGCGCGAGTTGCAGCTCGACCTGCTTCGATTGCGACGTGATCACGGCAAACTGCTGTTCCTCTTGCAGTCGCGTCAGTTCGTGGTTGGCTTTTTCCGCTTCCAGCCAGAGCTTGCCGAATTCACTTTGCGAAATGCTGCCGGGCGTCGTTTGCTTGGCCAACCGGGCTCGTTCAAACTCTGCCTGGCTGACGTCCTTCACGACGCGGGCCGACTTGATCGCGCTTTCGCTCTCCGCTTTTTCCTTGGCCAGCGTCCATTCCAGTTCCGCGCGTTTCACTTTCAACTGGGCTTCAGCGTCATCCAAACGCCCCAGCACTTCGCCACGTCGAATGGACGTTCCTTCGCGGACGGCGACTTTCACCAGCCGGCCTTCACCACGGGCCGGAACGTCGACGTGTTCGATCAAGCGGACCAGGCCGTCGACCGTGACAGTTCGTTGGTCCGATGGAGGCGATCCCAACGCCGCCGACGCCAGGCAAAGGATGATTGTGGTCAGTCCCGTCATTTCTGCGACTCCTCACACGAACTACCGTCGCGATCGGTTACCATCCCCACGGAAAAAGCACATGTTCCTGCACTGCCCGCCACAATTTGCGAAATCCGAACACGATCGCCGGTGTGCGACCGCAATGGATGCGAGCACGCACCCCCAGTCCCGGGACCGCCGTTTCCGCCGTGGCTTCGGGGGCATCCGCCAGGCACAATAAGCTCGGTGGATCGCCCTGCTGTCGGACCTCGACCGTTTCCGAAATTGACCGGACCTTCGTCGTTTGAATGTCTCCCGGCATCGTCACGACGATGTAATCCAGCGGCACGTCGTGTTGCTGCTGAACTGCGGCGGACAGGTCGGTGACGTCGTCATCCGCCACTCTCAGTTCGAGTTGCCAGGGACCGTGGGAATCGGCGACGGTCAACAATCGCTGTCCCCGCGCCACCGGCCGATTTCCGAGCAGACGCTCCAGGTCCCACGTCACGATCTGCCCTGAAATCGGGCTTGCCATCTGCAAATCGCCGCGGCGCAGTTCCAGCAATTCCAATTCGAGACGCAGATTGTCCCGTTTCTGGAGTTGCTCAGACAAATCGCCGGCGAGCACATTCAATTGGCTGACAGAGTCGCTGGTCTCTGAACGGAAATCGAGCCGCGAGGCCTCCAGCGCGGCGATCCGTTTTTCGGTCGTCTGCAATTCTCCTGACACGCGGCGCTGTTCCAATTCCAACTCGGGGCTTTCCAGCGTCAACAGCACATCCCCCGCTTCAACGATTTTCCCCGTCGTCGCGTTGATCTGTTTGACGATCCCGTCGGCAGTGGCGAACACATGCCGCCGGTTCACCGGTTGCAACTCACCCACGGCGTCAATCGTGTAGTCGACCGGCAGCGCCGCGAGCGCGGTCAACGCCGCAATCACGATGAGCGCCATGATCCCCCGTCGCGCCGTGGCAAACCAGTTCCGCGAGCGGCGTCGTGCTCGCAGCCAGCGGGCCAGCGGCGCTCGAGACCAATCGTAGGCCTCTTGCAGCGCCAGGCTTGCCTGCTGACGCGCCGCCGACCAGTCTGCTTCCTCGACATCGGCTTGAGGGGGTTGAAACCATTCACAAACCACCAGGCCGATCGGCCGCTTTCGCTGTGCGCGTTTCTCCGCAGGAGATAATGGTTCCGGTTGCGCGGGCATCAAGTGTTCGATTCTCAGCCGGCAAACGTGCGCCTCATCCAGATATTGTTCCAGGAGCCGGCCCAACCGCGGCGAGACCGGGGCTTCGCTCCCCGCTTCCCAGCAAAACGCTGGCCCCGCATTCGCCACCTGTCGCGCCAACTGTTCCAGCCGCTGGACGGTTTCCGCCCGGCGCTGAAACCCAGGGACGCCGCTGACGGCCGTGACACGCCACTGACGCCCCCGAGGAGTCAGCAGCCAGGTTCGATCCGTCAGAAACAGCCGCTGATATTCATGAGCCAACGTACTCGGCGTCGTCGTCCAGGCAGGGTCTTGATGCGCTTCCCGGCAGAACTCTTGAAAGCGGTGGAAGAACGCCCGCTCGTCATCGCTTTCGCGAGTCGGCAGCCTGTCAGCATTCGGCGACGGAGCGCTGGTGGTCATGACGGCAACTTCACCTCGGCATTCCGGTTGCCCATGCACTGGATCCGGCAGGCGGGGTTTTCCACGCCCGGATCGTTGCGCTCTCCGTACGACGAATGCTTCATCGTCCCTCGCAACTTTCGAACTCGAATGCGATCCCGTCTGCTGGGATCATATCGCACGACTCACCCCCTGCCCACTCTCGCATTTTCTGCCGGTCTCACTACCGGTCTGCCGCGCGCGCGTCAAACTTTCCCCAATCGTTCGTCTCACAAGCCGACCTGTTTCAGAGTCGTGCCCCGGCAGATAATGATTTCGCTCAATCCCGGCGTCTGGGTCGCATCAGCGACTTTCCCTGTTATGCCGATCCTGCGCGACTTCCCGGCAATTCTGAACAACCCTGTTGAACCGGTCGATAGCGTCTTGCAGAGGATGCGGATTGTGCCGTATCGCCCAAACCCGGGCCTGAAACGTCAAGATTGGCGCAGGCCAATTTCAGGTGCTGCCATGTCTCACAGCGCTCGACGACTGGCTTCGATGGCTCAACTCGCTGCCCTGTTATTGTACGTCGGGACATCCGAGGGAGTCGACTGCCGCGCTCAACAGCCTGCGGGGGTCTGTCGCCTCTCGCGGCGAGTTCTGCCACCTGAGGAAGTAACAACGTCGCCAGGGATTACGCGCATCTCCGCTCCTCGGCAACCGTCAATGTCCTCTGCGGAGGCCGCGACAAAGCTCTCGCCCGCTCCCCTGTTGCCAGCCGAGGAAACGCGCGCATCCTTGCCGATCGCGCTGACGCCGTCAAAAACCCCTGCCGTCGTTCACCACGCCGTCGATGCGTCGGCTGCGCCGGGCGAGGTTCAATCCGCGATGCTGACCGCTCCTCAACCGGTGGTGCATGCTCCGCGGCCCTTGGCCCAGCCACAACCTGCCGCCTCGCCTTCCGTCCGTCATGATTTGGAGCGCGGAGTCGTGCAGTCGATCGATCTGGAAAATCAAACCGTGTCGATCTCGTTGCCGACGCGCGCGGTCGCTCAGCTTTCCAGCCGGGCACTCGTAGTGCATCGCTACACGTTGGGCCGATACCAAACCGTCGGCGAATTCGAAGTGATCGATGCTGCCCCTGGAACCGCCGTCATTCGTCCGGTGCCCGGCAGTTCGATTCGAATCATCGCCGTCGGCGACAATGTCAGTGTCGCCACGGAATCTCCGGCAGCGTTCTAGTCGAACTGCCAGCCCGCGCGGCGTCGTCACGGTCAGGGCGGAAACGGGCCATTTTGAGGCCTTTCCGCCGATGGAAAATTTCTCCAAACCTCCCGTTGACAACCTGTGAACATCTGAATAACATGCCGGCCTCTGCTCAACCGTGAATGATTCACGGGTGCCGCGCCGGGGCGATTCTTGTTCCGCCCTGCCCATGATCGCGGCGAATCTGAAAGGATTCGGCCATGCTCGTGTTGACCCGCCAAACGTCTCAAGCGATCCACCTCGGCTCCGAGATCGTGATTACCGTGCTGCGAACTTCGCAGGGCTCGGTGAAACTCGGCATTGAAGCCCCTCCGGATGTTCGCATCGCCCGCGCTGAAATCTGCTTTGAAGACGGAGGACCTGCGGATTGCACTCAATCGCCAGGGGCTTGCATCACGGCGTCCTGACCGCTGTCGTCTCGCTTTAACGGTGATGGCGTGGTTGTTCGACCGCGCCATCACTTTTGCGATTCGGCGAATTCTCTCAAGGCGGCGAGATATTCTTCCGGTGTATTTATGTTGGTCAATGATTTGAGCGCTGGATCGACGGAGCGCAATTCATCGACAGGAATTTCCCGAACTCTGACGCTGTCGAAGATGTCCTGCAATCGCAATTGGCCGTTGGACAACAGTCGTTCGACGATCGGCAGGATCGATCGGCGATAGATGGCGGCCAGTGGATAGCGGTGTTCCGCGTCCCGTGGGACAACGACGTCATCGTCGGACAGGAATTCGAACATCAACTGCGTGAATTCCGGCTGGAGAAACGGAACATCGCACCCCGTGACGAACAGGGCATCGATCTCCGGTGGGCAGGCCCGCAGCCCCGCCGCCAAGCCTTCCAACGGACCGCGTGCAGGACGTAGATCGCGGGCGACAACAACGTCTTTGGGAAGGTCAGGCAATTCTTGATCAGCCGCAACCACGACGACGATCCGTTCGGCGGGAACCGCGACTGACACCAGCCGAACGACTCGCTGCAGCAGGCATTCCGGTCCGAACCGCAGCGTCGCCTTGTCCCGCCCCATCCGACTGGACTTGCCGCCGCAGAGAATGATGGCTCCCGTGCGCATCCTCGAATTTTATCTTCCGGACGACTACTGTAAATCCACCATGCCGTTGACGCTCACCTATTTCACCGAAACAAATCTGCCCGTGGAAGTCGAGGGCCTGACTCCGGATTGGGCGGCCGACAACGTCGTGCGGAGATTGAACGGTTTGAGATCTTTCATGGCAACCAAAGGTTCCGCTAGCCGAGATGTTCCGGGTCCGCGGCGAGCCAGGCGATCGGCACTTGGTTTTCGACGGGAATTTATCGGGGGTCCATTGGATCGGCGCTCGCATGGCGGCCGGTCGCATCGAGGTGCGGGGTTCCGCAGGCCGTCATCTCGGCAGCGAAATGCGCGGCGGAGAAATTCACGTCGACGGACATGCCGGCGACTGGGTTGCGTCGGAGATGCACGGCGGATTATTGCGTGTGCGGGGCAACGCCGGCAATCTCGTCGGGGCGGCTTATCGGGGCTCCGCGCGCGGCATGACCGGCGGCACGATTCTGATCGACGGCAATGCGGGCCATGAAATCGGACTCCGCATGCGGCGGGGCTTGATCGCCATCGGAGGATCGGCGGGTGACATGCTGGGGTTCAACCTCATCGCCGGAAGCATCCTGGTGTTCGGCGAGTGCGGGCTGCGTCCCGGTGCGGGAATGCGACGCGGCACGATCGGGTTGCTAGGTACACCATCCCCGCTGCTGCCTAGCTTTCGATTCACGGCGACTCATCGCCCGCAATTCGTTCCTTTGATGCTGCGCAAGCTGCAATCGCAAGGATTGAAATTCGACGACGCGTTGATGACGGCTGATTTTGATTTCTATCAAGGCGATTTAGTTTCCGTCGGGCGCGGAGAGATCATCATGCGACATCCCCGCTGAATCGAGGCGCGGCCTGGTCGCCGCCATTTCCGATTGCGTCGTTATTTATATTGAATCTCTTCCGGCCGAGGCAGTTCGTCGATGCCTCCGATGCCGAACAACGACAGAAATCGCTCGGTCGTGACATAGCGAATGACTTTGGGGGCATCTGGGCTGCGTTCAACCGCGATTAGCTCGCGGCGTAACAATTGCCGAAGCACGCCGCCGCTGTTCGGTTTGCCCAGCCCGCCGATCTCTTCTTCGGTGATCGGCTGCTGATACGCGACGACCGCCAGAATCTCCAGCGCTTCCTGGGACAAGCGGACTTCCTTGGGCCCCAGGCCGAACGCTTTGAATCGGATCCGCTCATGCTCTTCGCGCAGTGTCAGGAGATAGCCTCCTTCGCCGAGTTCGATTTCGTAGGGCCGGCGTTCCATCGCGTATTGCTGATTCAAAGTCTCGATCGTCTCTTCGACAAATTCCGCGGTGTAATCCCCTCGCAGCACCGTGGCCAGCTTACGAGCCGTCAATCCGGCGCCGCCTACGAACAGGCAGGCCTCAATCACCTGCTTAGACGAGACTTGTGGATCGTCCTTTTTGACGTCGGCCGGCGCCACCGCGACGGTTGGTGCAGGCGCTGCTTTGGTCGCGCCGGCTTCGCCCGAAATCTCGGCGGCCATCTGCTCCGCCGCCGCCTCGACCGCCTGGACGCTGGTGTCCATGGCGTCTAAAGCCGTCAGTGCTCGCTGATACGCGCGTTCCAGGTCGTCGTCCGACCATTGATCCATGTCGGCGGCATCGGACGGAACGGGTTCGGTCATGAGGAAATTCCAGACTCGAGGGTCGGCACGGCGAAATTTACCCCCCCGATGAAAATTTGGTCAAGGCGGGTTCACCCCCCGGTGAACCGCCCGCCAGGGAATTCTTCGAGATTTCCCGTCGAATTCCGTTTCTCAACCACTGGACTCGCTTCAGGATTTTCGTTCTGATGGCTGCTGTGCAACGGAAAATGCCTCATTTTTCGGGCACGGTCTCGGTTTTTTCGGGGACACCTCGTCATGCTGATCCCAGATCGATCCTGGCCGTGCCGCCGCGCGGCATTCACCTTGATTGAGTTGCTGGTGGTGATCAGCATCATCGCCATTCTGCTGGCGCTGCTGTTGCCGGCGGTGCAACAGGCTCGTGAAGCGGCTCGACGGACCGCTTGCCGCAACAATCTCAAACAAATCGGGTTGGCGCTGCATAACTACGAAAGCGCCTTTGGTACGTTTCCCGCCGGCAGCACCAGCATCATCGACTATGGCGTGTGGAGCACAGATCCGAGCCAATACCATCTGCATAGCTGGGCCAGCCTGATTCTTCCCCAACTCGATCAATCGAATCTGTACAATCAGGTGAATTACAACGTCTCGGCGCTCGATGCGCTCAATGTCGTCGCGGCGTCTCAGAAAATTGCGGTCTATCGTTGCCCCTCCTATGTC
>JAXMBR010000037.1:0-37076 GCA_046349715.1 Planctomycetaceae bacterium | reverse complement strand
AGGACGGCCTGGCCCGCTCTCAATCGCTGGGTCGCAATCAGCTGCATATTCACGACGGCCAACACCGCGCGCTGTGCCGGTCCTGAGGGTCTCTGGAGGGAAGAGAGATCGCCGCGGAGTTCAGTCCCGCGGCGATCGCGTGGCCACGGTTACGGCAGGGCGACGGTTTTCAGCGTCAAGGCGTCGCCGTTCTTGATGATCACGACAATCTGATCGTCGTTGAGACGGTCGAATTGGACGGTCCCCTCCAGCGATGAGATCGTCTCGTAGGTCTGGCCTGCGAGGCCTTGCACCGGTTCCGTGATTCCTTCCTTCCGGCCGATGTCCTTGGTGCTGATCTTCATCACGCCGCGTGCGGTGTTGCTCATCAGAATGAATTTCTCGCCGTTCTGCTCATAAGCGACCATGTCGAGCGGCATGTTGCGGTTGCCGAGTTCCGCCACCGTTGTTCCACGGACAGGTTTCCCCGATTCGACGCTGTCGAGCGAGAAACGGACCAGCGGGGTGCAGGTGAAGCCGGCGAGGATCGACGGTTCGCCGTCGATGTTCATGGGAATGAAGGCTCGGACGGCAGCATTATCTTCGAGTTTTCCGTGATTGGCGTGATAGATCTCGATGTTTGCGCCTGATTCGCGATCGGCGAAGGGGAATGGAAACTCGCGAATCCGCGATGAGGATTTGTCGGAAGTCAGTCCGGAGACCAGCACCTTGCCGTCGATAAACGCAATGTCGGTGATGGCGGCTTGACGGTTATTGCGGGCGCGGGGGCCTTCGCCCGTGACCTTGTCTTCCGGGGGGTTAGGCAGCGTGGCTTGCAAGAACGGCACGCTCTCCAATTTCAGGACGCTCAACTTGCCGGCATCATCGATTTTGACAATGGCCGGCTTTTTCTCCTCGCCCACACTGACCGACAGATAGAGATTTCCCGACAGAGGATTGACGGCCAGATCATTGACGGCGACCGGCGATTGGCCGACGGCCTCGGCGAGCTTTGCCGTGAGATTGTCGATCTGTTGGGCGGCTTTCTTGGCGACAGACTTGCCATCGCCGGTGTCGACGGCGAATAAATTCGCGCCCTGGGCATCGCCGACGAACAGAATGCCGTCGGGTCCGAAGGCCAGTTGTCCGGCCGATTTGATATCCGGCCTGCCGTCCTTCAATCCCCAGCGATGAGCCGCCTGGGTGGAATCCATCGTCGCGAGCAGGATGGTGAGCAATCCCAAGGAAAGGCGAAGCTTCGACATGATCGACTCCTTGATGCGATGAGTGAACCTGGTCCGGCCCGACGACTGCGAGCGTCAATTATCCGTTGTCTGGCAAGAATCGGTCAAGAAACCGCGGCGCCTGTTTGATGAAAAACGCGTTATTTCGCGTTTGTCTGATCATTGCGCCAGCCGATGGCGGTGGCGGTCGCATAGGCGCGGCAATGAGACACGGTGATGAAAATCTGATCGATGCCGAGCTGCTGCGTCAGATCGCGCACGCTGCCGTGGAGTTGAATGAACGGCTGGCCGCTGGGATGCGTGCCGACTTCGATGTCTTTCCACCCGACGCCCGGCGCGAAACCGGTGCCCAGCACTTTCATGACGGCTTCCTTGGCGGCCCAGCGCCCGGCGTAGTGCTGCAAATATTCGCGCCGCTGCTGGCAATACCGGATCTCTTCGTCCGTGAACACGCGATTGAGGAACTGTTCGCCGTGCCGCTCAATCATGCGGCCGATGCGGACGGTTTCGACAATGTCGGTTCCGAGTCCGACAATCACGGCGCGCTCTCCGCGAGTTGATCTTTGGCGGTCCGGCGCCGCTTGTACAGGCAAAGACCCGTGATCGCAACGCACAACGCCCATTCTGCACCCCAGAGCGCGTACGGCCAAGAGGAACGCCAGTCAGGGTATCGCCCGGACAGATATTCGTGAAAACTGAAGGTCGGATGAAGCGAGCGCGGCGACTCGGCATCGGCTCCCGGGAAGTTCTTCAGCAGGGCTTCGGCCAGCGCCGCATGTTCTGGCTCGGGTGCTTGGATGCGCCGCCAATCGAGCTCAGCCCGGCGATAACTGAGCGCAAAACAAAGCCCGAACCCGACGGCGGACAACAACAGCGCGGCCCAGATCACGCGGCGACCGAGCGGAACTTGCAGCCAGACGGCGAGCGACCTCAATGCCAGACCGATGGCCAGCCCGAAGCCCGCCGCGAAGATCACCGGCGGCTTGATCCGCGCCGCGGCGAACACGGCCGCGCAAGCGACCAGTCCGCCGGACAGCACCAGCCATAGGACATAGGAATCCGAGGGGCGCGGCGGTTCCACCGACATTCGCAACAGGCTCCCTGCGAATCAGACCACGTTCGGCAAGCCGTACGGCTCGCGGTATTCTTTGTTGAGCAAGTGGTTCGCCGACTCGTTGCCGACGAAGCGCTCGGTCTTCGGATCGAAGTTGACTTGCCCGCCGCAGAGATACGCGATGTTCCCCAGATGGACCAGGGCGCAACTCCGGTGCGCCACCTCAGGGTTGGCGCGCGTCGCAGTGCGATTGCGGACGGCGGTCAGGAAATCGGTCATGTGCTCGGGATAACCGCGCTGCGTGCGGATGGCCTTATCCTCGGTCGGCCCCGGCTTTCCCTTGGGGCCTAGAAAGACGCTGAACGATCCCCGGCGGGAAAAGATCATGTAGCCTTCGGTGCCGTAGAAGACGTTGCCGTTGTCGTATCCGTGCAGTCCGTAGGCGGTGAACGGATAATTCTCGTAGATCAACAACCGGCCGTCGGGATACTCGAAAGCAACGTTCATGTTGTCCGGATATTCGCTGTAGTGATTCGGTAGCATCATGCGGCCGCCGCGGGCGGTGATCTGCTTGGGCAGCGTGTCCACGCCGAGTCCCCAGGTCGCCATGTCGAGGTCGTGAATGCCGTCGTCGCCGATTTCCCCGTTGCCGTAATCGCGATAGAGCCGCCAATGTTCGTGAAACCGGAGTTGATTGAACGCGTGTTCCGGCGCCGGGCCGAGCCAGCGGTCATAATCGACGCCCTGCGGCGTCGCGCTGTCGGGAACGGCGGGGATCTCCTCGCGCGTCTCCGCCGTCCAGGCCCGCGCCACCTTGATCTCGCCGATGATGCCCGACTTCAGCAGTTTCTCGGCTTGCAGCGTGACCGGGCTGCTGCGCATCTGGCTGCCTTGCTGCACGACTCGCCCGTATTTTTTGGCGGCGGCGATGATCACCGGCCCTTCGGCGAAGACGTGCGAAATCGGCTTTTCGATGTAGACGTCCTTGCCTGAGTGCATGGCTCGGAGCGCAATCGGCGCGTGCCAGTGATGCGGCGTGGCGATGATGCAGGCATCCACGCGTTTGTCTTCGATCACGTCTTCATAGCGGGTGGTCCGTTTTGGCGGGGCGGACTGCGTTCCGTCGACGATGGCCGTCATCTTGTCGATCTGCGATTGATCGACGTCGCAGAGCCAGGCGATTTCGACTTCGTCCTTACGCGTGACCAGTCGGGTGACGTGGCCGGTCATCATGCCTCCGCAGCCGATAATGCCCAGGGCAAGTTTCGCCGGCTTCTCCGCTCCGAACGTGTGCACGCTTCCCAGCGCCGCGAGGCCGGCGGCCAGCGAGACACCCCCGGCAGACTGCTGCAAAAATTCCCGTCGGGTCGAATTCGTCATGGCATATCGTTCCTTGCGAAGAGCCGATCCTTACACATCGAGCGGACGGCCGGAAGCCTGGAGGACCGCGGTTTGAACATTCAAATCGTGTTCGTAGCTGAAGCCGAATTCTTTTTCACCGCGAATCACCTGGGCCATGTCGGCGGCGTCGTCCACATAGCGGGTGTATTTAGGCAACGCGACGTCCTGATAGCCGGCTTTGTAGTCGCCGCGGGGCTCTGACAGCGCGAGCCTCGCCGAGGGATTGTCCAGCGGTTGAATCTGGAGCGTGCCTTCGGTTCCGCAGACCGTGAAGTGCCGGCGCGCGTTTCCTTCGATCTCCACGGCGGCGGTTTTCACCGTGGCGATGGCTCGCGGGTACTCCAGCACCGCCAGCGAGTTGTCGAGTAACGCATCGTCCAGCGGAGACGAGTGGCGATTGTAACCCGTGAGGCGATCGGGCTTGCCGAGCACGCCGATCGTCAGGTCCATGATGTGGCAGCCCAGTTCGAACATGATCCCGCCGGGATACTGGCCGATCTCGCGGCGATCCTGCGGGTCGAGCACTTTGCTCATCACAGCTTCAATCTCAAAGACTTCGCCGAGCCAGCCTTTCTTGAGCAGGTCTCGCAGCAGGACGATGCCCGGGTTGTAACGGTACATGTACCCCATCTGCACGATCAGTTTCTGACGTTTGGCATCGTCCAGGATGCGTTTGAATTGCGGCAACGATTCTCCAGCGGGCTTGTCGAAATGAATGTGCTTGCCGGCCGCGACGCAAACTTCCGCATTGTTCAGCAAGTCGCAGACATCGGTTTCGACGAGGACCGCCTGCAGCCCGGGTGTGTTGAGCAGTTCGTCCCGTGAGATCCATTTCACGCCTTGGAAGTACGGCAACTTCTCGGCCGCCGCGCGTCGCTGGGGATCTGGCTCGACCACCCCGATGACCTCATAATCGGCCGATTTGCGATAAACGCCAAGTTTGCTGGCGTGCGCGTGCGTCGTTCCGATCTGGCCGATCTTGATCCGCGGGCGGGGGGAATCGGCGGCGCGAGTCAATGCCGACATGACGGGCCAGGCGGCTGCGGTGCCGGCCAACTGTTGCAGGAATTCTCGACGGGAATCAGTAGACATGGTGGTCAATCCTCCGTTTCCAGAATGTACTCCTGCGAGATGGCCGGCACAATGCGACGCGCGATGACCTGGCCGGTTATTGTTTCCCAGCGGTGGTGTCGTTGGGCAAATCGGGAAGCGACTGAATGTAGTGATACAGCGCTTCAAACTGCTGCGCCGCGTCGCCGTCAAAGATCCCGGTTGCCTGCGTCGTTTTGCCGTCGAGTGCCAGCTTGGGCATGCGAATGGCGACGTCGAATCGCGGCGGGTCGAGCACGAAGCGGCGATAAAATTCGGTTCGCAAGCGATGTTTCGTTTCCGAGAAATCAATTCCTGGTGCGATTTTCGTCCGGTCGTCTCCCGTCGGTTGCTGTCCCGCGACGGGATGGCATTGCCGGCAATCGAGTCCACCATCTTTCAGTGTCAGCTTTCGGCCGATGTCCGCCAATTCCGCGTTAACCATCAATCGCGGCTCGGGCTCGGAGGGGTGCCCGTACTCTGCCGCGAACCCGGTCGACAAACCGTCGGCATAAGCGGGAAAGGCCGGCATGCGGGCGTTCAACCAAGTCCGCAGCTGGCGCGGAGTGTCGCCGTGAAACAGTTGCCGCATCCAAACGGCCTGCAATTTGTCACCGGCCCAGGTGAGATTGGGGAGCGCGGGCGGGATCACGCCACGATCCGATTCTTCGGCGACGATTTCCGCACGGGGACTGGTCACATGATCGCGGTGATGGCAGGCCAGGCAATGCAACCGGCCGATGAAATAACTCCCGAGCTCTGCCTGCGCCAGCGGAGCCGGCGAAGTCGGCGATTCTTTGAGGAACGCCCGCAAGGCGGTCCGGTGCTCGTCGGTCCAGGGGAACTCCGGAGCCGTTTTCCGAGACGAGGCATCATCCGCCAGGCAACCTTGAGAGAAGGTCTGTTCGGAGTTCGGCCAAGGCTGCTTGGCGAGGACAGGCTCCTCCTGAGCGAGTGAGCCATGACAGTGCGCACAGCGACGCTCCGCAAAAATGCGTTGTCCTCGACGGGCGTCCGCCCGCGCAAACTCCGGCAATGGCGTCAGTCGTCCCGACGATCGGGACGTTACATAGTTGGCCAGCGCTACGCTCTCCGGTTCGGTCAGGCGGAAGTTCGGCATCTTGATGAAGCGATAATGCCGCTGCGGGTCGCGGAGAAAACAAGGGAGCGTATCCCCAGGCAATTTTTCCCGCAAAAAATGAAAGGACGTGCGATTCCAAGGGTCGGTCTCCGTCGGCGACGTAAACCGATGGCAGCCGATGCAGCCTAACTCTTCGTACAAGATCTCACCGGGCAGATCGGTATCGGAAGACGTTTGCGAACCTTCATTGTGTTGGTCTTCTCTGAGCAGGTAGGCCGCCACATCGGCTGCCGCCTGACGGTCGGCGGGTTGATCCTCGTCGAACAATCGCGGCATCTCGGCATCGTGTCGGATTGAACGCGGGTTCAACAGCCACGCCGTCAACCAGCGGTCAGTCATGCGTCCTCGCAGGCCTTTTAAGTTGGGAGCATGCGTTTCCGAGGCATCGGCGCGATCAGCGTGTCCCAATTCATGGCATCGCACGCACTGGAACGTTTCGACCAATTCGCGACCGCGATGCATTGTCTGTCGCGAGCGAGCGAGGTCGCTCTCGGCATCGTGATACCAGACGGTGGCGGGCACAGGCTCTTCGGCGAATGTGTCGGATTGCCAGAACAGCCGGCACGTCAGCGCGCCCTGCGCGGAACTCGCCGTAGCCAATTCCACGCGGTTGTAACCTTTGTGCAATCGAAAGCTGGTGGACTGGTCGCCGATTTCCTGCTGATTGATATGCATCGTCGCGGAAGAAGTGGAATCGATGCGAAAACGATACTCGCCGCTGATGGGGGCTTTGATGAATCCTGCCGCACGAAATTCATACAGCCCGGGCTTCAGCAGCGACGTGGGGCGTTCCTTGGCGGCGAAACCACAAGCAAGCAGACGAGCCGGCAAAGCATCGACAGAACCGTTTTGCGAAAGAGTGAACAAAATTCCGGGACGCAAGCGAGTTTCTTCGGCGGCGGTCAAACGGCCGGGGCGAGGTTTGCGGGACGATTCCGGTACCGCGAACGATTCCGCCGGAAGGCGATTCACTGTTCCGGAAAACGAATTGGCAAGCGGGGTTTGATCGCCCCCTGTGATCGACCAGTTGACGATCAACTGCATGACCGGCGTCAGTTCAGGGATTTCCAGGAAGACCGTCCGCTGATCGTTGAGCAACGTCACCGTCGAGACGTCCCAGTCTTCGCGTCCTTCCGCGGTCGGTTGAGATGGTCGCCAATCGGACGAGCCATAATCTTTGGCGTAACGATAATTACAGGCTTGCACACTGTAGTTCTCTGGGTTTTCCGCCGTCTCACGATCAAGCGTCTCGCCGAACTCCAGCGCAATGCCGTTGCGGTAGGTTTTCATTCGCACCGGCCAGGGGACTTGTCCGCCGACGTAACGGACCCGCTGCAGGCAGCCGTCCTGCACGGCCGACGTCACCCAGCCTTTGAGACCGCTGATGTAGAGCTGGCCGTCGTGGGGGCTGAATCGACCGCGGTTGACTCCCGATTGGAATTTCATCGGCAAGGGAATAACGCCCCCTTGCCAGACGCCATTAACTTGGTCACGCACCGTCATCAGCAACTTGCATTGTCCGAACGAGAGGTGTAGCAGGGAATTCGCCGGCAAACCCCAGGAATCATCGGGGGTCCAACATTGTCCTGCACAGGAATTGTCGACGAGGCGCGGAATCCAGCAGAGCGGCGGGTCATAGCCCAGCGGTCGTTGCGGCGTAATTTCCGGTCCGCCGTAACCGTAATGGTCACCCTGGTGGACCATGAAAATTGCCGAAGCGGGGGTCCATTCTCCTTCCTGCGGCGCCGCGGTGATCTCGCCGGAGGGACTCACCGACAGGCCATTGGGATTCCGCAGTCCGGTGGCGATGGTTTCAAGCTTGGTGCCGTCTTTCGAAACCCGTTGCACGCCGTGCTTGGCGTGGACGAGGTAGAAATTGCCTGCGGGATCGGTTTCCAGGCAGGTGATGTAGTCGTGTCCGCCGGGCGATGTTTCGTACAGGTCGCAGAAATTGTCATAGCGATCGGCGAATCCGTCGCGATCAACGTCGTGAAGTTTCGTGATGCGATCGCGACCCAAAACATGCACCACGTCGTCCACGATCTTCAGACCCAGCGGTTGAAACAAGCCGGTGGCGAATCGCCGCCAGCGGAGTTCCTTTAAATCTCGATCGACGCCGGAAATTCGCCAAACATCGCCATGGACCGTGCAGGCCGCCAAGTCGCCGTTGGAAAAGAAATCATGTCCGGTGATGAAGAACAGAATCTTGCCGGGATTGTCAAAAGGAATGGTCAGCGTGTCGACCTGGTAGGAGCCCGGTTCGCTTCCTAATGCGCCCTGCGTGATGAGATCTTCGGTCCGATGAGTGACGCGTGGCGTCGCCTCAATTGCATTCCTGTTTCGCGTTCGAAGAAATTCCGCAACGCGAACAGGATTCCATTCACCCCCACAAAACATCAAAACCTCGATGGATTGCGGTTCCCGGGCGGGGCCGATGACCAATTGCACATCGCCCTGCTCAGTTTGCCATTTCAATGTCTTGCTGTTGGGAATAGCGACCGTGACATCCAAGCCGTTCTGACGACCGGAAACCGCCTGCCAATCGCCGATGCTGGCCGGCGTCAAAGGCTCGGAACAACGGCCGATCCGCAGACGCAGTTCCTGATGGGGATCCGTCACTTGAATCGTTCGAATGAACACCGAGCGATGATCGTCCAGCGACAGCATCTCCGGCAGTTCGCTGATGCGCACGCCATCAATTCGCATGTTCAAGCGGAGTTCCGGGAGATCTAAGCCTGTATAGTTGATGGATTTGCCCAACCACCCCGCGTCGGGACTCGATACAAACCGAATGTCACCGGCCATCTGCGGAGGAGCAATAATTCCATAACGTGCCGGATCGAATTTCAAAAACCCGCCGGTCCAGGCGCTGCGCAGGGCCATCGTCTGCGTGTCGTAACAAACAGAGCCCCCGTCGCCGACCTGGATCGACAATCCCTTGGCAACCGGCGGCTGCCCCGGTTGAGGCACGATGCTGGCCAGAAACGGTCCGACATCGCTTTGGTTCCAACGGTTGTCGACCGAATCTTGTTCCGTCCAGTCGAAGCCGACGACGTCGCGACTCCAATGATAGAACGCGCTGTCCGACGGCGGTTTCTTGGTTTTTGAGCCGACTTGAGCCGGCGTTTTTGCAGAAGAGGCGTCCGGCGTCCGGCCTTGGTCGTCGAGTTCATCGAAATGCCAGAGACCGACGGTAGTTTCCTCGACGACAAATGGCTGATCGGGTGTCGCCGCAATGTCCTTTACGCCGCGCGAGATGCGAACCTCGTCGATCACGCCGGTGCAGCCGATCGATTTGTCGATCAATTGTCCGATGGACAATTCACCGGGAATCGTTTTGCCCTGCTGGAATTCAACTTGTTGATCGGCAACAGGCTTGCCATCGACAAACAAGCGGACTCGGTTCGCTTCATAAATCATCGCCAAATAATGCCATTGATCATCGGCCACGTTGATTACCGAAGTGATGTGGTCCGGTTTCATGCCCGGCAAATAAGCCGTGAGATGCCCAGTCCCCGCCATCGTAAACAGTTCCCAGTGCGTGGCCGACGATTTGGCTTCCTGGGCGACGAGAATGTTGTAGTTTTCGCGCTGCGATAACTTGGCCCTGCATTCCACAGTGAGCGGAGATTGGCGAAATCGCTCATGACCGGCGATCACGACTCCGCCGCCGCGAACGTCGAGCGCCTTGCCGAATTTTCCGGCTACAAGTTTGGCGCCCGCGTCCGGTTTTTCCGGAACGGATTTCGGCTGGGAGACCGCGACGGAGGGTTCGCGTCCGGCGACCCAGGCCGCGCTGCGATGAATCAGGCTGGCGACGCCGGGGACTCGCAGCGACTCCGCCGCATGACCAAGCACCGTTTGCATGACGCGGCCTGTTCCGTACTGGTACACGAAGGCCATCGGTTCATCGCGTCCCGTCACTTTTGACTTCGCCGTCGCCAGGACTTCAATCGGCTCTTCCCCTTGCTGGCGGAAATAGAGTTCATCGATCGTCTCAAACGGCTCCATTCCTTGGGTGATGGGATGGTCGGGCCGGGCGATGTCGACAATGAATTTTCCGTAGGCGTCGTGGCCGCTCATATTCGGCGTGTGATCCCAGGCTCGCCGGCAGATTTTGCGAAATTCAGGCCAATCGGAATCGCCGGCTTCCGGCAGCGAAAAATGAAACGCGCCATTCGCGAAATGAATGATGATCAATCCGCCGCCCGAGGACAGATACTTGATGAAACCAGCCTTGGCGGCATCGCTCAGTCCCGGCTTTTGCCAATTGCAGTAATTGAGGACCAGCAGGTCGTAACCGGTAATCTTGTCGGTGGCCAGGTCTTCGATTTTTTCCGAGACATCAACCTGAATCCGGGAGTCCTGTTGTAATGCCTCCTTGATTGCCGGCGTCGTGTCTTTCCAAAGATGGCCGGGATACTGGTCTCCGGTCAGGATCAACGCCTTGATGGGCCGCTCGTCAACCACAGCACGCTCCGTCCCTGCCTTGCCGGCAAGGGCCGCCGTAATTTCTGCGTGGGTGTAGAATCGGGCCGCGACACCTTCGGCGGGAACATCCCCTTTCGCCGTCCAGACGAGTGCATTCAGAATCGTTTTGCGAAACTCAGGGTTCTGCCAATTTTCGTAAAAATGGCCGCACGTCGTGCCGAACCCCCGGCCTCCATCGGCTCGCTCTTTCGCCCAGGCGACGATGTTGCCGTCGCCCGCTCGTCCCTCGACCGCCGGAACTGTCCAGAGCGGTTTCAACCCCTCATCCTTCGGCCGAAAACGAATGTTGTAGTAAAACTCTTCGCGCAGCTGGAACGGCTTCACGCCGCGGAGCACGGGATGTTTCGGCGATGCCAGTTGGACATTTGCATCGAGCGTTTTGATCGCCGAATACCATTGCCGTTTGCCGTCGGTTTCCCAATCGAAATAACCACCCGACCAGTTCAAGATGTCGTCGGCAAATTTGTCCGGTGCGAACGTCGAGAAATGAAACGTCAGGAATCCGCAACCGCGCGCGATCTGTTTGGCAATCACGCTGCGGTGTTCTTCCGTGAGAAAATGCGGCGCTTCTTCGTACAACTCACCGTCACGGCCGTCAGAAACGACCATGATGGCGTTGGCGTCGTTCAGCGTGTCGGCATGTTCCGGCCAGCCGTCGAGGTGGTATTCCACCTGCACCTGTTCGGCGACATTCGAGTTGTCGAACATCACCTTGAGGAGCTTCACCGACCAGGGATAGTCGTGAATGCCGTTGCCTTCGGGGCCGTGGCTTTTCTTCCCGGCGATGAGCACGATTTTCTTAGGGGACGGCGGGTCCGCCGCGAAAATCGGGGGCATCATCATCATCATCAGCGCGAGGAATATCGCACACCACGTCCGATGCGTTACACTGAAGCAACCACTCATCAAAGGCCTCATGAAGTCAGCTCAAAGGGTTTGGCCATGCGCTCCGCCACAGGTGTCACAGTAATCGACAACGGGACGCTCGTCGATGGGACGGGCCGGCCGCCGATCGGCAATGGGCAAGTTGTCATACGAGACGGAAAAATCGGCTACGCGGGCCCGGCGAAGCCGTTGACTGACATCCCCGCGACGGCAGAACGGATTGATGCTTGCGGCGGTACCATTCTGCCGGGACTGATCGAGGCTCATTTTCATCCCACGTATTTTAATGTCGCCGCGCTGGAAGACCTCGACATCAAATATCCCGTGGAATACGTCACGCTGCTGGCGTCCGTGAATGCGCGGCTGGCGCTGGAATGCGGTTACACGGCGGCCCGCAGCGGCGGCAGCTTGTTCAACATCGACGTCTGGCTGAAAAAGGGAATCGAATCCGATTTGCTCCCCGGCCCGCGGTTGGCGGCCAGCGGTCGCGAAATCTGCGGCGTCGGCGGACTGATGGATTGGAACCCCGATTTTCGCAAGATCGGTATGGACGGCTTGGTGCTGCTGATCAACGGAGCCGACGAAGCCCGCGCCGCGGTGCGGAAGCTCGTCAAAGACGGCATTGAATGGGTGAAAACCTATCCCACCGGCGATGCCGCCGCGCCCGACACCAACGACCATCACACGTTATGCATGACGTTTGAGGAAATGCACGCCGTCGTCGCCACGGCTCACAATCACGGATTGAAAGTCACCGGTCACTGCCGGGCCACGCAGGGAATCAAGAACGCGCTGCGCGCTGGTTACGACACCATTGAGCACGGCACGTTTATGGACGATGAATCGCTCGATCTCCTCTTGGAACGCAATACGCCCGTGGTGCCGGCCCTCTATTTTGAAGTCGCCAGCATCGAACGCGGGCCGGAATTTGGTTTGTCGCAAGCCGTGATCGACGGCCACAAGGAAACGCTCGAAGGAGGCGCGGAAAGCTGCCGGAAAATTCTCAAAGCCGGCGGCCGGCTTGGCATGGGAGGCGATTACGGCTTCGGTTGGAATCCGCACGGCGATTATGCCAAGGAACTCGAGTTCTTCGTCAAATACGTCGGATTTTCGCCGCTCGAAACGCTGACCTGTGCGACAAAAACCGGAGCCGAGATTCTCGGCCGCGAGAGTGAACTCGGCACGTTGGAAGCCGGCAAGCTGGCTGACGTGTTAGTCGTCGACGGCGACGTCCTTAACGACATCGCCGTGTTGCAGGACCGCTCGAAGATCCTCTCCGTGATGCAAAGCGGCATCATCAAAGCCGGCCGCTTGGCCCCACGGTTTTCCACGGCGATTGTGTCGTAGCGCTGAATTTCCGAGCGGGGGACGTAAGCCCCCTGTAAACGGCATGACTGCGCAACGACAAACCGCAGACAGGGGGCTCACGCCCCCCGCTCGCAAGAGACGTTACGACGCCGGAATGCTCGTCAGAAATTCATACGCCTTGCGCAGCTGCGTCGGCGCTTCGTGGCTGTGGCGGCTCAGTTCGACGTGCACGCCCCCCTGATAATTGATCTCTTTCAGCGCGGCCAGGACCGGCGGAAAGTCGATCGTTCCTTCGCCAAACGGCAGGTGTTCGTGGATGCCGCGCAGCATGTCTTCGATGTGGATGTTGCGAATACGATCGCCCCAGTCCCGCAGCACCTCGGGGATCGACTTCGTCTCCACGCAATGGACGTGGCCGACGTCGATCGTCAGTCCGAAACCTGGCCCGTCGCACTCACGCAAGAGGTCAGAGAAATCATCCATTGTGGCGATGAACATCCCTGGTTCGGGCTCGAACGCCAGAGGAACATTCCGGCGCTCGGCATGCAGCAGCACCTTGCGGCAGCCCGCGGCCAGTTTCAGCATGGCGTCGTCGCGCGGCAACTTCTCGGAAAGAATGCCCGACCAGAACGAAACCGCCTGCGAACCGAGTTCCCCCGCGATATCAACGCAGCGGCACAGAAAATCGATGCGCGCGTCTCGCTCCACCTGCGTCGCGCTGACGAGCGTCGGTTCATGTTTGCGACGAGGATTCAACAGAAACCGCGCCCCGGTTTCGATCACGCTGTCCAGTTGCAATTGCTCCAGCTTTTTTCGCAACCGCCGCATGTCGTAGACGAAGGAATTTGCGAACGGGTTGACCCACTGATGGTCGACCGTGATCGCCACCGACCGGTAGCCGGCCTCGGCGATCAATTCCAATGCCTGGTCCCAGCGATGATGCGCGAGCCCGTTGGTGTTGTAACCAAGTTTCATGGCGGGGCGAGGTCCCGATCACTTCGTCGCCGGCGGCGGCAGCGACTTGATGAATGCCAGCACATCGGCCACCTGTTGCGGCGATAGATCTTTTTCCAGGCCTTCCGGCATCAATGATTGGCCGCTCGACACCAGCGCTTCGAGGTTTTCGCGTTGCAGCACGTCTTCTTTCGCTTCCGCTCGCTTGAGGGACACGCTGGCGGCGTTTTCCGCAGAGATCATCCCCGCGAACACTTTGCCGTCGACCGTCTGAGCCGAGTAGTTGATGTAAGCCGGCTGCGCTTCGCGATTCGGGTCGAGCAGCGCGATCAGCAGGTCGTCGAGCGATTTGTTCTGCGTCGAAATCAAGTCCGGCCCGACGGCAAACCCTTCCGTTCCCGCCCGATGGCACCCGGCGCACGTCTTCGCATAAACTTGACGTCCCCGGCCGGCATCGGCGGCAAGACTCAACGCCGATTGGTAGTCTTCCACCACCTTCTTGCGATTCTCGGCGACCGCCCCCAGGATGTCGCGTGCAGCATCTCGCACTTTTTGCTGCGGATGCTTCAGCAGCAATTGTTTCTTGTCGCGTTCGATCTCACCGAGCTTGATCACGCCCGACGAAACGGCTGCCAGCAACTGAGACGCGCCGGTTTCCGATTGCACCAGCACATCGATCACGTCGCGGCGCAAGGCAGGAGCGAAACCGCGCCAATTCGCCAGCAGCGTTTCCGCCACGCGCTCTGGGGCATGCGCCGCCAGCGATCTCACGGCGGCGTGCTGCAATTCCGGTGAAATCTGTGGCGAGAACAGCTCCGGCAGGACCGCAAAGGCCGTGTCGTCGTCGGCGAAGGCCAGCAGTTCGATCCCCATGTTGCGACCGCCTAATCCGCGATCGCTCCCTTGCGCCTCTTCAGCCGCATGGAAGAAAAATCCTTGCAAACGGCCGAAGAGCGCGTCATCGACATTTAATTCTTTGAATGATTGTCCCCGCCGGCGCAACCCTTCTCCAATTGCCACCAGTAAACGGGATTGTTGCGGAAGGCGACCTTCGGGCTTCAGGGTTTCCCCCAGCAACTTCACGGTGGCGGAGCCATCACCTTGCGCGGCAATCTGGCGCGCCAATTCCACCAGCAACGGGAATGTCAATTCCTCCTGATCGGCTAACAGCTCTCTTGCCAGGGGCGCGGCTCGCCGGTGCACCGACGACAACCACGCAACACGGAGATTCGGATCGGTCGCAGCCTCTTTCGTCAGCCGTTTCAGGCCGTCGAGCGCCGCGGGTGAGGACAACTCCCCGAGGGAAAATGCCAGTTGCCAGCGGACGCGCAGCGCCGGATCACCGGCCAACGCGATCATTGCCGTGGTGAGTTCCGGCGATTGATCGGCCAGACGCTCGGAGATACGCAAACTGTGTTCGCGCACGTGAGGGTCCGCATGACGTAAGCCGAGTAAGAGATCGGCCGCCGTGACCGAGTTGAGCCCGCTCAAACTATACAGCGCGAGCACGATCGTGACGGGCGTGGAGTTCGAGGACAGCAATTGCCGTAGCGGTGCAACGGCGGCTTGATCCTGCCGTTCCCAGAGCAATCGATGCGCCGTGTCGCGCACCCAGCCATGGGGGGATGTCAGCGCAGAGACCAATTCCGTGGTGGAAAACTTGCCGAGTTTTGGCGTGGCGTCACGTTTCCAGTTCGGGGGCGCGATCCGATAAATGCGGCCCCGATCATTGCCGCTCTCCAAGTCCAGAAATTCCTTGATGTCTTCCGGAATGGAAGCCGGGTGCTCGATGGTTTCCCGGCACATGTCCAATACATACAGCGTCCCATCCGGCGCATTCACGAAATTCGCCGGGCGAAACCAGTTGTCGCTCGACGCGAGAAATTCCACATCCTGGTCGGCCCGTTCCGCGATGAAACTGATGCCGTCCTCGGTCAGTTTCTTCCGGTGGACAAGATTCGCCCCGACGTCGCCGACAAAAACGTTGCCGTAATATTCCGGCGGATACGCTCCGCCGCGGTAGACGGTCACGCCGGTCGCCGAGGTGAAGTACCCAGTCGCAAATTGCTCGGTGATCGACGAACGGCGGACGAATTCAGGATCGGCCACACGCCGCGCGGTGCGCACCACGCGCCACGGCTCGGCTCCGCTTTTACGAAATACGGTGGCCGCCGCCCCTTCCTTGGCGATCGATCGTCGCATGCCGGGGTCTGACAGTTGCGGATTGCGTTCGAGGTAATGGAGCGGCCAGACGATGTGCTCGATGTGGTTGCTGTTGTTGCAGACGAACCGCTCGCCGAAATCATCGAGCGTGTGACCAAATTGATCGCCCCCGGCGCACAGTTCGAAATCCAAAGTTTTCGGGTCGAACCGAATGTCGCGTCGGCCCGGGGAAAACAATTTCATGTCGCCCCGCTTCAGATCGCCCCCGACCAATCCCGAGACAAAATAGATCCTGTGATCGATGCCCCAGTCGAGCCCGTTCGCCAGCCCCTGAACATTGTTGGTGTTGAAGCCGGTGATCAGCGTTTCACGCACGTCGGCCACGCCGTCACCGTTCGTATCTTTCAGATACAGAAAATCGCCGGGGGAAATCACGAACACGCCGCCGTTGTAGCAGCAGACCGATTGCGGCCAGCGGAGCTTGTCGGCAAAGATCACGCTGCGGTCCATGCGGCCGTCATCGTCGCGATCTTCCAGCAATCGAATGTGCCCCCAGGTCTCGGGCTCTCGGTCGCGATATTTCTGGGCCCGCTGTTCGGGCAGGAACGGATAGTCGTGCATTTCGACGACATACATCCGGCCGTTTTCATCGAACGCCGCGTCAATCGGATCGACGACGTCCGGTTCCGCGGCGACCAATTGCAGCTGAAATCCATGTTGCAACGTCGCCGATTTTATCGCTTCGTCAACGGTTTTTCCGGGGATGCGCGGCAGCAATTCGGCGAGCGGCTTTTCCCCGGGAATTTTCCCTTGGGCAGAAACCATTCCGCCGATCGACGCCAGGAAACAAAAAGTCGTCACAGCGCATCGCAATCTCATGACTGCCTACCTCAATTGTTGTCAAATGCGATTTGTTGAGCGGGAAAGACCGGGCCTTCGACGCAGACCCGGCGATAGTCCCAAGTGCCGTCGTCCTGACGAATCGGCGTGACGCAGCTAAAGCATGCGCCGAAACCGCACGCCATCGGCGTCTCCAACGACAGCCAGCAGGGAATGTTCGCGGCCTCAGCAATGCGCGCGGCGGCGTGCATCATCGGTTCCGGACCGCAACAATAAATCTGGTCGGGAGGCAGCGGACCGGCAATCAGCTTTGCCAGCAAGTCTGTCACGAAACCGTGATGCCCCTGCGAACCATCATCCGTGGCAATGCGGACGTCGATGTCCTCGGCTTCGAACATGGCCACGTCCGCCAGATGATCGGCATCACGCACGCCGTAACAAAACGTAATCTGTTTCGGAACCTGCGGTAACTGTCTCGGCGGCTGCCCATATTGCCGCCGTCCGAGCGCTTCGCGAATAACGGCGAGGAAGGGCGTTTGTCCGATCCCTCCCGCAATCAGCGCCAGATGCCCCGCACCGGGCAGCGGGAACCCGTTCCCCAACGGTCCCCAGACTTCGACGGCGTCCCCGGGTTTGAGCGTCTCCAGCAAGCGAGTCATTTTGCCCACGACCAGATAGCCGAAATCGATCCCCGCCGGTTCACCCGCGTTGTCAGTCCAAATGTCGTACAGCGCGAACGGCCGGCCTAACAAGGGATCGCTGCGCCCAGGCGAGCGAATCATGAAGAACTGGCCCGGCAGAATTGACCGGGCGATTTCCGGGCACTCCAGCCGCATGCACCACGTGTTCCGGGCCATCAATTTGTTTCCGACGACGTTCGCTCGAACCTGCCGAGCGCCACCGACGAAACCCGGCAGTTCCGTCAACCAAGCGGCGGATTCAGAGGTTGCCGCAGAGCAGAAATCTCCCACCACGTTGCCGTTCCTCACCGTTTCTTTGATCCGCGTCGCGGCTTGCTGGTCGATGACGATCGCGTTGGCCGCCGAGTCGGTCGTTCACTGGTTTTCGGAGTCGATGCCTGCTTGCGGGGGCCGCCAGGCTTGCGACGTGGCGCGCCCGGGGTGTCCGTAGATCTCGGTTTTTTGCCCAGTGTGAAATCGCGCAGGGCCTTGATCTCCGCGCCGGAAAGCGGCCGATAATCGCCCGGTTCCAGCGCGCCGAGCAACAAGGGACCGAAGGCGATCCGCCGCAAAGCCATCACCTTATGCCCGACGCGCGCGAGCAACCGGCGAATCTCGCGGTTCTGACCTTCCGTCAGTGTCAGTTCCAGCACCGTGCTCTGGCCCTTGCCCGCGATCCGACGCACGTCGCGCACGCGAAATTTGCCCTCGTGGAAATACTGCCCCTGCTTCAATTGAGCCAGCACGGCGCCCGTCGGTTGTCCCGCCACGAGCACGCGATATCGGCGTTCCACTTGAAACCGCGGATGAGCCAGCCGGTGCGCCAGTTCCCCGTCGTTAGTGACGAGCAACAACCCTTCGGAGTTTTCATCCAACCGCCCGACGGTGAACAGCCGTCCGAAATCTTGCGGCAACAGGTCGATCGCCTTCAATCGGCCGGCCGGATCATGAGCCGTGCACACGCAATGGCGCGGTTTGAACAACAGGAAGTACCGCTTTTTTTCGACACGGATCGGCACCGTATCGACGCAGATTTTCTCCTGGGACGGATCGACGCGAACGCCCAATTCGCTGACCACGTCGCGACCGACCGTGACTCGCCCGGCGAGAATCAGCTCTTCGCAATGCCGGCGCGAACCGATCCCCGCGGCCGCCAAGACTTTTTGCAGACGTTCTCCGACAGGGGGGGCGGTTTCCCCGTCGGTCTTTTTCGAGGTCGATGGAGTCGCTTCCGAATCTTTCATCTGCGACAGTGTAACACGCTTCGGCGCCGGTTGCACTGAGGCTGACCGACGGTTCAGAACAGAAATCAGCGAATGCCATGTCTCTCCATCTAATTGATACGGGTCTGGTCTACCGGAACCCCCAACCGTTTCTGAAAGCGGTCCATGCCTGGCATCCCTCGATCGTGCTCTTGCCGAACGGCGATTTATTGGCCGGATTCGATTTGGGTCAGGCGGTCGAGTCGCTCGATTACCGCACTTACCTCGCTGGATCTGGTGATGGCGGAAGGACCTGGACGGCCCCGCGGCGACTCTTCGAAGATCCGGTCACCCGCCGGTCATCGCACTCCGTTCGATTGGGGGCGATGCGCGACGGTACGATCGTGGGGTTCGGCGCTCGGTACTATCGCGACGACCCGGAAGCCGGTTTGACCAACCGGGAGAATCTGGGCTTCGTCCCGATGGATTTGATCACGCTGACGAGTCGCGATGGGGGAAAATCCTGGACGGCGCCGCAGACGATCTCGCCTCCTCTGGTCGGACCGGCGTTTGAAATCTGCCATCGCGTCTTGGAGTTGAGCGACGGCCGCTGGCTGGCTCCCACGGCGACCTGGAAAGGGTGGAATGGGGACATGCCTCACGGCATGCAGGCGATTGCCCTCGTTTCTCACGACTGCGGCGCGACTTGGCCGGAGTGGATCTCTATCGTGAATCAATGGGATCAGCGAATTGTCTCCTGGGAACAGGGATTGACCGAACTGGCCGACGGGCGGCTGTTGTGCGTCGTCTGGTGTTACGACGAACGGCAAGGTCGCAGTCTGCCGACTCGATATGCCATTTCCCGCGACGGACGGACGTTCTCCGCTCCGCAGGAAAACGGCTTGCAAGGAGAAACCGCCAAGCTCATCACGCTCGCGGATGGACGAGTTCTCTGCGTGTATCGTCGACTCGATCAACCCGGACTCTGGGCGAGTCTTGTGGAGATCGTCGACGACGAATGGCGACAAATCTCTGAACTCTTACTCTGGCAAGGATCAGTCTCGGGAATGTTGGGCCAGCGATCGTCCGCCAGCGACGAGTTGAGCGCTCTGAAATTCGGCTTTCCCAGCCTGGTGCAGTTGCCGGACGGAGACGTCTACGTCGTCTTCTGGTGCGTGGAAGACGCCGTGCACAACATCCGCTGGCTGCGCGTAAAAGTTGAGGAGAGACGTTAGAGCAGAGTGGATCAAAGTCCGTCGTCCGCGTCGGCGGATCCGGGATCCTCGTCCTGCATCTCGCTCAAAAACCGCGAGGGAATCGTTTCCCGGCGTTTGCCCCATTTCGTGCGGGTTTGCGCACGGGTGATCGTGAGGAAGTCGCGCGCGCGGGTGATGCCCACATAAGCCAGCCGGCGCTCTTCTTCAATCGCCGCGGCGTCTGCCTCGACCGAACGCTGATGCGGCAAAATCCCTTCTTCCAAACCGACCAGATACACGCGAGGAAACTCCAGGCCCTTGGCGCTGTGGAGCGTCATCAGGCACACGGCATTGGCGGCCGTTTCGTCCTTGTCGCCGAAGCCCTCATCGCGCCCTTCCAATGTCGAGTCGTTGAGAAAATCCGCCAGCGACGGCTGACGGGCGCGCTGTTGATATTCCGCCAGCGCCTGGCGGCACTCCGCCAAGACATTCCGCCGCGCTTCCTGCTGGGCCGGCTCTTTGTATTGCCGTTCAATTTCGATGTTGTAGTCGATTTCCTCCAGCCACGCGTCCAGCAGATCCGCGAAATGGGCTCCCGCTTGCTGAAATCGTTCGCGATAATGCCATAACAGTTTCTGGAACTGCTCCAGCGCCAGTGCGGTTTTCGCCGTCATTTCCTTGGCCGCCACTGCTTCAGGAATCGCGTCCCACAACCGCTGTCCCTGTTTGACGGCTCGCGTCAGCAATTTATCGAGCGCTGTCTCGCCGATGCCCCGCGCGGGCACATTGATGATTCGCAGCAGCGACATTTCATCCGCGGGGAAGGCAATCGACCGCAGATACGCCATCACGTCCCGCACTTCTTTGCGATCAAAGAACGACTGGCCGCCGACCAGCGTGTACGGCACTTTCACCCGGCGGAGTTCCGATTCGAACAACCGCGGCTGCTCATTGGTGCGGAATAGAATGGCGATGTCTCGCGGCGCCACTCCCTTCTGCTGAATCAGATAATTGATCTCGCGCACCACCCCTTCGGCTTCGGTCTGTTCGTCGGGATACTCGCGAATAATGACGTCGTCCACACCGGCTTTATGGGCGATGAGCGTCTTTTCATGCCGGCTCCGGTTGTGCCGCACCAGCTGGTTCGCCAGTTGAATGATGTTTTTCGTGCAGCGATAGTTATCCTGAAGACGAACGACCTTGGCCCCCGGAAAATGCTGATGGAAGCCCAGAATGTGTCGGACTTCCGCGCCCCGCCAGCCGTAGATTGACTGATCATCGTCGCCGACGACGCACAGATTGCGATGGGGTTGCACCAGCGCCGCCACCAATTGGAACTGCATGTCGTTTGTGTCTTGATATTCGTCGATCTGCACGTAATCGAACTGCCCCTGCTGGCGTTCGAGCACCTCGGGAAACTCATGAAACAGCTTGACCGTCAAGAGAAGCAGGTCGTCGAAATCGACTGCCCCGGCCGCGCGCAACTGGGCCTGATACCGTTTGTAGCCGGCGGACGCCAGAAAGCCCCGGTCGTCGTCGGTGAATTCTCCGGCGACGTCGGCTTCGATGCCGGTCATTTTCCAACGGCTGATTTGCGCCAGCAGATCTCCCGGTCGCAGTACCGCATCGGTGACGCGGATGTCGCGCAGCGCCTTCCGAGCGGCCGACTCCTGGTCTCCGCGGTCGTAGATCACGAATTTCGACGGATAACCGAGCGCTTCGATTTCTTCCCGAAGAATCCGCACGCACAGCGCATGAAACGTAGAGATCCACGGACGGGACTTGAGCCTCCGACCCAGCAGATTCCCCATGCGCTCCTGCATTTCCTTCGCGGCTTTGTTCGTAAACGTCACCGAAAGAATCCGGTCCGGCGGGACGCCGTGGCGAATCAACTCGGCCATGCGGTAAGTAATGACGCGAGTTTTTCCCGTGCCGGCGCCGGCCAGCACCAGCACCGGTCCTTCCAGCGTCGATGCGGCTTCCTGCTGCGGCGGATTCAGATCCCGCAGGCTGGGAACGGCCGCCGTGCGCACAGCGCTGGCGGAAGACTTGCCGGTCCGATCATCCATGATGGCGTTGAGCCCTATTCTCCGGGAAATTGCAGTTGTTTGGCAAACTTTCACAACGCGTGTGCCGCTGGCACTGCCAGCGTTTGGTCTAACGGCTTCCCTAAGGAAGAGACACTGGCGAAGCCAATGGCACACGAGCCGGTTGGCGGCAACCGGGCGCTATCGTTTCTTTTTTTTCTTTTTCGGTCGGGGCGCGGGATTTTCCGCCGCGTCTCGAAACCGCGTCAGCATGGAATCGATCGACTGCCAGCGATCATCGGGATACAGCGCCAAGCCGCGCATGATCACGTCGGCCACGGCTTCGTCAATTTCCGGCGCCAGCTCCCGGATGTCGTCCGGAGGCGCATTGATGTGCTGCAACACGGCCTCCAGCGTCTCCGACGCTTCCCACGGCTTGCGGCGGGTCCACATTTCATAGCAGGTGATCGAATACGAAAAAATGTCGATCCGCTGGTCGGTCTTTTGACGCTTGATCAACTCCGGCGCCATGTACTCCGCCGTCCCCGTACGATTCCCCGGCGCCTGGAACGCCGGCGTATTGGGCACGACCAGGCCGAAGTCGATCAATTTCACGGAATTGTCCTGGTCCAACAGCACGTTCCGCGGGCAAATGTCGCGATGGATCCAGTTCTGATGGTGAAAATACGCGATCGCCTCTCCCAGTTCGATCATGAACTTCAACCGGTTTTGTTTCATGACCTCGTTTTGCACGTCGATCAGATAACTGAGACCAACTCCTTCGACAAATTCCATCACCAGGTATTGTTCGTTGTTCGTCGTATACCCGTATTCCAATGTGCGCACGATGTGCGGATGCTTCAATTGCATGGCGACCTCGCCCTCGGTCGGCTTTTTCAAGCCGATAAAGCGAGACTCCAGCCGCTGCGTCTTGACCAGATCGAGCACTTTGAGCGCGACCAGTTTTCCCGTCATCGAGTCCCGCGCCCGCCAGACTTTCGACATGCTCCCCTGTCCCACCCGGCCGATCAGCTCAAACCGGCGAGCGATATCCACCTTCCGAATGCGCGGCTGGCGTTGAAATAGGTTCTTGAACCAGGACACGAGCGGCGGTTCCTCTTCAGGCGAAGCCGGCTGATGGGAAATGAATGAGGCGGGCGCCGGCGAAACGGCGCTGCCTCATCATACGGCATGCACACACGATCCGCATCGGAGGATTGGCCAGTTCTCGGAAATCAGGCCCCGCAATAATCGATCAGCCGAGAGATTTCGGCTTTCAGCAAATTGCGCGGAACGATCCGATCGACAAAACCGTGCTCCAGCAGAAATTCGCTGGTCTGAAACCCCTCGGGCAGATTTTTCCCGACGGTCGCCTTCACCACGCGCGGCCCGGCAAACCCGATCAATGCCTTCGGCTCCGCGAGAATGATGTCTCCCAGCGAGGCGAAACTTGCCGCCACCCCGCCCATGGTCGGATTCGTCAGCACGGAAATGAACAAGCCGCCGGCCTCGTGGTATCGGGCCAGTGCCGCTGAAACCTTGCCCATCTGGATGAGCGAGATGATTCCTTCGTGCATCCGCGCGCCGCCCCCCGAACCGCTCACGATGATCAGCGGCAATTTCATTTCACTGGCACGCTCGATCCCGCGAGTCAACTTCTCCCCGACCACCGAACCCATGCTGCCCATGATGAATGACGAGTCGGTCAGCCCGAACACCAGCGGGCGACCGCGCAAGTAACCTCGGCCGACGATGCAGGCGTCCCGCAGGCCCGTCTTTTTCTGTTCCGCAATCAGTCGCTCGCGATACGGTTTGGAGTCGACGAAGTTGAGCGGGTCTTTCGAGGTCATATCGGCGAACCATTCCTCGAAGCTGTTCTCGTCGAGGAGTTGATCGATCCGCCTCTGGGCGGAAACATAGAAGTGGTGCCCGCAGTCCGGGCACATGTCGAGATTCTTCTCGACTTGTTTGCGAAAAATGGTGTTCTTGCAGACGTCGCACCGGATCCACAGTCCTTCGGGGACTCCGCGTTTCTTGCGCACCGGTTGGCCGTTGCTGGCCGGATCGGCATCGTCAGGCGAGGCAGAACTCATTTCTGAACCAGGCTCCCGGGTCGTGTTTCGCACTGGAAGAATATCCGCCATGATGCTGCTCTGTTTCTCCTGTCAGTGCTGATTGTCTCAAGAAGTTCGCTTTCCGCAAGCTGATTATCGACCGGGAACCGGCTCAGGATTTCGCCGACCGGGCCGTTTCGGTCAAATTCCGGATGGCCGCCCCGTAATCCGACTCATCGAAAATCGCGCTGCCGGTCACAAAGATCTCGACTCCGGCGCTCGACGCCCGACCGATCGTTGCCGGGCCGATCCCGCCATCGATGGACACTCGAGATCCCGCCGGCAGGTGTTTCCGCAGGACGCCGACTTTGTCCAGCACCTCCGGCATGAACTTCTGCCCGCCAAAACCGGGCTCGACGCTCATGACCAACGCCAAATCGCAATCGCCGAGGTAAGGAACGACTCGTTCGACCGGAGTCTTCGGATTGATCGCCAGTCCCGCGGCTTTTCCCGCCCCCCGAATTCGCTTGAGCAGGCGGGTCGGTTCCGGCGCGCTTCAATATGAAACGTGATCGCGTCGCAACCCGCCTTCAGGTAATCATCCAGATATCGTTCGGATCACTGATCATCAGGTGGGCGTCAAAATAGGCCTGCGTCGTTTTCCGGATTGATTCGATCAGCAGCGCCCCGTGAGACAGGTTCAGCACCAGTAGCCCGTCCATCACGTCCCAATGCAGCCAACTCGCCCCTCCCCGTTCCAGGCGCTGGATTTCGCCATTCAAGTCGCCGTAGTCGCACTTGAGCATCGACGGCGATGATCGGCGGCGAATGGTCCGAAAGGGAGCGCGTCACAAACCCATCCTTCGTTTCGCGAAACGTCAGACGCACCGCCGTCTCGCAGTCAAACACGGTATATGCGGCACGAGCGCGAATCGCTGACGAAGGCCCCAATGCCACTTCGACATTGGGGCTTCGTCATTCGACATTCTATCACACCTACATCTTCGCCACTTTGGCGATCAGGTCGGCCGTCCGGTTGGAATAACCGAATTCATTGTCGTACCAGCCGAGCACCTTGATCATGCGCTTCTGCATCACCATCGTCCACGGCGCATCGAAGATGCAGCTGTGGGGATTGCCGATGATGTCGCTGGACACGATCGGATCGGTGTTGTATTCCAGAATCCCCTTGAGATAACTGTCGGCCGCCGCTTTGATCGCTCCGTTGACGTCGTCGGCGGAGACGTCTTTCTCCAGTTCGACGACCAGGTCGGTGATCGAACCGCAAGGCACCGGCACCCGCAGCGAAATGCCGGTCAGTTTGCCGTTCAGGGCGGGCAAAGCTTCTCCGACCGCCTTCGCCATGGCCGTGGACGTGGGGATGATGTTGCACGCCGCCGCCCGAGCGATGAATGTTGTCGTGCAACTGGTCCGACACGCGCTGGTCGTTGGTGTAGGCGTGGCACGTCGTCATCAGGCCGCGGGTGATTCCGAAGTTCTCGTGAATCACCTTGGCCATCGGCGCCAGGCAGTTCGTCGTGCAACTGGCGTTCGAAATGAACTTGTACTCAGGCTTGATGTCTTGATCATTCACGCCCATCACGACCGTCAGGTCGGGTTTGTCTTTTGCCGGAGCGGACAGAATGACCTTGCGAGCGCCGGCGGTGATGTGGCTGTCATAGCCCGGTTTGCCGTCTTTGGCGCGACCCGTGAAAAAGCCGGTCGATTCCAGGGCGATTTCGACGCCGAGGTCTTTCCACGGCAGCTTGGCCGGATCTCGTTCGGCGCAAACTTTCACTTTCTTGCCGTTGACGATCAGATTGTCGCCATCGTGCGTCACCGTGCCCGGGAAGCGCCCTTGCACCGTGTCATACTTCAACAACATCGCCAAGGAATCGGGTTTCCCCAAATCGTTGATTGCAACAATTTCAAATTCTTCCGGACGAGCCGCCATGGCCCGAAAGCTGATACGGCCAATACGGCCAAAACCATTGATACCGACACGAACCGGTGCCACGACGATCACTCCTCTTTCTTAAAGCAAACAGCTGAACCAAAACGTCCGCTCTGCTGATCGTCAGCCGTCACAACCAGCTTTGGGTGAACAACTTCCGCAATCTTGAATTCGCATTGTATGGCGACGCCGTGCGAATCTCAAGACGCTCGATTCCGGAAACCGCCTGCGAGGAAAAGGGCGAACTGCGAAGAATGTGTCGGTTAAGCCAACTGAAATGGGAGCGGGCCGCCTCGCCAGACGAAACTGATGAAGGGGAGATGGTCTTTCACCCGCACGGAAGCGTTTGGCCATGGCTGACGAACTTTTGCAGGAATTTCTGGCGGAAAGCTCGGAACACCTGTCGCAACTCGATCAGGCGCTTGTGCTTCTGGAAAAAAGTCCGTCCGATGCCCGGCTCCTCGCGGGCATCTTCCGCACGATTCACACCCTGAAAGGGACTTGCAGCTACCTGAAGCTGAATCGTTTAGAACGGCTGGCTCATGCCGTGGAAAACGCGCTGGGAAAATTCCGGGATGCCCGGTTGCCGATTAACGCCTCATCCACCTCCTTGATCCTCGAGGGGATCGATAGCATCAAAGATTTTCTGCAAGGTTTGGAAGCCACTCAGGAGGAACCGCAGATTGACGTCACCCGGCTGGTCGAGCGGCTGAATGTGTTGGCGTCGCCGGAGGAACAACAGACAGCAGACGTCTCGCCGTCGCCAACGACGGTACTCAACAACAAACTTTCCGCAGTCGACGGTCCTCTGCTGCGGCAGGATGTTGAGCATTCGCCTGCGAGTCGCCACGAATCGCCACGGTTAAGCTCGGAACTCTCCGTTCGCGTCAATGTTCAAGTGCTGGAGTCGCTGACGAGCATACCCGGCGCGCACGTCCAGACCCGCGATCACATGCTGGAACGGGTGCAGGGCGAGGACGCAGCGAAATTCGCCGGTCCTTTGTCTCGGCTGAATCGGTTGGTCGCCCAACTGCAGGAGCAGGTCGCCATGACCCGCCGGCAGCGCGTTCAGCTGGCTTGGAGCAATTTTTCCCGACTGGTCCGAGACCTGTCCCGCATCACCGGCAAACCGATGGAATTCGACTTGCACGGCGGAGACCTTGAGCTGGACCGCTCGATTCTGGAAACGCTGCGCGATCCGTTGACGCATCTGATCCGAAATTCCGCCGCTCATGGAATAGAAATTCCCGCTGAACGTCGCGCGGCCGGCAAACCGGAGGTCGGTCGCATCCGTTTGTGCGCAGCGACAGAAACGCATCAGATCGTGATTTGTCTTGAAGATGACGGAGCCGGCATCGACCGTCGAAAAGTCGCCAAAACAGCGCTCGAGCACGGCTTGATCAGCGATTCAGAAGCCGAAACGCTTTCCGAACAACAGCTCTTCCAGTTGGTGTTTCAGCCCGGCTTCTCGACAGCCGAGCACGTTACCTCCGTTTCCGGTCGCGGTGTCGGCATGGACGTCGTTCGCACCGAGGTCGAGCGAATCGGCGGCACCATTGAAATTCAATCGACGGCAGGCCAGGGGACGCAGGTCCGGATTCGCATTCCGTCAGCGTCCGCCAGGATTTCATCGCTCGTCATGGAATGCGCCGGCCAAGCTTTTGGACTTCCGGAGTCGTCGGTCGTCGACGTCATCTCTCGCATGGAATGCCAGCGAATCTGTAGTGCGTCAAATGTGCACGATCGCGTGTTTCACCAGCAGGATCGCACGTTGCCGTTGCTCGATTTGTGTGAGGCATTGCGTATTTCACGGCCTCCAACGGATCAACCGGAAACAACGGACATCGTCATCCTGCAAGCCGGAGGCGAGCAGTTCTGCGTCCAGGTCGATCGCGTACTTGGCCATGAACAGGTCGTAGTCCGACCGATCGACCAATTGTCGTCGCTCTCCGCCGCCGCGCTGGGTGAGGCCAGGCTCAACGACGGCCGGACGCTGACGATGCTCGATGTCACGGAGATCGCCAATCGCCTGGGGACCGCGGCCGATCCACTGCCCGAGCCGCTGGAAATCGCGGAGACTGTGGACGTTCCCCTGGCTCCGACCAGGCTGTTGCGCTTCCGAAACCATGCGGGCGATCAGCTGGCGGCCCCTGTCTCATTTGTTGTCAGCGTCGAGGAACTCCCGTTGCAACTGCTCGCGAGCGACGACGGCTGCTCTGCCATCTCGTATCAAGGTCGGCCCTTGCCGTTGGCAGGCGTCCCCGGCGACTCGGCGCTCGAAATCAAGCGGAATCCGCAACCGGTGATCATCTGCGCCGATCAACAGCAGAGATTGGGGCTGGTCGTGGAACAGATCCAGGAGATTGTGAACGAGCCGCTGGAATTGCAAACGCCGTCTTCGCATCCAGGCGTCCTGGGATCCGCGGTTATTGCCGGAGAAACGGTTCAAATTCTCGATCTCCCTCATCTCATTGCGGCGGCGAACAGCGAGACATTCCGCCGGCTTGCCGCAGCCCCGCCGACCAAAGTGCTGGTGATCGACGACTCGATGTTCTTTCGCCAGCTGATTCGCAAGGCGGTGGAATCGCACGGCTACCGCGCCACGTCCGTGGAGGGTGCCGATCAAGCCATGCAACTGCTTCAGTCAGGCGAGCGGTTCGACGCCATCCTGTGTGATATCGAAATGCCCGGCGTCGACGGCTGTCAGTTTGCAGCCTGGTGTCGGAGCCAGCCGCAAACGGCCGCTTTGCCGCTGGTCGCGATCACCTCGCTCGATGCCGATGTTCACGGAGCACGGATTCTCGGCGCGGGCTTTGACCGGCTCTTAATCAAATTTCACTCGCAACAATTGCGCGACGCACTGGCGGAACTGCTGCCCGAATCCCATCATTGGCGGAAGCAGAGCGCCTGACCGCCGAATCCAGGAGTTAAAAATGGCCGCGGAAGACCTGATTTGTGATCTCCAGACGCCCTGCGAAATCTCGGACGCCTCCCCGGCGTGTTCCTTGTCCGACGAAGAGATCCTCCAGCTGAAACAGACCAGTCAGCGGCTGCAACTCGCCGAAATCTTTGAGCGAGAAGTTCAGGAGTCGATTGCCGGCGTCGCGAATCTGTCTCAAACACTCCAGGAGCGCGTCGAAACGCTGTCTTTGGTGCGCGACGCGCAGGAAATCGTCGGGCGCAAGCTCCTCGCCGCGCAGGAATCCGCTGAACAGCTCGGCGCGGCTGTCCATCAAACCTCGGCCGAGCAGCTTTCCCGCGAAGACGCGCTGTCCGCCGCCGCCCTCCAGGAAGCCGACATCGCGAGTCGCACATTGCAGCAGGCGGAAGCGATCAACCAGCAGCAATCATTGGCGACCGGCCTGCTAGGCGCTCTCGTGCAGCGCAGCAGCCTGCTCGCCTTGAATGCGACTATCATCGCCACGCGAGCGGGAGACGGAGAGCACGGCTACGCGATGGTGGCCCATGACATTCAAGACTTCGCGCGGCAGGCGGCTCAGGCCTCAGAAATGATCAACACTCAGATGGCCGCCATGCAGCAGACGCTCGACGCCGCCTTGTCCGCTGTCACTGCGATCCGGGACGGCATCAACGGCTGGTGTGCATCCGCCGCTTCACGAAGCGATCTGGTGAACGAACAGGCCGAGATTACGCGACGGCTTGAGGCTCAACTGTCTGAGTCGATCGCCGTCACCGCCGATGCGGCCACTTTCCTGTCGGGAACGAGTGATTCCCAGGAAGACGGCGCAACAACTTTGCTCGCCACGACAAACGAGTTGGTGGAACGACTCTCTCAACTGAAACGAACTGCCGATTCGTTTCTGGAACAGATGCTGCAATCGCGGAACTCCTGACGAAGCCCGGATCGGGACGATGCGCTGCAACGGACATCCGGTCGAAACGGCCACCCTCCCCTGCCAGCGGAGTGGGAACGCTTTGTTTCGGCCCTGAGCAATTCCGATCCGATTACCCAAACAGCTTCCACCACGGTTTGGTGGGCTCTCCGCCAATCGTCGCCGCCACGGGCTGACGGGCGCCTCCCGAAGTGATTACGGTCTTCTCGGGCAGCAGCACGCAGCTTAGGTCTCCTTCCAGCCCGCCGGTGGTATCGACCAGGATTCGCTTGGGTCGGATCACCACGTTCGGCATCCGCACATGCCCGGAGACGACCGTCAACGGGCAGTCCTTGGGCGGGTCGGCTTCCACGAACGACTTGGAAAACAGCCACTGCGGACGGCTGAGCGAATGGTCCTTCTGCTTGAGGATCCGCAGCTGGGTTCCGTACGGAGCCAGCGGGTCGAGCCCCGCGTGTACAAACAGAAACTCGGGGTGCTCAATGCACCAGGGAAGATTGGCCAGCAGCTCCCGATGTTCGTCCGGGACAGCCGCGTTCAATTCGTCCAATTGGCCATGTTCCACGCCGTACGATTCAAACGTCGATTCGGAATCGTAATGTTCCGTCCATCGTCGCGCCCAGGCCTGGGCGTCCGTCGCTGGAATCCACCCCAAAGACGAACCCATGGCGCATTCATGATTTCCGCAGATCGCCGTCGTGCGCGGATGAGTCCGCAGCAGATGCAGGAACAGGTCGACGGCTCCTCTCGGGTCCGGTCCGCGGTCGACGAAATCGCCGATGAACACCAGCCAACGCCGTTCGTAATCCGGCAAGGCGCGCAGTTTGTCCAGCACGGCTTCCAACTGATCGGTTTGACCGTGCACGTCGCCGATCACGGCGACAGGTCCCTGAATTCGCGTTGCCAGATCCGTCACAGAATCATTCCTTGTTCAGAGTCCCTAGCGGATCCGGTTCTCAATTTCCGGGTCCAGTTCCCGCGCCAATTCCAGTTGTTGTCGGGCCGCTTCCGTGTCGCCTTGCGCGGCCAACAGCCGGGATTTCTGGTAATAGGCTTCGGCAACCGCCTCGTCGAACCGCTTGGCCGCCGTATAGCTCTCTAAAGCTTCGTCGTAACGCCCCAGGGCCAGCAGTGCATCACCCCGCAGGGAATAAGCCGCCTGAGCGTCGTCCGATTCCGTCGCCGCGGTGCTGATCCGCAGCGCGTCGTCGAAACGCTTCTCTTTCATCGCGAACCGGGCCTGGAGCACCAGCGCGGGCCCGTAGCCCGCGTCGATTGACAACGCCTGATCGAGGTCGGCCCTGGCTTTGGTCTCGTCTTCCTGAGCCCAGAAATGCTGCGCTCGGTCCAGCCAGGCGGCCGCGCTGCGTGGCTGGGCCGCCACCGCCCGATTCAATTCCTGGACGCGCAGCATCCGTTCGACTTTCCGCTGATCCGCGATGGCCTCCTCCGGCCGGTTCAGTGCCGCATACGTTTCCGCGCGGTGCTGATAATACTTAGGATTGGTCGGGTCCAGCATCATCGCTTCGGTGAAATCCAACAGCGCGGCTTCCAGTTCGCCGGCCCGCGCCCGCAGTAATCCGCGGTTATGATACGCATTCACATAGGTCGGCGCGATGCGCAGCGCCTGGTTCAAATCGGCATAAGCCTCTTCATAACGCCCCAGCTCCATCCAGGCGAACCCCCGGTTATTCAGGGCGTCGGCGTAGCTCGCATCGATTTGAATCGCTTGACTGAACCGCACGATCGCATCGCGATATTTTCCTTGCGCCAGCGAAACCAAGCCTCGATTATTGTGAGCGCTCGTCAAGCGGGGGTTGAGTTCGACGGCCGCGTCCAGATCTGCGATCGCGTCTTCATAACGCTGCAGCGCCAGCCGAACATATCCGCGATTATTCAGCAACTGCGAGTCCCGCGGCGCGTAGGACAAGGCTCGATCCAGGTCTTCGAGCGCCTGCTCAAAGGCGCCGGCCCGATGCCAGAACGTCGCCCGGGCCCCATATAAACGCCCCGTGCTCGGCTGCTGGTCAATCGCCGCGTTCAGCAAGGCCAGGCCTTGGGCGGACTCTCCCTGGTTCAGCAACTGCAGGGCCTCGGCGACCACGGGCAACTCGGCTTCATCAGACGTCGAGCCCGTCTCCACCGGTGACCGCGATTGACAGCCGACCACCCAGATCAGCGCGATAGCAACAATGATTTGTCTCATGACGACGCCTCCTGCGTCCGCGGTGACATCCACGCGGCGCGGCGAAACCGGATGGTGGCGTCCGCCGGCCTGCGAAATTCTTCTATCCTGCAACCAGGCTTGTACTTGCCGATCGCGTTTCAGGTCAATCCCGTTTTTCGTCGGGCCGACCTGCCCAGGGCGGAAGCCCGCGCCGAATTTCTGCCTCCGGTGAGCATTCAGGCGCTGGCTTCCAATTGACGCTGCCACCGGAGTGTGTTAATCGGTAGAAGGGGGGAGAGCTGGCGAGCATGCCTCTCATCGGTGCGTTTGGATCAAGGTGCTTGCGACCATGACGAACTCCAGCCAGGATCGCTATCGCTTACTCATCGCCGAGGATGACGAAGGTCTGCGCGAGACGCTGTGTCAATTGTTGACTCCCTTCATGGAAGTGGTCGCCGCCGAATCCGGTGACGAGGCGATCGCCATCGTCGAACGCCAGCCGGTCCATCTGGCCCTGTTCGACATGCACATGCCCAACTTGACCGGCCTGGAGGCGTTGCAAATCGTCCGAGCGGAAAGCATCGTCATTCCGTGCATCCTGATGACGGCGGATTGGACGGCCGACCTGGAGGCCGCCGCGGAACAAGCGCAAGCCTACTGCGTGCTGCGCAAACCGGTCGGGCGCCGCGCACTCATGAAAACGATGGCCGGGGCGGTTGAGTCCGCGTATGCAGACAGCGCGTTTCGCGAGCGCTTGTTGGCGAATTGACCAAGAACCTCGGCGCGCTGACTGACAGCCGTCGCCCGGCGGGTCGAATCCCGAGGTTCAAGTCGCGGGCGGTGTTTTGGCCGACAGTGCGGGCGCCGGCGACGTCGATTTTTCCGCCGGTTGCATGAACAGAGAATGCACGATCAGCATGATCGCGCCCGTGACCAGAAAGCTGTCGGCAAAATTGAAGATCGCGAAGTCAAAATGGGCGGGCGTTCCAGCAAAAAACCAGAAATGCAGGAAATCGCGCACGGCGTAGACGGGGGCTTGATTCTCGTCGACCCAACCGTGCAGACCCAACCGGTCATACAGATTTCCCAGGATGCCGGCCATCACGAATCCCAGGGCGACGGTGAACCACCAGCTGACGGCCCCTTTGCGGATAAACAGCCAGTATAAAATCACGCACGCAGCACCCACGCTCAAAGAGGCGAACAGCCAGCTTTTTCCCTGGCCCATGCCCCACAACGCGCCGGCGTTAAAATTTGTGTGCAATTGAAATTGCACGATCGGGGCGAGATTATCCCAGCCCCAATTCTGCGGCCAGGTCCACGCACTCGCGCCGCCGGGCGCCCCGAGGCTGTGAAAGACCACGGACTTGGAATACAGATCCCATGCCAATCCCAGCGCAGCCAACGTCAAAAAACAGACGTAGCGGCTGACCGGGACGTGGTTCAATAGTGCAGTTCCTCGCGCTTCCGTTCGCATTCCACGCAATTCCTGGCATAAGGGATGACGCGCAGGCGGGCCTTGGGAATCAGGGATTTCGCCGGCGTCTTGCCCGCTTCCTGACAACCGCCGCACAATCCGTAAGAACCATCCTCAACTCGTCTCAGAGCTTCATCAATTTCTTCCAGGACTTCCTGCTCGTTTTCGACGCGACGCAGCGCAAAATCCTGTTCGTAAGTTTCCGTCCCCAACTCCGCCAGATGCGTCGGCGACTTCGAATCACCACCATGGTCCGGACGATCCAGCACTTCATCCTGCATGTGCTGCACGTCGCCGCGGATTCTCGACCGCAGCACCAACAAGAGTTGTTTGAATTCGTCCAACTCGGTCTTTTTATACATAAATTCGCTTTCGACGATTGGCAGCTTCAGAGCGAGCGAATCAAATGGGCGCAGCACTTTATTATGAGGGAACGCCAGAGGACCGTCAAGACGGTCGGGCTTGTGGCGTAACGACTTGTCTGTAAATGGGTTGTGTTGCGCCGGACGATGCGGCACAATCCAAAATTTCCCGACGGTGTTCAGGTCTTTTCGCAGATTCTTTGGCCGGGTCCCCCTCCCGCGCTGGCCATCCGACAGACCCGGCGATAACGTCTGCATCACGCAGGATCAATCTAGTGCGCGGCGACGCGTCGCCCCCTTTTTCACCGGAAGCTGTCATGAAATCTCTGGGATTCGGTCTGGTCGGTTGCGGCATGATCGCCAATTTTCATGCCGAGGCGCTGAAGCGGATTCGCGGCGCAAAGCTGGTCGCTTGCTTTGACGCCGTTCCTGCTTCGGCCGATCGCTTCGCGGCCGCCAACCCGGGAGTCAAACCGTATCATCAACTGGAGGCGATGCTCAAAGACCCGACCGTCGATGTCGTCACCATTTGCACGCCGAGCGGCGCCCACATGGACCCGGCGGTCAAAGCGGCCAACGCCGGCAAGCACGTCGTCGTCGAAAAGCCGATGGAAATCACGCTGGCCCGTTGTGATGCGATTCTCAACGCCTGCAAAAAGAACGGCGTGCAGCTGTGCCCGATTTTTCCGTCCCGATTCAGCCCGGCCAATGTAGCGCTGAAAGACGCGATTGAAGAGGGCCGGTTTGGAAAGTTGACCCTCGGCGACAGCTATGTGAAATGGCATCGTACGCAGCAATATTATGATCAAGGGGGCTGGCGCGGCACCTGGGCGCTCGATGGCGGCGGGGCCTACATGAACCAGGCCATTCACAACGTCGACCTGTTGTATTGGTTCATGGGAGATGTCGCGGAAGTCTGCGGCGTCACCTCCACGCTGGCGCATGAACGCATCGAAGTCGAAGATGTCGGCGTCGCCGCGTTGAAATTCAAGAACGGCGCCGTCGGAGTTATTGAAGCCACGACCGCCGCCTGGCCTGGATTCCTGAAAAAGACGGAGATCCATGGCACGGAAGGATCCGTGATCGTCGAACAAGACGACGTGCTCGTCTGGCAGTTCGCCAAATCCAGGGCCAAGGACAAATCGATCCTGGAAAAATTTGCCAAACGCGTCGGGGGAACCGGCGGCGCCAGCGATCCCAAGGCGATCTCCTACGTCGGCCACATGGAGCAACTCAAAGACTTCATCAAGGCGATTCAAGCCGGGAAGCAGCCCAGGATCACCGGCGAAGAAGGCCGAAAAGCCGTCGAAATCATCCTGGCGATCTATCAATCGTCCTGGACCGGCAAACGGATCGCGTTGCCGTTGGCGAAAGATCCCAAACGGCCGAAATAAGCTGTTGCCCGCAATCCCTGCGGAACGCATTCTCGTCGGACAGCTGTTGTCGGCGAGATCTCGGCGAGCAGGCAGCGGGATGGTCTCTCATCCCGCAACTTCGGCTTCGCAATTTCCTATCCCGCGGATCCCAGCACGGCCGCCACGACGCCGGCGATGGTGACGAGCGTCCAGAGGCCTCCCAGCAGAAACCCCATCACGATTCCGATCCACGCATGGACGGTTCCGCGCACTTGAGGCTCCCGGCGGACGTTTATCAACCCAATAATTCCCATCACAAACGCAGCGATGCCGATGGGAAAACAGGGGATCACCGAGAAGACGCCCAGGTAATAAGCGATCAGAGCCGCTGGGTTCTTGTAAGGAATCATGCCGGCGACGCGATCGTCGCCTGTGGACATCGGCCGGAGTTCCTCCCCGCAATGCCGGCATTTGCGCGCCGCCACGGGAATCAATTCGCCGCACATGGGACAGGGTCGGCGCGGCACGTCGGTTTGACCGGACTGGGTTTCAGACATTCCACATTCTCGCGGTGAGGCTGCTGCATCTCATGTCAGGAGCCCGATTTGACCGCGTCCGGTCGCGAGCGTCCAGTCAGGGGTTCTGCGCCGCATCACTCGGCGTGGTGTCTGCCAATTCCGCCAACTGTTCGCGCAATTTCTCCGGCAGGTAGCGGTCGGCATGTCCACGGCGATGATTCAAATCATCCTGGATCATCGCCCGCCGCGCTGCCTGCGCCGCATCCGAAGCGTGACCAGCCTCCGCCAGCGTGATGGCGAAGTCGGCCTGAAGTCGAGCGCTGGTCGGATGCCGATCGGTGGCCATTCGATAAGCCGTGACCGCTTCGTTCCAATCGTCCGGCTGGCGAGTTTGCCGGGCTAGAGTTGACCAAAAGTCCGCCAACAGCTGATATCCGTACGGACGATGCGGTGCGCGCCGAATGGCCTCCGTCTCGGCCTGGATTGCCGCCTCGAACTTCGTGCGATCCTTGTTCGCGGATGACCGTTGCGCCTGTGCGAATTCCCACATCGCCAGGGACTCCCAAGCCTCCCAGGCCAGGTCGTCGGCCTCGGAAGCCTGTCGATACAGCCGTCCGCTGGTTTCCTGGTCGCCGCTGCGCGAGGCCGCCAGTTCCGCGGCCTCAACCAAATGTTTTCGCTGCATCACCGGCCAATAGCTCGTCGAGAAACAACCCCACGCCAGCGCAAAACCAGTAACGGTCATGATCAGCGCACCGACTCGACTTCGCCCCGACCCCTCCGTCGGAGAGGCATCACGGGGGGCGCTCGGAGTCAACGTCAGCAAGATCAATAACAGCCAGGTTTGCGTGACGGCGGGCATGGCAATCCCTCCCGCGCCGCACAGGTGAATGGACAACGCCAGAGCCGCAAGCGTGCTGCCGAGTGTCAGCGTTTGTTCGGAAATTGCGCCTGCGAGCCGGAGCATTCCCGCTCCAATCAGCCACGTCAGGCTGAACACCGCAATCTGGTCCAACTGATTGTCCCAATAACCGAGCGTGATCAACTGTCCGAGAATTGCCACGGCGAACCCGGCCCATCCCGGTAATACGGCACGCCACGTTGGGAGTTCTTGTTCGGTTGCCGCCGCTGGAGGAGGGGCGGTCCACAGCGACCAGACGCGCCGAGCCAGGCAGAGTAGCAAGCCGACCAGTCCCGCCAACGCGAGGAGGCCGCCGTTTGACCAGACGTCGAGCACCAGATTGTGCGGGTCGGCGATTTCCTCGCTCGTTTCCGGCAGCTTGAATTGCAGATAATTGTCCCGAAACTGCCCCGGGCCGACTCCGAGCCAAGGCGTCGTTTTCAGCATCCGCCACGTTCCGACCCAGTACTCGGCCCGATAGGACAGCGACTTGAGCGGTCCGGGGACGACTCGTTCATCTTGCATCACGATCCAAAGCAATCCCGCCGCAGTCAGCGCGCCGATTCCGACGCCGAGCGATGAAACGATGACTCTGCCGCGAGACGACTCGATGCGCCGATTGACAAAGATCAATCCCCATGCGGCTCCCGCCGCCAATGTGCCGGCCCAAGCGGTGCGGCTGTTCGTCAGATAAAGACAAATTGCCACCATCGCGAGCAATAACCCCACCGCCAATCGGCGAATGAAGCGGCTCGTATTCCGGTCGTGGTGTATTTCTCC
>JAXMBR010000036.1:0-37285 GCA_046349715.1 Planctomycetaceae bacterium | reverse complement strand
ATGTCGAACAATTGGCGGTTGCCATGGTGGTCCGAGAGTTTCCGCGCGACCTCTTTGATCACCTTGTTTCGCGGATCGCCAGTGGTATAAACCGGATGCCCGAAGCCGATGACAATCTCCTTGTTACCGATCCGCCGGATAATATCGGCCTCGGCTTCATCCGGCGTGGAATAACGACTGAGAATTTCATAGGCGAACTCATTCGCTCCTCCGTGCTTCGGTCCTCGCAGTGCGCCGATACCGCCGGTAATGGCGGAATACATGTCGGAACCGGTCCCGGCGATGACCCGGCAGGTAAACGTGGAGGCGTTAAATTCATGCTCGGCGTAGAGAATCAACGACGTGTGCATCGCCCGCTCCCATTCCGACGAGCATGGTTGGCCATGCAACAGCGTCAGAAAGTGCGCGCCGATGGAATTGTCGTCAGTTTCGACCTCGATTCGCCGGCCGTGTTGACTGAAGTGATACCAGTACAACAACATCGACCCGAACGACGCCATGAGTCGGTCGGCGATATCCCGTGCGCCCGCGAGCGGATGATCGTCTTTTTCCGGCAGCACGCAGCCCAGCGTCGAACAGCCGGTCCGCAGCACGTCCATCGGATGAGCGGCCGCGGGCAGGCATTCCAGCGCCGCCTTGACGGCCGCAGGCAGACTCCGCAGCGATTTCAACTTCGCCTTGTAGTTGATCAGTTCCGTCTTGTTGGGCAACTTTTCGTGGATCAGCAGGTAAGCGACCTCTTCGAATTCCGCGGTCGCGGCGAAATCGAGAATATCATAGCCGCGATAATGGAGATCGTTCCCGCTGCGCCCCACGGTGCATAAGGCGGTATTTCCGGCCGGTACGCCGGACAACGCGACTGATTTTTTGGGCTTAGGAAGGATCGTCGCTTCGGTGTCAGCCATGAAGATTTCTCATTTGCCCTGGGAGAACAAGTCGTCCAGCTTGGTTTCGTACGCGTGATAATCGAGATAGCGGTACAAATCGGCCCGCGTCTGCATCGATGAGACGACCGGCTGCTGCGTGCCTCGTTCGCGAATGGTTTCATAAACCTGGAGCGCCGCCGCGTTCATTGCTCGAAACGCCGACAGGGGATAGAGGACCAGTCCCACGTCGGCGCCGCGCAATTCCTCCACGGTGAACAGCGGCGTCGAGCCGAATTCCGTGATGTTCGCCAGCACCGGTACGCCGACGGCCTGCGCGAATTGCCGGTACATCTCCAGGTCCGTCATCGCTTCGGGAAAAATCATGTCGGCGCCGGCGGACACGTATTGCCGAGCCCGCTCAATGGCATTCTCCAACCCTTCGACGGCCAGCGCGTCGGTCCGCGCCATGATGACGAACTCCGGATCGGTGCGGGCATCGACGGCGGCTTTGACACGATCGACCATCTCTGCCGCGGACACCAATTCCTTTCCCGGGCGATGCCCGCAGCGCTTGGCGCCGACCTGGTCTTCAATGTGCATCGCCGCCGCACCGAATTTGATCAGTGAAGTCACCGTGCGGGCGATGTTGAATGCGCTAGGGCCGAATCCTGTATCCACATCAACCAACAGCGGCAGGTCGCAGGCATCCGTGATGCGGCGAACATCGGTCAGGACGTCATCCAGCGTGCTGATCCCCAGATCCGGCAGCCCCAGCGATCCCGCCGCCACGCCGCCGCCGGAAAGATAAATCGCCTGGTATCCGGTCGCTTTGGCCAGCAGCGCATGGTAGGCGTTGATCGTACCGACGACTTGCAGCGGGCGTTCAACCGCGACGGCTTGCCGGAATCGAGCGCCAGGAGTGAGCGATATTGTCATGAGACTTCGAAGCGAACCCTACCAAGAGCGTCGACACCAATTGTCCGGGCCTTCCGCAGGGCCTTCAGACCCAGCCACCCGCACGTTAGCTTACCGCTTCCGTGAGCGTGTTCCCAGCCGGCGGTGTTGAGTTCGACGATAACGCCGGCAGAGACCTCCTGCTAAACTTGGAGGCAGTGCTTTTCGCGTCATTCATGATTTTTTCTGGTGTCGTTGTGCGTCTGGAACTTCCCGTCATGCAGAACTGGAGCTGCCACAATTGTGGCGGCTGTTGCCGGCAGCATGAAATTGAAATCACGGAAGCAGAACGCCAGCGCATCTTGTCGCAAAACTGGACGCCCGCCGACGGCATCCCCGCCGGACAGCCGCTGTTTGAATGGATGGCGGGGCCGATCTGGAACAAAACCTACCGCCTCGCGTTTCAACCCGACGGCGCCTGTGTCTTTCTCAACGAACAGGGTCTCTGCCGGATTCATGCCAAGTTCGGGGAACCGGCCAAGCCGCTGGCGTGCCGAGTCTATCCTTACGCCTTCCACCCCGCGGGAAAGGGCGCCACCGTCAGCCTCCGGTTCAGTTGCCCGTCGGTCGTCGCCAATCAAGGACGCTCGGTCACGCAGCAAACCGGGGATTTGCAGCAGATCGCGAGAATGGTGGTACCGGCCGGGGCGGAACAGCTTCCGGCTCCGAAAATTTCGCGTCGCGAACAACTCTCCTGGCCGGATTTTCGCCGGTTTATCGATGCACTCGAGGCGTCGATTGCCGAGGAAACGGTTCCCCTGGCGGTTCGACTGAATCGCATCCTCGCCTGGACGTCGCTGGTTGCTGAAGCGCGATTCGACAAGCTGAACGGCGCGCGGCTGAATGAATTCCTGCAATTGATTCGCGAGGCGGCGGACCAAGAAGTGCCTGGCTGGCCCGACGTGGCCGTCGCTCCATCGAAACTCGGTCAATCCGCGTTTCGCACGCTTGCCGCCATCTACGCGCGCAAAGACACGGCGACGGCGGTGCGCGAAGGTTGGCGCGGGCGCTGGAAATTGTTTCGAGCCATTCTCCGGTTTGTCCGCGGACAAGGCCTGATTCCCGTCTTGCAGGAAGGATTTCGCGAAGTCCCCTTCCATGCGTTGGAGCCACCTTTTGGCAAGACGTCCCCGGAGATAGAAGCGTTAATGACCCGCTATTTCCAAGTGAAAATCCGCGGGCTCCATTTTTGCGGACGTGGTTTCTACAACTTCCCTTTCACGGACGGAGTTAGTTATCTCGTGCTGATGTGGCCCATCACTCTATGGCTGGCTCGTTGGAAAGCCGCAGGCGATCAGCGCACTCAATTGACGCTCGACGACGTTTCACAGGCCCTCGCTGTCGCTGATCACAATCAGGGATTTTCGCCTTTGTTAGGCCAAACCAACTCGTTGAGCCGGATCCGCCTGCTGCAACACACCGGCGACTTGGGACGACTCTGCTTTTGGTATGCGAGGTGATGAAAAATCACTCGAATTCCAGTTCCCGTTGGACGGCGGGAATGGCCGGCGGCCGATGACAGCGCGGCGTGCGCAGGACCGCCGCTGCGAGGCCTTGAGATTGCAGGATATCGACCAGGATCTCGCTGTAGCCGTGCGTCGCGAAGACTCGTTCCGCGCCGCTGGCGCGCACGGTCGCGAGAATTTCCTGATGATCGGCGTGGTCCGACAAAGGAAAGCCTGTCTGTACGCGACGTTGCCGTGGGCCGTCCGGCAGCGCCATCCAACCTGAGGCGAACGCCGTGCGATACGAGGCCAGCTTCGCCAACGTGGGATGCCATCGCTCTGTGGGAGGTAAGACGACAATCGCGCGTTGCCAATCGACCGCGGGAATATCGGGCGAGAACGGTTGAATTCCCTCCAGGGCCACTCCGGCGTCTCGATAGTGCCGATTCAATTCTTCGATCGCGGGATGGGCGAAAATTGGCCCCTGCTCCGCGTCGAGTCCGGCCAGCAACCGCTGTGCTTTCCCCAGAGAATAGGCATACAACAAACTCGAGAATCCATTCGCCTGATTTTGCCGCCACCAGGCATGAATTTGCTCAAACACCGCCTCTTGCGGCTGCCAGGCGAAAAACGGATGCGCGAATGTCGACTCCGTGATGAACGTGTGGCAGCGAACCGGCTCGAAGGGCTCGCACGTCGGATCGGGCGCGACCTTGTAATCGCCGGACGCCACCCAGACCTCTCCGGCGTGCTCCACGCGCACCTGCGCCGATCCGAGCATATGTCCTGCCGGGTGCAACGACACCTTGATGCCGGCCAGATCAACCGGTTCCCCATACGGGACCGCTTGAATCACCGCAGGCGGACCCAGCCGCCGTTGCAAAATGCCGCGCCCCGGTGCCGCGGTGAGGTAGGATTTGCACCCCACGACAAAATGATCGGCATGCGCGTGTGTGACGACGGCTCGGCTGACGGGATGCCAGGGGTCAATGTGAAACCCGCCGAGTTCACAATATAACCCGGCCGATGTCACACGCAGCAACGGCAAGCGTCTCATGCGATCTTAATACAGCGCTCTCTGAGAGCGCGAGGAAGGGAGCCTGTCAGCAAGGCCCCGCCTGACATCGCCGGCCTCAGACCATGACACATAGACAAATGGACAGGGGCGGGATCGAACCGCCGACACCAGGATTTTCAGTCCTGTGCTCTACCGACTGAGCTACCTGTCCGGTGCTCGATTTCGAGCGGAGAATTCACGGCGGCAAGCCGCGACCGTTCGTCGAAATCAGAGAATGACAGATGCCGAACGTGGCGTCAAGGTTCGCCGATCTTCCGGATGTCAGAGTTCCCAGCCGGGACGATACTCTCGGCGAAGAAAGGGATCCGCGGCTGCGCAATTCACGGCTGTCAAGGTTTGTGGATTCCATTCCAGAGAAGAATTCGCGCGATAAGCGACATTCCCCAACAGTACTGTCTCCGTGAGCCGGCCTGCCGAATCGAAATCCGACGAGGTTTTGCCAGCCCCCCGAATGGCAGCCAACCATTCGCGATGAGGACCATCCGGTTCCGGGGGGGCGGCCGTCAGCAGCGCCGAGTCCTTCCCAGAGTTCAAAAACAGGTTGCTGGTCCGTAAATCGGCCAGCAAGCGGCCGTCAGGCCCTTCGAACAGCACGGCCGAGTTTCGTTCGTACACTTCCGCGCCGGGCGGTTTCCAACCGCCGTGATACCACGTCAGCTGGACCGCAGGCCGATCTCCCGCTGCGGGAAATTGATAGTCGACCTGCATCCGGCCGGGACAATCATTGTCTCCATCGTGCGCTTTTTCGCCCCGCGCTGCGATGACCGTGGGGAAATTGAGATTGAGCGCCGCGCAAGGCAAGTCCAGGTAGTGGCAGCCCAGATCACCCAATTGGCCGTTGCCGAAATCCCACCAGTAGCGCCAGAAAAAATGAAAATGCGATTCGTGATAAGGGCGTTCCGGTGCGGGACCCAGCCACAAATCGTAATGAATGCCTTTGGGGGGATTCGCCTGGGCGACACGTTTGCCGGCGGGCGTTTCTCCGCCAACCCAGACATGCACGCGATTCACGGGACCGATTGCGCCGCTGCCAATGATCTCTGTGACTCGCCGGAAGTTGGGGCAGCGGTGCAGTTGGTTTCCCATTTGCGTGGCGACTCCGGCGGACATCGACAGCTCGCGCAGCAGGCGCGCTTCCTGCACCGAGTGCGTCAATGGTTTTTCGCAGTAAACAGGCATGCGGCGGCGCAATGCCAGCACGGCGGGGATGGCATGCATGTGGTCGGGAGTGCTGATCACGATGCCGTCCAACCCGTCCATCGTCGCAATCATTTCTCGACAATCGAAAAATCGGCTGGCGTCGGGATATCGCTCGGCCGCTTCGCGCAGGCGGCTTTCATCGACGTCGCAGAGGCCGACAATCGAGATGTCCGGCTGCATCGCGAGAAGCTGCAGATTGGTCGCACCGCGGCCGGCGACCCCGATCATCGCCAATTGCAATTTTTCATTGGCGCTGCGAGTCGCCGGGGAAACCGACGGTTCCGTGGCGCCGATGGGGCGCATAGAGAAGGAGGCGGCTCCAGCGGCCAGCGCCTGTTGCAAGAAGTGACGTCGAGACGACCGGTGATTCACCAGGCGAATCCTCAACGAGGAAGTGCTCAACAACGACTGATGGTTCTGGTTGTAAGCCCCCACAGCGCCTGGTGCAAGCGATTTTCCGTGTCCACGGTTAAAGACGGCCCGGCCTCGCGGTTTCCTTGAGGAAACAATCCCACGCCGCCATCAACTAAGGGTCAATTCATGATGAACGCAATGGCTTACACGTACGTGGCTTATCTGGCCACCACCATCGGCATCACGATCTGGGTGGCTCGCATTCTGCGGCATAACGGGACGATTTTTCTGGCCAAATCGGAGGCCGATCAGCCGTTGGCCGAGGCCTTGTCTCACTTATTGATCGTGGGGTTCTATCTGATCAATTTCGGAGTCATCAGTTTTGCGATGAAAAGCCAGGAGCGGGTCGTCGATGCGCAGACCGGGATCGAGTTGTTCAGCACGAAGGTCGGCGTGATCATGGTGGCCCTGGGCATGATGCACTTTGTGATTCTGATGATCTTTTCTGTCGCCAGGCAAAACAACGATCACCAGCGAACACTGGCGGACCGGCGCCATGCCGTCGATCAGCTGACGGCATTGAACCTGGGGCATCGTTGAACAACTGACCTGGTTCTGGCAAGAAGGCCTCGCCATGTCCCCCCGCGTCACCGCCTATCTGATTTATCTGTTGATCAGCATGGCGATCACCGTCGGTGTCGGGCAGACGCTGCATCGGCACGGCCGGCTGTTCATCACCAACTGCGTCCGCGGCGACGTTCACTTAGCCGACCGCGTGAATGATCTGCTGCTGGTCGGCTTTTACTTGACGAACATGGCCTTCGTCTTATTGATGCTCCGGTCCCGCGGCGGCGCCACGAATTGGGGTCAGGTGCCGTTTCTGCTGAGCGATAAGCTGGGTCTCGTCCTGAGCACGTTGGGATTGATGCATTTTCTGAACGTAACGGCACTGATCTTGATTCGACATCGAACACGGTGCTGAGGGAATCCGCTTGAGCGAGCCGCCGCTCGGACGTTGGACATGCTCCCGGAGCGATGGTTTACGAGAGGGAATCAACCGGGATGGGGGCTTTCAAGCCACGACGTTCGTCCCAGGGTTGAACCAAACCGCCTGGGAAACTTTGCCGGATGAATCCGGCCTGAATGCATATAGATCCAACGACTCGCGAAACCGATCGCCGCCAGGGAGACGACTGCCTGACCGCTTTTGCTGGCTCAGTAGGCGTGATGCTCGGAACTTAGTGGAAGGGCCGTGGCACTCCGATCTGAAGCCACCCAGGTTGGCCGCCAAAAGAATCTCGCCAAGCAAAAAAGCCCAGGGATCACGATCCCTGGGCCTGTGAACATTGAACCTTCTGCTTGCGGAATCACGCCGCCGCAGACCCGTCGATCGGTCGCAACCGGGTTTCGCCCCGGATGACTTCGGGGGTGAGGATGTATTTCTTACCGGGTTCCAGGTCCGGCAATTCGTACATCACCTCGAACATGGCTTCTTCCACCACCGCCCGCAAGCCGCGTGCGCCCGTGTCTTTTTCCTTGGCGATATGGGCGATCTCCCGCAGCGCCTCTGGAGTGACTTCCAACTCGGCATTCTCCATCGCGAAGAACTTCTGATACTGCTTGACCAGCGCGTTCTTCGGTTCCACGAGAATTCGGACCAGATCTTCTTCTCTCAGCGGCGTCAGCGAACTCAGGATCGGCAAACGGCCGACCATTTCCGGGATCAGGCCGAATTCGATGATGTCGTCCACGCAGGCGTGCGGCAGCAGCGTCCCCGACCGAGTCTTTTGCTGATCTTCCGGTTGAGATTTCTGGCCAAACCCGATTGTCCGGCGTCCCATCCGCCGGGCGATGATGTCTTCCAATCCGACGAATGTCCCGCCGCAGATGAACAGGATGTTCGTCGTGTCGAGCTGAATATATTGCTGCTCGGGATGTTTGCGTCCCCCCTGCGGCGGAACGTTGGCAACTGTCCCTTCCAGCATTTTGAGGAGCGCCTGCTGCACCCCTTCACCCGACACGTCCCGCGTGATCGAGACGTTCTGGCTGGTTTTGCCGATTTTGTCGATTTCGTCGATGAAGATGATGCCTCGCTGCGCGGCTTCGATATCGAAGTCCGCCGCGTGCAGCAGCTTCAGCAGCAGGTTCTCGACGTCTTCACCGACATAACCGGCTTCGGTCAGCGTCGTGGCATCGCCGATGGCGAACGGCACTTGGAGCAGCTTGGCCAGCGTACGCGCCAGCAGCGTCTTCCCCGAGCCGGTCGGTCCGATCAGGAGAATGTTCGATTTTTCAATCTCGACGTCGGTCTCTCCGTCGCTGGTCGCCATCAGTCGCTTGTAATGATTGTGCACGGCGACGGCGAGAATTTTCTTCGTCCGTTCCTGGCCAATCACATAGGTATTCAGGTACTCGACGATTTCGCGGGGCGTCGGCACGCGGCTGAACAATTTGGCAGGAGCTCCGCGCCGCCGTCGTTCCTGATCCAGGATCGACTGGCAAAGCTCGATGCATTCTCCGCAAATGTAAACCTCGTCCGGCCCTTCAACCAGCGGGCCGACTTCTCGGTAACTCTTCCGGCAAAATGAACAGTTGGCGTTCTTTTTTCCGGTTGTGCCACGCTTCCCCGGAGGGAGAAACTCGCGACCAGTAGGCATTCAATTCCCTTCCTCGCAGCCGATCGAAGTCAGTACGTTGGTTTACGAAGGACGACGCGACGCGTCTTCAACCTGGATGCTCATCAACCCCCCGCTCTCGCGCCTGCGCTGGAGGGGCGGCGATTCCCTTCGCTGAATCAGCTGGCGAATCTTGCCGCACGGTTCTCTCGATCCGCGGCGGGGATCCCTTCGCTGTTTCTTTGCGCTCCGGAACGGTTGCCGGCTGGAGACGTGGCGCCAACCGGCTCTTGATCAATCGGTATTCCTCATCAGTGAGGACACCCTCCCGTTGCGATTCCTGGAACTCGATCAGCATTTTGTGCACGCTTGCGTCATCGTCGGCATCCTCGCGCCAATGCGCACGGACCCACAAAATCAACACGCAAACGAGACCCAAAATCACCAACAGAAAAATCCAGGCCTCCACGCTGGGAAGCAGCTGTTTCAACACTTCCGTCTTGGAAGCCTGCGCGGGGTTCATACGGCGTTCAATGACTCGAAAAAACGGTACAGGCTGCGGACTGATGATCGCCTCCGGCATTATCCGCCGCTAATGATCCCCCTGCAAGGCGTCGACGACTTCCACCTCCACACAGACGCACTTTGCGCGCCGGAAATTCAAACACGTCGAACTCTCGGCTCCCGCCGCTAACTCACGCGTCAAATCCTGCCGGAAGGCCGCTCAAGGAGCGAATTTTCCCCGCGCTGCGTCCCACTTGTCTCTCCCGTTTCCGGCATCGGCAACTTCTGCCGATCATCGCGCTCCAACGGGCGCTGACCGGCGCATTCCTCCATTGTCACTTCGACATTCGATTGCAGCTCTTACAACTCTCGGTGGTTATCCAACCTTCTTCAGGAACGACACTCGTCCCGTCGCTACCCACTCGACCACGTAGATGTTCCCCTGAGAATCAAAACAAGCGTCGTGCGGGTGGACGAATTTGCCGTTCTCCCACCGTTCCGGCTGACCGCGCATCTTGAAACCTTCCAGCACCTGCTCCGTCCATTTCGGATCGTATCCCAGGTGCGCGATGACGTTGTTTTCCTTGTCGAACAGCGACAGCCGCGCGTGCAGGTCCGGAATCAGCAAGGTCGTCCCGCGCGTATCGAAATGCGCTGGAAAGCTCACATTCCCCACGATGCCGACCGGCTTGCCCTCCAGCGTGAAATACTGCAACCGCGCATTGGCCCGGTCGGCAATCACCAGCTGCGGGTCGCGACCCGGCCGATCATCCAACCAGATGCCGTGAGGCGTTTTGAACTGCCCCGGATCAGACCCCGTCCCGCCGAAAGTCCGGACGTATTTCGCGTCTTTGTCATATTGATGGATGTAGTTCGAGCCGTATCCATCCGCTACATAGAACCCGCCGTCCGGCGCGAACGCGATGTTTGTCGGATTGAACTTCTCCACCGATTCATAGACGTTCGATTCCTTGGGGAAGCTCAGCTCCCAGACCTTTTCTCCCGTCAATGTCGTCTTCGTGACCAATCGATGGGGCGCATTCACAGATAAGTAGAGGAACTCTTCATTTCCGTCCTTGCGCACGTCGATTCCGTGCCCGCCGCCGGCCCATTGCTTCCCGAACGATCGGACGAATTTGCCGGTCGGCTCGAACACGGCAATCGTGTCGACTCCGTCCGTCGCCCGGTGCTTGATATAGATCAGTCCCGCCGCGTCATAGGCCACGCCATGCGTGTCTTTCCATTGAATATGGTCCGGCACTTCCCCCCAGTTGTGATGGCATTCATAGGTGAACTCGCCGGTCCCGATGACCGCCGGTTTGCTCCCGGCTTTGTCCGATGCGTGCACGAAAAAATTCGACGTCAACGCCGTCGCGGCCGCTGCGCCGGCCGTTTTCAGGAAATCGCGACGAACTGGATCGGGAGAAGCGGTCATCAGAGCGTCCTTGGAGTGCGGAGGATTTTGAACTTGTTGAATCATACGTCCTCCACCGCTTTCCCCGCAATCGGCGGGGCGGTCGATTGGCCTCATGCGTACCGCTCAGGGACCCGCCGAGTGGCGATGAATTGATTCTTCCTCCGCGTTTTTTCTGCGATCTCCCTGCTCTCTTCCGCCGGCGGACCTCTGCCTTTCTGGCCTCCCTCGCACTTCGTCACGGTGGCCGATTAAAATCATTCGAACACTTGTCGCATTCGGAGAACCCGTTGGAACCACGTCCGTTTCGCCTGATCCGCAACCTCGGCCGCAGTCGGGAAATTGTTGCCGTCCTGCTCAATCATGGTTTCGGCGATTTAGTCGACCGTGCCGGCGTGCGTGACACCTGGTATCGCTGGCGGCGGCGCTTCTCTCGTAAAGGGCATCCTCCGGCGCCGCTCCACCACGTCACCACGGTCGAACGCATCCGCCACACTCTCGAAGACCTTGGTCCCACGTTCATCAAGTTCGGCCAGGTGATGAGCACGCGGCCGGACCTTGTCCCGCAGGCGATGATCACCGAGTTGGAACGCTTGCAGGAAAGTGTGCCGCCGTTTCCCTCCGAACTCGCCGTGGCGGAACTCGAACGCGAACTTGGCCGGCCGATCGACCAGCTGTTCGCTTCCTTTGAGCGTGAACCTCTCGCCGCCGGATCGCTCGGCCAGGTTCACCGCGCCACGCATTTCGACGGCACCCCGCTTGCCGTAAAAATTCGCCGGCCCGATGCCGTCCGCGATGTTGAGCGTGACGTCTCTCTGATGCTGGAAATCGCTGCGCTCGCCGACCGACACATCCCTGAAACGCGCGTCTTCGATCCGTTAGGTCTCGTCAATCACTTTCAGCGAACCATCCGGCGAGAATTGAATTTCGCCCGCGAAGGCCGCTCGATGGACGAGTTTCGCCGCCTCTTCAAAGACGACCCGGCGCTGCGCGTGCCCGCCGTCTTCTGGGAATTGACGACCGAATCCGTGTTGACCATGGAGTTCATTGACGGGTTGCGGATCGATCAGCTTGAACAATGCGGCAACGTGCCCTGTTCCCCCGCCGACCTCGCCGCCCACGGCGCCCGCATCTTCATGAAGCAGGCCTTCGAATTCGGAATCTTTCACGGCGACCCTCATCCCGGCAACATCCGCGTGGGCGCCGACGGCACCCTCTGCCTGCTCGATTACGGCATGATCGGCATGTTGGAATCCGAGACCCGCGAAAAGCTCGTCGATCTGTTCGTCGCGGTCGCCCAGCAGGACGTCGACAGCGCCGTGGAACTGGTGCTCGAAATCGGTGAAGCGGTGCACGAAGTCGACCTGGAACTGTTGCATGTCGATATGCGCGATTTCGTCGCCAATTATTACGGCATGGAACTCGAACGGCTGCACGTCGGCCGCATGCTGTCCGACTTCGTCGGCATCATGTCCACGCACAGCATCCGTTGCCCCGGCAGCCTGATGCTGCTCATTCGGGCGCTCGTCACGCTCGAAGGAATCGGCCGTAAACTCGACCCCAATTTCAACCTCGCTGGTCACTTGCAACCGTTCGTGGAAACGCTGGTCAAGAATCGCTACGAACCCCGCCGCATTGCCGACCGCGTGCTCCACGACGCCCGCGCTTTCGCCAAGGTGGCCAGCACCGTCCCCAAGCATCTCGCGAATTCACTGCGCAAAATCAGCGAAGACGATATCCACATTCAGTTGCAGCACCAGAACCTCGACCACTTCATCAGCGAAATGGAACGGGCCAGCAACCGCCTCGTCGTCGGTCTCGTCGTCGCCGCATTGATCGTCGCCTCCGCCCTCATCATCTCTCGCGGCGTCAACATCGTCTGGATCACGATCCCCATCTACATTCTGTCGAGCCTGCTCGCCATCTGGCTCGTCTACGGCATCTTCCGCAGCGGCCGGCTGTGATGAGGACTGCGAACCGCAAACGCACAGAATTTCAGCTGACTGATGTCGGTCGGTAGAAGAGCGAGCGATAAAGCTTGGGATGACGGACCGCTGAACCGATCTATCCCCGCTTTCGGCTGGGGACGCGCCGATAAAACCAACCGATCGGCAGGCTCACGATCACCAGCGGAATCAGCCAGGGGATGATCGCGACCACGGCAAGAATCGACAACCGCCCCGCGTCCAGCAAATGATGCAACGACTGCTGAAATGTGCGCGCCAGCTGCGTGCCGAATGTCGCCGGTTGCGGAGGGACGTAATCTTTCACCTCGCGCACGGTGATCGTGATTGTCGTCGGTTCCACCTTGTCCGCCAAGTATCGCTGACGGCCTTCCATTCGTTCAATCTGTTCTCGAACTTCATTCAGCGCACGTTCGACGGCCAAGACATTCTCAAGCCCATCGGTTTGGGTTTTCAAGAGGTTCAGCAAGCGTTCTTCTTCGACACGCTTATTCTTCAAACGCGACTCGACATCGACAAATTCTTCGGTCACGTCGTCCGACTGGATGCTTTCTCGCTCCAGTTCTCCCCACCGGGCCAATTGCTCCAGAAACTTGGAGAACTGCTCGGCGGGCAGGCGGGCGGTCCAGGTTCCCATACGCTGGCTGCCTGACCGTCCTGTCATTTGTTGAGCGGCAATAAATCCTTGATATTGTTCCAGCGAGGACGTCAGCCGGTCGCGGAAATCGTCCAGGCTCTCCGTCACCAGCACGACATCCGCGGTGTAAATGATCTTTCGTTTGGCCTCGGCGGGGCCGGCGGCCGGCGGATTCCCCTGGCCGGCCGCTTGAACCAGCTGCCCCGCCCCGGCGTCCGCTTGAGCCAGGCGATTCCCAGGCTCCATTTTCCCGCAACCACTCCAGAGCAGCGCCATCAAGGCCATCGACAGCAAAGCGTTGCGCATGATCGAGTTCCTGAAGGAAACAGATCCGTTCTCCAGTTTGGACCTACGCTCGCGTCGAGAGATTCCCGAAAAGATTGTTTCGTCGGCGAAGACTTTTGAGAAATTGGAGCGATCGGCGCTCGGGTAAAGCAGCGCTAACCTCTTTGCCGGTAGAGTGCCGGATCGACCGTTTGCCTCATTTTCGCGATATCGAGACCGCAATCCAGAAACTGTGCAATCGCCGCCGTGCCGGCTTGCGGATCCCCAATCAGGTCCGCGTAGGCGCAGTTCAGCACCGAAATTTCCGGATGGCTTGCCAGCCAGTTGTCAATGGTCTTCAGATGCCGCTCGAAATGGCTTTTCATCACCTGGGCATCAGGTCCGGGAGGCTGGCCGCGGCGCTGGAGCATCACTTCCTGCGAGCGGATCACTTCCTCCAGATCGCGCCGGAGAAAAATGATTCGGTAAGCGAAACCGCTGGGCAATCTCGGCAACAGGAACGAGATGATTTTGACCGCCTTCCCCTCGGCGTCCGCCATCCACGACGCGTCCCGCTCCAGCGCGCGGACTTTGTCGAATTCGAGATAGCCCTTCGGATTGTCCGCATCCGCTGGCCGTTGTTCATCGGCAAGCACGGGATGCCCCCCCGCGGCGAGCATCTGCATCACCAGTGATGTTCCCGATCGAGGCAATCCCGACACCACAGTGATCATGCACAACTCCGATCAGGCAATTCGCACGCCGAACAATTGGCCGAGCAGCAAGCTGAACGTCATCATCAACACGACGGCCGAAATCACCCACGGAATTTCCGTCAGACCGAGGTCGATTTCACGGCGCGGGTAAGAGAGTTCCATCCGTGTCACGGCGCCGTCCGTCGCGAGTGGTGGTTCCGAAGGCGCAAACAATTCTCGCACGATTCCCCGGCTTTCACGACGAGGCGACACGCGGGCCAGCCGGTCGCTCACCACCAGCGACTTGCGCTCGGTGGTGTCTCCCACTTTCAGATTGAGCCACTCAGAACCTGATTCCGTCGCCACGATCCGCCAGGCGATCTCGTTGCGCGACGGCGTGCGAATCGGCGGCGAATCGATACGTGCTGACGCCGGAACTGTGATCTCGGCCGGCGTCGTCATGACTGGGTGCGACGGATCGAGTCTGACGGTCAGCACCGCCTGCTCGCCGACTTTCAGCGGCCGGCGATCGAACCAGCTTTCCAGTTGCACGAAGATCAGCACGAGCGGAACGAGACCGATGGCCATCGGTTTTAAGAACTGCCACAAATAGGCCCCGTTCGCCGCGAAAATGCGGCCGCACGCCGTCAAACTGACGCGCAAATCATGCTGAAACAACAGCAGTTCCAGCGTGCGCGCCAGGAAACGATTGCGCGTACGACGGATGGCCTCTTGATCTGAGGAAAGGCCAAACAGCGCGACGAGCACCGCTGCGGTCAGGAGCGACGCAACCACCAGCGCCGGCCAGGCCGACAGGCCGGTAAATGGTCGCAGCACGAGATCCACCAGGCCATTTAATGTTCGATTGATGATCCCCATCATTCGATGTATCCCAGGCCTTGCAGACGTTTACGGACCTCGTCTTCCGATTGAGCCTGCTCGACTTCCGCGGCGGTTTTTTCCAGCACGTGAATAATGAACTCGTCGACAGAGCTATATCCCGCCGCCTGAGCCGCGCGCTTGAGCGTCTCGTAGAGATTGCGGTCAATTTTGATTTTGGGGTCGAACATGAAAGTTTCCGGAGAATGGCGAATGACGAGATTCAAATGTCGAAAGGAAATCCAGTAACTCCCTGACTAAACTACATCCCAGCAGCGTCTTTTTCGACATTCGGACTTCGTCATTCGACATTTTTGCCCGTCATCGTATCAGGAACGGCCGCCCCAAAGGCAGTCAGAATCGTCGGCGCGAGGTCTTCTAATCGAGGAGACTCGGCCGACAGCGGCCGGCTGCTCAGCAGCACGCCCGGCACGAACTCCGGATCAATGCAGTGGTCGCCGCTCCACGCTTCGGTGTTGTCCAGAATCAGTTTGTCGGGAAATCCGCCGAGGACCGTGTCCCACGACGCGCGATAATTTTTGTTGTATCCGATCAGCAAATCGGGTCCGCTCCCGGCATGCGGCCCGGAATAGATTTCTTGCGCGCGGCGGACGTGCGTGATGACCTGCTCGCCCGTGTCGGGGTCGCGGACCGCCTCTAACTGCTGAATCAGCAGATCCATCAGCAAGTCGGCATCACGATCGTCGATGTAACCGTCGCGTTCCCGCCCGATGCGGTTGAGATACAGCCCGTTCAAGCCAAGACCGTAGGCTTTCGTACGGCTCCAGTTCACTCCTTGAAAACTTGCCGCTGTGGCGCGGTTGGTCCCGGGTTGGAGCCGCAGATAGCCGTTGTCGATCAGCCAGGAATTGAGATTGAACTGCCGGCGGAACGACGAAAAGCCGTGATCGGACATCACCATCAGCCAGGTTTTTCCGTCCAGCCGTTCTAACGCCTGACCAATCGCGCGATCAACTTTTTCATAGAGTTCGCCGATGAAATCGCCTTGCGCTTCCGCGAGTTCTTTTGAATACAGCGGATGCTGCGGATCGATCGTCCGCCAGAATACATGGCAGCTCAGGTCCAGCGTCGAGAAATAATAAAACAACAACCCGGTTTCGAACCGCGCCAGTTCGTGCTCGAAGAATCGCAGGCGTTCGTCATGCACAAACGTGGCCTGCTGACGGTATTCGCCTTCATCGAGCACCTTGGCCTTCAGGGCGTGATGGTCCTCGACCATGCCCTGCGTGTAGTAATAACCGAGTTCGCGCACCAGCCGCTTGGAATAGTCGGGAGGCGTTGAGATCGGCAGCGACGGGTCCGCCGGATCAATATTGATCGGCGAGACATACAGCCCGAACGGCTCATGCACGCTCTTAAGATACAATCGGCAGATCCCCGACGCCTCCACCGCATACGGCACCAGTGGAAACTTCACGACGACCCAGTCGCTCCATTCTTTCTCTTTGAGAATCAACGTCTGATCTTGCACGACAATCCGCACGACCGGTTGTTCCGGGTCGCGATAAACGATCAGCGGAACTTCCACCGCGGGTTGATCAGCCAGAAATTCATTGGTCAGGCCGCGCAACCGGCATTCAAACACATCATTGTCGCCGGTGATCTTGACGATCCGACCCCCTTCCAATTCCCGGCTGGCCGTGTCCGGATTGTCGGTGAACCAACTGAAGGTCCCGTAGGTCCCCGTCAGGTCGGGAGTCCCCATTCCAGACAGAGTGACGGCTTCCGTTTTCGAGGGCGGGAAATTCGCCGGCATGCGAAAAATGCTGCAAGGGATGCCGTGGTGTTCGAGTTCTTCCCACAACGTGGCCCCGTGGCGGAGATTCTCCACGCGTCCCGCCGACGTGGGAATCAGGTATTTGCCCAGTTTGATCGGCTTGCTACCGGTGATGAGTCGGCTGGTGGAAAGGTAAGGCAACATCGTCTGCGGATCGCGGGCGATGAAGTCGAAAATGCCGTGAACGCCCGGATTCGCGCCGGAAATGAAGTTCGACCAGGCGACGGGGCTTTGCGGCGGATTGGCAGTGGCCAGGGGGCTGTAAGACCCCATTTCGATCAGCCTTTTACAATTCGGCATCCGCCCGGCGTCGAGAAATTGTCGCAGCAGGTTGGGATCCATGCCGTCCACACCCAGCACGATCACACGTTCCACGCCGCCTTCGCGGACAGGAGCGAATTTCTTGCCACAGCCGGCGGCGAGCGCTAATGCTCCCGCTGCGCCGAGGAATTCCCGGCGCGTCCAATCCGCGCGGTGCCATGGTGCAAAGACGCTCATACGGGACTCGCAGCCGTTTCGGCCTGGGGAGCATGGTTGATCGTCAAATTGTCGGCTCCGCGTGCCTCGCTGGAGGGTAAAATATTGCGCGGCTGGCCGTCGAAATATCCCGGCAGCGGGACGTCAAAGATTTGCAAAATGGTCGGCGCGAGATCGAGTATCGAAATGTTGGCGATGTCAGCCAGCTTGCGGTTCATGAACAAGACGCCCGGCACCAGCGACGGATCGACGCAATGATCGCCGCTCCAGGGGCGGTCGTTGTCATGAAACAGCGGACCGTCAATCCGGCCGACGGCATTTTCCCACGAGACGCGGTACCCTTTTTCATAGCCGATCACCAGATCCGGCCCGTTCGACACATAGGGCCCTTGGTATTCCTGATGGCAGTCATGGACCTGGAGAATCGCCCGGCGATTGCGGTCGTGATCCCTGAGCCCAGTCAATTTCTCGACAATTTCCTTTCGCAACGCGGCGGTTTCGCTCGCGGGAACAATTCCCTGACCTTCCCGGCCTTGCTGGTTAATGTAGATGCCGCTTAATCCAAACGAATAGGCTTTCGTGCGCGACCAATCGACCCCTGCAAAGTATTCGCCCGATTCCACTCCCGCTTTCGCGGTCAGGTAGCCGTTCTCTCGCAGCCAGGTATTGAGATTTACTCCCCGGCTGAAATCGCAGAAACCGTGGTCTGACAACACGATCAGAATGTCGTCCTGGTGAAGCTCTTGTTTCACTCGGCCGATGAGGGCATCCATGCGTTCGTACATTTCATCAATCACGAGACGATGTTTTTGAACGTCGCGATTCCGATTCGCCGGGTGATCGGCAACGTCATGCCGATAGAACATGTGTTGAATGCGGTCCGGTCCGTCAAAGACGCACACGGTCAAGCCGCGTTGCATGCGGCGCAGCGAATCGAAGAACATTCTCTCGCGCTCGTCGTGAATGGCCCAGGTCTGTTCGAGAAACGCCTCTTCGCCGACAACGCCCGAATTGAGGGCCCAGGTGTCTTCCGCCAGCCCCAACGTGCCGAACGAGTCGTGCAGCTTGGCGAGATAAACAGAGAAATAGAGGGGGTGCGAAATCGGCATCGCCGGGCGTTCGGGATCGAGATGAATCGGCGAGACATAAAGTCGGAAATGCGGCGCGAGCGATTCCAATCGAAATCGGCACAGCCCGCTCACTTTCGTGAACGTCCCCACGCGGTATTCGACACGAACCCAGCGCGATTCACGACCGATCGGAATTGTGAGCCGCTCCTGGCCCGCTCGCAGCTCGATTTCCTGGCGTTCCGTGAAAATGCGAATTCGCAGCAGCGTCTGATAATCGCCGGAACTGTCGGTCCCTGGCTTCGGCGGGCCGGGTAGCCAGGCTTCGATGCGATCACGCTGTTTCGTCACCTGAATTCGCAACCCGCCGGTCGTGGCATGCGCCTCTTGCGGATCGGACGTGAACAGCGTGAACGATCCCTGCGTGCCGCGCAGGTCAGGCGTGCTCATGGCGGACAACGACAGGCCGAAAAATCGCTCGGGGGGAAACGTGATCGGTACCCGTAAAATGGTGCTGAACACGCCGTGCTCGCCGAGGATTTTCCAGAACGGCTGGCTTTTGCGTTGCATCCGCACGGAAGCGCCGCCGCGCCCGAGCCAGCGCCGCCAACCGGTCGAGCGGTTTTCCACGACACGCGCGGCGGAGAGTTCCGGGAGATAGGTCCGGAGATCGCGATTAAGAAAATCAAAGATGTTGTGCTTGCCCGGATTCACACCCGTTTGAAAGGAAGACCACGCGACGGGAGTGATCGCCGGTAAGGTCGTTCCCAGCGGAGTGAACGTGCCGGTCTCAGCCAGCTGCTGGAAATTCGGCAACCGGCCGGCGTCCATCAATCGCCGTGTGCGACCGGCATCAAACCCGTCCAGCCCGACGACCACCACACGGCCGGCGAGCGGCTTGCGACGCCCGCCGCGGCGGCGAATGGCCATATATAAGAACCGCAACGGCCAGGTCAGCAACGACAGCGTCAATAACCCGAGCGCTGCCAGGAGAATAAAGAATGACCCCAGAAATGTGATCCCTGCGCCGGGGCCGATGTAGGCCAGCAGCCCAGGCAATTCGCACGAGTTCAGCGCAGACAGGCCGATCAACATCAGGTTCCGGAGTGGTCAATCACGAGAGGTCGTTCTTTCTCCATGGTAATTCCCGTACGGGCAAAACGACAGGGGACGCGCTGCGATCAAACCCCGGCGTCGCCGCGACCGGGGAACGCGCTCAACCGATGCGGACATGCTGAATCGCATGTTCGACGAGCCATTCCAGCCAGCGTTCCTGGTCTTCGGTAATTTCGATTTCCGTGCGCGAGGCCGAGTCGAGAGGTGACACGATGACGATCACGCCGTCGTCCAGAATCCGCCGGGCGTCGTCGGCGCGGATCCAGTATTCGCCGTCGGCCAGCGATTGGGGGGCGTCTTGCATGCCGGCTGGAGTGGCGAAGTACGTCACGTCGTGCCGGAAGCGATCCGGCATCGGGCACCGGGGAACTCCGCTTTGATCCACGGCGACGACTGAGATTGACATGAGGGATCGTCCGAAGAATCAGAGCGTGTCGGCCAGGCGAATGGTCAGCACGCCGGGCTCGCGCACCAGCGAACACTGGTAGTCGTCGAGTTTCAAAATCATACGGCCTTGTTCGTCCCAGACCCGGAGATCGTAAATGGCGAGGTTCTCGGAAATCTCCTGGACATGAAAGCTTTCACGCAGCCGGCTGCCCGGCGCGGGATTCTTCCCTAGCCAGATACGGCGAATGCTCATCGGCAACTGAAGCGAGCCGGAACGATAGTCTTGAACCCACATCGAACAGGCGACCAACGCGGCATCCAGGACGCCCGGCGAGAACCGCCACTCGGCATTGGTCGCAGGGCGCCAGGGCGACTCATCCGGAGCAATGATTTCGGCCCAGCCTTCATCCGGTGTCATTTGAACCTGCTTCAGTCCGTGCAGGCTGGGGCCCATCCAATTGGAGACTTTGTCGAGATAAACGACCTGCCGCCAGTCTGCGGGAGGCGGAAGCCAGCCCCAATCGTCAAACGCGGAAGGTTTGAGCCGGGCGATCGCTTTGGTGCAAAGTCTCGCCGGATCGAGCAGCGCCCCGTGACGATTCCGGAATTCCTGCGTGAGTTTCAGCTCCCAACCGTCGGAGAGGTGCGTCAGGTGGACATGCAGTGTTTGCGGGGACGACGTGAAAAATCGGACGCCGTTGAGAAACTGAATCTCCTCCAGCACGATCGGACCGTCGCAGATCCCGGCGAACTCCAGCGCTTCCGCGAAGCTTTCGAGAATCGATGCGGCAGGCATCAGCGGAGTGTCTTTGTAGACATGGTCGCGCAGGATGCCGTCCGCCACCGGGTCGAGGACAATGGTGCCCCGGCCGTGGCCTTCGCCGGCGTCTTCCCAGGCCCCGATCATCGGTCGTACGAAACAGGACGTGAGTGCCATTCACTGCATCTCGCTGAAAGGAACTTGCTTTCCCAAATCGTGAAGGGAGCGATCCATTCCCGTCGGTTGGCGTCACGAGACCCCATTTTCGCCATCTAGTCTTACCACCCTGCCCCTTTCGTCGTCAATTTGATGCGGCAAAGATACATGTCGGCGCAGATGTAGAGCGTGGCGCCGTCGTCCCCCCAGGCACAGTTTGCGGTGGCTTCCTTCGTATCCAGCCGGCCGAGCGCTTTGCCTGCGGAGTCGAACACCCAGACGCCGCCGGGACCTGTGGCAAAAACATTTCCGTCCTTGTCAATTTTCAAACCGTCGGGCAACCCTTTCATTTTGCCGACGTGTTCTGTGACATCGAAAAAGACCTCTCCTTTGCCGAGCGTGCCATCCCCTTTGACCGGGAATTTTTTCCAGATCGCCGCTTCCGGATCGGATTGGGCGACATAGAGGAATTTTTCGTCAGGCGAAAAGGCGATCCCGTTCGGACGCGTCATTTCCTCGGTGAGCAACGTGAGTTTGTTAACGCCGTCCTTCCCCAACTGCAACCGATAAACACCGCAGAAATCGAGCTCCTTTCGCGGGTCGTTCACGTTCTCTGGCAGACCGTACGGGGGATCCGTGAAGTACAGATCTCCGTTGGATTTGAAGCAACCGTCGTTCGGGCTGTTGAGCCGCTTCCCTTGATAGTTGTCAATCAGCGTGCGCTTGCCGCCCGCCTTGGTGAGAACCGACATCCGGCGATCGCCGTGTTCGCAACTGACGAGTTCGCCTTGCGGGCTTAACATCAGGCCGTTGCTGCCCGGTTCCAGTCCGTAAGGGACAGATCCCGTATAGCCCGACGGGTTGAGAAACAGGCTGATGCCTTTGCCGTAGTCCCACCGCATGACGCTGTTATGGGGGATGTCGGAAAAGAGGAGAAAGCCGCCGTCGTCGTCGCCGGTCAGTTTTTCGCCGTCGGTCACCCAAACCGGCCCTTCGGCCCATTCGAATCCGGACCCGATGACTTCGATGGCGGCGTCTTTCGGGACGAGCTGGTCAAATTTCGGATCAAGCCGAACGATCTCGCCGAGATGGGGAAAATTGGTCGTGTTCTGTGCGAAGCAGTTGGCAGCGATCATGTTCATCAGCACCAGAGAAAAAGCAGAGCGCATGGGGAAAGTCCTCAGAGAACAGAGCCGAATTGTGTCGCCGAAAAATCGTACCGCAGGGAGGAGCGCTCCGCTAGCGCGTTCCGGCTAACTCGGCGCGCCGATGGCCGCACGGATCGCCGCGGCGAGTTCGTGCGTGGCGGTTTTCGCGTCGTCGAAAAGATCCCAGCGCTTGACGAAGCCATGAAACATGCCGTCGAATTCGCGAAGCGTGGTCGGCACGCCCGCCGCCTCAAGGGCCTCGGCATATGCGCGGCCCTCATCGCGAAGCGGGTCATATTTCGCGGTCAGCACATACGCGGGCGGCAAACCCGCGAGCGAGACGGCGCGCAGCGGCGACGCGTAGGGCTCGCGCATCTGTTCAGGAGCGTCGACATATTGCCGCCAGAACCATTTGACCTCGCGAAACGTGAGAAAGCGGCCCTTGCCGTTTTCCGCATACGACGGCCGTTCGAAATCGCAATCGGTGATCGGGTAAATCAGCGTCTGCTGCGCGATCTTCGGCCCGCCTCGGTCGCGGGCCATGAGCGCGACGACGGCGGCGATGTTTCCGCCGGCGCTGTCGCCCGCCACGGCGATTCGCTGCGGATCGACGCCTAATTCCTCGGCATGATCGACAAACCATTGCGTCGCGAGGTAACTGTCTTCCAGCGCCGCGGGGTATTTATGCTCGGGAGCGAGAGGATAGTCGACATTCACGAAGACACAACCGGTTTCAACGACCAATCTGCGGACAAGTTCGTCGTGCGTATCAATGCTGCCAAAGACCCAGCCGCCGCCATGAAAATAAACACAGCCCCCGAACGGCCCGGGCCCTGCGGGCGTGTGAATGCGAATGCGAAACTCGCCGCTCTGGCCGCGCAGCGTCCGGTCTTCCATTTTCGCGGGCGTCGGGCAACTGGGCGGAATGTCGGTGGTGCCCAGCAACTGCTGCCGGGTGACAGCGAGCGGGATCGCATCGCGCGACGTGGGGTTCAGCCCGTGGTATTCGTTGAGAAAAGCAACCGCTTGAGGATGGAGGGGCATGGAATGGTGGAGGGTCGAGAGTTAAGGGGCGAGGGACGGAATCCACAGAAACTCCGTCTTGCAGCGAGCGATCAAGTTTGCCACAGTGAAGATCGCATTTCCACCCCCGCAGGACAGGCCTTTGCCTGCCTTGCTCGCCTGTGACTGATGTCTCGTGATCGTTCAATAAGTGACCGAATGCTCAAGCAACTGTTGTTCAATTTCTTCGTCTTGACGTCCCTCGCGGGGTGCAACTCGGAACGTATCATTCCAGAGACATCCCGATCTGATCCTTCTGAACAGATATCGGGTGCAAATCTGATGACCGAAAGAAACGATGCCTGGCAAAAGGAATGGGACGCACGTCTTGCGGCGTTGGAACATAAATTCGGCGATTCGGAAGACAAAATTGCTACGTCGCCTGTACCCATTTATCTCGGCGGCGGCGCTGATGTTCTTTTATTCAAAAAACACCTTGACGGCGTCGTGTATGTAACGGCTGGTCTAATCGGCGACGGCAGGCAAAAAAAGACGGAACTTGGCGAATATGAACTGATGATGTGTTTTCGCGAAGAAAATGATTGGGCGCCATCACTCCTTTCTCGACTGGCGCCTTATACATTTGAATCAGCATTGCATCCAAGTGACACGATGGAAATTGGGCCGGCATTGCCTGAAAATTCAAACATTGCCGCATTGCTCTTTGTCCCTTACGCCAAAATCAACCTCAACGACAAAGATGCCGGAGTTTTGTTATGCATGGGAATCACGATCGAGGAACTCGAAGAATGCAAGAGAAATGGCTCTTCAGCTGTCTTAGCGATGTTGAAGACTGCCGGCATCTTTCCCTACACAGATATCATGCGCGGTTGTGTTCTCGGAAAATAACCTTCGCGTGATCGTTTTGAGTATTTGCAGGGTGCGTCGCGACGCACGGCATTTTGATGCAGGCTGACGTCAGATAATCCGATCAACGCGACTTTGGAAGAACGTGCGTTGCAACGCACGCTACGAGACTGGTCGAGGAATCGCGGTTCATCAGGCCGCGGTGCGGTCGAGTACGGTTGGGCGTTTGCGGCATAGCACGCTCAAAGATTCAGAATGCCTTGTAATTCCCTGGTTATTCAGCCAAATTGATTGTCATCAATCCATACTCGACCGCCGAAGTGCGGTAATATCCTACCGCACTTCGGCGGTCGAACATAAGTTAGCTCGCTGGAGAATCAACGATGTTTGGACTGTTCAAGAAGAAATCTCCCGCCAAGCCAAACGCAACTCAAATCGTTCCGCGCATCAAGCACCAAAACTTCCTCGAAGCTGTTGCATCCACTGGAATGGGCAACGACGACAAACCATTCACCGAACCTCTCGTCGGTGAACTTCTCGTCACATATGCGTTCGATTTGCCCGACACTTTCCAAATGGTCCGCCGTGGGGACCTCGCTGAAATCAACGTCGGTCCTTCCGAGTTGCGAAAAATCGCAGTCGAAAATCTCAGGTCGCGCGTGGGCCAAGGCGGCTACCAAGGCGATCCACCTGTGCTGCGTATCGTCCTTGGCGACAATTACGATGCATGTGCCTTGTTGTACGATGACCTATGGACAATTCTTGGCGAGAAAATCCCACCCGAATTGATCGTCGGCGTTCCGCATCGCGATGTCGTTCTGCTCACGACGACCGCGTCGACGAAGGGCGGCCTTGAACAAATACGTGCGATGGTAAACGACTTCCACGCGAAGGATGATGTCCATGGACTAACTCGCGACTTGTTCGTGCGGCGTGACAATCGCTGGGAAGTGTTCGAAAAAGCGAGCTAACCAGGCCGTGAACCGGAGCGGCCGACAACGCGGATTTTGAAATCAGAGTCTTTGGCGGCCGCCCGGTTACGGCTGTCGTTCGTCCACTTCGCGCGCCATGAGCATTTCCGGCTACAAGCGTCTGACGATTGTTTTTGGTGTGGCTTGCGTCGGGCTGGTCGTTTTGTGCGGTTCACTTTTCTGGAGTTACGGCAGTCTCAAGATTCGAGTCGCCTTTGCTAGTGAGCAGACACAGATTTTCGATGAGATGCGGACGCGGGCATTGCAGGGCGATGCAGCGGAGGCTGCTGATTGCTTGCAGTATGTCGTAGGTTATTACCCGTCGGGCAGCAAGCAAGAGACTGGCTCACGACTCGACCGGATGGTAGAGCGAGAGCGCACGCTGGCAGCCCGAGACATCGTCGCTTATCTTCGCGCCAAGACCGGCGAAGATTTGGGAGAGAGTCCAGAGGTTTGGATTCAGAAGTATGCAAAGAGATAGACACCAGTGGGCTAACCATGCGCTGCAGCGAACCCGGCGAGAGCGTCGTGGTTGCAATCATTGCGTCCCGTGCGCCGGGTCGCTGAGCTTGGGTCGTTAGATGCTATACGTTCCCACCATAAAGCACTTCCGCCTGCTCCTTGCCGGGACGATAGAGAACTAATCCGCCTTTCGCATCGTTCACGCGAACCACGCAGTCGGGTTCGCCGGCGGCGTGGCGGGCGAGGATGGCTTCCAACGCCTGGACGGCGGCGACGGTCTGGCGGTCGGCGGCGAGGTCGTTGTAGGCGAGGGATTGGACGGCGCGGTAACGCTCGTCGCGACTCGCGGACGTGGGAAGTCCGCAGGCGGAAGACGGAAGGTTTTGTTTCGCGGTCTTACTTCCCACTTCTGACTTCCGACTTCCGCCATCAGCAAATTCCACATAGGCCAGTTCGCGGACGAAGCGTTCGAGGACTTCGATGCCGTAGCCGCGCTGGGATCGTTCGCCCCACGGTTCGACGAATGAGCCGTTATAGTGGTTGTTCATGGTGGTTTTGAGCTTGATCGGCGTGAGGCCTTCGACGGTGCATTCGACGCCGCGCTTGCGGCTGTGGCCGTTCCAGACGCCGTTGTCGAAGCGGAACTGGACCTCCTGTTCGACGTAGCCGGGGAAGTTGTCCGGCGTGACCCAGGATGTATGAATATCGAAGGCGGCGTTACGGCCGTCAGTGTATTCGTAGACCATCCGCATCTGCGTGCTGTCCCAGGTGGGACCGTCTTTCGGGCCGACGAGCCCGCGCTGGCCGGTGGCGGTGATGGCTTTCAATTGGCCGCCGAAGGTGAAGTCGATCAGCTTGATGTAATGGACGGCGACGTAGGTCCCCGGGTTGCGGCCGACGATCCATTCGGCGAACTGGCCGCCGGAGATCGATTTCGGTTCCAGCAGTGAGCAATAGCCGGTGTTCACGTGTTGCAGGACGTTGTCATGGACGAGCGTGCGCAGCTTCTTGTGATCGGGGTCGAGCAACTTGTGGTAGACGACTTTGGCGAGGAGTTGTTTTTGTTTTGCGAGCGCGACGAGTTCGTCGAGTTCCTGGAGCGATAACACGGACGGTTTTTCGACGAGGAGATGGCAGCCGGCGTTGAGGATTTTCTTCGACGCTTCAAAATGCCGATCATCGGGCGTGGCAACGCAAGCGAAATTCACGCCGGATTTGAGCAACTGATCGACGGCGTCTTCCCCGGCGAAACTTTGGAACGGGTGCAGCTTTTCGCCGGCGGCCTGGCGGTAGGCATCGGCGCGTTTGCCGGTTTTGGAAGCAACGGCGACTAAGGGAACAGAAACGTCGCCAAAACGGCGGTCGTAGATGCCGTCGTGGTGAGCCTTTTCGAAGAAGGGCCGATAGGTTTCGTCAAAGATCATGCCCATGCCGACCATGCCGGCGCGGAGCGTGAGAGAATCTGTCATCGGAGGTCTTTCCAGGGTGATGAGGTCAGCGAGTTGCGGTTCAGGATGTCGGATTGGCGGGCGTGAGACAAGCCCCTTGCCTTGACCCGCTCTCCCGAAAACAAGGATGGGGGAATCGAAGATCGAACGGCGCGGCTTGCTTCCCGATCTGGAAAACGCGACGATCAGGCGAAACACGGAGGGGATGTAGTATGCGCTGCGTTCATTTTTGGTCGGTGTTCAGCGGAATTCTGGCGATCGGGCTGGTCGGTTGCCGGGAGCAGGCGTCTTCGCCGGCAACCCCTCCGCAGCCGACGGCTCCGGCGTTGACCGAGTCGAAACCCGAGGCCGCAGCGGAGGAGGAACCTGCTCCCGAAGTCAAATCGGTGGCAGAACCTGATTCTCCTCCGGTGCAGGCGGTGCGGACGGTCTTAGAGGGGATTGACGAGGGGCGGTTAGAAACCCTGGCCGATTTTCTGCCTGAATCCTATCAGCAGGATTTGTCTGCCCTGGTGCATCTCATTGCGGAAAAAGCTCCGGACGACGTGTGGACGCGCTGGCAGAGTCTGGCGGACAAGGCGACGGCTTTGTTGCGCAACAAACCGGAGATCGTGGCCATCCTGGCCGGACGAACGACGTTACCGGAAGAGGCAGCGCTGCAAAGTCGTCTCTCCACGGCGATCGACCTCCTGGCGAGTCCTGGAGGATGGGACCGCTCGAAGTGGCGGTCGTTCGAATTGCGGCCGTTTTTGCAAGAGGTGGGATCGCCTTTGCTGCTGGGATGGCAGGCGGTCGTGCCCCCCAATTCGTCGTTGACGTCACAGACCAAAATTCGACTCCTGAAGGAAGAGGGCTCACTGGCGGAATTGGAGTTTCGCACGCCGGTCGACCCGGAACCGCGCATCGTGGAATTCTTGCGAGTGGACGGGAAATGGATCCCGAAATCGCTGGCGGACGGTTGGGCGACGACGGTGCGTGCGGCACGGACACATTTCGAACAGCTCGATGAGGCACAGTTGACGAAATTCGCCGATCAACTGGAACGCGTGTTGACTCCGATGGACAGTACGTTGAGCCAGTTGCTTCGTTCCAGTCGATCGGAGGAATTGCAACTGGGGGTCTGGCAGATGCAGTCGTTGCTGTTGCAGGGATACCGCAATTTGCAGGGAACCGGCCCCCCGCCGCGGGTGGAACTTCGCCTGACGCAGGAGATTTCTGACGAGGAATTGACCGACTTGTTGCAGCAGTTGGTTCGCATTTGCGATCAACCGGATGCGGCGGAATATGTCACCCTGCCGACAGGAAAAGGGACGCTGATTCAATTGTCGCCGGTCAGAAATTTCGACGAATTTGTTTCTCGCCTGACATTTGTCACCGTGCAGTCGCAGGACGCAGGGAAGCGGAGCGTGGAAATTCAGCGGTAGTTTTCGCGATTACTGCGTGATGAATGCCATCGCGTCTCGCTGATCTTAAATGACTCATCTCAAGATTCGGTGTTGCGAAGCGAATGTCTTCCCGGATGATTTGTTGATTGGATGACCGTCATGCGTTTGTCGAACAGGATCTTCTCGATGCGGCGTTCCCGATTTGTCATGTCGTTTTTCGTTGCAACCTGGTTCCTGCTTTGCGGAAGCGGCCAGCTTTTGACCGCGCAAGAAGCGACCCAGCCGGATTCGCCAGACTCCACGGAGCAACCGGCCACTGAACCTCCGTCCGACGTCGCTCCCCCTGTTGAGCAACCGCCCCAGGAAGTTCTCCCGGCACCCGGGAATCTATCCGATCCTCACGATCTAGAGGCTTTTTTTGACGGAGCAATCCCGATCCAGTTGCAGGAAAAACATATCGCGGGGGCTGTGGTCGCCGTGACGGTCGGGGATCAGCTGGTCTTCAGTAAAGGCTATGGCTACGCCGACATCGACGCCCGCCGGCCGGTTGATCCGCAAAAAACGCTGTTCCGCATCGCATCCATTTCGAAGTTGTTTACCTGGACCGCGGTCATGCAGCAGGTCGAGGAAGGCAAGCTCGATCTGAATGCCGACGTCAACACTTATTTGAAAGACGTGCAGATTCCGGCGGCGTTCGACAAGCCTGTCACGCTCAAAGACCTGATGACCCACACGCCCGGGTTTGACGATGTCGTGATCGGCGTCTTTGCTCGCGACGCGGAGTCCATCCGCCCGCTGGCGGATGTTTTGCGAAGCGAGATGCCGACGCGGGTCCGGCCGCCGGGGCAGCTGGCGTCGTATTCCAATGCCGGAACAGGTCTCGCGGGTCTGGCGGTCGCAACAGTTTCCGGCATGACCTGGGAAGAATATGTCGAACAGCGGATTCTCAAGCCGCTTGACATGCAGCACACTTTAGTACGTCAACCGGCCGAGAAAGATCTCCCTGCGGATCTGTCCAAAGGCTACAAGTGGAGCGACGGCCGATACAAAGTGGAAGATTTTGAATACATCCTGGCGGCCCCCGCCGGTTCCATCAGCACTACCGCCGCGGATGCCGCGAAATTCATGCTGGCTCATCTTCACGACGGCCGCCTCGGCGATCAGCAGATCTTAAAGCCTGAGACGGCCCGGCAAATGCGAGAGCCTCTCTTCCGTCACGATCCCCAGGCCAGCCCGATGTGTTATGGCTTCTGGGAACAGGAATGGAACGGCATGAAAATCGTCGGCCATGGCGGCGATACGCTGTGGTTCCATTCATCGATGCAATTGATTCCCGAGAAGCAGGTCGGTTTTTTTGTCTCCTACAACACCGAGACGTCAGGCGGCCAGCGCGAACTCCTTTTCCGGGCGTTTCTACGTCGCTATTTCCCTGCTTTGACGCCTGCGCGAATCAAACCGCTGGATGGTTTTGCCGAGCGTGCCAAGAAAATCGCGGGCGAATACGGCAACACGCGCTACTCCCACACATCTCCCACCAAACTCGCCGCGCTGACATCCGTCGCCAAAGTCAGTCTGAATGACGACCACGAGACGATCACTGTGAAGTTCGGCGATCGTGCGCGCCGGCTGCTGGAAGTTGAGCCCTTCGTCTTCCGCTCACTCGACGGGCCGGAAAAAATCGTCTTTCAAGAAAATAAAGAGGGCGAGGTCGCCTACATGTTTCCCGTCGATGCGGCCGCCGTCGCCGCCGTACGGTTGCGCTGGTATGAACAGTCCGATGTGCAGTCGGGATTGGTGATCGGCTGCGCGATCGTCTTCGCCACGGCGCTCCTCTTCTGGCCCGTAATTGCCTATTTCCGCCGTGGCGGAACATTTCCCAAACTCAAACGCAACGGCCGGTCAGCCCTCTTCAGCGGGCTCGGCTGGCTGCTGTCGCTCGTCTGTCTCATCCTGACGGCTGGACTCGCCCAGGCCCTCAGCGATCCCAATGAGATCATCTTTGGGTTGTCGGACACCATGAAGGTCCTCCTCGCCATCCCGCAGGTCTGCGCCGGTCTCGCCGTGCTGACCGTTCTCGGCAGCCTCATTGCCTGGCAACAAGGCTACTGGACGCTGAGCGGCCGCTTGCATTATTCGCTGGTCGCTCTCGCCGGCATCGGCTTCGTCTGGTTCCTCTCCTACTGGAACCTCCTCAACTTCGGCTGGAACGGGTTGATTTAGCGGGTGAAGGAATAGCGAGTAGCCAGCAAACGGCCTTACTCTGGCTATTCGCTACTCGCTATTCCCTATTCGCTGCTCCCGCCCCATCACGGCGTGCGCAGATCAAAGCAGGTCAGCACATCCTGATCGCGCAGATAAAGCTTGCCGTCCAGAATCACCGGATGCGACCAGCTGGGGCGCTCGCCGCTGCCCGGAGGTTCGAACGCACCAACTTCTTCATATTTCTCCGGGTCGGCTTTGGCGAGCACCGTCACGCCGTTGGCATAACGGAGATAGATATGCCCGTCCGCCGCCGCAATGCAGGCCGATCCCTTCCCGGATCCGCGGGCCTGCCATTTGACTTCGCCCGTGAGGAAGTCCGCGCAGAACGGCGTACCGGAATCGTCGGAATCGCCGTACAAGAAGTCGCCGACCAGCACGATCCCGCCATGCTTGTTCGCCAGCTTCACCTTCAGTGGGTAAATCTCCTTGATCGTCACTGTGCCGTCCGGACCGGGCAGTTGCTGCAACAGCGCGCCGCCCCGGCGATATCCCGCGGAGAAAAACACGTAGTCGTCACGAATGATCGGCGTCGGAGCGACCGCCGTCGTGGCGTCGATTGGATACGACCACAACAGCTTGCCGTCGTTGGCCCGCACGCCCAGCGCCCCGCCGGCCGTCGTCTGCACATACACCTTGACCCCGCCGATTTCCGAAATGACCATCGACGCGTGTCCCGCTCCACGATCGTCGGCGCGGACGGTTTTCCAGATCAGTTCGCCAGTCTGGCCATTGAGCGCCACCACGGTGGCTTTCTCGCCGCCAGGGGTGCAAATCACGCGGTTTCCATCCAACAGCGGCGATTCACTGTAGCCCCAGCCATCGCCCTTCTTGCCGCCGAAATCGTGCACCAGATGCTTCCGCCAGATTTCCTTCCCGTCGGCCGCCAGGCAGCAGATGAGTTCCCCTTGCGGCGAGATGGCATAGACGTACTCGTCATTGACGGAGGGAGTGCCGCGTGAACTCTGCCAATCGGGTTTCCCTTGCGTCCATGGCGCGCCCACGCGGGTCTTCCAGACCGGCTGGCCGTCCTTTTCCTGGAACGAAACCAGGTACTCGTCTTTGTCGCTGACGATCGAGGGGGCGTCCCCGAGCGTGAACATCCGGCCGTTCTTGATGGCGATGCTCGAATACCCGCGCCCCGCTCCGGCCGTTTTCCAGATCAACGGAGGCCCTTCTTTCGGCCAATGTTCGAGCAACCCCGTGTCGGGCGCCACGCCCGTCCGATCCGCGCCGCGAAACGTCGGCCAGTCGTCGGCAGACAGCATCTGAATGGAAACCATCAGGGCCAACGGGCTGAAAACAATCTCTCGAAAAGACGATCGCAGAAGGCCAGGCATGTTGGTCGCTTTCCATTACGTGGCGGGCTCGGTCAAGCAGAAAACGTGGCGGGCACGGGTTCTATCGTAATGGCGGATTGGCACCGATCCAAGGCCAACGCTCCGGCCGGGCCGTTTGTAATATTTCCGAGCCCCGGGAACCAGAGCCCCCGTAAGTGCCGGATCAAGCAACGACAGGCTGGGCGCCATTCACCCAATGCGGGCCCGATGCTCTGCAAGTCCCGCCCGACGTCCTGGCGATCAACGACAGCGCCGCCAGATTCTCCGGCTTCGATGATCGGGAGACTGGTAATAGACGGGAGGTTGATGGCCGGGGGACGGAGAGGAAGTCGTCGCGGCGGACCGTCGGGGATGCGCTTGCTCCCACTGCATGGAGCCATAATTCAGGCCGGTCAAGCTGTAGCTGCGGTAGGGATTGTGAATGCTGATCGGCTGGGCATTGGCCGCCGGGCCGGCCCAGAACAGCACTCCGGAGATGGTAAAGCTCAGGGTGACTAGCGAACGAGACATGATCGGCTCCTTCCTCAGGGAACGCTTCGATAGATCAGCCGGATCAAGAATAACAGATTACTTGGCGTAATCCGCCGGCTTTAAGCCCTTCCGATATCCTCCAAAACTGAATTTCGTCGGCTGGTAGTCCCCCACCAGCGCAACATCCGCTTGCTCGGGAATTTTATTTTCCATTCCCATCGCCCAGAAGCTGGCGTTGACGAGCAGCCGCCGGAGCGGTTCATTTTTCAGATCGGTCGCCGCCCCCATCGTCGTGCAGAAAACTCGCGAGGTTTTGCCGGAAGAACCCTGGTAAGTTTTCGTCCACGCGACCGGCAACATCGGTTCGTTCTTTGGACCAGTCGCCGCGGGGTCGGTCGACTGCATCCCTTCCACCACTTGCCCCAACAACAGCGGCTGGCTGTCCCCGGGCAAGGGCAGGCGAACGCCGTAGACATCGGTCGGCCCCCAGATTTCGCCGTCCTTGATTCCCGTCAGGATCGGATGCTTTTCCTGTCCTTTCACAAACATCCCGCGCGTGCTCTGCTGACCGTGGTTCCCGTGATGGCTGACCCACGATTCTCCCAGCACCTGGCGGCCGAAACCTTGTTCGTAGCCTTTCACGTCGCTGGTCCAGGCATATTTGTAATACTTCTTGCTCTTGTCCTTGATATCGAACGCATGCGTCGAGGTCCGCAGGCCGATCACCGGTTTGCCCGATTCGATGTAATCGACGAAATACGCCATCTGCTCATCGGGCAGATCGCGAAATCGCAGCCCGAGGATCGCCAAATCGGCGGTCTTCAGGTGTTCCAATCCGGGAATGTTGTGATGTTGCTCCGGATTGATGGTGCCGTCGGGGTCGAGCGAAAACAGGACTGTTGTTTTGAATCCGTGATGCATCGACAGGATTTTGGCCAGTTGGGGCAGCGCTTCTTCGGAGCGATATTCATCATCGCCGCTGATGAGGACGATGTGCTTACCGACGCCAGGGCCGGATTTTCCGGTGAATTCAATCCAGCGTTCATCGGCCGTCCCGACGGCCGCCGTCAAACAACAAACCATCGCCGCCAAGCCAGATAATTTCATGTTTCACTGTTTCCCGTCGCTGTGGAATTAAAAATTCGCTCCGCTCGAAAACCCTGCGCGTCGCTGCTAACTTCCGCCTTCCGCCTTCGCACTTCCACCTTACCCATCCGCCATCCGCTATCCGCTATCCAAGACCCGCAATTCTCAAAAAGTTCTTGAGCAACCCGGTCCCTCCCTCGGTCAAGAAACTTTCGGGATGAAACTGCACGCCGTGGATCGGGTATTTCCTGTGCCGCAGCCCCATCACCTCCCGAGGATGCCCCGGGAATTCCGTCCAGGCGCTGACAATGAGGTCAGGCCCCAGCGTCGCCTCGGGGACGATCAAACTGTGATAACGCGTCGCGGTGAACGGATTCGGCAACCCGGCGAACACGCCCTGGTTGTCGTGATGGACCAGCGAGACCTTGCCGTGCATGAGCCGCTCGGCTCGGACGACGGGCGAATCGAATACCTGCCCCATCGATTGATGTCCCAGGCAAACTCCCAGTGTCGGAATCTTCGGACCGAGTCGGCGAATCAACTCCATCGATATCCCGGCTTCATTCGGCGTGCAGGGCCCCGGCGAAACGACGATCCCCTGCGGTTTCAACGCGGCAATTTCGTCGACCGTGATCTGATTATTCCGCGCGACTTGCACATCGAGGTTCCGGTCAATCTCCCCGAACCTCTGCACGAGGTTGTAGGTGAATGAGTCGTAGTTATCGAGAATGAAAATCATGAGGGAGATGGTCGATGGTGGAAAGTTCATTGAAACGCCGCACCGGCGTCATGCGGCGCATCGCTTCAATATCATAACGATGATCCGGCCGCGGTTTCGGCTCCGTTGTCACTAGCTCAGCTTTCGCTCACGAATCCAATCCGTATGGAACGTCTCCCCGCGCGGCGTGTCGATGCGTTCATACGTGTGGGCGCCGAAGTAATCGCGCTGGGCTTGCAGCAGATTGGCCGGCAACCGGGCGTTGCGATAGCCGTCGTAGTAACTGAGGGCCGAGGTGAAAACAGGAATCGGCAGGCCCAACTGCACGCTGGTGGCAATGACGCGCCGCCAACTCGGCTGGGCTGTCTCGATCGCCGAGCGGAAGAAGTCATCGAGCAGCAGGTTTTCCAGTTCTGGATTCTTGTCAAACGCCGCCTTGATATCGCCTAAAAACCGGCTGCGGATGATACACCCCCCGCGCCACAGCAGGGCGATGTTCCCGTTGTTGAGCTTCCAACCAAACTCCGCCGCGGCGGCATCGAGTTGCACGTATCCTTGCGCATAACTGCACAACTTGGACGCGTAGAGCGCTTGCCGGACGTCTTCGATGAACTGTTGTTTGTCGCCTGTGTATTTCTCGATCTTGGGCCCATGCAGCACCTGCGAGGCGCGCACCCGGGCGTCTTTCTGGGCCGACAGGCAGCGGGCATAGACCGCTTCCGTAATGAGCGTCGTCGGCACGCCGAGATCGAGCGCGTGCTGGCTCATCCACTTGCCAGTCCCCTTCTGCTGGGCCGTGTCGAGAATCTGATCGACAAGGTAATTGCCGGTCTTTTCGTCTTTCACCGTGAAAATGTCACGGGTGATTTCGATGAGATAGCTTTCCAGCTCCCCTTCGTTCCACTGTTTGAAGACCTGATAGAGTTCCTCGTTCGTGAGACCGAGGGCGTGCTTGAGAATGAAATAGGCTTCACAGATCAGCTGCATGTCACCGTATTCGATGCCGTTGTGCACCATCTTCACATAGTGCCCGGCTCCCCCGTCACCGACCCAGTCGCAGCAGGGAATGTCGTTCTTCGGGCCGACTTTGGCGGAGATCGCCTGAAAGATGTCCTTCACGAACGGCCACGCTTCCGGGTGCCCGCCGGGCATGATGCTCGGCCCCTTGAGCGCCCCTTCCTCGCCGCCCGAGACACCCGTCCCGATGAACCGCAGCCCGGCTTTCTTCAAATCTTCATTGCGGCGGTTGGTGTCGCGAAAATCGCTGTTCCCGCCATCAATGATGATGTCCCCCTTGTCCAGGAACGGCTTGAGTTGATCGATCACTGCATCAACCGGCGCGCCGGCCTTGACCATGATCATCACCCGTCGCGGCGACTTCAGGCTGGCGACGAATTCCTTGACGTCGTCATAACCCTTGATCCGTTCGGCCGTCCCTGCATGGACCTTGTCGGCCGGTTCCGATTTGAGCCCGTTGACAAAATCATGCGTGACGGACGCCGTCCGGTTATGCACCGCCACAGAAAACCCGTGGTTGGCCATGTTAAGAACCAGGTTTTGACCCATGACAGCGAGGCCAATGAGACCGATATCGTGCTGAGGCATGAACGGGCTTTCGTACTGATTAAGAGACACAGAACTCCGCGGACCCAGATCCGAGGAGGATGTTGCGCAACCAATCCCGCCAGATTACTCGAAAACGGCTGCCACGGGAAACTGGAGACCGGGCAGATGCGGGTCGCCGGCCATTGTCTCCGACTTCCGCAGCATCATCGGTTCAGCGGCTGGTTGGTGGACCGTGATCGTTTCGATATCCGGATCGATGATCCATACCAGTTTGACGCCCGCGTCGAGATACGTCCGCAACTTCTTGGTCACGAGCTCTTGCGTATCGGACGGGGACAAGATTTCGACGGCGAGAATGGGCGCGCCGACAATAAATGGCTGTCGTGGAGCTTGCGCGGCCATGGTCTCCGCGGAAAAGATCGCCACGTCGATGCCCACCCCAGTCTCCTGCTCGGGCAGGTCGCAACCCACTTCGCCGCTGAAAACATTCCCGCCTTTCCAACCGCGATCTTCCTTCCAGCGATTCAGCAAATAGGCGATTCTCGCTTCAATTCCGGAATGCCAGCGGTTGCGTTTCGTCATCGGAAGTTCCCAGAGTTCTCCTTGCAGGAGAAACCGGTCGATCTCGGGGTCGTCGGGCAGAGCATTGAACTCAGCGAGCGTCAGCTGTCGCCGGATGACGACCTCTTCATCGGCTTCGGAAGAAATCGTGATGGTGCTGGCCATATTGATTTGACTCAAAGAGGCTTCGGAAGTGATAGTCCTAAAGCTATTATCCTATCAGGATTCCTCGTGACGCATCAATTGCCTAAGCATCGACTCACGGCGAGTCAGGAACATCTTGGTGATCTGGTAATGGTCGGTCTCTTCATAGTCAATTGGCTCGATTCCGTTCGCGGAAAACTGATAGATCACGGAATCCGGATAGGCCATCAAGATCGGCGAATGCGTGGCGATGACGAATTGTGAACCACTTTCGATCAGGTCATGCATCCGCGTCAGAAAACTAAGTTGCCGTTTGGGTGACAAAGCGGATTCTGGCTCGTCCAACAGGTAGAGCCCATTGCCGCGGAATCGATTCAGAAACAGCGTGAAGAATGATTCGCCGTGTGACCGGACATGGAGCGATTTACCGCCATAGCTGGAATTAAGAAAGTCCTGGCCTCCTGGTTGTTTGGCCAACTCTTCAACCTCCGTAGCTACATTGTAAAACGTTTCCGCACGTAGGAAATAACCGTCGCTACGGCGTTCCGGATGGGGACCACGCCCAATCCGCAGGCATTTCCACAACTGGGAGTGCGTGTCGCGGGTAGAGAAGTTGAAATTCCGGCTTCCCCCTTCGGGATTAAAGCCATCAAGGACAGCGATGGCTTCCAACAGCGTTGATTTGCCAGTCCCATTCTCGCCGATAAAATAAGTAACTTTAGGATGCAGTTCCAGTTTCTCCAACGTGCCGAATGCCGGGATCGTTAGCGCATAGTCGCTTCCTGATAGCTGGGAACGGTCCAACGTAACGTAATAAATGAACGGCTCAGTCATTCCCGAATCTCCATAGCCCTTGGGGCTTGATTCTATGCTTCCGCTTCATCTCGCATCAATTCCCCCGAAGCCCCATCGCCTCAAAGCCCGGCTTATTCTTTGATCAGCCGGGCTTCCTTTCATTTTTCGGCGAACAAAGCCCGGTTAGAAGTCGAGCCGGGCCGCGATTTCACCGTTGACGCATTCGCCGCCATTGCCGACACTTTGGACCGTTGCTTCACAGAATCCCTGGCTCGCGCTGCGGGCTGGTCTACAGAAATAATGAATCCCGCATGAAAACCGCCGCGCTCAAAGCGTTTCGCAAAAAACTCGCCCAAGACCAGACGGTTCTCGGCCTCTGGATTACCCTCGAATCCCCCAGCATTACCGAGATGGCCGTCGCGCTCGGCCTGG
>JAXMBR010000035.1:0-38716 GCA_046349715.1 Planctomycetaceae bacterium | reverse complement strand
ATTCGTGTGGTGGACCAGCCATTTCGACAAGCGGGGGGCGGCGGTCAGTACGGCCAGAGCCAGGAGCGTACTTAACAGGGCGGTCGATTCGCGGCCCAAGCCAACACAGAGCCCGACCGCCGCAGTCAGCCAGATTCCGGCCGCGGTGGTCAGGCCTTTCACATCATGCGTGCTGTCGCCTTTGACGATCGTCCCGGCCCCCAGAAATCCGATGCCTGCCACGATTCCCTGGACCACGCGTGAAATGTCGGAGTCCGTCAATCCGGCCTGCTGGGGAATCAACACAAAGAGCGCCGCTCCGATCGCCACGAGCATGTGGGTGCGAATGCCGGCTGATTTCCCTTGGGATTCCCGTTCGAAACCGAGGAGGCCTCCGAGCACGGCCGACACCAGCAGCCGCACGGTCACTAACGTTCCTTGCCGAAGATCGGGAATGTCTTCGAATTCGGCTTGGATCGCATGGGCAATTTCCTGCCACCAAGGTTCGTTCATGATGACCAGTCGCTGGGGCCGGAAATGGATCTGTCACCGACCTGACGGAAACTTCTGGACGAACGCCGGAGAGAGGGTAATTAGGCTCGGCCGATCTCGCCAGCGCCTTGCGCCAATCGCCTGACCGCACCCGCTGACGAGGCCATGCAAAAAATCAAATGCACTCGGAGGGACTCGAACCCCCAACCTACGGTTCCGAAGACCGTTGCTCTATCCAATTGAGCTACGAGTGCGCACCTGATGATTCCGGCGTCTCTAAAACTTTTGCAAACTCTCTTTTGCGGGGTCGCCGAGCGGGCGAATTTTGGTTCGCTTGGCTGTGGCGACGAACAGGCAATCAGCCGAGATGCGAGAGTCTAACCACTCTGGTGCGTGGCGAAAAGCGAAGCGAGAGAAACAACCCCTGCCAAATTCTTGGTCACCTTCGCTGGCGGGTCGCCGAACGATGGCGAAGCCCTACCGTTTTCTGGTTTCATCCGGGTTTCGCGTGAGGGCAAAATAAATGACGTAGAACCAGGAAAAAATCCCGGCAAGGATCGCCCAGAGGATCGACTTATTTCGCTCCCAGGAGCAGACCACGGCAATGACCGAGCCGAGCCCCACTCCGGTTTGAACGACGCGATCAGCTTGGACGATGTAATCCGCCAGAATTCCCATGAGCAGGCCTCCCCGTTGAACGTCAGAAAAAGGGAAGGGCGCTATCCTTTCATGCCAATGGCCGTGCGTCAACTGATTCCGAATCGATTCCCGCGCACGGCCAGTCCGCGAGAGGGGATGGAGAAGTTTTTTCCGTGTTTCGGAATCGTAATTGCCGTAATCCGATCGAACGGACTACAATGAGAATGCCTCGTCGCGAACCCTGCCGCCTGTTCCCTCACCTGCGAAGCCTGCCGTATGCCGCTGCCGAATTCGTCACCAGCCATGGACGCGGACGAACTTCCCGCATTTGACTTTGACCCGAGAACCCGCGTCGTGTTCGGCAGCGGGACCGTCTCACGGTTGGGGGAATTCGCGCGTGAAGCAGGAGGCCGGCGCGTGCTGCTCGTCACCGACCCGGGGATTGAAGCCGCCGGACACCCGGCTCGTTGCCTGGCGTTTCTCCAGGAAGCCAATTTGCAGGTGACGATTTTCGACGATGTGACACAGAACCCGAGCACGGCCGACGTGGAACGGGGACTTGCCGTCGCGAAAGCGGCCGAGATTGATTTTCTGGTCGCAGTGGGCGGCGGCAGCGCGATGGACTGTGCGAAGGGAATCAACTTTCTGTACACCAACGGCGGGCGGATGCAGGATTACTGGGGGATGGGCAAGGCGACGAAGCCGATGCTGCCGTTGATCGCCGTGCCAACCACGTCCGGTACTGGCAGCGAGGCTCAGTCGTACGCTTTGATCGCTGACGCGCAAACTCACATGAAGATGGCCTGCGGCGATAAGAAAGCCGCCTGCCGGGTGGCGATTCTTGATCCGGATCTGACGTTGAGCATGCCAGCGGGTGTGACCGCGGCCTCGGGGATTGACGCCCTGAGTCATGCGTTGGAATCGTACGTTTCGACTCGAGGCAACGCCGTCTCGCAGATGTTCAGCCGGCGAGCGTGGCGGTTGCTGGCTCAAGGATTGCCGCGAGTCATTTCGCAGCCGGATGATCGCGCTGCGCGCGGTGCGATGCTGCTGGGGTCTCATCTGGCAGGGGCCGCGATTGAAAACTCCATGCTAGGAGCCGCGCACGCGCTGGCCAATCCGCTGACGGCGCATTTTGACGTCACTCACGGACTGGCGATCGGCGTGATGCTTCCCGCGGTGATTCGGTACAATGCCGCAGCTGTCGGCGACCTGTATGGACGACTCGCCGGGGACATTAATTTGTGCGCTGCCGATGACCCTCGCGCGGGCGACCGATTGGCGGACGCTGTGCAGCGGATGGTGCGCGAGTCGGGCTCCCCGACGACGTTGGAGCAATGTGCAGTCGACCGATCGCAGCTTGGTCTGTTGGCGAAAGAGGCCGCGGAGCAATGGACCGGCCGATTCAATCCCCGTCCCGTCGACGCAGCGTCACTCGAGGAATTGTACCAATGCGCCTTTTCTGGCTGATTATGGTCGCCCTGGCGATGGCCGCCCGTTCTGCACCGGCGGAAAATCAGCCGCCCCGGAACGGCGATTGGCCGTCGTTTCGACAAAACGCCAAGTTGACGGGGATTGCGTCGAGCGAACTGCCCGGCAAGCTGGAATTGTTGTGGATGACGCCAGTCGGCGATCAAGTTCTGGCGACCTGCGCCGTCGTGGGCGAGCGCGTGTATGTTCCCTGCCTGTCCGGTGAGTTGATCTGCCTGGATCGGCGCACGGGAGACAAGCTGTGGGCCTACAAGACAGTGGAAGAAGTCGATCCGAATTCTTTCGCGCCGGGCTTCAAGTCATCGCCTGCCGTAGCTGAAGGCACGGTGTACCTGGGAGATGAAGATGGGATTTTTCACGCCGTGGATGCACAAACCGGGAAAGCACGCTGGAAATTCGCGACCGGCGACGGGGAATTTCGCAAGGAAATCATCAGTTCGGCGGTCGTGACGGACGGGCGAGTGTTGTTCGGTTCTTACGACCAATTTCTGTATTGCTTGAATCAAGAGAACGGCGAGTTGCTGTGGAAATTCGAAACGCAGGGGCCGGTCCACTGTTCTCCGGCCGTTGTGGAAGGCCGCACCTTTATCTCCGGCTGCGATGAACACCTGCGGATGATCGACATCGAGACCAAGGAGCAACTGGGCGACCTCCCGCTGGAGACCGTCCTGATCGCCTCGCCCGCCGTCCGGGACAATCTGCTGTACGTCGGCACGTTCAGCAGCGACGTAGTGGCGGTCGACTGGAAGACCATGAAAGAAGTCTGGCGGAAGCATACGAGCGACACCGATGATCGAATTCAAACTTCCGCCGCGGTGACCGAGCAACTGGTGATCGTCGGAGGGTGGGACAAAGTTGTCAAAGCGTTCAACCGGCACACGGGGCAACTCGCCTGGGCGTTCAACACGCGCGGGAAGGTCGACAGTTCTCCGGCCATCGTCGGCGAGCGGATTTTCTTCGGCTCCAACGACGGAAATCTCTATGAATTGAACCTCGCTGACGGCAAGGAACGGTGGAAATACAACGTCGGCAAGCCAATCTCCGCCGGCCCGGCCATTGGCGAAGGTGTGCTGGTCGTGGGGAGCGAATCTCGCGACGGCAAAGTGTATTGTTTCGGGAAGAAGTGAAGTAAGGAACGCGGACGATGTCACTGGAACTGGCGGAAACGACGGAAGTCGGCAGCTATTTCGTGTCGAATTACCCGCCGTTCTCTCAATGGACGCGCGAGAACGTCCCGGAAATTTTGTCCGCGCTGGACGCAGAGCCCGACCGCTCGGTCCCGATGGGGCTGTATCTGCATATTCCCTTTTGCCGCAAGCGGTGCCGATTTTGCTATTTCCGCGTCTACACCAATCAGAACGCCAAGGCCATCGAGCAGTATGTGGAAACGTTGGCCAAGGAGGTCGAACTGCTGAGCCGGCGGCGCGGAGTGCAGAACCGGGATTTGCAGTTTGTTTACTTTGGCGGGGGAACTCCTTCCTATTTGAGCGCCAAACAGCTGCGATACTTGCGAGATGAATTGCATCGCTCGGTCTCCTGGGATCACGCCCGGGAAGTGACCTTTGAGTGCGAGCCGGGAACTTTGAACCTGGAAAAATTGCAGACGCTCAAAGAGATCGGCGTCACCCGGGTTTCCTTGGGAGTGGAAAATTTCAACGACGCCATCCTGGAAGAGAACGGCCGAGCCCACCTTTCGCCGGAAATATTTCGGGCGTACGACTGGATCCGGCAGGTCGGCTTCCCGCAGGTGAATCTCGACCTGATCGCGGGAATGATCGGCGAGACGGATGAGAACTGGGCCCAATGCGTCGCCAAGGTTCAGGAACTGGCGCCGGACAACATCACGATTTATCAGATGGAACTGCCGTTCAATACGTTGATTTCCAAGGATATGAAGGAACATGGCATCGCCTCGCCGGTCGCCAACTGGTCGACGAAGCGCCGCTGGGTCAGCGAAGCGATGGATACGCTGCTGGCGGCCGGTTACCACGTTTCCAGCGGCAACGAGCTGGTCAAAAACGCCGAGACCGATCGCTTTTTGTATCGCGATAACTTGTTTCGCGGATCGGACATTCTGGCATCGGGCGTGTCGTCCTTTGGGCATTTTCAAGGCGTCCATTATCAAAATCTCGATCAACTCGAAGACTACTTCCAGACGGTCAGCCGCGGGGAATTGCCCATCAACCGCGCGCTGCGTCCGTCAGCGCACCAACTGCTGATCCGTGAATTCGTGCTGCGAATGAAAGAGGGCGAAGTCGCTACGGGCGATTTCCGCAAAAAGTACGGCGTGGAAGTGAAGGAAGAATTTGCCGAACCGCTCGCAAATCAACAAGTCAAAGGCTATCTGACGGTAGACGGCGACGACATTCGACTGACTCGCAAGGGGTTGTTGCAAGTCGATAGCCTGCTGACGGAGTATTTCGAACCGGAACATCGAGCGGTGCGGTACACGTAACTGATGACGCGGCGTTTGAATCGGGAATACTGCTGATGAATCCATTGGACGAACTTCGGTCATTGACCAATCTCTTTCCTGAAGCGGAACCGCTGTTCGAACGGGCGGACCATATTCCGTCGTCGCTGACGCCCGAGCCGTATAAGACGATGCTGGTCCATGAGCATCACATGACGGTGGCGATGGAAACGTATCATCGCAGCCCGGTCGATGTCCGGGTCCTGGCGGAGAGACATGACGGAGACGTCTACGCCCGAAAGATATTGCTCCTCAAGCACGACACGGACACCGTCGTGCAATTCGGGATCGTCCGGTTCCATCTGAGTTATGTCACCGAAGCCGTCCGCAAGGAAATCGTCGCCGGCCAGATTCCGCTGGGACGGATCCTGATCAATCACAACGTGCTCCGGCACATCGATCTGGGGGCGATTCTGGAAATCGCCGCAGGGCCGGGTTTGGCCCGCCTGCTGCAAATGCCGGCCGGCCAGATCACCTACGGCCGGCTCGCGACGATTTTCTGCAACCGCCAACCGGCCGTGGATCTGCTGGAGATTTCCGCCCCACTGGTGAAGACGGATTCAGCAAAGTAGGCGGTATTACAAACGCCGACGATTATTGATCTCTTATCTCACCGCCTCCGCAGTTTGTAGATAACTCGCATCCACGGGGTAGTTTCGCCAGCGGAGCGAATAATATTTTTCGAACCACGACTGAATGTCGTTTTCCAGGGCGAGGTCATAATCGGGTTCGACGAGGAGCGTTTTTCCGATCAGCGTTTCACGAATCTCCCCTTGTTCGACCAGCACACGGCCCGATTTGATTACCGTGCGAGGCAATTCGAACATGGTCTCCTGGTTGGAGTGGGGGGTGTAGATCGTGACGTCGGCATCGGCGCCGGGGCCCAGGTGGCCTTTGTTCTTCAAACCGAGGATTCTCGCCGGACCGGCCCGCGTGATGATGGCGATTTCATTCAGCGTGTACTCGCGAGTCAAATCGGCAAGCGAAGATCTCGCTTGCACCAGCGGATGGCAGGTTTTGAGCACATCCTGCCGGTAATTCCGGTCCATCAGCAGGCGGATAATCTGCGGGTACGCGAGAAAAGATCCTCCGTTGGGATGATCGGTGCTCATCGCGACCCGCCAGGGATCGTCAACGAGCAGGTACCATTCAAGACCGATGGCCCATTGCAGGGCATGCACAAGCGACTTGTTCTTGTACTGAATCGGGGTGATGCCGCACCCGGCTTCCAACTCGGTGTCGCCGGAGAACCATTTGCCGCCATAAACCCGGGAGAGGTAATAACCCAGAGGCCCGTCGCCCGTCATGCTGGTCGTGTTACCGAAGAGGACCTGTCCCACGTCGACAGTGATGTTCGGGTGGGAATTGACGTACTCCGCGAGCGGAACCACTTTGCTGTTGAAGGTGTTTTCATCAGCGTCCCCGCCGCCGTAGCTGTGAAATTGAATATGCGTGAGATGACCACGGCGGCCTTCCAGCGCCCGCATGGTTTCGAGCGTAGTTTGCCAATTGCCGGGCATGCCCAGGTTGTTGCAATGAATGTGAACGGGATGGGGCAGACGAAGTTCCCTGGCGGCTTGAGCGATCTCCTGGATAATCTGCCGAGGCGTGATGCCAAAATGATCGACGAGGGAATCGAGCCCATGCACATTTCCCTGGGCCTGGCTTTTCCAAACTTCGACGCCGCCCGGGTTGACGATCTTGGGCGCGAAACCTTTGGTGGCCGAGAGCAGCCAGCCAATGAACGCTTTGAGTTTTTGCGGCTCCTGGTCTTTGAGCGACTGCATCACGTAATGATTATTGCCCATGAGAACGTAGATCCCCTTGTCGAGACAGGGGGTGTCTGCGAATTCCTCGTGGGCATGGCGCGCACCAAGCGGCGGAATGGCGGCGTCAAAGGCGGTGGTATAGCCCAAGCCGATGTACTTGTATCCCGTGGCGAACGTGCTGGGGATGCTGCCGAGCGTGCCCGCGCGCGTGATGGCCGTGCGGGACAACTGCGCGCCGCGGCGTTTTTCCTCCGGCCGCATCTTCCGGGCGACATTCACTTTGGGCCCGGCGATATGGCAGTGCATGTCGATGCCACCCGGCATGACGACCAGACCGACGGCGTCAATCACCTTGTCCGGCTTGAGCGAGGGATCAGCGGGAGGAACGACGATCTGGCCGTTGCGAATCCAAAGGTCCTGAACCTGCCCGTCGATCCGATTGGCGGGATCGTAAACGATTCCGCCGGCGATTTTGGTATAGGAAGGAGATGACATTGATTCCGAATCACCGGTCCCGATCAAAACACAGGTCGGATGAGTTCGCTCCGAAGTTTCGTGGTCGCGGCGACCATTCCGCGACCACGATCACCGTGGCCCGAGCCTCGGATCGAGCATCTGTCGTGATTCTGACAGGCCGTCCTGCGTGATGCAATTGGAGTCATTCCACGAGTCGGCCCGCACCACCTCGGGAGAACCGAAGACGCTGACCTCGGGGCATGACGCCGCTTGTCTTCGGCTGACCGCCGCGGATACAACTCATGGCGAGGACTTTCTTTGATCAATGACGCACTGCTGGACATGAACATGCCGTCAAATCACCTGCCGTTGGACCTGCTCGTTGTCGCTCCGCATCCGGATGATGCGGAAATCAGCGCGGGGGGCTTGCTGCTGGCCGCCAAGCAGCAAGGATTGCGAACGGGAGTGATCGAGTTAACGAACGGCGAGCCCACTCCGCATGGTTCATTAGAAATTCGCGCTCGAGAGACCGCTGCGGCGACCCGGATTTTACAACTCGACTTCCGCGACAATCTGGGTTTGCCGAACCGGTCGCTGGAGCACACCTTGGACGCCCGCCGTGAATTGGCAAGCGTCTATCGGCGCACAAAACCGAAGTTGCTGCTCTTGCCCTACTGGGAAGACGCCCATCCGGACCATGTGGCGGCGTGCGACTTGGCGGAAGCGGCGCGGTTCTGGGCAAAGTTGTCGCGGAGCGACATGCCCGGTGAGCCATATCATCCGCCGACGGTGCTTTACTATTGGAGCATTCATTTACGGATCCATCCGTCTCCGGCGGTGGTGTTCGACATCAGTTCCGTGATCGAAGAAAAAATGGCGGCGATTCGGTGTTACGAGAGCCAGTTCCTCACGGGAAAAACTCAGCAGTTCCCCACGGCGCTTGATGACATTCGCGATCGGGCCCGGTATTGGGGATGGTCGATCCAGGCGGCCTATGGCGAACCGTTCGGCAGCCGGGAACAGATCGGAGTGCGTCGCGTGAGCGAATTATTGCGAGGTTGATTGAAATCCGCGTGTGCGTAAGAAGGCAGGTCGAAACGGGCTCAACCTTTCTCGGCCGGAGCTTGCTGGGCGGCTTTCTGCAGCTCGTCGACTTCGTCTTTGAGGAGGCGGAGCTTTTCGGGGTCGAGATAGCGCTTGATCAGTTCCGCGGCTTTGTCGCACAACCGCCCAATTCGAATCTCGCCAGTCCGATCTTTTCGCGATTGCGCTTCCTGGATGGCGAGTACGCGAATCGCGGCCAATTTTTTATCGAACGTATCATCGGTGGGGAGCTTGTCGAGCGTTTGACGCAAGGACTTCACCTGGTCCCATTGCGCTTTGCGCGATGCGGCCCGCATGGTCGCCAGCAGGGTGTTCCGATGCGCCACCAGATTGATCAACTCGTTTTCCAGGGCGCGCAGATCGCCTTCGACTTTCAAACGCACGCTATCGTCGGGAACCTCCAACGAGAGCGACGGCCGGCTGCCGATCACGAAGGGAACTCGCGCCAGCAGCAATTCGCCGCTGTTGACGTAAATCCAGGTCAACGGGTGTGCAAACGGGGCCGTCAACCGCACCTCTCCGTTGCGGTCGGTCAAGGCTTTGACGTGTTTCTCCGCTTCCGGCGCGGGCTGCGGGCTCTCCGCCGGACTGGACGATTGCGCCTCCGGTTCCGACGGGGCGACGCGCTTTTCCGGAAGTTTCGGACGTAGCTCCAACTGATACCCGGGGAGAATTCGTTCGGGCTGATTCTGGACGCTCAATCGAAGTTGCGTGTGCGGGTAAAGCGATTTCGCCAGCACGGCGATGCGCTCGATCCGTCCGCGAGTCTTGCCTCCCAAAGCGGATCGCAAGCCGCTGAGGACCGTCGCCTGCCCGAGCGGGCCGTGGATTTCATCCAGGCGGACATAGCTCCAGGGGAGTTCCTGGCGTCGTTTCAGTTTTTTCTCGCGATCGTAAAAGAAGAGCCAAGGGACCAGACAATCCCCGGGACTTAACAGTTCAAACGCGGGGTCGGCGGGGCGCAAATCTCCGGCAGGGATACGAACTCTGGCGGCGTTCTGATCAACATGATCGATGAGAATCTGCGGACGGAACAAAGTCCAGCAGACTTGCACCACCCGCCCCGGGGTTTCGCGTGGGTCGTAAAAGTCGACCTCCTGCACGGGGCTGAGCCATTCGAAGCGAGGTTGCCAGGCGCGCGCCGCGAGGAATTGCCTGGCGCCGCGTTCGTAGGCCGCGACAAAAAACCAGGTATCGACATCTTGGCCGGGAAATCTTTCCGACATGTCGGACATTTTCCAGCGCGACAGGGGCTCCGCCGAGATAGCGGCCAGATCGTTTAGGGATGTGATCTGAACCTGCCATAAGGCTCCCACTGACCGGTCCAGCGCCAGCGGCAATTCTTCCGAAAGTCGCGTCAGGCCGGGAGTCGATTCCGCCAACAAAATCCGTATGCCATAGGGACGCGATTCAATGGGAAGGGGCGCAGCGGGCAGCGGCGCCAAAGCGTTTTCCGCAGGCGGAGCAGAATCTTCCTGCGCCGCGAGGCCATTGACGCCGAGCAGCCAGATGAGGTAGGCGCAGCCGACCAATGATCGCCATCGCATCAAGGCGTCTCCGAAGGGAACCAGGATTGCACGAACCAGCGTTCGATTCCTTGATAGGGATGGACGAGTCTTTCCGGCAGGCCGGTGATATTTTTACGGACCAGCAAAAACTCATCGACCTCCCATAAGGGAATCCAGCGCGCGTCGATCAGCAGGTCCGTTTGCAGTCGTCGCAACAAGCCATTGGCGGTGGCCCAATCGGTGGCCCGTTCGATCTCGAGGAGTTGTCGGCGCAAACGCTCAGGAAAGGCTTCCAGTCCGGCCATGGTGGCCGCGGGATCGACCAGGAGAAATGGCCAGAGTTCGACCAGCGGTTCGTGGAATTGCATGGTGCGATAAGCCAGATCCCAAGGCTCATCCGCCGATTCCGCGACCGCGACTTCGATGCCAATTCGCTTCCATTCCTGGATCATGGCATCCACGACGCGGACGATTTCGACTTCCGAAGGCCGGGCGATTTTCAAAGTCGGGAGATTGCCGCCAAACTCTCGCCGCGAAGTGGCCGCCAGCGCGGCGGCCAGCACCAGGTCGTGGGCAGGTTGCGCCAGCAAGCGATCATAGGCATCGCTGGCCATGGTGAACGGACTGGCGGTCAGCCGGGTGATTCCCAGACCGGGAGAGACCCTTGCCAGATACACGTCCGTCAAAATCTTCTCACGGTGGATGCCATGCAACAGCGCCCGGCGCAGTTGGCCATTTTGTAATGATTTGCTGCGAGGGTGAATCTGAATCAGATGGGAAACAGGTTGAGCGTAGGGCAAAACAAAAAAGCGGGGATCATCTTTCAGCGACGGCAAATCGACTGGATTGACGTACGGAACAGCCGAGATTTCGCCGCGCTGCAATGCCTGCAACAGCTGATCCCAACTTTCGAATTTCTGTTCACGGACCTCGGCGACGTGTTTCTGCTTCACGGTATCCGGCTCCGGAAGAAACCGAACATAGCGGCAAGTCTGGTCCTGGCATTCCAGGCGTCGAAATCGAATTCCCTCGGAATTCCCTGGAGAATTTCGATCGTCGCCGTCGATTGCCGAATCACCAACCTGAGGCAGTGACAGATCGAACAGCGCTTCCGGACGTAAGGGTGGTCTTTGAAACCGCACGGTGAATTCAAACGGTGATGGAGCCGAGACTCCGGCGACGATCGACGCCAGGCGCTCGTTGTATTGGGGGTCCTGGGGATTGAGCCGCGCAGCCAGGGCGGCGGAAAGGGTTGTGGACGTAAACAAGGGCCTGGTTTCCCATTCCGCGCGCTGCGCCGCAGTTCGAACCGAACTTCACGGCCCAGGTCGTCGGGTTCCCAGCTTTCGCAGGGAACCGAATCCTGCCGCGCTCCGCGTTCGTCGTAGCGAGTGGTTTCAAACCAATGAATGGTCGTCAGATGACGAGCTCGTTCCCGGGCGCGTGGCAAAGGGTACGCGGGACTGTCCTCGGGCAGATCGAGCACGCCGGCCACCAGTACGGGATAGCGATTAACCAGCTCGCGATGCAGCTCTCGTAATCCGGGCGTGTCGGGCCAGATGTGGGCGGCTTCGTCGATCAAGGCGGTCGCTCGGGATGCCGTCGCCTGCGCCGGAGGCAGAGCGGGCTGCTTCCATGGTGCGCAGCGTGCTCGACGACAAGTCCGTTTTCCAACGTTCGAAAACGGGATGATCGGCGAATCTACGAGTCAACCGTCCAAGAAAATGGCGTGCTCGCCGGTAATCCCGGGCTTCGACCGCTTGCCTGACGAGTTGGTCAACGACTTGGCCGAACAAATCCGACAATCCGGAAAATGTCGGCGACTTGTCGTACAATTCTTCGGTGATCCGAAGGGCGGCTTCCGAGTTTTTGTCGCGCTAATTGAACCTGGGCCTCGCGGAACAGCAGTCGACCGACTTGTAGCTGATACCCCGGCCAGTCGGGATGACGGCGATCCAGATACACCAGAAGTTCGAAAGCGGTCCCGGTTTGGTCTTCATCAATGGCTTGCGCCACGCGACGAAGCACCAGGTCTTCGTGGTAGATGATCTGCTGCACCAGCTTCGTGTCGATGGTGAAGTCCGCGTCTTCAGCTGCACCGGCGAGCGTCACCACGAGCTTGCGCAGTTCGGCTCGTCGCTGGCGAACTTCATCAGCGCGTTCCTTGGTCTTGGGGCGTTCTTCCCCCAATTCACGGTATTCCGCGTCCATTTTATTCAGCGTGTCAGGGCGCGGCGAAACCGGTTCGACGACCAGAACTTCTTCCGTATCTTTAAGAACCACCCAATCAAACGGTTTTTCGCGCAGGAGCGTTTCAGCGGCCGGTAGCGGGAGGTCGGCGAGCTTGGGCAATGCCGCGTCGTCGGCGGGATCCTGGGCACGCGCGCTCGAGGCCAGAACCAGCAAACAACAAACCAGCCCTGAGACTGTCCAGCGCGCCCTTCCGTCAATTTGACGATGGGGCGAGCGCATCACGATGAAGGATGTCATTGAGCCTGGCCCTCCGACGGGGAGATTCGATAGACCGTCCCGTCTTCCGCAGACGTCCACAATCCCTGCCCGAGCGACAACAGGCCGTGAGCGAGATTCTGTGGCAGCTGGTCGCGTTTCTGTTCCTGGCCATTCTGCGCGTCCAACTGCACATGGAGTCCTTCCCGGCTGACCCAATGCAGCGATCCGCCCACGCTGACCGGCGGGCCCAGCAGTCGAACGGGCCCCAACTCCGTGACCCATTCGTCGGGCAAGCCGCTCGAATCGCGGAGTGAGGCCAGCCGACCGTCGGTCAACTGCACCCAACAGCGCTCTCCGTCGGTCCAGAGTCCGCTGGCGGGATGCGGCAGAGCCCGCTCCGCTTTGACGTCGAAATTGCGACTGTCGAGCCGGCGCACAATGCCCGCCGCATCGGCCGTCCACAACTCGCCTTGGCGAAGCACGGGGGCAATGTCGAGCGGTTGCGACAATTGGAAACTCGCAGCCTCGCCCAGGTAAGCGACATTGTCCTGGCGCACCTGAATCCTCGACAGCCGGCCCGTCTGATCACATGCAATCAACTCTTTGTCGTCGATCGCGACGAGATGTCTCCAACGGATTGCCGCCCCTTCCGTCATGGGCGCGGAAAATCCTTCCACACGCTGGCCGCCGCGCGATTGGCTGACCCAATTCAAACGCCCCGGCAACGGCAACACCATTCCCCCCTTGAGCAAGATGGGAGCGGCGTCCAAGGGGGCCTCCAACTTGGACTCGGACTCGACCTGCCCCTGGGTGTTGATCAGCCAGAGCTTGGGTTGCGGGCCGGCGCACCAGCAAGCGAGCGACCCATCCGCCAGTCTCGTCGCTTGCAGCGGATCGGTCAAATCGGGCGGAAGTTCGAGTTCCACACCGCCGCGCAATTCCAGCCCGCCCTGCTGGAGCCGCGCCGGGGACAGATTGACGACGACGCCAGTTTCGGTGACGGCAAGGAGTCCGCCGGCTCGTGACGTCGTCCAGGTAAGCAATCGCGCTCCCAGGATGGTTTTCCAAGAACCGACCATGCGATCGCGATCCACCTGCGTAAAAACGACCGCCTGGGAATTCAATGGCCGGCGCGCGACGAAGAATTGATCGCCCACGAACTGCAGCGGCTGCGCGGCGATCCCCGGCGCGGTCGAGTGCTGATCCAGCCGGATGCTGTCATTGGTGACTTCAAATCGACGAAAGGCGGAACTGCCCATCCAGAACTGCTGATCGGGGCCGAGTGCGACTTGCATCGGCCCGCGGTAACCCTCTTGAACCTGGAAACGCCCGACCGGCGCGAGTCCTTTTTTTGCCGGATCATCGCTGACCGTGTAAGCGTACAGTCGTTCTCCCGTGGCGGCGACGACCAATTGCGAACCGCGCAGCACGGGGAGATCGACGACTTGCCCGTCGATGCGGACCGTATCGACTTCAAGCAAAGGCTCGCGGGACTTGCCCGCATCCCAGATCCGGAGCAGACAGCTCTCCAGACGGTCGTTGTCGCACATCATCACCAATTTTCCCATGGGAAGCAGGGGCGTGGAAACGCCTCCGGCGGGATGATCGGTAAACGTGACCGCGACCACTTCCAGGGGACGCAACGACAACCCGTAGATCAATGCGGTCTCTCCGGCAACCAGCAGGCAATCGCTTCCCGGCGCCACCGTGGGCGGCCCGACGAGATCTTGTGAAAATGTGATTTGCTCCTTCCAGCGGCCGGTGTCGAGATCCAGCCGGAGGAGCTGCTTGCCCCGGACGGCGGCGAAGATTTCTCCGTTATAAACCAGCGGGGCGCCGCGCAACGCACCAGGCAGCGTCTGGCGCCAGATCAACTGTCCCGTCTCCGCGTGCCGCAGCGCCAAAGCCGCCGGAGCCGTTTCACCGATCAGCAAACCCGGCTGGGCGCCGGACGTGAGCAACGGGAAAAACGGCGTGTTGGAACCGATCAGCTGTCGCCAACCACATTCCCCCGTCACGACGTCAACCGCATACAGCGAGTCCTTGGAGACGGCATACGCCCAACGTCCGCTGGCGGCTTCGTCAGCTCGGGTGCGGGTGTGATAGATCGGGACGACGGACTCCGCGATGGGCCGGACGGCTTCCGACGTTTCGGCCGCTTGATCAAGGCTGCTGACGGTGACGGCTCCCTTCTCCATCTCGATCGCCTGCTGCAACGCATCGCGAATTCGCTTCTGAGTCGCCAGGTCGGGATAATTCCGCAACAGCTTTGAGCGCTCCCGCAGGGTCGTAATGGGCTGCTTGTCTCGCAGTGCCTGTTCCATCGCCGCGATCGCCGCATCAAACGACTGTTGCTTGCGGATGGCGCTCTGGGCCTGTTCGGTTCCGACGCGGATCTGCTCCAGCGTCGCGGTCGGAGGCTGCTGGGTATCGCTGAATTGCTCTAATCGGCGCGTGGCGTCGGCCGAAACCTGCAACAGAGTGCTGTCGCGCGTGGCTTCTGCGGTTTTGATCGCGCCCACCGCAATCTGTTCCGCGTAAAGCGCAAATGATCTGGCTGCAACGATTTGAAATCGGCATCGTTGCGATGTTCTTCCAGAAAGTTTTCTAATTCTTCCAGTCCTCGTTTCCACGACGGTGTGGGCGCTCCGGACAGTTCTTTCTGGATGCGGGCCTTGCCCATGCCGACCCGCGCCTGCGGAGCCCGGGAATTCGCGGGATAGCTCTTCAAAACTCCTCGAAGGTCGCGGATCGCCTGCGAATACCGTCCTTCGTTGAGTTCCTGATCGCCGCGGCTCGTAAAGCCGGGCGCGTGGTGTCGCGACCCATTAAGAACCAGATGGTGGCCGTCACCAGTAACAGGACCAGTCCCCCGCCGCCGAGCGTCAGTACCAACGGAGATTTGAGAATTTCCTGCTCGCCCGGTCGAACGCGATTGGCCCTGATGGCGGAAGCGACCTTTCGATTGACGTCCTTCGTCAGAGAGTACGATTTCCCGGAGCTGCGCGTTTCGGCTCGATGGCCACGCCCGCTTCACTCGGGTTCTGCATGGCCAAGAGCCCGGACATTTCCTCATTCGACTCGCCAAGGACTTCGACGTCGTTCAGCAGTTCGGCCATCGACTCGGCGAGAACCGGACCTTCAAACGACGACAGATCGTCGACATCGTCGTCCACGGGCTCAGCGTCGGCTTTCCGGGAGCTTTTCTGCCGGGCGTCGTTCGCGCTCTTGCCGGATTCACCTGGGACACGCCGTTTGTCTCGCTGCATTTCACGTTCCTGATGCTGTTCGCGGCTGGAGCCGCGTCCCATCGCTGTCCTGAAAGACCAGATCCCAGCGGCCGATGCGCAGCACGTCGCCGTTCCTGAGGAACGCATGCTGCACGAGTCGTCCATTCACATCGACGCCTTCGTGGCCGGTCGCCGTCACCTCGTATCCCGTTTTATTCCAGCCGATCCGGCAATGCACGGGACCAATTTCGTCGCCTGCCAGCACCAGGTCGTTCAAGGGCTGACTGCCGATCGTAATCGGCTGCTTCGGAGACAAGTCTCGCCGCTCGATTTCGCCGTCGTCAGATTGAACGTCAAGGTGAGGCATAAGTTCAGTCGCCGGTCCCGGCTCGTGTGGTCAAACGGATTTTCTGCATGCCGACTTCGTTGGCGGCATCGATGACTTTGACAACGGTTCGATGCCAGGCGGCATTGTCGGCCGTCACGATCACTTCGCTTTTCTGTTCTTTCCGCATTTTATCACGGAGCGCATCCGCGAGGTTGTTTCCTTCCGGCAGGGGATCGTCGTCGATCGTGATGCCGTTTTGCCCGTCGATTTTCACCAGGATCGCCACGCCTTCCAGATCATCCAAGGTTTGAATGCTTTGAGCGGCCCCTTTCTGGTCTGGATCCGGCGTGGGGCTTTCAATGGTCTTATGCAGTGAAAACGAGGCGGTCACCATGAAAAAAATGAGGAGTTGAAACACGACGTCGACCATCGGCGTGAGATCCATCTCGTCGTCAATGGTCGAACGGCGCATCGGCACGGCAAACTCGTCTTCATCGCTCAATAACGGAGGTCGGTCCGGCGGAGCCGAGATTTCCAGCGGCGCGTCCGGGAGATGGGAGCCGGGGTCGTGCTTCAAGTAAGCCGAGAACTCCCGCTCCTCCGCGGCTTCCTCGACGTCCGATTCCGCCTGTTCAGGAGCAGGTTCGTCATCGACCAGCGCTGCGGGCGCAGTGCCGAGATCCTCCACGGGCGGAGCGGAGGCCGGGTCTGACGCCGGAACCTGAATCTCCGCATGGCACGACGGGCAGGAAATCATCATCCCCGCTTTGCGCGTTGCGATGCTCATCAACGTGTCGCAATGCTGGCAGCGAAAACGGATGGCCATGACGCGAAACAGTCCTCACGAGGTCGCGGTGTCTAGTGCTGCGGCGTATCGCCGACACCTAAATACAGTTCCAATCCTTCCACGCTTTTCACCGTCTTGGCGACTTCGTCGACGACACCGTGCGGCACGTCTCCTTCCGCCTTGACCACCACGCGCTGCAATCCGGCGCGCTGCTGCTCTTCGAGGTAACGGCGCAGTTCGGCCGGAGTCGCCTCGTTGCCTACGCCGTCGCCCAGCAGGATGCGCGCAGACGACTCGCTGCCGGTCGGCGCCATCACGGTCACCACCGTCGAACTGCTGACGGTGACTCCTTTGCTATGAGCGGCGGGCGGCAGGTCGATGGCCGGCGTGCTCTGCATCGTGGAAGACACCATGAAGAAAATGAGCAGCAGAAAAGTGACATCGATCATGGGGGTGATGTCGAGCTCGCCCGGCGGCGAGCCTCTTTTGCGAGGAATCGTCGTGCCCTCGCCTTCGATAAACAGGCTTTTGCGTCCCGGCATGAATCAGCTCGTTTTCTTGGCTGGACGACCCAGCGAGTTTTCAAAGTCTTCGAGAAATATGCTCAGCATCCCTTGGACGGAATCCTGCAAGCGGCCTTGGCGAACGTGAATCGAGGCCAGCGCCATGACCAGCGGGATTGCCACCGCCAGTCCGATCGCGGTGGTGAACAGTGCGAAGCTGATGTCGTCCGCCAGCTTGGTCGGATCGACCCCCGATTTGCCGGCCTTGGCGATCTTGGCAAAAGCGGCGATCATGCCCAGCACCGTCCCTTGCAGCCCCAGCATCGGTGCGGTTTTGACGACGGTATTGATCCAGGCCACGCGGTTTTCCAGATCCGACAGCACGTCCTGCTCGAACCGCTCGGCGATGATCTGTTTCAGCTTGTTTAACGGCCGATCCTTGTTAGCCAGCGCCACCAGGATGAGTTGCGGAACGGCCTTGCTCCAATAGGGAGGGGAATCGCAAATCTCGGCGACTTCTTCATAGCGCTGGTCCCGCATCAGTTCGCGCACTTCTTCCAGGAACGCGTCCCCGGCGGCCGCGGAGCGAAATTGCTTTTGTTTCAAGCGACGAAAAACAATGATGCACAGGAACATCCCCTGAAGTGCGGTAATCGCCTGGAGGGGATAGATCATGTTGCTGACAAAATCGACGATTTTGGCAAAATCCATCGCGGTGCTCATTCCTCAAAAGATCAGGCGGGCCTCAATTGATCGGGGGGAAACGAAACCCCCGGTGACATGCCGGCGCGCAGACGGCTGTGTTACTTTTGAAACAGTTGCCGGGTGACCCGCAGCGCATACCCGCCGCCGCCGGGCACGACCTCGAAATATGTCCGACGAATGTCCTTGGCTGGCCGGCCACGATAATCGTGTTCCAACACAGCCAGCTTGTTTTCGAGTTCCGGAGGATAGAAATGAAAAACCGGAGACTCGGGCGGGATTTTGATGCCCGCCTTCTGAAACAATTCCACATCGGCTGTCCGCCGCTCGCCGCCCTGCCAACTCATATAAAGCCGCTTCTCGTCCTTCCCGGTCTGCACATACCTTACCGATGGTTGCGCACTGCTCATTTTTGTGAGATAAGCCAACCGCCCGTCCGGCAGCAGCGAACCCAATTCGATCCGAAAGAAATCCAACTGTTTGGCATATTCTTCCACGCTCGACTTTCCGCCAAACTGAACAAACCAGCGCTGCTCGCGCGGAAATCCAGAAACTCCCGGACCGTGCCCCAGTCCGGCGCGGCCGGTCCCTCGCGCACTGCCGGGCTTGCCCGTGCTCTGCACGCCCACCTCGAACTGTTGCTGAACTTGCTGCGCCGCCGTGTCGAGACAATTCAACTGCGGCTTCCAGCGCCGACTCGGTTTCGCTGACTTCGAAGGGCGCTTCCGCTTCCGAGGCATCGGCACGTTCGGGTTCCGGCGAATCGACCCGCAAGGTTTCATCCGGCGAGCCGTCTGCGACTCCCCCGGGAATTTCGAGAAGTTCCACCGGAACCGGTTCCGGCGCCTTGGGAAGTTGATTTGTGATCCAGACCAGCAACACGACTCCGCAAAGGGCCAACAAACCGGCAAAGATCGTGATCACCCAGGAGGAGACTTCGTCGTAGCGGAGTCACCTTGATGACGGGCGGCGCGGCAGGAGGCGTGCGAAGGCGGCGTGGCGGTGGGGCTCATGAATTCCGATGCGGTTTCCGTCAGTGTCGCTGTGATTCGTCCGGAGACGGTCTGTTTCAATTACCACTTCGGCCCTGAATCAACAGCTTGCATCCTACGCCAATCCGGAAAACCAATGCAAGGAACCATTTGCCCAGATTGTCAGTCCGCCGCAAAAGTCTTCAAGGCTTCTCGGCGGGACTGCAACGGCATTCCAACTGGCCGCATCCGGGGCAGCCGGCCCCGTACTTTTTGCGTAACGCCTGATCGAGATCAATCCCAGCGACGTTCGCAATCGTCGTCAACCACGCGATGACATCGGCGAACTCGGCGGCCACCTCGTCTTTCGGAGAATGGTCGCGCAGCGCAGCGGCCAGTTCGCCGACCTCCTCCATCAACCACATGAAAGTGCCGTCGACGCCGCGAGCCTCGTCTTTCGTGCCGTACATGCGGCGAATCAGCGACTGCAATTCGCGGAACGTCAACGCGGGAGCATCATCCGTCATGGAACCTGGGCTTTTCTCTCAAGGACAGGGGATGGCCAGATCACGATTTGATCTTCTCTTTGACGGCGCGCGCCGCGGCGTGATCAGGATGTTCGCTCAATATGGAATCGAGCAGTTCTTTCGCGGCGTCCGTGCGGCCAAGATTCAGATAACACTCGGCGAGCTCGGCCTGCAGGTTCGGGTCGCCCGGTTTCAGTTCCAGCGCCACCTGAAATTCTCTCGCCGCCGATTCGTACTCGTTCAATTTCAAATTCGACTTTCCGAGCAGCGTGTGAATCTTCACGTTGAGAACATCAATCTGAAGCGCCTTGATACCGAACGATTTCGCCATGGCAAAATCGCCATCGGCAAACGCGAGTTCCGCTCGTTCCAGCGGAAACGCCGCATCATCGTATTCCTTGTCACACAGCGTTTCCAACAGTTGTTTCAGCTTAGGAATGTTGCCGAGCTTTCGGGACGTAATCACGTTGCCTTTCCACCAGTCGCTGTCGTCGGGGAAACGCGAACGCCCCAAATCGTAGAGCCGATCGGCTTCCGCGTAATTCTCCAAATCGACCAACAGATCGGCGAGCTGTTCCAGCAAGCGGCGATACGGCTTGGATTCCTCGAGGGCTTGTTGCAGAATTCTGGCGGCCTCCGGTTTGTCGTCGGCCTCCCGCGCCAGGAATGACAGGACCAGCGCGGCATGGGGTTCCTTCGGTTCCTGTTCCAGCACGGCCACGGCGATTTCACGGGCTTCATCCGCGCGCTTTTGCAACAGCAGCAATTGGGCATATCGGCCGGCGATCGTCGGATCGCTGGAATCTTCCTCATACGCCCGGGCAATCTCCGCAGGAGTCATCCGCGGTTCCGCTTCCACGGCGACAAGCCCCGACACGATTTTTACGAGATAATCGCGGTAGCCGGATTCAAAGTCGGACTTGGTAACGGAGAAGCAATCGGTGATGGCGTCGTCGGTGGAGAGCCGCCGGCGGTAGGCGTCTAGCAATTTCGCCAACGCGTCCGGGCCGAATCGCTCAACCATGTACTCGGCATAGAGGGCGCTCTGGCAGTAAGCGAAGTTCCAGTCGTCCCGCGAGCCGGCGCGCTGGAAGCCGAGATTGAGATTGTCAAGATTGCGCAGCCTCCCCTGCGGAACCCGCTCCAACAACAGCCGGTTCCAGTCGGCCGGGCGGGAGTAACCTTCCGAACGGACGGCGAGCGCTTCGGTGTACCAATGCGGAATGTGAAAGTCGGTCTGCTGGAGGGTGATGACATGGACCAGTTCGTGTTTGAGCACGCGGGCCCAATTCATGGGCTGCTCGAGACCCGTGGGCGACGCCATGGCGATGATCACGCCGGTCGAGGCGCCAATGGTTTGAATCCAGGGAAGCCCGATCATCCGCGCGCTGAACCATTGATGGGCCGAGAGGCCTTTCGCTTCGTTATAAACCTCGATCTGCGTCCGCTGCGGCGGCTCGTAACCGAATTGAGCCGTCAGCTCGGGGTAAATCTGTTCCAGGTATTCCGCCATATACCGGGCCAGCACTTTGTCGATGGTGGTGTCGGCTCGGATGACGAAATGGTCGGTGGTGACGGTGTCGTATTCATCGAGGACGTTCAGGACCTTGCGCATGTTGCTGACCCGGACGTGAAACGGATCCGACTTAAACGCCGCATCCAGCAGTTTCCGGGCGGCCTGCGTCCTGCCGGTTTGCATATAGAGCAGTCCCAGTTCCGTCTTGGGCTGCGACAGTTGCGGCATGATTTCCACGGCTTGCAGGTAAACCACCTCCGCCGCCGGGTGTTTGCGCTGATTCGCCAGCCGAGAACCGAGCTTCGACAGAAAGGCGCCCGGTTTCGGATTCCGTTGCGCGACGGCAATCACGATTTGTTCGAAACGCGTCGGTTTTTCGAGTTTTAAACGATTGATCAGGCCGATCTGTTTCAAAAATTTGCGGAGCGTTTCCAGATCGGGCAGGCCGTCTTGCTGCAGCGCCAAATCCGCCTGGAGTGCCGCGGTTTCCTGGTCGACCGAGTTCCATTTTGCGGCCTCGTCCAGCGCGGCTTGCGCACCGGCCAGGTCACCGTCCTGCAAATCGGCTTCGGCTTTCAGTCGCAACGCCTCCGGCCAATGCGAATTTACGGCCAGGGCCTGGTTGGCATAATCGCGCGCCTCATCCCAGTCGAAGTCCTGAGCCGCCGCGCGTCCCAGGGTGGTCAGCAATTCGGCCGATTGCGGATTGACCGCCAACCCTTTCTGGAGTTCGGGAACCCCTTGGGCGCGATTGTATTTCTCCAACAGCAACCGGCCGGCGAGCAGTCGCGAACGCCAGCAATTCGGATCATCCTTCAAGGCGTCCACGCAGAGCGTGTTCAACACGAAATCGAAAATCTGGGAGACGCTTTTCCAGCGGGCGTACTCGCAAGGTCCCTTCGGCAATGGTCAGCAACGTGGCGGCATCGCTCGGCTGCTGGCGATTGTAATACCGCACAAACCACCGATAACCTCTTCCGCCTCTTTGAGTCGTCCCGTTTCCTCCCACAAGCGAGCTTGCAACAAACGGGCTCGCGGTTCATCCGGCGCCGTCTTCAAAACTTCCGAAACGATGCTTTGGGCCGGGTCCCACTGGCCGCGAAGGAATTCGAGTTCCGCCAATTCGCAACGCAACCCGAGATCGTCCGGGTGAGCCTCGATTCCGGCGGTCAACAGGTCGCGGGCGTCATCCCAGCGGCCGGTGGCGAGACAGACGTTCGCCCGCCCGGCAAAAAGCTCGCGATCGGTGCAATCACCGTCCACGAGTTCGTCATAAATCTCCATCGCCTCGTCATAACGGCCGTGCTGGAGATGTCCGCGGGCGGAATCCAGAAGTTCGGCGACGTCATCCTGATCCGCCGCCTGGACAACCAGAGCGCAGGCGGAGATCGCGAGCCAAGCCAGAGTGGAACGCATGGGTGTCATGGAGATCATCCTGTCGAACCGGTTTTCGACCTGTTTTATCATAGCAACTCTGCCAGGAAGACTCTCCAGTTGCCGAGTTTCGTCTGGGAAGGTATCGTTTCCGGTCAAAGGATTGAGCGTCGATTGACGATCGAGGACGAGGCGCCAGCGAACACTTCGAGAATTTGATCGCACCTCGCATTTTTGTCCAGAACCTCTTCGGTGGAATCGAGACGCCGGATTCGACTCTCATTCCTCGATATTCAACTTTCAACAAGGATTTCCCCCATGGGTCTCGTCGCCGGAAAAAAAGGACTGGTCTTCGGCATCGCCAACGATTATTCGATCGCCTGGGCCATCACCGAGCAGCTTCATCAACACGGGGCCGAGATTGGTTTTACCCACCTGCCGGACAAGGACCCGGCGAGCCCGAAAATGGAACGGCGGGTTCGCAAGCTGGTTGATCCGCTGGGAACAAAAATGGTCGTGCCCTGCAACGTGCAGGACGACGCCGACCTCGACCGGACGTTCGCCAAAGCCAAAGAAATCTACGGCGAACTCGATTTTATCGTCCATTCGATCGCCTACGCGCCGATCGAGGACTTGAAAGGCCCGGTCTATAACGTGAGCCGGGACGGCTTCAAGACGTCGATGGATATCAGCGTTTACAGCCTGATGGCGGTCGCCAAGCGGGCCAAAGACCTGATGCCCAACGGCGGCAGCATCATCACGCTGACGTATCTGGGCGGCGAAAAGGTGATTCCCGGTTACAACGTGATGGGTCTCTGCAAGGCGGCGCTCGATTCGGCGGTGGAATATCTGGCGCACGAACTGGGGCCGCACAAAATCCGCGTGAACGGCCTGTCCGCGGGACCGATCAAGACGCTCAGTTCGTCGGCCGTCAAAGACATCGACACTATGTTCAAATTCTACGAGAACATGGCTCCGTTGCGGCGCAACGTCACCGTGGAAGAAGTCGGCAAGACGGGGCTCTACTTGCTGAGCGACTTATCCAGCGGCGTCACCGGTGAAACTCTGCATGTCGATTCGGGCTATCACATCATGGGCGCCCCCCCGCCGGAAGCGAAGAACGCCGTGGCGGGGTAACTCGCTTCGCTCCCAGTCTCCCCCCGGGGCTAACTGGGCGAATCGATGAGTCTGCGGCTAATAGCCGTGCGCCGATTGCCGCTCGACCGGCGGGCGAAGTCGTCGTACACGTCGATGATTTCAAACCCGGCTTTGCGCATCATGCCTGCCGAGCCGGGGTTTTCATCATGCCGCGCCACGTAAACCTCCCGGCAACCGAGTTCCGTCAGACGATTCACGGCGGCGGAGAGGAGTTGAGTTCCCAGGCCTTGGCCCTGGCAATCGCGGCCGACCACGGCTTCATGGATGACGCCGTGCAGCGCAGTCCGGCGATCCGGCGGCTGGTAGTTCGCCATGTCGTTTGAAAGTTCGAAGCTGACGAAGCCCAGCAGTCGGTTCTCGCGTTCAACGAGAACGGCGTGAGCGTTTCCAACAGCAATCCCGCCCAGGTGCGCGCGGATCGGACCTTCCGGGAGATGATTCCAATCATTGACCCCGTGGTCGAACAGAAATTCGCACAGGACGGGAATGTCGGCGGCGACTGCGGAGCGAAAAGCGAGGAGATTCATCGTCAGGTTTCCGAAAAAACAAAGGAAGTCGCCTGGGCAACCGGTTGCGTCGTGTCCTGATTCGAAAGCCGAATCCGGGTTGACGAATCTGGGTGGCACGTCCCGGAGTCTTTGAAGGGCGTGGCCGATCAAGGGAGAATCACGCCTTTCCCAAAGCGTCAGGGCGTGGCACCCGGAAACGAGGACACCCCTATCGGTTAAGGACTGATGTTGAATAATCGGCAGTGCATTTCATACTGCTCGCATGGCGAAATCAATCGGAATCGCGATTGTCGAAACGGGTGCGCGGTATTTGGTCGGAATTCGTGGACCCGACGGGCCGCTGCCCGGTTATGCGGAATTCCCCGGCGGCAAATGCGAACCCGGAGAAGACCCGGGCGACTGCGCGGTGCGCGAGTGCCGTGAGGAAACGGGACTCGCGGTGCGCGTCGAACGGCTGCTGCGTCGCGAGCGATTCGTTTATCCCCATGGTGAGGTGGATCTCCATTTTTTTCTATGTACGCCGATCGACCACCGGGCCGTATTGCCAGACCACCAGGGCTATACCTGGCGCGCGAGGGAAGAGCTCTCGCAGCTGAAGTTTCCGGAAGCTAACCGGCCGGTGATTGAATTCCTCTGCCGCGACTGCTGAGCGGACGCTGTACGGTTTGTGTCGCGAGGAACGGTCTTGCGGGTGATTGACTCGGGCCGATTGATGACGAATTCGTAAGACCATGGCGGGCGATGCGATCGGCATGGTCGACCGAAACCTATCAAGTGTTTTGGTGTTGCATAAAAGGAGAGATTCTTTCAATGCCCCACCTTGACCCTCACTCATCTGGCGTGCCACAATTACTGACAGCTTTTGCCCTCCCAGCCGCGCTCCCACCGGCTTGATGACTCTGGTGATGTGGAATCCAGGAAGGTTTTCAGCCGATGGTTGCTTCTTCTTACGCGGCGCCGCCTGACCCGGAAATGAAAGCGAAGCCCAGCCTGCCGCCGGCGGTTCCCACCGTGGCGACGGCGGAGAATCCGGAACGGATGGCGGCCGAACGATCAGGCCGCGGCTGGTGGGTTTGGACGTTGCTCGCCATCGTTTGCGGCGCCGCGTGGTATTATTGGCCGGAGATCAGTGCTCGTCTGGAATCCGTGGGTCTGCTGAAATCGGCTCCCAAGTCGGCTCCCGCCGCACGGGTCACCCCCGTCACAACGGCCACGATTGAACAACGCGATCTGACGCTGCATCTCAATGCGCTCGGAACGATCACCGCCCTGAAAACGGTCACGGTGCGGAGTCGAGTGGAAGGCGAAGTCACCAAGGTCTCCTTCACCGAAGGGCAGATGGTCAAGGAGGGCGACTTGCTGGCCGAGATCGACTCGCGGACGTACCAGGTGATGAAAGAACAGGCCGAAGGACAACTGGCTCGCGACGAGGCGACACTGAAAGGAGGCAAGCAGACGCTGATGCGGCTGAAACACCTCTTTGAAAATAAAATTGCGACGGCCCAGCAGGTCGATGACCAGTCGTCCTTAGTCGAGCAGGCCGAAGGAGCGATCAAGGCCGACAGGGCGCAGATCGCCGCGGCCGAATTGCAGTTGACCTATTGTCGGATCGTGGCGCCGATCAACGGGCGGATCGGCCTGCGACTGGTCGACGAAGGCAATATGGTGCGTCCGACGGATCCCCAAGGTCTGGCCGTAATCACGCAGTTGCAGCCGATCACGCTCGTGTTCACCGTTCCGCAAGACGAAATCTCGCGCGTCCAAAAACAGATGAAAGAAAGCGACTCGGTGGTGGTCGAGGCTTACGACCGCGGGTTTCAACGAAAGTTGGCCACGGGAAAACTGGTGGCGATTGACAACCAGGTCGACCCGACCAACGGCACCGTCCGACTGAAGGGCGAGTTTGAAAATGCGGACGGCATGCTGTTTCCGAACCAATTCGTCAATGTGCGGCTGCAAGTGGAAACCTTGCGCCGGGCGGTGATTTCGCCGTCGGTCGCGGTGCAGCGTGGCCCGAACGGGAATTTCGTCTATGTGGTCCAGGCTGACGACACCGTGGAAATGAGAAGCGTGATTCCTGGACCTGCCGAAGGAACGGACTCGGTGATCACGTCGGGTTTGTCGCCCGGGGAAATCGTCGTGACTGCCGGACTCGATCGGCTGCAAAACGGTTCCAAGGTGTCCACGCAGGGGGCCTCGGATGCGAAACAGAAATCGACCTCTAAAGTGTCTGACGAGCCCCGGAAGTCATCCTGAGTTCTCATGTCACGATCGACCGCTTGCCCGCCTTGCGCTCCGCTGAGACCGCTTCATGAATCCTTCGCGTCCTTTCATTCTGAGACCGGTCGCGACGGTTTTGTTCATGTTGGCGATTCTGCTATCGGGAATCGTCGCCTACCGCCAGCTGCCCGTCTCCGCCCTGCCGCAAGTCGATTACCCGACGATCCAGGTGCTGACGTTCTATCCCGGGGCCGCCCCCGAGGTGATGGCATCGTCGGTGACCGCCCCGTTGGAACGCCAATTCGGTCAGGTCCCCGGGCTGACGCAAATGACGTCGTCAAGTTCGGAAGGCTGCTCAGTCATCACGTTGCAGTTCGACCTGGAACTCGACATTGACGTCGCGGCTCAGCAGGTGCAGGCGGCGATCAACGTGGCCACGTCATTCCTGCCTGACGATTTGCCCAATCCGCCGATCTACACGAAGACGAACCCGGCGGACGCTCCGATTCTGACGCTGGCCCTGTCGTCCGAGTCGTTGCCGCTGTCGAAGGTGGAGGACATCGCCGACACGCGATTCGCCCAGAAAATTTCGCAATTGTCGGGCGTCGGGATGGTGAGCATCAGCGGTGGGCAAAAGCCAGCAATCCGGGTCCGCGCCAATCCGACGGCTCTGTCCGCGCTGGGACTCAATCTGGACGATGTGCGGACGGCGATCGCCCAGGCCAACGTCAATCAGGCCAAGGGAAGTTTCGACGGCCAGCGGCAGGCTTATACGATCGGAGCCAACGACCAGTTGTTGTCGAGCGAGCAATATCGCCGACTGATCGTGGCGTACCGGAACGGCGCGCCGGTCGAACTTGCCGACGTGGCGGACGTGACGGACAGCGTGGAAAACGAGCGGCAGGCCGCGTGGATGAATGATACGCCCGCCGTGATTCTCAACATTCAGCGCCAGCCCGGGGCGAACATCATCGAAGTGGTGAACCGGATCAAAACTCTGTTGCCACAGTTGCAGGAATCGCTGCCCGGCGCGGTCAATGTGGACGTGCTGACCGACCGGACCATGACGATCCGGGCGTCGGTCGAGGACGTACAACACGAAATGATCATGACCGTGGCGCTGGTCGTGCTGGTAATTTTCCTGTTCCTGCGCAGCGTGTCGGCCACGGTAATTCCCAGCGTGGCAGTCCCGCTGTCGCTGGTGGGGACGTTCGGCGTGATGTACCTGCTCGACTACAGTTTGAACAATCTCACGCTGATGGCACTGACGATTTCCACAGGCTTCGTAGTGGACGACGCAATCGTGATGATCGAAAACATCGTTCGCTATCTCGAGGAAGGGGAAGCCCCTCTCGCCGCCGCCCTGAAGGGCTCGGAACAAATTGGTTTCACCATCGTTTCGCTCAGCATCTCGCTGATCGCCGTCTTAATTCCGCTGCTCTTCATGGGAGACATCATCGGCCGGTTGTTCCGGGAATTCGCCGTGACGCTCAGCGTGACGATTCTCGTGTCCGCCGTGGTCTCGTTGACGCTCACCCCGATGATGTGCGTGAAACTCTTGCACCACACGCCGCCCGAGCGGCAAAGTGCGATCTATCGCCTTTCGGAAGCGGCTTTCGAGGCGGTCATCCGCTGGTATGGCGCGACGCTCCGCTGGGTCCTGCGGCATCAAAACGCCACGCTGGCCGTGTTTGTGGCGACGTTGGCCGCCACGGTCCAGTTATACTTCATCGTGCCGAAGGGATTCTTTCCGCTGCAAGACACCGGGTTGATTCTCGGAATTTCCGAAGCGCCACAGGACATTTCGTTCACGGCGATGGCCGAACGACAGCGGGCGCTCAACCGCGTCCTGCTCGAAGACCCCGATGTGGAGAGCCTGTCGAGCTTCATCGGCATCGATGGCGTCAACACCACGTTGAACAGCGGGCGGATCATGCTCAACCTGAAGCCGCTCGATGAACGCACGTCAAACATCCAGGAAATCATCCGTCGTTTGCATGAACGGCAGCAGGAGATCGAGGGAATCACGCTGTTCATGCAGCCGGTGCAGGACCTGTCGGTGGAGACGCGCGTCAGCCGCACGCAGTTCCAATACAGCCTGGAAGATCCAAGCGCCGAGATTCTCGACGAATGGGCGCCGAAGTTTCTCGAAAAACTGCAATCGCTTCCCGAACTGCGCGAGGTCGCCAGCGACCAATTGAACGACGGTCGGCAGGCGCGGGTGGTGCTCGACCGCGACATGGCGTCGAGGTTTGGAGTCACGCCGCAGACCATCGACGATGCGCTGTACGACGCGTACGGCCAACGCCAGATTTCAACGATCTATACGCAGCTGAATCAATATCGAGTGGTGCTCGAGGTGTTGCCGCAATTTCAGAGTTCCCCGTCCGATCTGAACGAAATCTATTTGCGTTCTTCTCTGGGAGGCATGACGCCGCTGTCGGCGATGGTCCGCGTCGAAGAACGGAGCATGCCGCTCTCGATCAACCATCAAGGGCAGTTCCCCGTGACGACGATTTCGTTCAATCTGGCGCCCGGCGTGTCGTTGGGCGAAGCGGTCGCGGCGATCGAACGGACCAAGGCGGAACTCGACATGCCGCGCAGCATTTTCGCCGACTTTCAAGGAACGGCGAAGGCGTTTCAATCGTCGCTGGCGAACACGCCCTGGCTGATTCTGGCGGCGCTGGTCACGGTCTATATTGTCCTGGGCGTGTTGTACGAGAGCTATATCCATCCGATCACGATTCTGTCGACCCTGCCGTCGGCCGGCGTCGGCGCGCTGATCGCGCTCTTGATGTTCCGGATGGATCTCAGCGTGATCGCACTGATCGGCATCGTTCTGCTGATCGGGATCGTGAAGAAGAACGCCATCATGATGATCGACTTCGCACTCGATGCGCAGCGGAATCAGAATCTGTCGCCGGACGAAGCGATTTATCAGGCGTGTCTGCTGCGATTCCGTCCAATCATGATGACGACCATGGCGGCGTTGTTGGGAGCGGTTCCGCTCGCGATCAGTTCGGGAACCGGTTCCGAATTGCGAAATCCCCTCGGCGTCACCATTCTCGGCGGCTTGATCGTCAGCCAGATCCTCACGCTGTACACCACTCCGGTGATTTATTTGTGGTTCGACCGGCTCTCGCAGCGGTTCGGCATGGGGGCGTCCGCAAGTCCTCTGACGGAGGACCTGCCGTGAAACACTCCAGCCTGTCGAGCCCGTTCATCCATCGGCCGGTCGGCACCACGCTGTTGACAATCGCCGTCTTGCTGGCCGGCGCCATCAGTTACCCGCTGTTGCCCATCTCCGCGCTGCCGAACGTCGACTTTCCCACCATCCAGGTCGGCGCGTCGTTGCCGGGGGCCAATCCCGATACGATGGCTTCCGCCGTCGCGACTCCCCTGGAGCGTCAATTCGGGAGAATTGCGGGCGTGACCGAGATGACATCCGCGAGTTCGCTGGGAAGCTGTTCGGTCACGCTGCAATTCGATTTAGACCGGGACAGCGACGCCGCCGCGCGCGACGTGCAGGCCTGCATCAACGCGGCACGCGGGCAGCTTCCCGCCAACCTGCCGCAGAATCCGTCGTATCGCAAATCCAACCCCGCCGATTCGCCGATCCTGATCCTGGCGCTGTCTTCGGAAATCTACACGCGCCCTCAGATGTACGATGTCGCTTCCACCATCCTGCAGCAGAAGCTGGCGCAGATTCAGGGCGTGGGAACGGTGTTCGTCGGCGGGGGGTCTTCGCCCGCCGTCCGCGTCGACGTCAATCCCACGATTCTCAACAACTACGCGCTGAGCCTGGAAGACGTCCGGCTGGCGTTGTCCAACGCCAATGCCAATCGCCCGAAAGGTCAGCTCTCCAACGACCGCTATTCGTGGTCGATTACGGCGACCGATCAGCTGCTGACTGCGAAAGAATACGAGCCGCTGATCATCGCCTATCGAAACGGCGGGCCCATCCGTCTGAGCGACATCGCCACCGTGACCGACGACGTGGAAGATGTGCGCGCCTTTGGTCTTTCCGACGGCAAACCGTCAATTACCATCATCGTGTTTCGGCAACCGGGGGCGAACATCATCGCCACGGTGGATCGGATCAAGGCTTTGATGCCGCAATTGTCGGCGCAGATCCCCGCGGGGATTAATCTCGCGGTGGCGATGGATCGGACGACGACGATTCGCGCCTCGCTGGCGGACACTCAATTCACGCTGATCCTGTCGGTCGCCCTGGTCATCCTGGTGGTCTTCATTTTCCTGCGGGACGTGCGGGCGACGATCATTCCGAGCATCGCCGTCCCTGTTTCGCTGGTGGGCACCTTCGGGGTGATGTATTTGCTCGGCTACAGCATCAATAATCTGTCCTTGATGGCGCTCACCATCGCCACGGGGTTCGTCGTGGATGACGCCATCGTGGTGATCGAAAACATCAGCCGGCATCGCGAGGAAGGGGCGTCGCCGCTGACGGCCGCCCTGCGCGGTGCGCAGCAGATCAGTTACACGGTCGTGTCGATCACCCTTTCGCTGGTGGCGGTGTTCATCCCGATCTTGTTGATGGGCGGCATCGTCGGCCGGCTGTTCCGCGAGTTTGCCGTGACGTTGTCGGTGGCGATCGGCGTCTCGCTGGTCATTTCCCTGACCACCACCCCCATGATGTGCGCGGTGTTCTTGAAGGAACACCATCACCGGCCGCCGGGCAGGCTCTCCCGCGCCGTGGAACGGGTGCTGGAGTGGATTTTATCGTTTTATGAATTCACGTTGCGGCGGGTGTTGCGCTGGCCGCGCACCACCTTGACCGTAACGGTGCTCACCGTCGGATTGACCGTGGCGTTGTATGTGATTGTCCCCAAAGGGTTCTTCCCGCAGCAGGATACGGGCCGATTGACCGGCAGTGTCCTGGCGGATCAGGATTCCTCGTTCCAATCGATGTCGAAATTGCTGAGGCAATTTGCGACGCTCGTGGGAGAAGATCCGGCCGTCGAAGGAGTGGTGGCGTTTGCCGGAGGGGGCGGCGGAGGCGGAGCCACGAATTCCGGCCGCATGTTTGCCACCCTCAAACCGTTGAAAGAGCGCCAGTTGAGCGCCGACCAGGTCATGGCGCGCATTCGTGCGAAAGCCTCCAAGGTGCCCGGCGCGGTCCTGCTGATGCAGCCGGTGCAGGATCTGCGAATCGGCGGCCGGGCCAGCAGCGCGCAATATCAATACACGCTCCGCGGCGACAACCTGGAAGAACTCAATCTGTGGAGCAATAAGTTGATGCGCGAAATGCGCTCCGTCGAAGGGATCGTCGATGTGAATTCCGACCAGCAATCGCGCGGCTTGCAGACCCGCTTGAGGCTGGACCGCGCCACGGCGGCCCGATTGGGAATTTCGGTCAGCGAAATCGACAACACGCTGTACGACGCGTTCGGCCAGCGGCAGGTCTCCACCATGTACCGCGATCAGAACCAGTATCATGTGGTCATGGAAGTCGAGCCCGAGTTTGCCGAAAATCCCGACTCCCTGAAGCATGTGTTCATTCGCGGGACGGACAACGTCGCGGTTCCGCTGGCGACTCTGCAGCGGCAGACCACCGGGAACTCGGCCTTGTCCGCCAATCATTCGGGGCAATTTCCGTCCGTCACCATTTCATTCAATCTGTCGCCGGGCACGTCTTTGAGCGACGTACTCCCGCGCATCGAGCAAACGGTTCGCGACCTGCAAATGCCCGCCACGATTTACGGCCGTTTTCAAGGCACCGCGCAAGCCTTTCAGGCGTCGTTGAGCACTCAACCCCTGCTGATTCTCGCCGCCATCGTCGCCGTCTATATCGTGCTCGGCATGCTCTACGAAAGCTACATTCACCCCCTCACGATTCTGTCGACCATTCCATCGGCCGGCGTGGGGGCCCTCCTCGCGTTGATCGTCTGCCGCTCGGAGCTCAACGTGATGTCCATGATCGGCATCCTGCTGTTGATCGGCATCGTCAAGAAAAACGCGATTTTGATGATCGACTTCGCCCTCGAAGCGGAACGGCATCATGGCAAGTCGTCGGAAGCGGCGATTTTCGAGGCATGTCTCCTGCGGTTCCGTCCGATCACCATGACCACGCTGGCCGCGCTGTTCGGGGGATTGCCGTTGGCGATTGGCGCGGGGGAAGGCGCAGAACTTCGACGGCCGTTGGGCATCGCCATTGTGGGCGGCTTGATTTTCAGTCAAATGCTGACGCTTTACACCACCCCGGTCGTCTATCTTTATCTCGACCGGCTGAGCAACTGGTGGAATCGTCGCCGCCAGAGCGCCGTGAGGACCGAGGCAACCGGAGAGCCTGGGGTGCGTGTTCCGGCGTTGAACGCTCCTTGAAAATTCATCACGAAGCGCGCTCGGAATAATCAGAACCCCCAACCACAGAAAGACATAACGTTCCCGTAAGGTTGTGGGTTTCGCTTTGCGGGTTTGCCGGTCAGTGGTTAGACTTCCTTGCGATGCCGTCAGCTTTTGCCAAAGTGCAGCCATTTCGGCGGATTGGTACGGACGATACCATAGAAATCCGCCAATTTTTTCGCTCGGAGAGGTGGCAGAGCGGCTGAATGCACCGGTCTTGAAAACCGGCATGTCCGTAAGGACATCGTGGGTTCAAATCCCACCCTCTCCGCTGATATTGCAGTGGCATTGCATTCATGTTGCAGTCGCGTTGTTTTGGCCGATCGTAGGAAAGCAGAGTAGAATTGCATGTGCAGGCAGCTTGGGGCCGACTAGATCATCTTTTTAGCTAAGATTAGGCCGAGTTGGTCACATCGGTCTCGGTTTGTGGTATGCCAATTCGATTGGGGTCTGTTGCAGATAGTCCCGAGTTCATCGTAGCGTAACGCGACGCCTCGTCTCGCTGAATCTGGCATAAACGCGTGATGGCCCGAGCCGTTGCGTGAGACGGCGGCGTTACCAGCGCGCCCGTGCCGCCGTAGACGAGATACACCATTGGCGGCCAAACGCCTTTATGCGTCGCGACGTCTTTGAGCGTGTTCCACCGAATGATTCGCTTAATCTGACCAATTTGCAGCAGCAGCGCCTCCGGCGTAAAGATCATGCGGACGCGCTTCCCCCCCCACCACGCGATGAACGCTGCCAAACTTACAAAAACGGGCAGCATCATGAAGGACGACATTCGCCCATACCAATGCAGCCACGTTCGCGGCGGTGTGCCGGGGAACACCCAGAAAAGCAGCCAGAGGTTCAAAATCAGCATCAATACTGAGGCGAAAACCAACCACTTAAACCTTGGTACTTGCCAGTTACCGAACGCGAGCGTCAACTTGTCTCGACTGCCGTCGTCGATCAGGCGGTCGTCCTCCAACTGCCGACGGGCGCTGCTGGCTGAGGGAAATTCCTGCTGCAATTCGTCGTTCGACAGAAACTTGTCGGAGACCGTGAGGGCGATTGGCACCGCACGGCCAAGCGCAGTCATCCAGTAGTCCTTGGCGTCGGCGAAGCTGTCGATGCGCATCGGCGGGAGGGCTTCACTGCTCCAATGGCAGCGATGGCAACGATAGCCTCCGGTCTCGCGATTCACGTCGGTCAGCCAGATCGTGCCTGTGCAACCGGGGCAAACGACTGGCGGAGCAGGAGGCACGGCGTCAAGCACGAACGGATCAGGCGCAGGTCCCGCGAAATCGCATGCCGCGCATTTCACACTGCGCTGCCGCCAATCCACGTCCTGACTGTCCAGCAAACGGCCGCAAGCCACGCAATGGGACGGAAACTCCCAGCCCAACCAGGAGTTCATGTGTCGGCACAGCCATTTCTGGTCGGCCACACTCAAATGGATTTCCGAAGCGAGCGTCTTCCACTTCTGGTCGACCTGCAGACTCAAAGCCCAACTGGTCGACTCATTGTTACCGATGTCGACGACATCGAGGCGGCTGTGATGGTCGATCGGATGGGTCTCGGACCATCGAAAAACCGCCCCCCCTTCCGCACGGAGTTGTTCTCGATCCAACAGCAATTTGCCCCCTTCCGGCCGGCGAAATAGCCCGACCAGACCCCTCCCCAGAAGCCATGAAATGCCCAGGAGGAGTGTCGGGCCAGTGATCCATAGTGGAATGCCGTATTGCATTTCCAACAGGCCGCCGATAACAACGGACATAATACCGTTCGGCAGAAACGAAAGGACCAGAAGCAGGCAGGACAACCCGTTCGCCGAAACCAGGTAGGTGACGAAGAACCGGTCGGGAGTCACTTCCTGCACGGTCAGTTTCGATCGGCGCGGCAAGGGTGGCAGAAACGTCCTGTCGATCGACATCCAATCGTTGTGGTCGGGGATCGCGGTCATAACGGCATCTGTCTCGCCTCATGGATAATGGAATCTGCGAACAGCTCATCGACTCCGGAAACGACGGGAATGTCCTTTGTATGATGCAAGGACTGATTGTACCACCATTGGCGGGCGGCTCCCGACTGTCCCTCAAACCGGGACAATTTCACGAATTTCTCGACTTCGCCAGAGTCAAGCAGTGCCCGGAAGCAGCGGCCAGTGTGACCCTGTTCGGGCGGCTCTTTCGAGGCTGGTTTTTTCACCAGTCTTTCGTCATGTCCGGTGTTCGTGCACGAAGAAAGGTTAACGGGATCGCTGTAACCCCCTTGAGTGACAATCTTCCGCCCTTCCATGAAGCATGAACCGATGGAAGCCGGCCGTGTGGAGCATTGGGGAACGAAGGACGAATCGAGAAGGATTAAACGCCCCACACCTGCCGCAGCAGATCGGCTTCCCAACCACCTACCCCGGCGATAAAAAGTTCAGTTGGCGTCCTGTCCTCTCCGCTTGTTTCTGCCGTGACGTTGCATTCATGTTGCGGTGATATTGGCGCAGCCGGGCCGGGGCTTGCGCCGCTTCACTCGCTCATGGCCAACTCGAACCATCGACGGGAGAACGCTGCCGCGACGGCCGGGTCGACCACGGACAGTGCCGTCTCCGGAATGCCGTTCATCTGCAGGGCGGCCATAGCGATGGCCAGTCGGGAAGTGCTCCGTGTGCATTTCCCCATTGCGTCCAAAATAAATGGCGCGACGACCTGTGATCTGCACGAAGTAGCCCACGCAACCAGCAGCCATCGTCTTCCGAATGAAGTCCAGATAGGTGTGCTCGTTCCGCTGACTCTGGCGAACGGCGGCTTCGACGGCCGATGCCGTAAACTCGACCGCAATGGCGTGAGAAGGATGAGGCGTGGCGACAACCAGCGAGTCGCCATCGGCCAGGTAATAGGTGATTTCAGAGCGGCTGTAGTCCGCGTGATACCGCTCCACGCCGATCTGGGTGAGCCTGCCGACGATTTCCGGAAAAGTCACCTCTCCCGTCAATGCTCCCTGTGCGCACCCTTGAATCACCTGGGTTTGTTCAACGTTCAAGATTTCTCCTTTGTGGTTCGTGAATCGGTATTCAATCCACTGGGAACTCTTTCAACCGTGGCGGCGGACGATGTCCTGGAGCAGGTTCACCAGCTTGATTCTCTCATCGGACTTCAGATGACCAAAGAATTCACGATCATTCTCGTCGGCAAGCTGAGCCAGGACCGGCACGAGCCGCCTACCGGCCGCCGTCAGCTCGACCGTTTGGTAGCGCCGGTCTCCTTCGGATGCCGCTCGCATCGCCAGCGACTTTGGCATAACCGTTCGACCAGCTTGGAAATGGCTCCGCGCGTCATGCCGATGGCCGCCGCAAGCTGGCTGGGATTGGCCGCTGGCGTGTCAAACATCTGCCGCAGGAGAACCCACTCCGCAACCGTGACGCCTTGAGCCTCGACCTTTTTCGCGAAGGCATGCGAGACGTGGTTGGAGACGTATCGCAGCCAGTAACCTGCGTGAGTTTCCAGCGTGCTGGCTGATTTCATCCTGTTTTTCTCCTCGACAGTTTCCTAGGAAACTATATCGGCATGCTTGGATGTCAATCATCAAATCCGGGACAAGCGAAGTCCCAGGCCAGCCGTCGCGAGTTTCAACCGGTGTCTTCACGCGTCATCGGTCCGTCCGGATCCGCAGAACATGACACGTTTCTGGACCACATGCTGGCTCCGCCGGCTGCGCTTCCCTTCGTCCGGGACCCGTCATCCTCGGCAAGACAATCTCTCCAGCCGTGGCACAACGCCCACTACCCGTCCACTCCTCGACCGCTTAAACTGCATTCATGGCGGGGAAGGATCCGGTCGATTAACGACAGCCGAGCAAGATTGACTTTGCCACGTAGGAACCTGCGGCGTTCAGCCCTCGGAACACGGACACTCACGACGACAAACCTTGGATTGTATTGATTCCATGCCCCATTTGTTGATCGTTGATGACGAACCCAGCATCGGCTGGGGGTTGACCAAGCTGGCAGGACGGATGGGCCTGACGGCAACGTCGTCAGCCTCCGCGGAGGACGGCTTACGCAGCGCTCAAGAGCAAAAGCCAGATGCCGTGCTGCTCGACGTTCGCTTGCCGGGCATGACGGGGCTCGAGGCGTTACCGAAGTTTCGGCAAATCGTGGGGGCGGCGCCGGTCGTCATCATTACGGCGTACGGCGACCTGGAAACCGCCGTGGAATCGGTTCGGCAAGGCGCTTTTGAATACCTGGTCAAGCCGTTCGATCTGGCGACCGTTGAACAGACCATCCGCCGGGCGCTGCGCGCGACAGCTGCCCCGTCGACGGCTCCCGCGGCTGCCGCTCCCGAAGTCGATTCCGCCGACCAATTAATCGGACGATCCGCGGCGTTCCAGGAAGTGTTCAAGCAAATCGCCCTGGTGGCTCCGACGTCCGCTTGCGTGCATCTCCGCGGGGAAAGCGGCACCGGGAAAGAACTCGTGGCCCGCGCCATTCATCGATACAGCCGGCGCGCCGATCAACCGTTCATTCCGATCCACGTGGCTTCGCTTAGCGAGTCGCTCGTCGAGAGCGAATTGTTCGGCCATGCACGCGGCGCCTTCACAGGAGCGGAGAACGCTCGCAAGGGATTGCTGGAACTGGCCGACGGCGGCACGATTTTCCTCGATGAAGTGGCGGAAATTCCCACGGCGGTCCAAGTGAAGCTGTTACGAACGCTGGAAGAAGGCCAGATCTGGCCGGTGGGCGCCGATCAACCCCGGCAGGCCAATTTTCGATTAATTTCCGCCACCCATCACAACTTGCAAGCGCTGGCGACAAAAGGCGAGTTTCGGCATGACCTGTATTTCCGCCTGGTGACGTTCCAAATCGATTTGCCTCCCTTGCGCGAGCGGTCGGAAGACATTGATGCGCTGGTCGAGTATTTTTTGGACAAAGTCGCCGTGAAGAACCAGATTCCGCGCCCCACGGTCACCCCCGAGGCGTTGGCGGAATTGAAAGTCCGCTATTTTGCGGGAAATGTCCGCGAGCTGCGCAATGTGATCGAGCACGCCGCGATCCTGGCCCGGGGCGGGAGCATCGAGCCTTGGCATTGGCCGATTCCCCCGTCTGTCCCATTGAATTCCAGCGACGATGCCGCCACGGATTTGGCGACGGCCGTATCCGCCTGGTCAGGCCGACAATTAGCCTTGGCTCAGGACGGCGACGAACTTCATCTGCGATTATTGCGGGAGATTGAACCGGTGCTGTTTTCCGCGGCACTTAAGAAGTCTCGTGGTCAAGTTGCCGCCGCCGCTCGCCTCTTGGGGCTCCATCGAACGACGCTCAAGGGAAAGCTCGACGAATACGGGTTGTCGACCGACGGCGAATAAGCGCCCGCTCTCCGAACGACTCCTGTTCCATTCGCCGAATGGATTCCAAACATCCGGCGGCAACTCCCGGCAAACGCCGATTTCGTGCTTGACGCCCTCAAGGGCTTTGAGTCATGATTCCAGCATGAGTGAGCCGCGGCGGATTATCACTTTGCTGATTGGTTATTCCGGTTGTGAACCGTTTCAAGGCGTGTTCATCCGGCCCGATCTGCCCCCGTCCTCAAAATGCATTGCTTTTCCTTGCTCGGGCAAATCGTGGCTCGATATTCGCCAAGGGGATGCCATTCTCGTTCGCGACGAACAAGTGACGGTCACCTCTGTCGTGCTCCAGAGCGCTCAACCGGAAACGCGCGACATGCCCGAGATCGTCTCGGGTCGGCATTGGCTGGCGACCGGCGAGACGCTGGCGTCACACACGCCCTGATCGCCTCGTCCCGCATTTCGTGGGCGTCGACGCAGCCTTGGAGATGCCAGTTCAGCGGCGCGCCAGTTCTTCAACCAGTTGAACGAAGCGTTCCCCGCGGTCGGCAAAGTTTCGGAACCAATCGTAACTGGCGCAGCCGGGGGACAGTAAAATCACATCTCCCGGGACGGAGTGCTCCCAAGCCCAGCGAAACGCCGCGCTGAAATCGGGTTGCGGCGAGGCGACCGTAACGGAGTTCTCGCTCCCACGACAGATCGATTCGTAAAGTCGCTGTGCCGTTTGCCCCATCAAAGAGACGGCTTTTGCCCGGCAGGCGATTTCTCCGGCCATCTCGGTGAGGTCCACGTGTTTGTCATAACCGCCGGCTAACAGCACCACGGGAGCCGTGAACGACCGAAGTGC
>JAXMBR010000034.1:0-42201 GCA_046349715.1 Planctomycetaceae bacterium | reverse complement strand
ATGCCGCCCAAACCGGTTCGTTGATCATGATCGCGGATTTTTGTTTTGATCATCGACTGTGGATGGTCCTGGCCGCTCTGGCTCATGCCGGCGGTTTTCCCACGCAAATTCAGGGCCAAACTCCCCGGACGGAAGACGTTCGCGAAGCGATCGACCGCGGCGTCAAGTATCTGGAGTCTCGTCAACTCTCCGACGGATCATTTCCCGCCGATGGTGTGTTGACTCACCCCGTCGATGTCACGTGCCTGGCGACGTTGGCGTTCCTGGGGGCCGGCTTGACCACCGATTCATTCGCCGTCCGTGGTGCGTTGGGCTATCTGCGCAACCGCCCGACGCAGCACGCCGATTCCACCCATGAACTCTCCTTGCAGATTCTGGTCTGGTTGGCGACCGAGGAGCCGGCTGACTTTTCCCGCGCCGCGGCCTTGCTGCCGCGTCTGCTCGAACGGCAAACAGAGGCTGGCGGTTGGGCTCCCCGCGTTGCTGAAACGGCCGAGCCGAGCCTCTCTCATCTGGCATTGCTTGCGTTGCGAGATGCCGTCCACGCGGGGCTGCCGGTGAATCGCGACGTGTGGGAGCGTGCGCGGCGGTATTGGCAAGCCACTCAAAATGCCGAGGGAAGCTGGGGGGATGCGCCGGCCGTGAGTCTCCCTCTTCGCTTGGAGGAAAGCCCTCAGGCGGGAACGACGCTCACCGCCGTGACGGCACTGACGATTTGCCGACACATGCTATCCATCGAGACGTCCCTGACCGCCGATCGCGAGATCGATTGCTGCCGGTCGCTGAATGCCGATGAATCTCTGGAGCGAGGAATCCGCTGGCTGCAACAAGAGATGCGAAGGAAATCTGCCGCAGCCGATGCCAAACAATCAATCATCTATTATCTGCATGGCCTCGAACAGACGGGTCGGCACGGAGGGCAAGCATTCTTCGCCGAGCAAGACTGGTATGCGCACGGTGTCGCCGCCTTGATGCAGCGACAACAGCGCGGAACCGGCCATTGGACCGGCAATCACGCCGTGATGTCGACCAGCCACGCCGTATTGTTCTTGTCGCAAAGTCTGGCGCCGATCATCATCAGCAAATTGCGTTTCGGTCCCCGCGATCCTGCCGAACCACGAGTGATCATAGGACAGGACTGGAACCGGCATCCCTGTGATGTGGGGAACCTGGCAGCATTCATCGCGGGACGTCGAGGCTGGCCCCGCAAATTGGCGACGCAGGAAATTGACTTGGAATCCGCCGATCCGGAATCCGGTTTAGAAGCGCTCCAGCGGGCGCCGGTCGTGTTTCTGACCGGAACGACAGCGGCCTCGGCTGTCCTCGCGTGAAATCTCTGTACTCGGGGAGTACCTGCAACGGGGAGGATTGTTGCTCGCCGCGCCCTTCCTGCACAGCGAGCAAATTTGAGCAAGGCTTTCGCGAACTCGTCGGGAAACTGGCTCCCTCGATGCAACTGGAACGCTTAGCGCCGGATCATCCGGTCTATCGCAGCGAATTTCTGCTGGAACCCGCAGACAATGAACTTTGGGGAGTCGAGACCGGCTGCCGGACATCCATTCTGTATGCGCCAGAGGATTTGGGCTGCCTCTGGTCCCTGAGAATTCAGCACGATCCGACGAATCGACCCGCAAAAACTCGGGATCGAATTCTTCGCGCGAGCACAAATCGGCGTCAATATCCTGGCCTATGCCACCGGCCGCGAACACTCCGCTCCGATTCGACATTTCGGCCACCGGCAATTCATCGGAAGATCAGGCGGAACCGCTCGGCGATCGCGGCTGCGCTTCCGCATCGCAGGTGGTTCACAAGGAGGCTGGAACACAGCGTCGCGATCACTGTCGAATCTGCTGACGGCCGTCCATCGAACCGCGGGCATTACGGTGGCTCCGCGCGCGGACGTTGTCGCGCTCGATCACCCGCGCCTGGCGGAGTTTCCGTTAATCGCCATGCACGGACGATTGCCCTTTACCTTGTCTGAGGCCGAGCAGAACACCCTGCGGGCGTACTTGAATCATGGCGGAGTGCTCTTTGCCGACGCCTGCTGTGGATCGGAAGACTTCGACCGCAGCTTTCGCGACGCCTTGCAGCAAGTTTTTCCGAAACGTCCTTTGCAACGGATTCCGTTGACCCACGAACTCTTCTCGGAAGAGGCCGGGCACGATCTGCGAAAGTGCGATTTCGAACGTCCCGGCAACCAATGCCGGACCATCGCCGGCGTTCGTGGTCGAGGAGATCGAACCCTTTCTGGAGGGGATCGAGTTGGACGGCCGTTACGCCGTCATCTACAGTCGGCACGATCTCAGTTGCGCCCCTCGGCGGAATCTGGCGGCGTACGCCCGGATACGTACCCGAAGACGCCGTGCGGATCGCCGTAAATATCGTGTTGTCGGCCACCGTGCAGCACGTCAGCGCACCCGGTCCCTGATCAGCCGCGACCAGAAACCGGGTTGATCCGCTTTGCGGCTCACTTCAAGGCCGGATTCTCAACCTGCGCGGCGGCGGGCATTGATTTCAGGCCGACCGTGTTCACCGAAATGACCCGGTAAGTGTGCTTTCGATCTGGGTCGGCTTTCGTATCGAGGAAAGTCATTGCCATCAGAGGTTGCGTGGGCGTGTCGCTGTATTGTAGGTTCTGGAAAACAGGTCGCCCGAACGGGTTTTTTCCCTGCTCGGGAACCTTGGCCAGAATCTCGCCGTCGCGCTCGATCAGGAATTCCGCCAGACCGCTTTCCAGATCCGCCTCAGCCTGCCAGTTCAGTTCCTGGCCGTTCAGCCGCACATTTGTCGGCGCCGGCGGAGGCGTTTCGTCGGCGAGGTTGGTGTCTTTGACGTATTGCATCCAGGCCTGCGCCATCGCCGCGTCGGGCAGCCAGCCCGCCTTCAACGGGTCGCCGTCGAATCGCGTGGCGGTAATCGCGGTGAAACCGGTGACGGGCGCGAGCCAGGCGTTGCCCACCGGCATCGGCCGTAACGGTTCGCCGACCGTCTTAGGCAGACGAGCCGTCAGGCACGCGTCGAGCCAGGGGATGGCGAAATAACGTTGATTGCCGCAATCATGCGAAGACAGCGGGTCGACAGCCACTCCGACCAATCCTCCGCGTCCGCGAACTTCTTGGAAGAACACTTCATTGGCGGGCCAGACGCCGGCGAACGGGTTTTCTTTTTCCGTCACTCCTTCTTTCGTGCCCAGATTGCACATCAACGGCACTTTGAGGGCCCCTTCCGGCAAGGTGTGTGCTTTGATTCCGGGACGCTCAGGATTCGGTTGCAGCAGCGGAACGCCGGAACGAAGCCAGGCGGCGGCCACCCGCTCCGGATGCAGCATCACCATGCCGCCGGCCCAATGACCGCCGCCGCTATGTCCCCACAAGGCCCAGGGCACTTCGGCCAACTCAGGATGTTTCGACGCTTGGCCCAGTTCGATCAGACATTTTCGAAATGCGCCATCGGAACCGTTCCGAGGATCGCACCACAGCTGGCAATCGGCTTTTTCCGGCTGCTCATAAGCCGGGGAAAGCAAGGCGCAGCCGTGTTTCTTCGCCAACGCCTGCCAATGCAAATCGTAAGCCCCGGTGAGGCCCGAGCGGCATGAACCTTCCCCGCAACCATGTTGGTGAACGATCACGCCCCGCAGTTGGGCGACGTCGGCAGGAATCCAGATCGTGAAATTGACGGGAAAGCTCAGCGCCCCGGGATCAGTCGACGCTTCATAGCGAACCCGATAATAAGGAGGATCGGCTGGCGGAAAGACATCGTACGGGGCCTGCTGCGCGGCGACCGTGGCCGCGAATCCCAACGGCAGCAATCCCAACACACAACGGAAGCAGCGAATCCAGTCCATGGCCATTTCCCTGTACGACCCAATTTAAAAGTTACTCGGCGAAAGCGCTCGCTGAAGTGAAGAAAACTGTCTCAACTCACGCGCCGGCCCGCGGTCACTCGCCCCGGTAGCCGCGCCACGTCCAGGCCAGCGTGTCCGCCAGCGTTTGATCGAACACGTTCGCATCGCAATGCTTGGAGGCTTTGCTGAAGACATAGCGATAGTCATATCCCCGGGCGTGCAGTGCTTTCGCCGTGCGTTCGTTGGCCATCACCCAGTTATGATAGGTTTCTTCCGGATCGTTCGCGCGGTTATCGTGTTCGGCGACGTGAGTGAAAATCCGCAGCGGCTTTTTCTCGGTGTTCTCGATCAGTTTCTGGCCGGAATGATATTCCCATGCCCCCAGCGGATACGTTGCCTCTTCCGGCGCATCGTCGTCCTGTTGGTCGACGAAGGTGCCTGAATAGGTGATGAGCCGGCGGAACAGGTCCGGCCGGAACCAACCCATCGTGAGCGCCGCCGCCCCGCCGGAACTGCACCCCATGACGGCCTTGCCCCACGGATTGTCCGTAAAGGCGAGGCGGGGATATGCCGCTTTGATCTCCGGCCGGCTCAGCACGGCCGGCAGGATTTCGTCATTGATGAACCGGGCGAATCGGTCGGACATCGTGTCATATTCCAGGCCCCGCTCGCTTCCCTTCCCGTCATTACCCCCGTTCTCGACCGCAATCACGATGAATGCCGGCAACCGGCGATTTGGGTCTGGCGACACCGTCAGATTGTCGAGGGCATTTCGCACCAGGTCGAGCCGGCTGGGGCCGTCCAGCGTCACCAGAATCGGAGCTTTGGTTCCGTCGCGGTAGGCCGCCGGAACATACACGAAGATTTTTCGCTGTTCCCGCACGGGCTTGTTCGGGTCGAGCGTGGAATCGGTGCCGGGAAAAATTTTGCTGTCGGACAGTTTCAGCGTAAATTCAAACGATTTTCCCTTCGGATTCCCGCGGTCGGTGAGATCGGGATCCATGTGGTATTCCGGGCCGATGACGAACTTGCCGTTCCCCTCCGACCCCGGGTTCTCCGCCGGGAACTGGTCACTCGCGGCGGGACGCGAGAAGAAGCCGATCAGGCACGCGGCGATGACATAACTGGCGTAACTGGAAAAAGTTGGGGTGAATTTCGACATTAGAATGATTCCTCGGCGAGCAGCGACAAAGGGGGGATTCCAAGCGGGCTGGCGTCCTGGTGAATGTTTGATTGTCACGAGTCGCTTCCCGAATGGCAATCATTCGTCAGGAGTTCCTTTGCCCCGCCGCGTCGCTCGATCTGGAAAGGGCTCCGATCGGGATCGACCAAGTGACCGGTTTCGGCTAAAAAATCGCCCGCGTGCCGTTGCCCGCTTTCGCTGATCGTGCGAACAAAGTCGGCGCACCGACGATCAAACAGGATGTTGATCCGGCGATGGTTTTCAATTCGTTCGAATTCGTCTGGTTTCTGATTCTGGTGCTGGTCATCTATTCCCAGCTGGGACATCGCGCGCAGAACTGGTTTTTGCTCGGCACCAGCTACTGGTTCTATGGCCGCTGGAATGAGAAATTCCTGCTGCTGATCGTGCTCACCACGCTTGTCGACTACCTCGTGGCCATCCGGATTGAAGACGCGACTTCGGAGAAGCAGCGCAAGTGGTGGCTCGGCTTCAGCATGGTCAGCAATCTCGGCGTGTTGTTCACGTTCAAATACTACGGCTTCTTCGCGGAAAATCTCGTCACGTTGCTGCAAACCTGCGGCGTCGATCTGTCGCGAGACTCGATTTTCCTCACGATCACGCTGCCCGTCGGGATTTCGTTTTATACGTTCCAGTCGATGAGCTACACGGTCGACGTGTACCGCCGCGATTTGAAGGCCGCGCGGTCGTTCGTTGATTTTTCGTTGTACGTGGCGTTCTTCCCGCAGCTAGTGGCCGGTCCAATTGAGCGGGCGACGACGCTCTTGCCCGCAATCATGCAGCCGCGGCGCGTGACGGTCGATCAGATCACGTCCGGCAGCTGGCTGATTCTGCTCGGCCTCTTCAAAAAGGTGGTCGTGGCCGACAATCTCGGCCGGCTGGTCCAGATCGTGTTCGATTCCCCCCAACAGGCGCAGGGCTGGGACGTGATCTTCGGCATCTGGGGTTTCGCCTGGCAGATCTACGGCGATTTCAGCGGCTACAGCGATATCGCCCGGGGGGTGTCAAAGCTGTTTGGCTTCGATCTGATGCAGAACTTCCGCCGGCCTTACTTCGCGGCCAATCCGCAGGAATTCTGGAACCGCTGGCATATCAGCCTGTCGACCTGGCTCCGCGACTATCTTTACATCCCGCTGGGAGGGAGCCGTTACGGTTCGCGGCAAACGTATCGCAACCTGGCGCTGACGATGCTTCTCGGCGGGTTGTGGCACGGCGCCGCCTGGCACTTTATCGCGTGGGGCGTGTACCAGGGACTATTGCTGATCGGGCATCGCGCGCTGTGCGGACGAATTTCCACGGCTCAGCGCCAGTCCGACGCCTGGACGCCGCTGCGTTGCCTCAAAGTGCTGGGATTCTTCCAACTGACTTGCTTAGGTTGGCTGTTGTTCCGGGTCAATCACTTGAGCGGCATCGTCACCCTGGCGGAACGAATGTCTTTGGGAGGCTCGGCGTTGTTCTGGCAGTTTGCCGGCGCGGGATTGCTCATCGTCCCGTTGTTTGTGCTGCATCTCCTGCAAGAACTGGACGATGACGAAGTCGCCGTGCATCGCTGGGCGCTGTTTCCGCGCGTGGCGGTTTACTCTCTCCTCGGAGTCGGAATTTTAGTCTTTGGAGTGAAAGCCGGCGGTGACTTCATTTACTTCCAGTTCTGAAGCGACCTCTTCCTCGAGGGAGACTGCCCCCGCGAAACCGTGGCGCACGGCGGCGCGGCAGTCCGCGCCGGCCATCGTGCTCACGTTGCTCGTCGTGGCAGGCGTCGGTGGGCTCGCCAATCAGCGCTTGGCCGAATATTCCCTGGCGGAGACCGAAGCCAAACAGAAATTTGCGGCCATGGAGTCGCCACATCATTACGACGCCATCATCATCGGCACGTCGATCGCCACGTACGGGGTTGATCCTCGCAGTTTCCCGGAGGAAGGACGCTATTACAACTTTTCACTCCCCGGCGCCGCCGGCCGCATGACGCGCGTGGTGGTGGATCGCTTCCTCGACGCCGGCAACACGGCGCAATATGTGTTGTTTGAGGTCAATCCGCTGACGTTCGACCCGGCCCACGCGTGGCGCCGACCGTATCACGACATTGACGCCCTCAGCCGTCGTCACGCTCGCGAACTCCAGCAACGCGCGTACGGTCCGGCCAGCCTGGAAACGTGGCGGTTCGTGGGAGAAACATTCCCACTCTGGTCACGGCGCGCTCCGGCGGAATGGTTTTTCTTCGGGATCGACAGCCGCGACACCATCGCCGCCACGGAAGACCAATTGCGATTGCAGCACTATGCGTTGGGGTACGTCCCGCTCGAAGATCGACCGATCCCGCCCGGGGAACTGGCTCGCCCAGTCCGTTATGTGAACAGTCGAAAGAATCCCGTGGTTCGCAAGGACGTCGAGGCGGTGGAGACGTTGATTGCCCGGTTGCAAGCCGCCGGGAGCACGGTCATTCTGTTTGAAGCGCCGGTCTGCGGCCATCAGACCATCGGCGAACCGTACGAGCAATACCGCCGAGAGATTGATCGAATCGCTCAACAATTTCACTTGGCCCATCTGAATTATCGCGAACAGGAACTCACGTCGGACACGAGCGATCGTGAACCCTATTTCTGGGATCGCACGCATCTTTCCCGCAGCGGAGCGACGTGTTTCAGCCGCGAACTCTGGCGCGATGTGCAGGCGTCGCTGGCGAACGGCGACGCCATCATTCAGCCGGTGAAATTCACGGCCGCGCCGGATGAGAAACACCGGCATTGAGCCGAGTCGCGGCTGGCCGGAGCGGACTCTCGGCGGTCAGGCCAGAATGCCGTCGACCACTTTTCCGGCGACGTCGGTGAGGCGGAAATCGCGGCCTTGGAAGCGATAAGTCAGCCGGGTGTGATCGAAGCCCAACAGGTGCAGCAGCGTTGCCTGGAAATCGTGAACGTGGACGCCGTTGTTCACGACATTAAAGCCCAGATCATCCGATTCGCCATAGACTTGCCCGGGCCGGATGCCGCCGCCGGCCAGCCAGATGGAAAAGCAGCGGTTGTGATGATCACGTCCGTCGTTGGTGCCCTGCACCATGGGGGTGCGGCCGAACTCGCCACCCCAGATCACGATGGTATCGTCGAGCAGGCCATGCTGAGCGAGGTCCTGGACGAGCGCGGCGCTGGCTTGATCGGTCGTCTCACAGTTGCGTTTGATCGCGTTTTTCAGATCGCCATGCTGATCCCACGCCTCGTGGAACAGTTGCACAAAGCGAACGCCGCGCTGGAGTAATCGCCGGGCCAGGAGACAGTTGCGGGCGTAGGTCGATTCCTTGGGATCCTTGATGCCGTATTGATCGAGGATGTGTTTTGGCTCGCCTTGCAGGTCCATCAATTCCGGCGCGCTCGACTGCAGCCGGAACGCGGTCTCATAGCTTTGAATCCGGGAGGCGATTTCCGGGTCGCCGATGCCGGCCAGCGAACTGTCGTTGAGCCGGCGGAGCGTATCGAGCGAATCGCGTTGCAACTGGGCGTCGAAGCCTTCGGGGTTGGACAGATACAACACCGGATCGCCGGTCGGGCGAAACGGAATGCCGCCGTATGAGGTCGGCAGAAATCCGCTGCCGTAATTGCTGGCTCCCCCGCTCGTGCCGCGAGCGCTGGTCAACACGACATAGCCGGGGAGATCTTCACTGTCCGATCCGAGGCCGTACAGCGTCCAGGATCCGAAGCTGGGCCGGCCGAACTGCTGGGCGCCGGTATTCATCATGATCTGGCCGCGCATGATTGACGGCTTCGGTGTGCATCGAGCGCACGAGGCACATCCGATCGGCGTTCTGCGCGGTGTAGGGCAATAGTTCGCTCAATTCCATGCCGCATTGGCCATGTCGCGCATAGGCGTACTTCGGACCGAGCAAGGCCGAGTTCGGGTTGATAAACGCCGCGCGATAGTCTTTGAGCAAATCGGCGGGCGGCAATTGGCCGTCGCGTTTGGTCAGTTCGGGTTTGTTGTCGAAGAGTTCGAGATGGCTCGGCGCGCCGGCGTGAAAAAGATACACGACGCGTTTGGCTTTGGGGGCGTAATGCGGCTGCTTCGGCGCGAGGGGACTCGGTGCGGGCGCGGCAGTAGTCTTCCCGGAGAGCAATGATTGGAGCGCAATCCCGGCGAGCCCGACGCCGCAATCGCGCAGAAACCAGCGCCGTGCGAGGAACCGGGCCCGTTCATGGTGAAGCTGTTGCAGGATGTTCATCGGAATCGCTTTTCAGTTTTTGTTCAATGTTTCATCGAGATTGAGCATCACGCGTGCGATGATGGTCCAGGCCGCGGCGTCCTGCGGCTTGGCGTGTGCAGGAATTTCGGGCTTTTTCGCGGGGTTGCCGGTCGCCACTTCGTTGATCGACAGCCAGCCGTCGGCCAGACGCTGCCGGCTGTTGGCCAGCAGGCCGAGAATTTCTGCACTTTCCGCAACCGTCGCATTTCGACCAGTGCAGAGACGATAGGCATAGTTGGCGCGGCCCGCTTCGCTGTCGCCGCCTTCGCGGAGCACGCGCAGGGCCATGGCGCGGGCCGCCTCGATAAAGATCGGCTCGTTCAGGCTGATCAAACTGGCCAGCGGCGAATTGGACCGCGGCCGCCGGGCGCAGGCGGCATCGCCGTTCGGCGCGTCGAGGCTCGTCAACACCGGATCGGGCATCGAACGTTTGCGAAAGACATACAGCGCCCGGCGATATCGGTCGGGCCCTTCGGCCGGTTTCCAGTCGGGTCGGATGTAATTGTCACTCAGGACCGATTCCGGCACCGGAGGATAAATGCTCGGTCCGCCGAGCGCGGGACTCAGAATGCCGGCGGCGCTCAACGCAAGATCGCGCAAGACTTCCGCTTCGACGCGAAACCGCGGCCCGCGTGCGAGCCAGACATTCTGCGGATCGCGCTCCAACTGCTCAGCGGAAACCTGCGACGATTGTTGATACACGGCGCTGGTGACGATGTTGCGGATGAGACGCTTCGTGCTCCAGCCGTGCTCCATGAAATCGACCGCCAGCCAATCGAGGACGGCGAGATGTTCGGGCAAGGGAGCGCGGGTGCCGAAATCTTCCGGAGTCTCCACCAGGCCGCGGCCGAACATCGCCTGCCAGATGCGGTTCACCTGCACGCGCGCGGTCAAGGGGGAACGGCGGTCAATCAGCCAATGAGCGAAGTCGAGCCGGGTCGGAGTCGATTGGCCCGCTGGCATTGGATGCAGCGCCGCGGGAACGTGCGGGGCGATTTTTTGCCGTGGTTTGTCCCACGCGCCGCGGAACAAGAGGAACGTGTCGCGCGGGTCGCGGGGATCGCGCGTGACGGCGGTGAGCACGCTGGTCGGCGCCTCCGGGAACTGCTGTTCCAGGGCCGCGATCTGGTCATTGATTTCCTTGAGTTCGGGAAGGCTCTTTCGCCAGGCGGCAAAAATCGCTGCCCGCTCCGCGGGCCTGCGGGCCTCCGGTGCGATCTGCATCGCCAGCGTCGCGGCATGATCATAAGTCGCCGCGGTCGGGTTTGAGGATTGCGTGAGGGCAAACCGCATTCGTCCGAGCTGTGTGGCGACTCGCCCGTCACCCGAGGGGCTATGACTATTATTCAGTTTGATCTTCAATTGCGCGCCGGGAGCAAAATTCACCGGCTCAGCGAATTGCATGACCACGACGGAATCGGTGTTGCGACGTCCGGGACCGCGATCGGGCCGCCAACCGGTCGTGTTTTTGCCATCGATGAGAAAAGCAGCGGGGCCGAAGAGTTTTTTGTCTTCGTCTTTCTTCTTTTCGTCGCCAGGAAAAATCTGTTCAGGTTCTGAAAAATCCGTGGTGGTGTTCTTCAGCGGCAATTCAGTCCATTTGTCATCGCCGGGCTGTTTGACTTCGACCTTGATTTCGCTGAGCGTGAACGTCCCCAGGTTGTTGCGACCGGGGCCGCCGAACGGGCAGGTCTCCGTGCGTCAAGCGCTTCGAAGAGAGACCGGTCACGCCGGTTTGATTCGGTTCGGTGACGACGTACAGATCGCCGTTGCCTGTGCGATGCCCCAGCACCATCACGCTGTGATCGGCCAGTTCATCTGGATGATTCACGCCGCCGACCCATTCCTGCTCGATGGTAGCACGGTCCACGCCGCGCAGCGGTCTGTTGAGCCTGTTCCCAGTCGGCAAGTTCCTGCTGCCAATGCGGACGTTGAGATTTCAGGTGCTCTTCTGCCGCGCGAATGCCGGCGCGAATCTCCGCAATTTTTTGGAGTTGCTCCGGGGTATGGACCCAGGACTGCGTTTCGCAGACGTCGTTAAGAAACGCGAACAATCCGTAATACTCATCCTGCGAAATCGGGTCAAACTTGTGGCTATGGCATTGAGCACATTGGATCGATAGGCCGAGCACCGATTTGCCGAGGCAGTCGAGCCGGTCGAACATGCCTTCCATGCGAAACTGTTCGGGAACGATCGCCCCTTCTTCATTGAACATGCCGTTGCGCAGGTAACCGGTCGCAATGATCTGGTCCTGCGTCGGCTCCGGAAGCAGATCGCCGGCAAATTGTTCGAGCAGGAACTGGTCATAGGGCAAATCGGCATTCAGAGAACGAATGACCCAATCTCGCCAAGCCCATTGTTCGCGGGGCAGGTCTTTTTCAAAGCCGTTGCTGTCGGCGTAGCGGGCGACGTCGAGCCAATGTCGCGCCCATTTCTCGCCGAAATGTTCGTTGCCGAGCAGACGATCGATCAAAGCGTTGATTGCCGCCGGTGCGTCCTGTTGGGCCGCTGCCTGAAATTCGTCGATCTGACGCGGACTCGGAGGCAGGCCGACGAGATCGAGGTAAATCCGCCGGCAAAGGACGTCGAGCGGCGCTCGCGGAGAGAACGAGAGTCCCTGCGCGCGTAGTTTGTCGCCGATCAGCGCGTCGACGGGATTTGTCGCCGCAGAATTCCTGGGCAGCGAAGGGGCCGCCGGAGAAACAAAGGCCCAGTGCGGGGAATAGGGAGCGTCTTCCTTGATCCAACGCCGGAGCAGTTCGATCTCGTCGGCTGAGAGCGGATTTTTTTGATCGGGCGGCGGCATCATCTCGTTCGGATCAGTCGAGAGAATCCGCTGGAGGAACAGGCCGGCGTCCGGTTGTCCGGGAACGATCACTGCTTGACCGGACTCGCGCTTGGCCAGCACGGCATCGCGGAGATCGAGTCGCAGCGATGCTTGTCGAGCGTCTTCATCGGGCCCGTGGCATTGCAGGCAATGATCGGCCAGAATGCGACGAATCTGACGGTCAAAGTCGACTGGTTTCTCGGCCCGCGCGGTTGATGCGATGTCGAGGGAGAGAAAAAAAATGAGCCCGCAAAGTAAGCGGTGCGTCAGTGTGAATTGAGGCATCGTTGATCCGTCCGGAGCGGTAGGACTAGGCGGGAAAACTCGGGGCTTCCAAATTCTACCACCCAAACTCCGCCGCTGGCGAGCACAGAGTGAACAAATTCGGCGCTGAGGCCACGCGACTTCTATCGTCTCTTGGATCGCGATCCTGGCTGGGAAACCCTCTGGACAAAAGCGAAGATTCGGAGGAAAGTAACACGCGTGACGTGAAAGGTCTCAGACGCCAGAACGCGGTCGCATGCCAAGTCGATTTTTGCGGATGAAATTGCAGTGGATTGTTGCCGTGGCGGGAGTCGTCGTCGCCACGGTGGGCGCGGGAGGCGCGCCGGTCAGCGGGTTTCGCGTCGTGGCGGAATATCCCCATGATCGCGGGGCGTTTACTCAGGGGCTGGTGATTGCAGGCGGCGTGCTGTACGAGGGAACCGGCCTGGAAGGAGAATCGTCGCTGCGCAAAGTCGATTTGAAAACCGGGCGAGTGCAGGCGCAGCAGAATCTGGACCGGCAATACTTCGGCGAAGGCATCGCCATCCTCGACGGGCAGATTTTTCAGCTGACTTGGCGCAACAAATTCGCCGTGGTGTACGACCTGGAAACGCTGAATTATCTCAAGACACTGCGTTATTCCGGAGAAGGCTGGGGGCTGACCTCGGATGGCAAGCACCTGATCATGAGCGACGGGTCGTCGACTTTGCGAATTCTCAATCCCAAGACGTTTGAAGTGGTTCGTCGGTTGGAAGTGAGATCCGGCCGGAAAGCTGTGGATAAGTTGAATGAACTCGAATTCGTGAACGGTGAAATCTGGGCCAACATCTGGCATTCCGATCGCATTGCGCGGATTTCGCCGCAAACGGGGGAAGTGCTCGGTTGGATTGACCTGACGGCTCTCTATCCGCTGGCTCAGCGGGCCAACCGGGAATGCGTCTTGAATGGAATCGCTTACGATGCCGAGAAGAAACGGATCTTCGTCACCGGCAAGAATTGGCCGAAGCTGTATGAGATCGAGTTGACGACGCCGAAGGGGAAATGAGTTCTGCCAACAGCGATTGAGGCATCATGAGCGACGAAGAATTTCAGGATCGTTTTGCGGCCGTGTTGCGGGAACGGCGGACGATCGGGACGTTTCGTCCTGAGAAACCGGCGGACGAATTGATCCGAACCGCGCTGGAGCTTGCCTGCTGGGCGCCGAATCATCGCAAGACCGAGCCGTGGCGATTCACCTTGCTGGGCCCGCGGACCGTTCAGCAAATCGTCGCCTTGAATTCGGAACTGACGGCTCAAAAAAAAGGCCCCGCCGAGGCGGAAAAAAAGCAGAAGCAATGGAGCGCGATTCCCGGTTGGCTCCTGGTGACGTGTGTTCGCTGCGAGGATTCCTTTCAGGCCGAAGACTTCGCCGGCCTGCTGCTGCGGCGATTCAAAACCTGATGCTGGCGTTATGGAGCGACGGCATCGGGACGCAAAGTGGTCGACGGGCGACGTCACGCGGCATCCGCGATTGATGGAACTGGCAGGAATTGATACCGCGCGGGAACGAATGATGGGATTGGTCTGGTACGGGCATCCTCAGGCGATTCCCGTGCAAACTCGACGGCCCCTGACAGATGTGTTGCGGGAATTGCCGTGATGGCCATTCTGAAGAGTCACGACCACGGCCATTGTGATTGGTCTCTATCAGCCTCAGCCCGTTGATCCAACACCGGAACAAGTTGACTTTCGAACAACTGGCGAACGGCTGACTTCCTTCGCTATTTCTTCCCCAACGCCCGTTGCTGGGCGAAAAATTCTTGTAAAATCGCCCGGCATTCGTCTTGCAAGACGCCGCCCAGCACCGTGGCGCGATGATTGAGGCGCGGGTCGCTGGTGAGTTGGAACAGCGAGTGGCACGCACCGGCTTTCGGGTCCACGGTGCCGTAAATCACCGTGGGAATGCGGGCTTGAACGATGGCCCCGGCGCACATGGGGCAGGGCTCCAGCGTGCAATAGAGCGTGCAGTCGGTCAAACGCCAGGAGCCGAGTTCCTCCGCCGCCTGGGTGATGGCGATCATTTCGGCATGAGCGGTCGGGTCGCGCAGCTGCTCGCGCTGGTTGTAGCCGGTGCCGATGATCCGTTCACCATGCACAATCACCGCTCCGACGGGGACTTCCCCTTCCTCAAAGGCCTGCCGAGCCAGGTCCAAGGCGGCCCGCATCCAGAGGTCGTGCGGTTGCAGCGAGAATTCGGGGGATAGGGGGGCGAGATCCATGGTTTCCACGATACACGAAAGCAGGCCCGATTTTCCTCTGTTCACCGGTTGAACTGGCGTTGCATGATAAATACCAGTTGGCCGTCATCAATCACCGATGACCGAGAAACGGCTGCCATCAAACGTTCCCGCCATTGCAAAGAATCGTCACATGATTGCCGGATTTATCAAAAACTACATTGAACGGCATCAACACCCGCTCAACCAACTCCTGCACCTGATTGGAGTTCCGTTGACTTTTCTCGTTTCCTTGGCGTTATGGTGGCAAGGACATGGGTGGTGGGCGCTGGGGGCCTTTGTCGGAGGATATGTCCTGCAATTCGTCGGTCATGCCATTGAAGGCAACGACGCGGGGGAAATGATCTTAGTCAAACGGGCGCTGGGACTTCCGTACGTCGAGATTATTCCGCGACCTAAAACTGTCAAAGATTGACGATTGTGCCGCCGATACTGACGGTAGGGATTGTATCACCGGGATTCGAGCCTTTGGGCCGACGAAATTCCGGTGGTACTCCGACCAAGGGGCGGCTTCGATGCGCTGGAATCGATCAATTCGCTGGATCAATGCCTTGATGTTGAGCGGGGCCTTGACCGGTTGCCATCCGGCCAGAACGCTGCACTACTTCGGTGAAGCGGAACTCGGAGACTACCGCTCGGCCTATCAAGAGATCGAATATCCCAACGTCGATCAACCGACGCCGCCGGAAGTGGTGAATTCCACCAAGCCGCGAACGGTCAAAGCGATCAGTGACGAAAACGCCTGGGATATGACGCTGCAGGAAGCGTTGCACCTCGCGATCGCCAACAACAAGATGATCCGGCTGCGCGATAATTCCGTGCAGTTGCTGCTTAATCCGTTGAATACGGTGTCGGTCTACGACCCGGCCATCCGCCAGACCGGCTTCTTGTTCGGTAACCGCGGCGTGGAAGCGGCGTTGGCGGACTTCGACACATATTTCACGACCGCCCTCACCGTCGGCCGTAACCAATCGGTAGTGAATCAGAACACCCTGTCGGCTCCCGAGGGATTCATCCTCAATAACAACAACGGGGCGTTCACTTCCCAGTTGCAGAAGATTTTTGCGACGGGCGGTACGTTCACGGTCAACCACAACTGGAACTACCTGGGAACCAACGCGCCGAGCGTGTTGTTCAATAATTCATACACAGGTCTGTTGCAGGCCCAGTTCACTCAACCGTTGTGGGGGGCGTCTGGCGTGGAATATACGCGGATCGCCGGCCCGAACCGTGCCGGCCTGGGGGCCATCACCGGCGTGAGCCAGGGTGTGGCGATCGCGCGAATCAATGAAGACATCACCGTGGCGGACTTTGAACTGCTCGTGCAGAACATGATCCGCGACGTGGAAAATCTGTACTGGGAACTGTTCCTCGCGTACCGGCAATACGACGCGGGGATGGCCAACCAGGAAAGCGCGCTGCGGAGCTGGCGAGAAGTCAAAGCGAAGATGGATATCGGCGCGGTGGGGGGCAACGCCTCGGCGGAAGCGCAGGCTCGTGAATTTTACTTTGAAGCGCGCGCCGCGGTCGAATCGCAGCTCAACAACATTTACGATTTCGAAAACCAGTTGCGGAGCATGCTGGGACTCGGGGTCAACGACGGACGGATCATTCGCCCGGCCGATGCGCCCGTTTCCGCAGAATTCCTGCTCAGCTGGGAACAGGCGTTATCCGAAGCGCTGACCCGCCGCGTCGAACTCCGCCGTCAGAAATGGAACATCAAGGCGCTGGAATTGGAACAGCTCGCGGCGCGCAACGCAGCCAATCCCCAGTTGAACTTCATTTCGTCTTACCAGCTCAACGGATTCGGTCATCAGCTGCTGTCGCAGAATACGTCGAATTTCAACAGTGCCTACGGGACGCTCAACAGCGGCGACCTGACGGGTTGGACGCTGGGATTGCAACTGGCCATGCCCTTGGGATTGCGGACCGCTTACGCGCAGCTGCACAACATCGAGTTGCAGCTGTTGAAGGCGCGGGCGGGGCTGGCGACGTCTGAATTGGTCATCAGTCACGATCTGGCGCAGAGCATGCAGTCGATCGATGTCGCCTTCAAGACGGCTCAATCGAATTTCGACCGGCGCGTGGCGTCGGAAGCCCGCGTCGAGGCGACAATGGCTGAATACGAGGCGGAAATCGCCGGAGCGACGCTCGACCTGGTGCTGCGGGCACAAGCCTCGCGCGCCGCCTCGGAAATCGCCTACTTCACGTCGCTGGTGCAATACAATCAGGCCATCAACGAGTTGAATTATCGCCGGGGCACCATTCTGGAGCGAAACAACATTCACCTGTCGGAAGGGGAATGGATCGAAGAGGCGCAGGAAGAATCGCTCCGGCGGTCGTGGGCTCGCGCTTATGGGCGTGAACACGAAAATCTCGAAACGAGGCCGGCGGAATACGCGTCGCCGGTCCCGTATCCGAAGACGGATCTCTTCCCTGGACAAGTGTTGGAACAGGTTCCTCCCGCGCCGAGCGCGGAACCGGTTCCCGCCGACGACCCGATTCCCACGCTGCGGGAATCTGACTGATCCGCGGTGTTCCAACGCGGTTTGAACGTGCTGCTTTCCGCGCTCGAGGTCCCGAGACAAACTCGAAGCCGGTGAAGAAATTGTGAATTTTCGCCGAAAGTGCGCTGGCTTCAGCCGCGACGGTCGCTAGAATCGCCCAAGTCCGAATTCTGGTGCGTTCACTAACATCTCTCGATGAACGAGCGATGGTGTTTGTCCGGCCGGTTTCCTGCACTGTCTTGGCGCTATGTCTTCATCAGCACGACTTCCACGATTGCTGCGGGTCATCGATCTGCTGCAATCGGGAAGGATGCACAACTCGAATGACCTGGCGCAGGCCTGCAACGTCAGCCGCCGAACCATTTTTCGCGACATCAGCATGCTCCAACGGGCGGGGTTGAACATCGTCCTGGACGACGATCGGCAAGGCTATTATTTGCCCCATCGGCTGACGTTTCCTCCTTCTGAGCTGTCCGTCTCGGAAGCGCTGTCATTGCTGTTAATCTGTCAGGAACTGGGGGGGACGGAGGGCGGGGTCCCGTTTCAAGCGGCCGCACGCTCCGGCGCGTGGAAAGTCTGCCAGAATCTGCCCCAGCACGTGCGGACGTTTCTCGGTGAGGCGGCCGGCGCGCTCTCGATTCAACTGGATGCGCACAATCCGCTGTCCGCGGCGCAGCCGCAGTATGAAGCCATGGTGCGGTCGTTGCTGGAACGCCGCCAGATCCGCGTGGAGTATCATGCGGCGGGGCCGGAAGGCCGATTACGTACGGTGCTGGAGCCGTATCGGATCCTGTTTCGCAGGCGCAGCTGGTACGTCGTCGGCCGCTCGACGGTGCACCGGCAAGTTCGCGTGTTCAATATCGGCCGGATCCAGTCGACAGAAATCTTGGATCGTCCATACGAAGTTCCCCCTCGTTTCAACCTGGAACGGTTCCTGGGAAATGCCTGGAATTTGATTCGGGATCCGCACGGCGCCGTCGACGTGGTGATTCGTTTTTCTCCGCAGATGGCCCGGAATGTGGCGGAAGTCCGGTGGCATAAGACTCAGCAAACCACGGAATTGCCCGACGGCAGGCTGGAGTTTCGCGCGCGGGTCGACGGCATCGAGGAGATTTCCTGGTGGATTCTCGGTTATGGAGCCCATGCGGAGGTTTTGGAACCGGTCAGCCTGCGAACGTTGCTGCGCGATCATGCGGAGCGCATGCTGCGCCGCTATTCTTCACCGGAAAAACCGAGCGAGCCCGCGGACTCACGAACTGTGGACGCTGCCGGGAGCTGAACCAGTCTTCCGAGTGGGCCGATCAGTGGCTGCTACCTGTTTCTGGCGAAGTCGAGCCACCAGGAGCGGTTTCTTCGGCGAGAAAACCGCAACGTTTGTGCGAGCCATCGCAAAACGGTTTGATTTTCGAGTGGCCGCACCGGCATAACGCGACATTCGGCTGGCCCGAGGTGTCGTACGGTTGTCCCAAATGATCAATCAGCGTGCAGGGCCCGGTGATCAGCAGCGGACCGTTCAATCGCGTTTTGATGACGACATCAGTCATGAGAGGCCCTGCCAGGATTGAGGAAAAGGGGAGAGTTCCGTCCCGGATTTTGGTAGGTTGTGAGCGAGCAGTCGCGCACGGCAGTCCATGCGCAGCAGCGCTCCACGCTACAACAGACTCCCATCGACGAACAACCAAACCGGCGGTAGCCCCATGCATTCCTCTCAAAACACGAATCGCCTGGCCGGGGAAACCAGCCCGTATCTGCTGCAACACGCGCGCAATCCGGTGGATTGGCATCCCTGGGATGATGTTTCGCTAAATCTCGCCAAAGAACTCGACCGGCCGATCTTTCTCTCCATCGGCTACAGCGCCTGCCATTGGTGCCATGTGATGGAGCACGAAAGTTTTGAAAACCCGGAGATCGCGGCGGTGATGAACGCCGGGTTCGTCAACATCAAGGTCGATCGCGAAGAGCGACCGGACCTGGATCAGATTTACATGAACGCCGTGACCGCGATGACCGGCCACGGCGGCTGGCCGATGTCGGTATTTCTGACGCCTGATCTGCAACCGTTTTTCGGCGGAACCTATTGGCCCCCGGAAACGCGCTGGGGTCGCCCCGGTTTTCGCGAAGTCCTCGCCGCCGTGCAGGACGCGTGGCAAAACCGCCGAGACGCGGTCTCGCACCAGGCGGAGGAACTGACCCAGGCGGTGATTCATGCCAGCCAGCCGGTCTCCGGGGAAAGTACGCTGGAGGAAAACCTGCTCCGGAATGCACTCCGTTCGTTGTTGCGGAACGCCGATCGCGTGCATGGGGGCTTCGGTTCGGCTCCGAAGTTTCCGCATCCCATGGATCTGAGGGTGTTATTGCGCTGCGCGCGCCGCTTCGGTGATGAGGAAGCGATCGAGATCGTGAGGCTTACGCTGGACAAGATGGCGGCTGGCGGGATTTATGATCAACTCGGCGGCGGTTTCGCCCGTTATTCGACCGACGAACGGTGGCTGGCGCCGCATTTCGAAAAGATGCTGTACGACAACGCGCTGCTGGTTCCTGTTTATCTCGAGGCCTATCAGATAACGAAGCACCGCGATGATTTGCGCGTCGTTCGAGAGACCTTGGATTACGTCTTGCGAGAAATGACGCAGCCGCAGGGCGGGTTTTATTCGACGCAAGACGCGGACAGCGAAGGCGAGGAAGGGAAGTTTTTCGTCTGGTCGGAAGCGGAAATTCTCGCGGTGCTGGGCCCCGACGACGGCAAGGTTTTCTGTGTTTGCTACGACGTGACACCCGGTGGAAATTGGGAACATCAGAATATTCTCAATCGTCCGAAAACGACGCAGTCAGTGGCAAGCCTGCTGAATCGAAGTGCAGCCGATCTGGAAACGCTGTTGGCGAAATGCCGGCGAAGACTGTTTGAAATCCGCTCGCAACGCATCCCTCCCGGACGAGATGAAAAAATTCTGGCGGGTTGGAACGGGCTGATGATCGCCGCGATGGCTCAAGCCGGAGCCGTGTTGCAGGAACCGAAATATCTCGAGGCGGCAAAGTCGGCGGCGGAGTTTGTTTTGTCGCAGATGATGCGGCCGACAACGTCCTCCCCCGGAAAAGATCATGCTGATCGGCTGTGGCATTGCTGGAAAGACGGCCGGGCGCGGTTCCCTGCCTATCTGGACGATTACGCATGCCTGATTGACGGTCTGGTGGAACTGGCCCAGGCAACGTTTGACGCGGCTTATCTCGATCAGGCCGGCCGTCTCGCCCAGAGCATGATCGAGCAATTTGCCGATCCCGAGGCAGGAGGCTTTTTCTACACGGCAGATGATCACGAAGCCTTGATTGCGCGGAACAAGGAAATTCATGACAACGCGACCCCTTCCGGAAACGGCATGGCGGCGACCGCCTTGCTGAAGCTGGGACGATTAACGGGTCGGCGCGACTGGGAAGCCAAAGCCGTGGAAACGTTGCAAATGATGTCCGGCACGCTGGCTCGATTGCCGTCGGCGGCGGGACAGGCGTTGATCGCGCTCGATTTTCTGATCGGTCCCAACTATGAACTGATGCTGGTCGCGGGCCAAGATGTCGCAACGGCGGACCGCACGGTCGAATTCGTTCAGGAACGCTTTCTGCCAAACAAGGTATTCTGGCGTCAAAACTCCGAAGAGACAGTTCCGCAGGCTCTGGAGCCGCTTCTGGCGGGAAAATCGGCAATTGACGGTCAAACGTCGTGGTATGTCTGCCAGGAAGGGGCTTGTCAGACGCCGGTTTCAGGCTGGGAAGCGATTCAGGCGGCGATCCCCGATTAAACACGCGGTCACGAAAGAAATCTCGATGTTTCGAACGATCGGCATCATGCTCGGCAGTCTGTTCGTTAGCGAATTTTGCGGTGCTGCCGATGATCTGGATCATCAACAGCTATCCGAGCGACTGTCTCGTCAGGAAGCCCAACTGCGGGATTTGCAGAACAGCGTCACGAATTTGACGCGGCTGCTGTTCAACCCGACCGATCCTCAAGTTTCGGAAGCTGTTGTTCGTCGCGGCGAGACGGGTTTTCGTGCACTGTACACGATCAACCGCCAAGGAACCGATTTGCGATATCTCCTTGCGGCGCCGGGGATGATCGTCACCGGGACGCCGCAATGGTCGCATGATGGAAAAGCCATCGTCTGCGATTCCATGCCGCAACTGGACCAACCCGTGTTGAGTCGCATCTGGGTGTACGGGATCTCCGGACCCTTCAAAGGGATGATCCGCCACCTTTCCGTCGGCAACACTCCCTGTTGGTCTCCGGATGATTCGCAGATCGCGTTTATGGTCAACCCGGGAAATCCCGATGGAATCAAAGAGGGGACCTGGATCATGGATGCCGACGGTCGAAACGGCCGCTGGATTGGCGAAGGCTGGTATCCGCGATGGTCGCCGTCGGGCAACGAACTCTGCGTGTATGCTCACTTCACGAATCCGCCGAATCTGGTGATCTACAACCTGAAGACCGAACAACGCCGCTCGATTTTCGGAGCAGACACCCAAGTAATCTTCGGCGGCGCCAGCTGGACCCGCGACGGCGAGCGATTAGTGACGCTGATTTCGCGGAACGGTGAGCAACAATTGGTGACGATCGCGGCCTCGGGAAAACCCGAAACGCTTCAAGTCGTGTACCGCGAGACAGAGCAGAACCGCGTGATGGTCGGTCCGCCGACGGTCTCGCCGGACGGACAAGAGATCGTATTCATCCGGCAAGAATTGGAACATGAAGACGCCGGCAGCCGGCAATGGATGAACACTTATCTGTATGTGATCTCCGCCGACGGCCAGGGCAAGCCAGAATTGCTGGAAGGGGCCAAGCTCGGCAAGATCAATCGCAGCGTGGACTGGTCGCCCGACGGCCGGCGGATCTTGTTTTCCAGCGAACGGTGAAATCGCAAACTCAATCGCTCGGGGGCGATTTCGCCGTCAGTTTGTTTGGTTCCAGCGCCATGTCGAGGACAATCAGTTTTTGCCAGATGGTTCGCGAGAGGCCGTTGGTCAAGTTGGAGAGTTGATCGACGGCTTCCAGGGCCACGGCGTCCGGGAATTCCTGGACATAGATCGCGCCGATTTTATTAATCAGCGAGAGCAACTCGCTGCAATAATCGAGATAGCGGCCCAGTTCAAATTTGGTCAGCGTCCGCTTGGGAGACGAAGCGGTCGGCTGACCGCGGAGCAGCCCTTCAGGATCCTTCGTCAATTGGTGCATGTCGACGATGTGGGCGAGCGCGCGGAGTTCGCGGACGGCGGACAGGGCCCGTTCCCGTTTCCAGCGAACCTCCAGGGTCACCAGAAAAATGACGGCGGCGCCGAGAAACACGACGCTGCCGATGCCCGCCTCCAACGTTTGAATGAATTCTTCGACCTTGAAGACGTCTTCGTCGGGCCGGACCTTCGTGAACACAACCGCCGTGAGCAGGCCAATCGCGAGCACGACCAGGCTGATGACGCTCCGCAACCAATAATTGGGGCGGTGAATCTCTTGGGCGCGCAGCACCGCTTCTTTCGCCACCTGCCGAACCTCCGCAGCCACCTGGTATAAGCCTGAACCCGGAAAACGCTCCTGCACGCGGGCGACCAGTTTGTCGGCCGTTTCGACGATCCGTTCGGGCCAGAGCTCACGATAACGCGAACGCCCGGCCGCTGTTTCCGAGGTAACTGGCAGCGTCGCTGCAGGAACGGGCTGGGGAGCGGAATTCGGTTCGCCCATGATGGCGGCATCGTAACGAAATCCGTACTCCTTAGCGACACCCGAGGCGTGACGACGTCCTGATTGACGGAGGGGCGAGTTCACCGACATGATGGCGCGTTCTCTGAAACGCGCCGACGACGGATTCCGCTTGGTTATGCAAATTTCCCCCGATCTTTTGAAATCCGCCTGGTTTCTTGCCGGGCCGACGGCGTCAGGGAAATCGGCCGTCGGTCTCGAATTGGCGGCACGAATCGGCGCGGAGATCGTCTGCCTGGATTCGATGACGATCTATCGGGGAATGGACATCGGCACCGCCAAGCCGACGCGGGAGGACCGGCTGCGCTGCCCGCATCATCTGCTCGATGTGGTTGAGCCGCATCAGGAATTCAGCGTGGCGGAATATCTGGTCGCGGCAGAAACGGCATGTCGCGATATTCTGAGTCGACAGCGCATTCCTCTATTCGTGGGCGGGACGGGACTTTATTTGCGGTCGGTGCTTCGCGGCGTGTTTGAGGGGCCGGCAGCCGATTGGGCGCTCCGACAACGCTGGGAAGCGGCTGCTGCGGGGCAAGACGAATTGTGGCTGCGGGACCAATTAGCGGAAGTCGATCCGGAGTCGGCGCAGCGGCTGCACCCGCGCGACCGACGGCGGATCATTCGTGCGTTGGAAGTTTATGAATTGACCGGACGACCGTTATCGCAACAGCAACAACAGGGGCCGTTGCCTGCCGCGTTTCGGCCGGCGCACGTCTATTGGCTTTCGCCACAACGGGAGGACCTCTATGGCCGGATCGATCGGCGTGTAGAAACGATGTTTGCCCAGGGGTTCCTGCAGGAGGTCCGCCGATTGCTGGCGGCCGAGCAGCCTTTGGGTCGGACGGCTCGGCAGGCGTTGGGCTATCAAGAAGTGATCGATTGGCTGGAGCACTCAGGCGATGCGACGTCCCTTCAGCCGCCGCGCGCAGTGTGGGATGAAATCCAACTGCGAACACGGCAATTCGCCAAACGGCAACATACCTGGTTCCGAAATTTAGAGGAGTGCCAGGCGGTGGAGATTGTCCCCGGAGAATTGCCTGCGGAAATTGCGGGCCGGTTAGTGGGCCGATAACAGACCGGCATGGTTCTGCCAACTTGGCAGAAAGGAAGGAGTTGCTCCGGCGGATAGAAAATAGTAAGTCTATTTATATCAACTGGTTGTGTCGATATCTGTCGTCCGGGCACATGAATTGCTGTGTGGTGAAGTCACGCGAAAATCGGCGGAATCAGGACTCGGTGTTGGCAGTTGAAACCGCCGACGTATGACCGGGTTGCCTCATTGAATACAGACTATCGAAGCGCCTGTTGCACGAGGGAGAAACTGTGGCCAAGCAGATTTGTTTTGACGAGGATGTGCGGAAAGCCCTGTTGGAAGGGGTGTCCAAGCTCGCCAAGGCGGTGAAGAGTACGCTGGGGCCGCGGGGCCGCAATGCCGTGCTCGACAAGGGCTGGGGGTCTCCGAAAGTGACCAAGGACGGGGTGACCGTCGCCCAGGACATCGAGCTGGAAGATAAGTTCCAGAACATGGGGGTGCAGCTGGTTAAAGAAGTCGCTTCGAAGACCAGCGATGTGGCGGGCGACGGCACGACGACCGCCACGGTTCTGGCCGAGGCGATCTTCAGAGACGGGTTGCGTTACATCGCTTCCGGGGCCGACCCGATGTCGTTGTCCCGCGGTGTGCAAAAGGCGGTTGACGCCGTCGTTGAAGATCTGAAGAAGCTGGCCAAGCCGGTCAAGGCGGATGATCGCAAGGCGATTGAAACCGTGGCCTCGATCGCTGCCAACAATGATAAGGAAATCGGTCAGATCCTCGCCGATGCGCTGCTCAAGGTCGGTAAAGACGGTGTGATCACCGTCGAAGAGGGCCGCCAGGTGCAGACCGAGGTCGAGCTGGTCGAGGGGATGCAGTTCGAGCGGGGTTATCTCTCGCCGCACTTCGTCACCGACGTGGATGATCAGACGGTCGAGTTCGACAACTGCCGCATCCTGATTTATGAAGAGAAGATTTCGAGCGCGAAGTCCCTCGTGCCGTTGCTGGAAAAGACCTCCAAGAGCAATGTTTCGCTGCTGATCATCGCCGAAGATGTGGAGGGAGAGGCGCTCGCCACGCTGGTGGTCAACAAGCTGCGGGGTATCTTGAAGATCGCCGCGGTGAAGGCCCCTGGATATGGCGATCGCCGCAAGGCGATGCTGGAGGACATCGCGATCCTCACCGGCGGCAAGGCGATCTTCAAGGATCTGGGGATCAAGCTGGAAAACGTCGAGTTGAGCGATCTGGGCGTCGCCAAGAAGATCATCATCGACGCCGAGAACACCACGGTGATTCAAGGGGCCGGCAGCAAGGCCGCCATCGAAGGCCGGGCCGAGATGATTCGCAAGGAAATCACCAAGACCGACAGCGAATACGACCGGGAGAAACTGCAAGAACGGTTGGCGAAGCTGGCCGGTGGCGTGGCGCAAATCAAGGTGGGCGCTCACACCGAAACGGAAATGAAGGAGCGCAAGGATCTGGTTGACGACGCACTGGCCGCGACCCGCGCTGCCATTGACGAGGGCGTCGTTCCCGGTGGCGGCGTCGCTTTGCTGCGATGCATTCCGACGCTGGAAAAGCTCAAACTCAGCGGCGACGAGCAGTATGGCGCCCATTTGCTCAAGAGCGTCCTCGAAATGCCGATCCGCACGATTTCGGAAAACGCCGGCCTCGACGGCTCGGTCGTGGCTAACAACATCAAGAAATCGAAGGACAAGTCTTACGGCTATGACGCTCTGAACGAGCGTTACGGCGACATGTTCGAGTTTGGCGTCGTCGATCCGACCAAGGTCGTTCGTTCCGCGTTGCAAAATGCTGCCAGCGTCGCCAGTCTGCTCCTGACCACGGATTCCATCGTGGTGGAAGAGCCCAAAAAAGCTGAGGCAGATGGTCACCATGACCATCACGGCGATGGCGGAATGGGCATGGGAGGCATGGGCGGAATGGGAGGCATGGGCATGGGAGGAATGGGTGGCATGGGCGGTATGGATTTTTAGTCTCGATGCTAAAAGCCGGTAATCAAATCACGATTCGCAGGTGGTCATCGCGATCGCTTGTGGTTTAGCAATCCCTTGACAGAGCAATTCACATCGGAGAGTTTGACATGAAATTGAATCCGTTGGATGACCGCGTGGTGGTTCAGCCGTTGACTGCCGAAGAAAAAACGGCGGGTGGAATCGTGCTGCCGGATGCGGCCAAGGAAAAGCCGCAGCGCGGCAAGGTGATCGCGGTGGGGCCCGGCCGGTTGCTCGACTCGGGTGATCGCAGCCCGATCGCCGTGACGATCGGCGATGAAGTGTTGTTCGCCAAGTACGGCGGCACGGAAATTGAGATCAACGGCGAAGACGTCAAGATCCTGCGCGAAGCCGATATTCTCGCGAAGGTGGTGGCGTAGTCAGATCGTGGTTATTGCAGGGTGGGGCGAATCTTCGAGTCCCACCGTCATTGGTATTAGCGTCGGATCGGTGGGCTCGCAAAAACCTCGTCCCACCCCTACCGTTTATTATCGCCTTATCAGGAGCGTATCAGCGTGGCTAAGCAATTGCTGTTTGACGATCGGGCCCGCATCAAGCTGCAGCGCGGCGTGCAGACGCTGGCGAAGGCCGTCGCCGTCACCATGGGCCCGACCGGCCGGAATGTGATCATTGACAAGAGCTTCGGCAATCCGGTCGTCACTAAGGACGGCGTGACGGTGAGCAAGGAAGTCGAACTGGAAGACCCGTTCGAACACATGGGAGCCAAGCTGGTCAACGAAGTGGCTTCGAAGACCAGTGACGTCGCCGGCGACGGAACGACGACCGCCACCGTCCTGGCCCGCGCGATCTATGAAGAGGGCTTGCGAAGCCTGAGCCTGGGGGCCAACCCGACGATCGTCCGGAAGGGGATTGAAAAGGCAGTCGAGGCGGCCATCGCTCACATCGAGAAATTGGCCAAACCGGTCGATTCCAAAGAAGAGATCGCCCAGGTCGGGTCGATTTCAGCCAATAACGACAAGACGATCGGCAACCTGATCGCCGATGCCATGGAAAAGGTCGGCCGCGACGGCGTGATCACCGTCGAAGAAGGCAAAGGCAATTCGACGACGTTGAATCTCGCGGAAGGAATGCAGTTCGACAAAGGCTACATCTCGCCGTACTTCGTCACCAGCCCGGAAGAGATGAAGGCGATCCTCGAAGATTGCTACATTCTGCTGTATGAGAAGAAGATCTCGAATCTGCGCGACTTCGTGCCGGTCTTGGAGAAGGTCGCCCAGAAAGGAAAACAGCTGCGGGTCGTCGCGGAAGACGTCGATGGCGAAGCGCTCACGGCTCTGGTCGTCAATAAGCTGCGTGGCGTGTTGCAGATCTGTGCGGTGAAAGCCCCGGGCTTCGGCGATCGCCGGCGGGCGATGCTGGGGGACATGGCCGTCCTCACCGGCGGAACGCTGATTTCGGAAGATCTCGGCATCAAGCTGGAAGCGGTCGAACTGTCTCACCTGGGGCGGGCGAAGAAGGTCGAAGTCACCAAGGATGATTGTACGATCATCGACGGCGCGGGCGATTCGGCTGAGGTGAAGGCTCGCGTAGACCAGGTCCGCAAGCAAATCGAGATCACCGAAAGCCAGTACGACCGGGAAAAATTCCAGGAACGTTTGGCGAAGCTGACCGGCGGCGTGGCGATCATCTCCGTCGGCGCCGCGACCGAGGCGGAAATGAAGCAGACCAAGGCCCGGATGGAAGACGCGTTGCACGCGACGCGCGCGGCCGTGGAAGAGGGCATCCTCCCCGGTGGTGGCGTGGCGCTGCTGCGGGCGATTGAAGCCGTCAGCGAAGTGAAGGCGAAGGGCGACGAAAAAATTGGCGTGGCGATTGTCGCCAAGGCGCTGGAAGCCCCGATCCGCCAGATCGCCAGCAACGGCGGAACCGATGGAGCCGTGGTGGCCGATGAAGTCCGCCAGAAAGGCAAGAACATCGGCTATGACGCCAACACCGGCGAGTATGTCGATATGCTGAAGGCGGGAATCATCGACCCGGTCAAGGTCGTGAAGAATGCTCTCTTGAATGCGTCGTCGATCGCCGGCCTGATGCTGACCACTTCGGTTTGCGTCACGCGTACCGACGAACCCGGCGGCGACAAGAAGCCGAAAGTCGAAGGAGCGATCAAGTAGTCGAGGGACAATGGTTAAGAGTTGAGGTTAGGAAAACTCGACAGCCGGGAGCGGAGGCGACCGGAGTTTTTGAGTCTCATCAAAAGCCCGGTCTCGCAGGAGGCCGGGCTTTTTTGCCAGTTCAGTGCGAAAAGATGACACGGCTGGGGGAACCGGCCTTACCATGGGATCAGTGGATCGGTAAACGTCAACGGCGACGATAATTTTTTATTCTTCGATCGTCCGTTCTCTCTCCTCGTTTGTATCATGATGGCCACGCAGCGAGATTATTACGAGATTCTCGGTGTTGCGAAGAATGCGTCGGAAGACGACATCAAGCGCGCCTATCGCAAGCTCGCGTCGAAATATCACCCGGACCGCAATCCGGGGGATGAAGAAGCCGTGCACGCATTCAAAGAGGCGGCGGAAGCGTATGACGTCCTGAGCAATCCTGAAAAACGGACGCGGTACGATCGTTTCGGCCATGCCGGCGTTCAAGGAGCTGCGGGACAGCAAGGCTTCGGCGACGTCAATGACATCTTTGAGGCATTCGGGGACTTATTCGGCGATATTTTTGGCGGGGCCAGGCAACAGCGCGGCGGCCGGCGCGTCCGTAAGGGCGAGCGACAGCCTGCGGACCTCTTTGACCATCGACCTGATGGAAGCCGCGGCGGATGCGCCCGGCAGATTGAAATCGCCCGCCATGCCGTCTGCGATACCTGCCAAGGCTCGGGCGCGAAGCCGGGATCCTCGCCGCAGACCTGCGATTATTGCAGCGGCCGCGGCCAGGTCGTTCAGTCTCAGGGATTCTTTCGGATTCAAACGACCTGCCCGGCGTGTCGGGGAGCCGGCTCGATCATCCGCGAAAAATGTCCGACATGCCACGGCGGCAAAGTCAAAACCGTGCATGTGACGCTGGATGTCAAGGTGCCGGCAGGCGTCGACAACGAGATGCAACTTTGTTTGCGCGGCGAAGGCGATCCCGGTGACAGCGGGGGGCCGAACGGCGACCTGTATATCGACATCCGCGTCAAGAAGCACCCGTTGTTTCAGCGGGATGGCCGGCATCTCGTATGCGAGGTGCCGATCACCTTTGCTCAGGCGGCGCTCGGGGCGGAATTGGAAATTCCTGTCCTGTCCGGCAAGCATCTGCTGACGATTCCGACGGGAACCCAGGCCGGGGAAGTGTTTCGACTCCGCGGTTTTGGGATGCCCGATCCGCAGGGAGGCAGCCGCGGCGACATGCTGGTGCATGTGCAGATCGAAGTTCCGAAGAAACTGACGAAGAAACAGGAAGAACTGTTGCGGCAATTGGCGGAACTGGATGCCAAGCATGTTTCGCCGCACCGCAAGTCGTTCTTTGAGAGCGTCAAAAAGTTTTTTACGCCGCAAGAAGACGGGGAAGCGGTGAAAGAGTAGAGAATCGAGCACGTTGGAGTCAGCCAGAAACTGATTCCGGGCCCGTCTGAATGGGCAATCTGGAGCGAATGATGAGTAACAGCAATAATCCGTCGCCCGATGATACGTCCGACGTCCAGCAGCAATTGGCCAAGGCGCTGACGGAGCGGGACGATTTTCAGGAGAAGTGGGCCCGGGCACGGGCTGACCTGGAAAACTACCGCAAACGGATGCAGCGGGAGATGGAAGAGGATCGCAAATATGCCATCCTGCCGCTGCTCAAAGCCCTGTTACCGGCGCTGGACGGACTGGACCGGGCGCTGCACTCGGCCCAGCAATCGAAAAACGCCGAGGAATTGATCACCGGCATCGACATGGTGACCAAGCAGTTTGACGCAGCCTTGAAGGCAGTCGGCGTCTTGCCTGTTGAGGCGCAAGGCCAGCCGTTCGATCCCAACGTGCACGAAGCGATCCAACAGGTTCCCAGCGCAGATCACCCGCCCATGACGGTCTTGCAAGACGTCGAGCGCGGTTATGTCTTGCATGACCGCGTGGTCCGGCCGAGCAAGGTGATCGTCTCGTCCGCCGCAAAATCGGAATAAGTGCCTGCACGGACGATGCTCAAATGCAGACCGATTTCAGCTCAATGGATGTTTAACCAGGAATTGTCATGCCGACCTACGACTACAAATGCAAAGCCTGTGAACATACGTGGGAAGAGTTTCAATCGATCAAGGCGGTTCCGACCAAGAAATGCCCTGCCTGCGGCAAGTCGAAGGCGGAACGCCAAATCGGCGCCGGGGCGGGGCTCATCTTTCGGGGATCGGGCTTTTACATCACCGACTACCGGAGCGACGCCTACAAGAAGAGCGCGGACGCGGACAAGTCAAGTTCTTCCGGCGGCGAATCGAAATCTGACTCCGGCAGCGCCAAGTCGGACGGCGGCTCGAAGTCGAAGGGCTCTTCAAAATCGTCCGAATGACGCGGGTCACTTCAAAGCCATCGCCACCGCGTTCTCAATGGCTGCCGGCGTGAGTGGTTCCTCCGGGTCGCCGCCGCTGAAGGCTTTGATCAACCGGCCGTCACGACCGTAGAGTTTGTAGTGCGGCAGAATCTCTTCGTCGATGCTCAAGGCAGCCGCCTCGGGTGTTCCCAAGTCCGCGCCGCTGACGTAATTCTCAAACGCAGCCCGTTGTTCCTTCAGGAATTCAACTACCTTGGGTGGCGGCGCACCCTGGTCGGTCGGATCGTCAAATGACAGCGAGATGACCGCCAGTCCCTGCGGCGAATATTTCCGGTGGAGTTCCACCGTGTGGGGGAAGGCTTCGCGGCAGGGGATGCACCAGGTGGCCCAGCAATCGACCAGCACGACCTGGCCCAGATGCTTGGCGACGGCGGCTTGAAAACCGGCGGGATCGACGACTGTCGCCGTGATGTCCCCGGATGGTGAGGCTGACGATTCAGTTTGCGCCGGACGATCGGCTGAAGCTGATTCTTTAGTGGGCACAAGCCGCGATTCACAGCCGGAAACGGCGATCGACAGGCCAATCAGCATCAGGAGTCTTCGGGCCATCTGCCAGGTCCTTGACCGAGTCACAATATCGATACGGGGATTATTCTTCATCCACGCCAAACGGGATGCCGCAACCTGCCGAGCGGGTCTCGGCGACAGCGATCGATTGACCGGCGAGCGCGGCAGTCACGGCGTCGACGAGATAATGGTGTTCGACGGCGGACTCGGATTGCCAGTTGTCGTCGAAGGCTCCCATGTAAATCACTTTGCGGTCGCGGTCCAGCAAAAACACTGTCGGCGTCGTGCGGGCGCCGTACGCCTTGGCTGACTCCTGCGTGGCGTCTTTCAAATAATCAAAGGTGTAGTCCTGAGTCTTGGCCCGCTCGGTCATTGTTTCCAGCGACTCGGCTTTGCCGCCGTTGACGTTGATCGCCACGACCGAAACGTTTTGGGGCTTGTAGTCCGCGGCGAACTTGAGAAATCGTGCTTCATAGGATTGGGCGATGGGGCAGCGATTGCAGGTGAAAATGATGACCAGCAACTCCGATTTGTAATCCGACAGGGCATGCACCTGATGATCCGTACCGGCGAGCTTTGACCATGCAGGAGCGGCATCGCCGATCGACAATTTTTTGTTGAACTTCCCGGCGAAGGCGGGCAAGGAGATCACCGCCATGAGCATCAGTACGAGAGAGCGTCTGATGGGTCGCCGCATCGTGAACCCCTGGCGTTGCAATCAAACCCGGAGAACTGTCGAGCCTTGAAGAATGATACTTCGATTTGAGTTTGCCGACGCTGAAGCGATGTGTCAACTCGGGTTATCGCACGGTTGCCCTAGCCCTATCTCCACAACTATTCTGTGCAATAGCTCTCTCTTTCCGTGACACTCAGTAGTGAGACCTTATGATTTTTCGAAAAATCTTCGCGACATTATTAATCTGTTCGTCGGCTGCCTGGGCCGCCGAGGCGCCGCCGGAACCGGTCGGAATGAAAAGGTTGTTTAACGGCAAAGATCTGACCGGGTGGGACGGGGATCCGCGGCTCTGGACGGTCAAAGAGGGCGTGATCCACGGAGAAACGTCGTCCGAAAATCCAGCCTCGGGGAATACGTTCCTGATCTGGAATGAGGGAACGACTGCCGATTTCGATCTGCGGTTGTCGTTTCGTTGCAATGCGACCAACAATTCCGGCATTCAATATCGTTCAAAGCACATCCAAGACGGTTCCGCGCCCAACAAATGGGTCGTGCGGGGATATCAGCACGAAATTCGCAATGAAGACACGTTGCCGAATGTCGCAGGATTTATTTACGACGAGGGAGGCAAACGCGGCCGATTATGTCTCGTCGGCGAACAGGCGGTCTGGGGACTCGATGGCAAGAAAACCGTGACTGCCAGTCTGATCGATCAAGCCGAGTTCAAAAAACTGTTTCACCTCAATGATTGGAATGACGTTATTGTGATCGCACGCGACAATCGCATCCAACACTACTTGAACCGCCAATTGATCCTTGATTTTACGGACGATGATCCGCAATTGGCGTTGCGGACCGGCATCTTGGCGCTGCAGTTGCACGCCGGAAAACCAATGTGGGTGGAGTTTAAGGACATCCGCCTTAAGGCGCTGCCATAATTAAACGCAGTCCGCGACCAAGTCAGGCCACCGGCCAATCAGGCCGATGTCAGCAGGCTTGCATTTCGTGCATCTGGCTGCGATAACAGGCGGCGGAATTTTCCGAAGGAAGAAACCTTCGGGCTGTAGCGCAGCCTGGCTAGCGCGCTTGCTTGGGGTGCAAGAGGTCGTGGGTTCAAATCCCGCCAGCCCGACTTGACTTACGGCGATTTTTGAGGATTAGTTTACCCGTATTTTTACGGGAAACTCGACCAGACCTTATCCAGGGCGGCAAATCGACGTAAAATGTGCCTCGAACGCTGAATCGGGTGACGATACCTCGCAACGCCCGCGAGTGCGTTGAAATCCATGGTTCCATCCCTGGAGTTCCGCACTAAGGCACGTCCGAGAACGGCTGTCTCGAGAATTTGCTTTCCACAATCAGCCGAGCGGTTAAGCAGTAGCTTGTCTTGATGGGAAGGCCACCCATTCTCGGCCCGTTCGACTGTTAAGAATCCCACAGGGCTCTCAGGCGACCTCCTGGCGCGGCTCGCAGCAACTGCTAGGCGTGAACGCCGAGATGAATCGCCAGTGCCGGCAGGCCTGATGGTCAACGAACTCCTCGAACAGCGGCCCGTTTGGGCATGCAGCCCTGCATCCACGCCGCGGCGGTAATGGCATCCCCATTTTGCTCGAAAATCCTTGATTGCAGAGGACCGCGCCGACTTCCTGGCCAATCAGACGGAATCAGTCAGTCCCGCCACCCTTCCGGCGGGGAAGATGCTCGCCGTCTCGCGACTCACACGGAATGCCGGCGACGTCGCCCAGGATTCGGAGGCCAGTTAATGGGGAGTCCTGGAAGTGATCTTCACTCAATTCCAACGTGGCCAGCAGACGTGTCGGGACCTCTCGACTGCGACTGTCAATGAAGCTGAAATCTCCATTGACAATTCAAGAACGCGACGTGATTTGAAGGCTTGTTGAAAAGGTTTCGGAAAAAGGGTCTGAACATAAAGGAGTCAGGGCACCGGTTTTTCCCAAAAAATTCTTTAGGTCAGCCAGTTTTGGGTTGCATTTATTGGATTTTTGTTAAGATCAGGCTGCATTTCTTCATCAAGCCTTTGCTCAAGGTTTTGTAAGAATTAAGGATACGGGTTTTCGTTCGCAGCGCTCTTGTCTGTTGTTGATTCATCAATTTTTGATTGTTTCTTCATCATTGGAACATTTCCATTGGAATCGGTGGGGGTGTTGCCGGACTAGAAAGCGATCACCTCGATGGTGTTTTCGCGGGCCGCCTGTTTGCTTTCACTCTTCATCTTGACTGGTTGCGGAGGCGCAAGTCGCCCCCCCTTGGAATATGTCGCCGCAGTGGTGACGTATGAAGGGAATCCGGTCGAAAACATCAACGTGCTGATCAAGCCCGAATCAGGGCGAACGCCCCATGGGCGGACCGACGCAAACGGCAAATACGAAATCGAGTTCATTGCCGGGGAAAAAGGGGGCAAGGTCGGTCCGACCATTGTGAGCCTCGAATGGCCGATGGGCGCGGATCCCCTGTGCTTACTCTCCCGCAATGACTCCTCAATGAAGTCGGCCCTGGCGCTCGACCTCAAGCCTGGACGAAATCCGAGCTTTGACATTCCCATTCAGCCCGATCCGGCAGGGGAAAAGACGGCGGCAAAAAAGCCAAAATTCATTGTCGATAGAGCATCCTTAGTGAGCAGGCGTTTGTGGTCAACTGCCATCAAAGATTCGAGCGGCGATTCAGCGTTTGGGTGAGATTTAGAATCATTCCGCTTTTTCAGCAGGGTTCTCAAGAACCGGCGAATGTTGTCGTGTTCTAGTTTTTCCTTTTTTTTGCGGAGCCAATCATGAATGCGAAGTTGAGGCGTCGAAAGGGATTTACGCTGATCGAGCTGCTGGTGGTAATTGCCATCATTGCCATTCTCATTGCGTTGCTGCTGCCCGCCGTGCAGCAGGCGCGAGAAGCAGCTCGCCGGACCCAATGCAGAAATAATTTGAAGCAGATGGGACTCGCCTGGCACAACTACCACGAAACGTTTAACAAGTTCCCGCCGGGGCATATTTCGTCAGATCCGGGGAACCTGACCTCGAGCGAGGTCGGTTGCTGGACCTGGGGCACGATGATTCTGCCTCAACTTGATCAGGGAAATCTGTTCAACGCGCTGAACCCCAGTGGCACGAACCTCCCTCAGGCGGTCGCTGCAACGCCGGCCGGATTGACGGCGCTGAAAACCCCTCTGGCGGTCTTCCGCTGCCCGAGTGATGCTGGCCCGGCGCTGAACACATTTGACAATACGGAATCCGGTAACTTGATGGGGGCCAACACCTATTATTCACGTTACATCACGGATGGCACGAACAAGATTGCGACATCGACCTCCAACTACGTGGCGGTCGCCAATCCAGGAGACAGCACGACTCCGGCGATTCTGCCGACGCAATACGGCCCGCCCTTGGGCGTGGTGTTCCAAAATTCCAGCGTCAGCATTCGCGACATTACCGACGGCACCAGCAATACGTTGTGCGTCGGTGAACGGGCTTGGAGTTTCAAAGGCGTGATGGCAGGTGCCGCGACGATTTTCGCGATCAGCGCTTCTCCCGTGGTCAACATCAATCAAACTTCCAGCTGGAATATCAAGAGCGCCAATACCAACATTTCTGGCGTGACTTACGATGGGCCCAACACCTGGGCTCCCGGCAATCAGGTTCATGCCAGCCGGGCCTTCAGCAGTCCGCATGTGGGCGGCGTCCATTTCTTGTTTTGCGATGGCACAGTTCGATTCATCAGTGAGAACATTGATCAGCGGAGAGGGACGGTCAGCTTGGCCCCATACCCGGCTGACATTGTGACGAACACCTATGGCCGGCTTGCCGCCCGGAACGATGGTTTGGTCATCGGAGAGTTCTAATTCGATTGAGAGCCGCCAGTGGGCTCGGCGAACAGCAGTGGAATGCATAATCGCGGGGTTTCGTGCGGCGATTATCAATCTGTTGATGTCCTGCTGCCATCTCCGCAACTGAGTCACGGCGGCACCACAACCATTTGGTTGCCGGTGCCGCCGTCTTTTTTAATTGAGTCGACCTAGACCTGCGGGAATGGCGTTTTGTCTCATCCTGTCCGTCGGTCAGCGCGAAATTGTACGGGCATCGATGTCACAGACAATCAATGCGGACTTGTAGGTTTCAGCGGCCGATTGATCGTCTGAGGCCGTTGAGGATGTCGGAGTTTGATTATGGGACCAACTGTGGAGAGGATTTGATGAATACTGCAAGGAGATGGTCGTGGTTGATTGGAGTTTTGGGAGTCACTTCGCTCGCGGGCTGCGGCAGCGGTGACCTTCCCGTCTTAGCTCCCGTCACTGGCAAGGTGACGATGGACGGGCAACCTCTGGACAGTATGGCCGTGGAATTTAATCCCGAAAAAGGGGGGAAACCAGGCAGAGGTCTGACGGATGCTGACGGGAATTATGAGCTAATATATGATAATCACATCAAAGGGGCACAGGTCGGCATGAACAAAGTGTCGGTTACCACATTCTGGCCGGAGGGAGAACCGCCCGCGGGTGCGAAGGAAATCATTCCTCCCAAATACAATTCGCAGACGACGCTGATCAAAGAAGTGAAGAAAGGGCGCAACACGATTGACATCGAATTGACGCCTGAAACGGAAGCAGAGGCCAAGGCACGTCAACCTTCTGGAACCAAGCGTAGAAAATAATGAAGTTAATGAAGGCGATTCTTGCAGCTGCGTTCGTGGTCGCGAATCTGATCGGCTGCGGGGGGCACGAACCAAGTGCTCCGGGTATCTCCGGAGCGCCGGCAGACCCGGCCGTGGCGGCCATCACGAAGCTGGGAGGCCGCATCGATATCGATCAAGCGAATCCGGATCACCCGGTGATCGGGGTGCACTTGGGACGAACGAAGCTGAACGACGCGGGGATGGCAGCCTTCAACAAACTGCCCCACTTGCAGCAGCTTCAAGTTTTTCAAACGCAGATCGGAGATGCGGGGCTGGAGAATCTGGAAGGGTTATCCCACTTGACTGTACTCAATCTCAATAGCACCAAAGTGGGCGATGAAGGGCTCGCGCACGTCAAAGGATTGGTGAGCCTCAAGCAGCTTAATCTCAATGACAGCAAAGTCGGCGATCACGGGCTCGCAAATCTCGCAAGTCTCTCCAGGCTCGAAGAATTGTGGCTGGCGAACACCAGCGTCGGCGATGCCGGTGTCGCACACCTTAAAGCCTGCAAAAGCTTACAGGTGTTGAATTTACAGGGCACCCAAGTCACCGACCAGGGCCTGGAAGCGCTGGCCGGGTTGATTGAAATGCGCAAGCTCGTGCTCAGCAATACGCAGATTAACGGCTCCGGCCTGGTTCATCTGAAAGAATGCTCCAAATTGGAAGAGCTCGACCTGGCCGATACGGCGGTCACTGATGAGGGGTTGGTGTTCCTAACAGAGCTGCCCAACTTGCAGAAACTCTGGCTCAGCAATACAAAAATCTCCGACGACGGCTTGAAGGATCTCGGGAAAATATCGAGCCTGGTGGAATTGGCGCTGACAGGAACCGGCGTGTCCGATGCGGGCATGGATCACCTGGTCGGATTGAAAAAGCTTTCCATTCTGCATGTCCCCCAGACGCGAGTGACCTGGGACGGCGCCACCAAAATTAAGAACGCGATTCCGGCTAGTTTTATTCCTCCTTATCATGATGCCGGTAAGAAGAAATAACTCGCCCTGTGGCGATTCAATTGCTGAAGCGAGGTCAGCCTCTTGACGCCTTCGGAACGCCAGTTTCTTGAATGTTAAGGATGGAGCTTGGCAACTGCATTGAGAACTGGTCCTTAAACTGACCAGCTTCAATTTCCTGTGCCAGGCGTTATGAAGGTGGGGTTAGGGAATATCCGATGTGTGGCTGGAGCGGGGGAAGAGGCTGAGGCGTAGCCGAAGGCTGCTCCGCAACGGAAGACGCGCAACGGGCCGCGAACACCGCTGAGGCAGCGCACCCCTGGCTGCTGTGCGGTCGGGTCTGGTTGTCATTGTCTCGCCAAATCTGCGTCAGCCTCCGTGTGGCACTCAAACTCTTGCGGCGCCAGGAACTCATCCCAAAACGGGCATCAGAAACTCTCGGCGTAGTCCCGTAGTAGACCACCTCGCTTAAAGTTGTGGGTAGAGGCGGTGGAGTTTGGTGCGGGCGTCGTCGCGGGTGAATCGCCAGTGGACTTTGCGGTGGTGGGCGTTTCGCTGGTGTTGCCGCGGCGATCTCGCGGCTTAATTCTGCGGGAGTGCCGATCCGTCGGTCCAGGCATTGTCGGCTGGAGGACCGACAGTTCGATCTCGGCCACGTTGAGCCAGCTGCCGTTGCGTGGCGTGTGGATGATCTCCAGACGGCGGGCCAGTCGATGGCTTCGGCCGCCGGAAAGGCCTCGTAGAGCGAGGCTTCTGCGCGTGTTCAGGTTGTCGCAGACGGGTTTCACTTTCCGCCTGCGGATAATCTTCATCGAGCAGGCGACGGATCTCCTCGGCCCAGTCCACCCGGGTGCGACTGTCGCGCAACTGACCCGTCGTTGACCTGCCAGCGGGTTGAAGAAGAGAAAGATCGCCTGGTTCCCCGACGTTCGTAGTGATAATCCTCGCGCGTGGTTGCCCCGGTTGGGGCGGCAAGGAGTGAACTTCGTCCCGCAACAGCTGTTTGCTGGCTTCATCCATGCAGATCAGCGGCTCGTCGTCGGTGTGCTCGGCGGTGTAGACATCCAACACTTCTTCCATCTGGCAGACGAAGCGCCCGGTCCCGCTCGGGAATGCACCAGCAGTCCTTACGCCAGGGCTGCAGTTCGTTTTTAAAACGCGGCGGACCGTCTCGGCCGAGACCTGTGTCACAATCCGACGTTCCATCAACGTGTCGGCCAGCAGTTGCATCGTCCAGCAGGTGCGGCCTTCCGGCGGATCGCTGCAACAGATCGCCACCAGCGGCTTCGACGTGTCCGTCAATGATCGCCGGCGTGGGCGGTGTCTCCCGCGGCTTGCGATCCGCGCCCGGAACTTCCCCCGAGCACAAAGCGGCGACGGATGCGGGCCACTGTGTTGAGATGCATTCCCAGGAGTTCCGCAATCTCTGCCGCCGGTCTTGTGCCCGCCCACTCGGTCTCGATCACTCAACAACACCTGCGCGTGTCGAATCTTCTTCGCCGGGCGCGCGACCGTTCCGGACACAGGTCCTGCAACCGCTGACGTTGTTCTTCCGACAGAAACACCGGATACTGATTCGGAGTCGACTGTGCCATCCGTGAGCCTCCCTTGCTCCATGGAAAATCCCCGCAGAACGCTACCACAAACACACCGATTTAGACGAGGCCGTCTACTACGGAACTGGGCGGGCATTTGAAGTCGTACGCCCGCCGAGCGGCGTGATGGCCGGCCTTCGGCCGCGCGAAATTCCAGTGACAACTGCGGCGAACGTGCGCGCGGAAGGTGAATTTCGTGCCGCACACGCCAATTCGCCTCGCATTCGGCCGCTTGACAGCGGCCGGTCCGCGTCTTCGGATGGGCGATTTCTCCGCGGCGACCGGCGATGAGTCACCAGAAAATGCCGGTTCAACCGGCGACAATGTATTTTTACCGCGCGGTCAAAGATCAGTTTGATTGTCCGGTGGAGCCGGACCTACGGAACTACGCACAGAATTATATGTACGATCCAACACCTCGCCAGATGGTCCATGAAAGTCAGCAGCGATTCCCGTTGCCTTACCTGTTGCGCGGTCAACTGCAACCCACCATCCGTCAGTATTATAAAATTCAAGGATGCCGTTCTGTCGAATTCTTCCGATATCGAATGAGTTGGTGAGCTGAGGCAGGACATCCTCAATCCTCCAAACAACGCGTCCATCATAGGAAACCGCAAAAACATTGTCGGTTATAGTATTGGGAGTATCAGTCTTAACAACGATATAGTATTTACTGCCGTCACAAAGCAAATCATGAAGCGGTCCCGGTAAAACAACACTATTACCATTAGGTAAAACAATTCTATTCTGTACCTCGCTGTTCATTCTTGCCCTTTATTGAATTCCATTTATCGGAAAAGGCTGCACATTCGACATATTATAGGATTTGTCCGGAATCTCAATTTGCAAAGCACCACCTTGCGTTCCATTCGGTTGACCATTTGCAGGTCCTACTCGAGCCCAGGTTCCATCGTATGGATTTACATCTGCCATCATGTCTGGTTCATAATCAAGCGCGAGCTTGTCTTTCACTTGTGATCTTGACAGTCCTTTTATCGCACCTCGTGTGGTGACCCAGCGATTCGGGGTTGGTATGCCTCGACCAGTGTCCTTCCATAGACGAATTCATTGCTCGTCGCCTCGGCCATCACGGGCCAATTGTCCTTCCGCGACAAGAGACCGCGGTTTATATGGTGCAGTGTCCCTGTAAGCTGGATTGCCAGCTTGAGTAAATCCCGGTCTGTTCGAACCGCTGATAACCCTCTGATTTGCTATTGAGCCAGTAAGCAGCTCGCCCCCCGTTGATGTGCCACGAAGTGGTCGCATGACGTCGCGTGCCATTGCACCAAACGCCTGCATGTTAAACAAGGGCACCAACCCGAAAGATGAGATGGTGAATGCGATATCGTTGATGGGTGTTTGTGGAAAGAATCCGAACTCCTCTGCAACCATCGTAAAGAGGCTGATAAGCTGAGCAGCAACTACAATAGTTGTGACACGTTGAATTACAGAGGCATATGTGATAGTCAGTCTAGCTACCTGGAAACTGATATTGGAAAGGACGGCTCCAACCTCTGCCATAGACATCAATCCGCTGGGATCGATCCCCGTGATCGGATTCCCCTGCGTATACAGGTATTTGTGGAAGCTGAGCGGGTCGAATTTGTTGCCGTAAAAGGGGTCGAGGCTGTTGAATCGGCCGGTGGAGGCGTCGTAGTAGCGTTCACGCAAATACTGCTGGCCGATGCGGGTGTCGAACTGCTCGCCGGAGTAGAGGAGGTTGGTCACGGCAAGTTTGGCGTCGGCGTATTGGCCGTTGCCGCCAGTGATCAGTTGCCCGGCCGCATTCCAGAGACCCACCATCTGGCCGTAGGCGTCGAAGGCGTACATCTGGACCAGCGCGCCGAGCATGTCGGTCAGGACGCGGACGCTGCCGTGGCCGTCGTGGCCGAAGACGCGGACTGCATACGACGTGACGGAACCGTTGGCGTCGTATTGTTTGGTTGTCTGGCTGATCTGTGTGTGGCCGAAGGTGTAGTCAATCGTTTGCGTCAGGGTCGAGACGCCATTCACCGCCGTGAACTGCGATTCCCGCAAGACCTGGCTGTAGCCGGTTTGGTTATTCGCGTCGTTCAGGAATTCCGTACGGACGGTCGATTCGGCGGTGCCATCGGCATTGGAATCGGTCTCAGTCGTGGCTGACGTGCGGATGCCCGACGAGTTATACGCATACGTCGTCCGCTCTATCGAGGAAGCAGTACCATTGGTGAATTGCGTCACCGTGGCGAGCGTCATTCGCCCGGCGAGATCGTAGGCGAAGCCGGTGCTGCTGACGGTGGAGACGCCTTCCGTCACCACTTTCGACGTTTGCTGGGTGACAACGTAACCGTACGTCGTGACGAGGTTCGCCGAATTGGTGACTTTCACCTCCGACAGCAGGCGGTCGTTGGCGTCGTAGGCGGACGCCGTGGTGGCGTCGATGGAGCCGTCCCGGCCGAGGTCGCGGACATCGAGGATGCGGTTCGAGGCCAGGTCGTAGGTGAAGTGCTCGGTGTAATCGAGCGCGTTGTCGGTCGAGTCGAAGTCCTCTTCGATCAGGCGATTGAGGCCGTCGTAGGTCCACGAAATCTCGTTGACCACCGTCGGGCTCGCGCTGCCGTTCGCCCAGAACGTCTCGGTGACGTGCGTCCGCTGTCCGTCGGCCCGGACGGTGTAGTCGTACTCAGCGATCTTCGCGTTGTCCGACACGTCGTCGGGGGTGCTGTCGGGGGCGTATTCAGTCAGCTTGTCGAGCCGATTCAGGGAATCGTACTCGTACTGCTCGATCGTCCCGTTCGGCAGGTCGACCCGGTCCAGGTTCCCCTGCAGGGTGTAACCATAAGCCGTGTTCAGCGTGTCGTCAGTCGTGATGGCCGGGGTCTGGTCTTCCACGACCGTTTTCAGGCGTCCCAACACGTCGTACGTGTAGTACGTGACTCGATCGGGATTGGCGGGCGTCCCGACGATGGTGCTGGCCAGCCGGCCGTAGACGTCGTACGTGTAAGAGACGGTCCCTTCACCCATTGTGGTCGAAGCGATGTGTCCCTGACTGTCGTACGTCGACGACTCGTTGGTGGTGGTGTCAGTCGCGGTGACGTACTTGGCCACATTCACCTGACGCCCGTAGGCATCGTAGGTGAACGTCCACGTCTGGGTCGGCGTCCCCGCTCCCTCGGCATATTGCGCCAGGTTGTCAAAGAACAACTCTTGCGACAGCCGGCCGTCGCTACCATACACGTTCTCAACCACGGCCCCTTCGAACGTGATGTGCAGCTTCTGGCGACCCAGTTCATCATAGGTCATCTGCTCGGTAAATGACATCCCGGACGGGAGGCAGGGCAGATCAGA
>JAXMBR010000033.1:0-43169 GCA_046349715.1 Planctomycetaceae bacterium | reverse complement strand
CACGCGGTCCCCGCCACGCCGGCAATTAAGGCCGTCGCCAGGCCGCTCAGAGCCAGATAGCCGGCCAGGGAACGAAGCTGATCTTGAGCGCAGGCCAGCACTCCCGCATAAAACACGGTCCCGGCCGCAACCCAGCAAACCCAATCGGGCCATTCGGCTCCTGGGTCGGAGCAAAACGGAACGATGAATCGGAACAGGAGGTAACCCGCTTGTAATGCCGTTGCGGCGCCGAATAAGGCCGCCATCGGAGCCCGCGCGCGAGACATCACGGCCGGCCACCAGCCATGCCAGGGGAACATCGGCCAGCGCAGCCAAAGTCCTCCCAGACAGAACAACAGCACCGTCGGTTGATAACCAGACCAGAACTCCCACGCAATTTCATGACTGTGAATCGACCGCGACAACCCCGTGATCATGCGGGAAAATTCGAAGGAGATTTCCCCCGGCTTTCCGTACAGTTCCCGCGCCATGCCTGCCTGACAGACAACCAGGCAGGTTGCCGCGATTCCCACCAGGCCGTTGCCGACGCTCGAAATCAGCAGGTATCGCTGCGCGGCGGCGCGGCGTGCGCAGCCTCCAGGCCGTCCGACCGCCGCGAACGACCACCACGACCATCCTGCACAACAACAGAAATACAACACGAAATCTTGCGCGGCGAAAATTCCTAAGCCGAGCGATTGCCCAAGCAGCAGTCCGGCATATGCACTGGCTGTCCAGTTCACGCAGCACGATTCCGCGGCCAGCACGATGGTCCACCCTGCCAGCGCCAGGACGACCATCGGCCAGAGGGAGAGCCCGTCGACGCCGAAGGAACAGGTCATTCGCACCGGGCCCGTTTCCAACCAGGGAACGCCGAACCCGATCAACTGATCACCGCCTGTCGCCAGGAAGTCGGCAGCCATGATCAACGCGACGGCGAGCGTCAACGATGAGTTGATGACAGCCGTCCGACGTGCGGCCGCCGCTCCGTGCCGTGAGATCAACCACGCCCAAGCCGCGCCCCACGCCGGAAGGACCGTCAGCAACAGCGGCAAAAACCCACGGATTTCGCCCCAAACATGCATGCCAAGCTCAACCGATGAGAGATAACCAGGTGAGGAGCAGCGACCCGATGGTCAACAACAGGGCCCCAGCGTAGAACGAAGTCGATTGGCTCCGCAACTCCTCGATCGCCGCCACCGCAGGGCGAATCAATCCGTCGACGAATAAACCCGGCAGCCGGCGCTGCAAAGTTTCCTCCAGTTCTTGACCCCGCCATGCCAGACCACGAATCGGCTCGTCAATTCCCCGAGAGATCACGTCGTTTAGAAAGAGTTCTCGCTTCACCAGTCGCGCCCACAGGCCCAACTGCCCCAATCGGTCATCCGTCCGTTGAACGTCCCGACAGATCCTCAAGGAAATCAACCAACCCGCGGCCGTAGCGCCCAGCCCGCACCACACCAACCCATTTTTCACCGGGAAGGGATTCAGTCCGTCGCGTAGGAGAATTGCCGCCACCAGGACTGAGCAAATTGCCGCGGCGATGGCGAGCCCGGCGATGCGATCGGTTCCGCGTCGGGATCCGTCAGTGTTCGAAGACCGCCAGGCGCGCCAACCGGCGAATGCAGAAAAAAACAGCCAGCCGCTCCAGGCGGCGCACCAGGTGAGATTTGGCAGCGGTTCCGGCCGAAAGACGTTTTGCAACGCCTCCGTATGTTGCACCAAGCCAACCGCCGCATCACTCTCCGCGATTTGTTCAGCCGCCGCGGCGGCGCGCTGATCGACAGCCTGTAGATAACTGGAGGCGATCCAAAACATCGCCCCTGGGCAGGCTCCCGACAACAAAATCCAGGCGCAGCAAGCGCTCCAGCGTCGATGAACTTGCGGCGGACCAGGCGCAGCGCCTTCACCCGCGACCGAAAAGTATAAAGCCAATCCGGCCAGTCCAATTCCCCAGGTGGCGAAAGCGACCAAGCGCAGATCGAGCAGATCCGGGACGATCGCCGCTGACATCAGCACACCGTATTGGGACGACGCCAGGAGCAGCAGGATTCGCCTTGGATCGGACTGACCGGTCGCGAGAAATGCGCTGGCGAGGGCTCCGAGCAGGCAGAGTCCCTGCCCGAGCGCCACCGTCTCCGGCGCGCAGCTCAACAGCGGCCAGACCCGCAGAAACATCCACATCGCCATGGGCCCTGCCCAGACGCCGAACACCCATCCGTTCTGAGAACCACCCCAGGCGGTCACGCCCTGCCATCCCCCGAGCCAGGGGAACACCCGCAGCGCGCCAGAATCCCGATCAATAAGCACGAACCGGCGAGCCCGCAGACCGCCGGCTGTCTCTTCCATCCGTCGTGGACAAAATCTGCTGCTTCCAACGAGGCGAAGTCAAAAGTCCGCCACGCTAAGCCGACCAGCAAGACCCCGGTGATCCAAATCATGTCCCCCCAAGCATGCGGTTACCAGAGATCTTCGTATCGCCGTCACGCGCTCGGTCGATCGGGCCGGCCAGGCCAGCCAGAAACCGATCAACACGCTTTGGCCGCACCAGCCCGCGGTCATTACGATCAGGTTGTCGGCAAACAGCACCGTCAACAGGGCGGCCCACATCAATCCGCCGAGAACGCCCATCGGCAATGGGGCCGCTGGTTCTTCCGCCTGCCAGCCCAGCAAACAGGCCGTCAATCCGCAGGCAATGCCCCACCAAGCGGCCAAGGGCGTGATCCGCCACGACCACGCCGTATCCGCCAATCCGACTTCATGCCAGGGAAGCCAGATTCCCAGCGTGATCCCGGTGAGTCGTTCGGTGAGAGAAAACAATTCGCGCGCATCGGACAACAGCAGTCCCAAGACCGCCGCGACCGCCAATCCCGTCCAGCACCAGACGACCGCGGGCCCGCGTCGTTTCATGCGGCGGCTCCTGCCCGGCAATCGCTCAGCGCGGAGAATTCGAGCAGCTGCATGGCGAAAATTCCTGAGATGTCCCGATCATCCGCGCAGCCGCTGCTCGATTTTTTCCAGCGACACCTGCGGAATCGCGGCAATGAGCCGGCGCGTGTACTCTTCCTGCGGCGCGGCATAAATCTGTTCCGACGGGCCGAACTCCACGATTCTGCCCTGGTTCATCACGGCCATCATGTCGGACATGAATTTCACCACGCTCAAGTCATGGCTGATGAAGATGTAGCTCAAGCCATGCTGTTCCTGCAATTCCTTGAGCAGATTCAACACCTGCGCCTGCACCGAGACGTCGAGCGCGGAGACCGATTCGTCGCAGATGAGGAATTCGGGCTCGACCGACAGCGCCCGCGCGATGCACAGTCGCTGCCGCTGCCCGCCGGAGAATTCGTGGGGATACCTCGATAAATGCTCGACGGACAACCCCACTTCTTCCAGCAAGACCGCGGCCCGCGCCCGGCGATCGGCCGCAGACGTGCCCAAGTGGTGCACCGCCATCGCTTCCGTGAGCATCGCCTCCACCGTCAGGCGTGGATTGAGCGAGCTGTACGGATCCTGAAACACAATCTGCACTTTGCGGCGTAGGTTGCGCAGTTCCTGGCCGGATTTCTTCGTCCAGTCTTCTCCGTCGATGTCGATCGTCCCGGACGTGATCGGATTGAGCCGCACGATCGCCCGGCCGGTCGTGGTTTTGCCGCAGCCTGACTCGCCGACGAGCCCCAGCGTCTGCCCGCGGTAGACATCGAACGAAATGCCGTCGACCGCTTTGACAAAACCAACCGTGCGGCGGAGAAATCCCTTCTTGATTGGAAAGTGGACCTTGAGGTCGCGCACGCGCAACACCGGCGACTGGCCGGCAGGAACGAATTCCGTGTCGGCGGACTGTGCGGCTGCCAGCGACGCGCGCTGCGTCGCCGTCATGTCCGCCTCCGGATGCAGCAACCGGCCTCGGCCCCGGCTCTCGATCTGCGACAACCGGGCGGGCGTCAACGCTTTTTCCACAATCGTCACCCGGCCGTCCGGTGCGATCGTCGTTTCCATATAATCGGCCACGGTCGGCAAGCGCCGGCGGACGGCGTCCAACCGCGGCCGGCAGGCCAGCAAACCTTTCGTATACGGGTGACTGGGATTGCTGAAAATTTCCCTGGCCGATGTGTACTCGACGATTTTGCCGCGATACATCACGGCGACGTCGTCGGCGATTTCCGAAATCACGCCGAGATCATGCGTGATGAACAGCACCGCCATCTTCCGTTCGACTTGCAGTTTGCGGATCAATTCCAGAATCTGTTTCTGAATGGTCACGTCGAGGGCGGTCGTCGGTTCATCGGCGATCAGCAGCTTAGGATTGCAGCTCAGCGCCATGGCGATCATCACGCGCTGCTTTTGTCCGCCGGACAATTCGTGTGGAAACCGGTCGATGCGCTGTTCCGGCTCGGGAATGCCGACCTCGCGAAACAACTGAATCGTCCGCAGGCGGGCTTCCTGCTTGGAGACCCGTTCATGCAGCCGAATGGCCTCCATCACCTGCCAGCCGACTCGATACAGCGGGTTCAGCGACGTGCCCGGCTCCTGGAAAATCATGCAAAGCTCTTTGCCGCGCAGCTGCTGCATCTCGCGCGGCGGAAGTTTTACCAGGTCTTTGCCGAGAAACGAGATCCGCCCGCCGGCGATGTGCGCCCCGATGTCGGGCAGCAGCCGCATGATCGACAGCGACGTCACCGATTTTCCCGACCCCGATTCGCCGACCAGTCCGAGCGTTTTTCCCGCCGAGATTTCGAGGGAGATCTCGTCGACGGCTTTGACCTCGCCGCGACCGCTGCGGAACGAAGTCTTCAGTCCTTGAATGTCCAACAGCGGTGTGGCAGCCGTCATCCTGGGCTTCCTTTTGGCGAAAGTTCGTCACAGGATGCCGTTTCCGCCGCCGCGGATCAACCTTAATTCATTCGCATCCGGGTCGAAGTTCGCAAAACAACGCCGCTACTCATCCGGACCGGCCCGCATTATGATCTCAGGAACGCCGCACTTCCGCGCCGCCTGTTTCCAGGAATTTCGCATTCATGGCTGACGGTTCCGCCGCCGATCACCCCGCCAGCCACGAGCTCGTCATCGACGTCAGCGATGTCACGATTCGGTTCGGCAAATTCACCGCCGTGGAGAGGGTCAGTCTGCAGGTTTCCAAAGGTTCGGTGTTCGGACTCCTGGGGCCGAACGGGTCCGGAAAAACGACGTTAATTCGCGGCATGTGCGGATTGATCCCGTTCGCCGAAGGCTCCGCCCGCGTGCTGGGGTTCGACGTGAAGTCATCGGCTGAACGCGTGCGGGCGAAGATCGGCTACATGTCGCAGAAGTTTTCGCTCTATGAAGACCTCACCGCCCGCGAAAATATGGACTTTTACGCGGGGATTTACGGACTTTCACCGGCAGCGGCCCGCCAGCGCAAGGCGGACCTGGTGGAACAACTCGGCGTCGGACCTTACCTCGATCGTCGGGCCGGCCGATTGTCCGGGGGATGGAAACAACGGCTGGCGCTGGCCTGCGCGCTGCTGCATCAGCCCGATCTGGTATTCCTCGACGAACCGACCGCCGGGATTGACCCGGTCGCGCGTCGCGACCTTTGGGACTTGCTGTTCCGGCTGGCCGCCGAAGGAATCACGCTGTTCGTCACGACGCATTACATGGATGAAGCCGAGCGCTGTTCGCGCGTCGGTTATATCTATCTGGCCCATTTGCTGGCGTGCGGCACTCCCAGCGAATTGAAGCAGTTGCCGGGGGTCACGCCCCCCGGGACGCGGCGGCTGGAAATTCGCGATCCGGAACCGGCCCAGTTGCTTGACCGACTGCGTGCGGTCCCCGGGGTGCGGCAGGCGACGGTTTTCGGACAATCGGTCTTCGCGCTGGTTGACGCCGACCGCTCGGAAGCCGATTTGGGACTAACCGGGCTCGACGTCCGCCCGGCCGTCGCGACGCTGGAAGATGTCTTTGTGATGTTGTCCCGATCACAAACCAACAATGGAAACGGCGGTTCCTGAAGATCGCGAATTCACTGATTGTCCGCAGGGCTGCTGACGTTTTTGCACCATTTTTTTAACGCTGAGTCTCATGGTTTCATCTCCCAACCTGTTTTCCTTTCAGCGTGCGTTTTCCGTCGCGCGAAAAGAATTCCTGCATATTCTCCGCGACTCGGCCACGTTGTTTTTCAGCCTGTTCGTGCCGATCGTGGAACTGTTCATGCTCGGATACGCGATCGACACCAATGTCCGGCATGTTTCGACGGTGGTGTTCGATCAGGCCCGCACGCAAGAAAGCCGGCAACTGCTCCGCAGTTTTGAGAACACCGAAGATTTCACGATCATCGGCGAGGTCTTCACCGATCAGGAAATGAGCGAGGCCATCATTTCGGGCCGGGCGCATGTCGGCATCAAGATTCCGGAAGACTATTCCCGGCAGATCCTGGGAGGGTCGACGGCCCAACTGTTGATTCTGGTTGACGGGTCGCAATCCAGCGTCGCCGCGGAGGCCGTCAGCGTGGGAAACGCCATCGCCTTGCGGGAATCGTTGAAGCAACTGCTGGGTTCACGCCCGATCCCGGTCGAATCGCGTCCGCAGATTCTGTTCAACCCCGATACGCGCTCGGCCAATTTTTTTATTCCCGGCTTACTCGTCGTGATGTGCCAGATGATGGCCGTCATGCTGTCAGCCAACGCCATCGTGCGAGAGAAAGAAAACGGCACGCTGGAGCAACTGTTCATGACGCCCGTCCGCGCCAGCGAATTGATCCTCGGCAAACTTTCGCCGTATCTCTGCCTGACCATCACCGAGTTCTGCGTGATTGCCCTGTTGATGCGCACGGCGTTCCAGGTGCCCATCCATGGCTCGTTCCTCACGCTGCTGATCATCAGCCTGCCGTTCATTTTAGGGATGATCGGCCTGGGCCTGTGGATTTCCACGCGGGCCGCCACCCGCGACGCGTCCATGCAGTTGGCGATCGGCACGGTGATCCCGTCCATCTTTCTCTCGGGTTACGTCTTTCCCGTGGAATCGATGCCGCCGTTCTTCTGGTATCTGGCGTATGCGATTCCCACGACCTGGATGATCGACGCCTCGCGCGGCGTCATCCTACGCGGCGCCGGCTGGAGCGAACTGATGGAACACGTCGCCGTCCTCTGGGGCATGGCGACCGTCTTGCTCGTCTTAAGCATGTCCCAATTCCACAAACGGCTGGGATGAGGGGTGGGACAGCATGAGGTAAAGTCAGATTGATGTTCCAGCTACGATGACTCTCCGATGATCTCGTCAAAGCGTTCTGCCAGCACGAGGAACTCTTTGGACCAGCAGTTGCTCATGGAAGTCTCCTGGAACGGGCCAGCCACAACAAATAGAAACCTCAGTTGATCAATCGCGACCGTCGATGATTGCTCCAAACGTTGGATTGAATCATCGAGACTCCCAAGGATGTCCTTGGCATCCATACACGACCAGTCTGAGTCCTCCGACTGAGCAACCAAGACACGGCATCGTCGAAGAATTTTGAGAAGAGCAGCTTCGTCGAACATTGATCGCACGCAGTTTTCCACATTAGGCAGGTGAGTCTTCCCAGTCCCAATCGTCAGGTCGAAAGTCTTCGATCACGTGGCCGTGGAACTGCATTCCTGTAAAAACGGTGTTGGTAACAACTGCCCCCTTGAATGCCGCGTGTTCAATCAGGACATCCTCGAAAATGGCGTTCGTCAAATCCGCCCCCCGGAAATCAGTGCATTTGAGGTTCATGTTGCGAAAGGTCGCCCCACGAAGATTTGCTCTTCGGGCATCGACATCACTGAAGAACCCATCTTCAAAGGCCGCTCCTTGTAGCATTGCACCCTCCAGCACCGACCCATCTGCGAGACAGATTTCCACGAACACTCGTTCACCGTTTGAGTATCGTCGGAGCAATTCTTCAGCATCGATGTCAACTATCACTTCGACACCACTTCCCACGGCCCTTCATCTCAAAAATGGCTGATACACCCATTGACGTGAGCCGGGTTGCACCGGACTCCTCTTGCCGTCAGGAATTCCTCCAACTGAGATACGACTCGCCGGAGCTGTTTTCCATTCTTGGCAACAACTCGCCATTGGCAGGTGAGTGGGTTCTCCTCATCGCCATTTCACCAGAATGAAATCGCCAAACCGTCGCCCAGATCATGCCGAGTGAGTTCAGTTGGGGATGTTGCCGCAACCCACACGACATCCGAGAGTTCTTGAGTTTGGAATTGCTCATTTTACTCTCCAATCACCTTGACCAAGACCCGCTTGGGCCGACGACCATCGAATTCGCCGTAAAAGATCTGCTCCCACGGTCCAAAGTCCAGTTTGCCGTTCGTAATCGCCACGACGACTTCCCGGCCCATGATCTGTCGTTTCATGTGGGCATCCGAATTGTCCTCACCAGTTCGGTTGTGGGAATATCGTTTCGGTGAGGCATCGAATGGAGCAATATCTTCGAGCCATTTCTTGTAGTCTTCGTGCAGGCCGGATTCGTCATCGTTGATAAAAACAGACGCGGTAATGTGCATCGCGTTGCATAACACGAGGCCCTCCCTGACGCCACTTTTCTGGACGATCTCTTCGATTTTCGGCGTGATGTTCTCAAACGCCATCCGAGCCGGCAGGTTGAAGGTCAAATACTCGGTGTGTGATTTCATGGCCCGCCTTCAAAGTTTCTTCGCCACGACAAACCACGCCCGCGGACCTCCGGGAGTGAATTGAAGATCAGGAAGATCGGGACGGATTTCGAATTGCACCGGCTCGATCGTCTCCAACGACCATCCGTCAGCAAACGCAGTTTCCAATTCCTGCCGAGAAACACGCCGCGGCCCCTGCGAACCAGGTTCGGCATCCGAGAAACACATTAAAAACAACCGCCCGCCGGGCTTCGTCACCGTCGACAACCCGTCGACGTAGCGCTTTCGATCGTCGTCGCTGAAGACATGAAACAGTCCCGAGTCGATCACGGAATCATAGACTTCCGGCAGCTGTTTCAGTTCCAGGGCATCCATCACCAGGAACGTGGCCGTCAGATTTCGCGCAGCCGCTTTCTGCCGGGCGAGTGCGATGGGCCCGGCGAGGAAATCGATGCCGGTGACTTTTTGACCGCGGCCGGCAAAGAACAGCGCATTCTCCCCCGTTCCGCAACCGGCGTCGAGGACGGCTCCCGTGACTTGATCGGCCGCGCGGACCAAGGCCGGTTGCGGTTTGCCGATATCCCAGGGGGCCTTGCCGGTGTACATCTCTTCGAACGCCGTTCGATCATGGGCGGGCATGCTGTAGTTCCTTCAGAAGCCAGAAAGATTCATCGTAACGGGGATTTTTCCGGTCATCGCGTTAAAAGTTCATCGAGCGAGAATTTCTCGAACACCAGCTGCGACTGGCTGCCTTCGTAAACGATGGCCACATGCTGGTCGTCGACGCGCGTCAGGCTTGGGTAGCCGGCGCCACGCCCCTCATCCAGCAGCAGACGTCGGGATTCGGGCCAGGTTCGGCCGTCGTCAAAACTGACCTGAATCGTCTGATGTGTGCGGCTCGTCTGCGAATGCGGGTTGGCAAACAGCAGCACCGATTGCGATTTCCCGCGGAGCTTGGCGTCAATCCGCAACAGGCTGCCATTACAGCACGGCTCGATCAATCGATTGCGATTGGTCTCGTGCGGTTTCCAGGTTTGGCCCAGATCTTTGGTGACAAAAACCGCGCGAAAACGCTCGCGGTCGTTGCGGATGTTGAGCATGATCGAACCGTCGCTGAGTTCCGCCGCCTGGCATTCGTTGCCGCCATGGTACGCCGGCTTCCCGACCGTCCAGCTTTTTCCATGGTCGTGACTGGTCATGATCGTGGCGAACGTCGCCAGGGGGTCGCCACCTTCCCGGCCCTGAATCGGCATCACCAGCGTTCCATCGGCTCGTTGAAACCCTTGCTGCGGGGACGGGGCGAGCAGCCACCACGCCTCTTGTTTCAGCGCTCGCGTCAGATTCTCCGGCTGCGACCAGGTCAGCCCGTCATCCTGCGAGCGGACCATCAAAAATTGTGCGGTGGTCCCAATGTCGAAGCCCGGCTCGGAACCGTCCGCGTTCCATTGATGCTTACCGGGCTTGCCGTTCATCCAGACGGCAAAACAAAAAATCTCCCCCGTTTGGCGATCGACCACGATGCCGGGGTCGCTGCATCCATTCTGTTCCTGCGGCAGCCCGCCGAACTCGCCCCTGTCCATGATCACGCGAACGGGCTCCCAGGTCTGGCCGCCGTCGACGCTTCGGCTCAAGCCGATATCGATGTCTTCCTGCAAGTCCCGTCCCGCGCGCCGCCGCAGGTCGTAGACGCAAAGCAGCGTTCCCTGGGCCGACGTCGTCAGCGCGGGAATGCGATGGGTGTGGACGCCGTCATCTCCCTGCCGGCGCAGGGCCACGCCGATTCGATGACCGGCGCGCGGCGATTCATCAACCGGTGTGACGTTCCCCAACGTCGTTTCGACGTTCTTGCACGTCGCGGCGACCCGATGCGCGAGGTTCGCCGTCGATTTCAACCGACCAGAGAGCCAAAAGACGTTCTTGCCGGGCTGGAGCAGTTGGTTTACGGAAAAAGTCAATTGCCGCGCGGGTTCCTGCGGCTTACCCAGCTGGGATGTGCCGAAGAAAAGGAGTCCTGATCGCCTGTGGCATACAGCGAGAGCGATTCGAGATCGGTCAAGTCGCTGGACCGGCTGAGATCAAAGGTGAGCGACTTGGTGTTGACCTCGGTGTTCGAGTCGACCGTCACCACGACCCGCGTGACGGGACTGTGTTCGTTGCGAATCAGCACGGGGTGGGCGGGTTGCCAGGAAACGGCGGAAAGCGGCGAATCGGCTGTCGCAGGCAGCGTCCTGCCGAGCAAAACCACCGCAAAAAATAACCAGGGCTGCCACGGACGCGTGGTGTTGGTCTTAAAGAGACGGCGAGAGTCGCGGTAGCGCCGGGTCTCTTGGATCGGCCTCAAGCTTTCCATGAATGTTCCCTCCGGGAGCGACGAACAAGTGTTGAAAATTGCGTGTCCAACCATCGCTCGGCGATCTTTCGCTCCTGAGCGAGGCGATTTGAACTCGCGACGTACGGCGGCCAATCGCACATCACGGGGACAAGAGAAATTGCCGAACGAACAGGACCGTGGCGTAAAACTGAAAATCCGCGTTGGCCTTCTTGCGGAATCCGTGCCCTTCGTCCTTGGCGAGCAAGTACCAGACCGAACTTCCGTTCTGTTTCACGCGCGAGACCATCTGCGCAGATTCCGTGGCGGGCACCCGGGGATCGTTGCCTCCCTGGACGACGAACAACGGCTTGGCGATTTTATGGGCATTGTTCAGCGGCGCGGTTCGCTCGAAAAACTCGGCGATCGCCGGATCGCGTTCATCCCCGTATTCCACACGTCGCAAGTCACGTCGGTAGCTTTCCGTATTCTTCAGAAACGTACCGAAATGGGAGATGCCGACCACATCGAGCGCGGCGGCGATGCGATCGTTGAAGTGCGTGGCACAGGCCAGCGTCATGTAGCCGCCGTAGCTGCCTCCCGTGATCATCACTCGCTCGGCATCCAGATCCGGCTGCTCACGAATCCAGTCCAACAACGCGCCGATGTCTTTCACCGAGTCTTCCCGCAGCAGGCCGTCGTCCAGCTTGAGAAACGTCCGGCCATAACCCGCCGAACCGCGAACATTGGGATAGATCATCGCCACGCCGAGTTCCGCGATGAAATAGTTGCTTCTCCCGAGAAACATCGGCCGCGACTGGCCTTCCGGACCTCCATGGATATTGACGATCACCGGCCGCTTTCCGGCAAACTTCGGCGAGCGGTACAAAAACCCGGAAATCGTCCGACCGTCGAAGGACGGCCACTCGATCAGCCGGGCCGGCGCCAACTCGTCCGCGACAATCCCCCCCAGTTCGCTCTGGGTCCAACGTGTTACCTGGCGCGTGCCTATGTCCACGGAATAGACGTCCGACGGGTGTTCCGGCGCACTGACTGTCACGGCGAACTCGTTACTGTCGGAGCGCCATCGCCCCAACGTCATCTGGCACAGCGGCCAGGCATCAATCCGCTCCGGGACCGGAGGATCACCGTTCAAGTCCATGAAGTACAGCTGAGAACCTCCCGCGACATTTGCCAGAAACGCCAGATGTTTCCTGTCCGGAGAAATCTCAAACGCTTCAATATCCCAGGAAATCTCGATCGGCAGGAATTCCGGCACCGCCGGGCCGCCGTCGGGAATTGGTTTGATCGTGGCCAGACGCAAAAATTCCTGGCCGCGGTCCGTCGTGACATAGATCGTTTCGCCGGCGCCGAACCGGGCGTCGTCATAGGCCGCTTCGGGTGTTTCCGGCGTCAACAGTTGCAACCGTCCGGACTCCACGTCCAGCAGGTGCAGACGAGAACTATTGATCGACAAATATTGGCGGACGAGAATTCGACGACCGTCGTCCGACCAATCCTGGGCCGACCAACCTCCGCCGGACAATTCCACGAGGAGCTTACGCGACGCCGGCTCGGCTGGGTTCACGGTCCACAAGTCGCGATCGCTGCCGTTTCGCGCGGTGGAAGCGTAGACGATCCGGTCATTGTTCGCACTCCAGACCCAGCTGCCGTTCTGAGACCGCCGACCGTCGGTCAACAAAACAGAGCGCTGCGTATTGTCGTCAAAACGAAAGATCTGATGAAATTCATCGCCGCCCTGGTCCTTGGTCAACAGGAAGAACCGCCCGTCAATAGGATCGAAGGTCGCATTGCCGACCGGCTCGCGAAAATAAGTCAATTGACTCCGCGCACCCAGGGGAACGGTCAACCGGTGGACTTGGCTGGTGTTTCCGAAACGAGTTCCGATCAGCATTTCCCGCCGCAAAGGATGCCAGTCAAAAAACTGGGCGCTGCGCGATTCGGTGTACCGGGAAACGTCTTCCACGAGCCGCAGCGGAATTTCCGGGATACCGTCGGCGACGAGGTTTTCACCCGGTTCCAGCGTCTCCGCCGCCGCGGCGGACACCGCGAGGCAAGCCCATACGACAACATGATGAAAGCCGCTCAGATGCACGGTTGACTCCCTTCAGCGCGAACGAGACAGGCAGCGCTGCGGAGAGACGATCGTCACGGCAGCGGTTCGAGAAACCATGCGCCCTGCCTGATGGTATTGGGGGTGAGGGGCGGCAGCTCTTCGTTGGTCAAACGCTTGAAGGCCCAGCGGGACGCGGTCGCGAACTTGCTGGGAGGGTACGGCGGCGACCCGTGCTGGCGAAAAAAGGGCGCTTCTTCAACACAGTTCAGTCGCGCCAGGGTGACAATGCTCATCTGCTTCACCATCAGGCTTTCCCGAGGCGTCGGCGAATCGTCGCGGATGCGGTCACCGAGCTGGTCTTCTAACTCCGCGTTGCGCTCTCCTTCAAAAATCTTCCCGAGCGCCCAGATTGCGGCGCTGCGCGAACGCTCGCCCAAAATCGGTCGTTTGGGAATGTATTCGAACATCAAGGCGTTTCCGTCTTTGGTTTTGATCACGCCCAGGGCTTCGAACAGATGCGCAACCGTCTCGTCGATGCGAGGAATGTCCTCTTTCAAACGCTGCACCGTCCTGCGCCCGATCTGGGCGACGATCCCCGGCACGGTCTCCTCCACCGCAATCATCCGCAGCGCCCAGGCGACGGCCACTCGGGCCTCGGCGCGCGGTGAATCCAGCAACGCCACGCAGCGCTGCGCAATTGGCTGATGTCGCAGCTTTCCCAGCAGCAGCGCCGCCTGCTCCTGTCCCTGCCAGCGATCTCCCGCTAAAACCTCCATGGCGATCGACTTGACCGGCTCATTCAATTCCGGTTGTTCAGACAATTTCAACAGACCTTCAGTCACCTGTTGCCGGACGCCGACATGTGGATCGCTCAGCAGTCGACCGACGCTTTGAACTCGTTCCGCCGTCGGCAGCCGCAAGTACGCCGTCACCCCTTCGCTGCGAACCCGCTGGTCGGCGTTTTGGAACGCCGCTTCCGCCAGCGGCAACACCAGGTTGGCATCAATGTCATTCAAGCGATGCAGCGCGGCCCCCGCGACGGCGGGCTCTTGGTCGCCCGCGAGCGTCGTCAACAGCTGGATCGCGGCCGGACTGGCGTGACGGGACAGCAATCTCACGGCGCAAATTCGATCCACGGGCTGCATCCCGTCAGCCTGCCCGCTCAATCGGCCCGCCTCGTCCTCCAATCCCGATTCGGACAATTCTCCGGCCGCGGCGGCGGCTTCCAGTCGATAATCGGCGCTGACCAATTCGTCTCGAGCGATGTTCATCAGCGTGGGGAGCGCCGAGGCGTCTCGAGTTTGGGCCATCCCGCGCATGGCCAGCACCCGATCGCGCAGCTCGGCCTGCGGGTCGGCGAGGCGTTCGATCCAGACGGCTTTGATCGGTTCGTAGTTCCATTCCGCCAACGCAGGCTCGACCAATTGCCGAAGTCCCGCCCCGTGTGTCCGTCCGGCGGCGAACAATTTTTCCGCCGATTTCCGCGAGTCCAGCACAATCAGGGCGCGGGCCGCCGCGAAACGGGCCGATGCATGGGACGTTTCGGCGCTGAGGATCCGTTCTAATTCGGGAATTGCTTCCTCCAAGCCCGGGAAGCCGTATTGGTGACCACGCGCAATCGTCTCCGCCGCCATCCGCTGCATGTCGGTCTCGGGGCGCTTGAGGGCCGCCAGCCAAACCGCCTTGTACGCGGGATTGAAATTTCTCAAGTCATCCGGCAGGGCCAATTCCGGATCGGAGTCGATGAGAAAATCAGGCTGCACTGCCGCGAGACTGAAATTGCTGACAACACACAACCACACGGCGATCCACCACGCCGCGCGAAGCCCGTTCGTCGGTCGACAATGACACATGGAAACTTCTCAGCGTGGTCGGGAAATGCGGTAGGTCTGGGCGATCAGCATCGCCAGCGCCAAGACGGAACTGATGCCTAAAAACCACCAATTGGCGGGAAGCAAATCGTAATGCTGAAATCCCGGCATCCGGATTACCGAGAAGGCGGCGGCGATGGAGCTGAAGGTTAACGCGGTTTGCACGGTGTCATGGCCGAACGGCGCGTCGCGACCCATCCAGATCAGCATCGGCATGCAGCAGACGAACAACAATACCCCGTACGCACTTGCGGTGGCCGCAGCGGTCCGCACGAACAGGCTGCCCACAGCCGCACTCAGCAACATGGAAAAGATCGCCGTAGCGACCAGACAAATCACCACGCGTTGCACCTGCAATTGCATTCCGGGTTCGATGTACACCATGACCAGGTACCCCGGCAGCGTTGCACACAGAATCAACATCAGCGGCAGAATCACGCTGAGCAGTTTGCCCCAGATGATGCGGCCAATTGAGAGCGGCGTCGACTGCAACAGTTGCCAACCCCGGCTCTCCCGTTCCGAGCTCAACAGTCCTGCCGACAGACTGGGGGTGATCAGGACGATCAAGGCGATTTGCATCACGACCAGGATTCCCCCGATCGTTTCCGCGCCCCAGTCAAACGTGCCCGCTGTCGTCGCGTAGGTCAGACCCAACGACAGCACGGCGCAAATCGCGACCAGCCGCAGCAGCCAATGCAACCGGCCGAAGCGACGGCAGCGGAATTCCTTCACCATCACCGGATTGACATACGACGGAATGCTGCGGCTGCGCTTCTGAGGATCGACCAGAAAGAACAGCCGCCGAAACATTCGCACGGCCAGCGTCTGGTCATCGCTGATGGCCCCCGCGGCGCGCGAACGATCAAAGATCTTGTGATTCAGCCGGGCAATCGTCCATACCGAGCAGATGACGGAAATGGCGACCGACCACACGGCGAAGCGCGATAACAAATCCGTCCGGGAGATGATGCCTTGGCCTCCCACGTTCTCTCCCCCCGTCAGCGACATGATCGCCGCAAACGGAGAAAGGCACCGCAGCCAGTCGCTCGCGTCCGCGAACGTTCCCGCTGTGCCTTGAAAGAAATAGTGCGGGCCGAGCGTCAAAACACTCAACGCCAAAACGATGCCATAAGTGATGCGAACCGCGGCATCAATCGTTTGCGCGTAACTGCTTACCAGCAATCCCAGGACCGTGTATTGCAGCGCAACGAGGGCCAGGAGCAGGTAAACCTTGCCCAGATGCCCGTAGAGCGACAGTCCGCCCATGGAATAACAAGCGCCGGCGGCCGGCAGACTCAGCGCCAGGATAATTCCCGCCAGCCCCAGCATCGCCAGCAGCTTCCCCGCAAAAATTCGCAGCGGCCCTAACGGCGTGTTGAGCAGGAGCGCCAGCGTCCCGCGTTTTTTCTCGCTGACGATGCTCGTCGCCGGAAACACCGGCAGCAACAACAACAAGGTCGCCAGCAAACCGTAACTGAAGAGTTGAAAAATCTCCTGCGAACGCGTCCCCGTCAAGGCGACGCGTCCGTCCGTCGGCCAGCGCAGCGCGATCAACAGCCCGAACAGAGTCGCCAGCGCCAACTGAAAGACCATCATTCGTCGCCGACGCAACGGACTGATCAATTCCCGCCGGATGAGCGCGCTAAGCATTGATCTTGCCTCCCGAGACGGCCTGCTTAGCCCCTGCCGATTCTTTGGGACGCGTGAACGACATGAATGCTTCTTCCAGGTCGGTCTGCAATTCGCGATACTGCACGACCCGGATGCCGGCCTTGATCAACTGAGTCAACAACTCGCCCAGGTCTGATTCGGAGCTGGCGGTGCGGAACCGCACGGTCGCTTCCGCAGGGACCTCGACCACTTCGGCATTCGGCTCGATCGCTTCCCGCACGAGCTTCGCCGTCTGAGCGACCTGCTCGCCCGACACCAGCTGGCATTCGATTGTTCGCTGCTGGCTGACCTGGCGTCCGATCTCTTCGACCGTGCCGAACGCTCTCAGCTTGCCGTGCGTGACAATCGCCACGCGATGGCAGATCCGGGCCAGTTCCGGCAGAATGTGACTCGTCACCAGCAAGGTTTTTCCCTGCTTCGCCAATTGAATCAGCAGGTCGCGCATTTCAATGCGCGCCTGCGGGTCCAGGCCGTTGACCGGCTCGTCCAGAATCAGCATTTTAGGATCGTGAATCAGCGTCCGCGCCAGGCCGACGCGCTGCATCATGCCGTGGCTCAGGCTCTCCACGAATCGGTCCCGCATGTACGTCGTGTTGGTTAATTCCATCACTTCGTCGATGCGACGCGAACGCTTTGCCGCCGGGATGCCAAACGTCGCCCCGAAGAAATCCAGGTATTCCCGCACCCGCATATTGTCGTAGGTGCCGAACGTGTCCGGCATATATCCCACCAGCCGCTTAATGCCTTTCGAATCGTTGACGCAGTCGACACCGGCGATGGAGGCCTGGCCCGAGGTCGGTCGAATCAAGCCCACGAGAATCTTGATCGTCGTCGTTTTACCGGCCCCGTTGGGACCGATCAGGCCCAGAATCTGGCCCCCGTTCAACGTCAACGTCATGTCGTCCAGCGCCCGAAACGAACCGTATTGCTTCGTCAGGTGCTCCAGAACCAGCACCGGCTTTTCACGAGCGGCGGCTGGAGTCGGTTGCGATTTCATGCACAGATCCTATTCGTCGGCTTTCGAGGTGGTCGCCCAAAGTTGAAGTGACAACGACTCAATGCGCCAGTAGTTCGCTTTCATTTGAGCGTTCGTGGAAGGCGTGGGAGCCGCGCCATCGGGTCCAGGGGCTGCATCGGGAGTGGGAATGCCGGCATTCACACCCAGCGACAACCCCCCGTCCGGGGAAATCTGGAGGAGATCCGCGTCGGTGATGTCAATGGTGATCGTCCCCACCGGGTCAGTGACGACTTGAACGCTCTGAATGGCGTCGCCTTTGAGTCCCAGAATTTCCAGGCGACCCATCGGGCCCGATGCCTTCACCTGGACGGTCGCTCGGGTGGAGGAGATCGGCAGAAGTTCCGGAGGTACCTGGAATCTCAGCCAATTCGAACCGAAGCTGGACCGCTCCTGCCACTCTTCGCGCATGGTATTCCAGATCCCCGACGGCGCGCTGCCATCCGGGCTTTGGCGCGTGCGAAAGCTCAGAAACGCCGCGGGAATCACGAATTCGTCGTCTGTCGTCGGCCGACTCAACGTCAAAGGCACCGACAATAACGCTTCGCCTTTGCGCTGCAGGTTTTCACCGAAATCGAATCCGTTCTCCCAATTTTTCACCCACAGCATCAATTGAGGCGCCGCGGGAAAAGTGCTTCGCCGAGAATTCTCGAACAGCCGCTGCAACAGCCGACGCCGACGGTCCTGATCGTCATTGACGAAACTCGCCTGAAGATATTGATCCGCTTCAAACGTATTCGCTGCGCTGGCGGAAAACGCGCCGTCGCCGCGCAGTTCGACCCCGATGCGTCCTTGACGCGTCGCCACCAGCGAGTCCCCTTCCGGCACAATTTGACCGGTGTAATTACCCACCAGCCCTGTCGCGTCGAAGGTCGCCTGCGCCCCGATTCGGTCAGCCGTGCTGCGCGAAGCGGTAAACGGCGAGATTCGCAGGCCCGGAGGCTGTGTGAGTCCGTCCCAATAGAATTTTCCCAAATCGGTCATCACCATCCGCCGCAGGGAGTTTTCCTGACCCGTCATATCGGGCCACAAGTCTCCGCCGCGGGTGACTTGGACCCGCGCATCGCTGCCTTCCGGATGATAGACCGCGATCATTCCCCGGGTGCGCACGTCATTCGTGCCGCTCACGCCCTGGGCGAACTGCACGCTTGCCTCCGACTCGGGCGCCGCCCGGCGATTCGACCAACCGACCATCATCAATGCGGCGCCGAAGAGCACCGACAACGCCGCCCCGCTCCAGCCCAGGTGTTCCAACCGTTCCAGGCGCAGCAGGAAGATCCCGATGGTGATCAACGACGCGATGAAGCAAAACAAGGTCCCGACGATCAGCCCCCACGACGGAACCTGATAGGCGATCTGCTCGCGCGCCAACGGCTGAAGATCCTGCTGAGCCAACAGTTCCGGCGGACGTTGTTCGAGAATCTGGTTCGCAATGTCCTCCATCGTCCCCCGCAGGATGAATTCGGACAGCGGCGGCAACTCGATCCATTCCCCTTTGCTCGGGGGCTTCGGCTTCATCCAACCCCGCGCACCGAGCGTCGTGATCAGCAGCCGGCCTTCCCCGTACGTTTTGGTAATTGCCGCCGGCCAACCGTTGACCGTTCTCCAGACTTTCATGCCGGCGATCTCGGGGACGATCAGGCGCGTCATCGTGACGGGTTCGTCATAGACCAACGCCTGCGCGTCTTCGCCCTGAGGCTCCGCAAGCAGGAACGGATTGTCGATCTTGATGCTGGTCAGTTCGACTTGGTCCACGACGTGGCACCGGAAATCATCCCCGAACAGCGCCTCCAGGACGCGCGGATCCGCCCGATCCAGCATGATCCACAGCCGTCCGCCGGCGTGCAGCCACCGCCGCACGGCTGCCAACGCGGCCACATCGTCCAGCAAGCGGTTCTCGGTCACCACCAGGTGATCCAGATATTTCAGATTGGTTTCGTCCGTGGGCAGAAAATGATCGCCCAAAACGGTCATGCGCCCCGCCAGCGTTTGCTGCTTCCGGCAGGCCGACACAAAGTGCATCACATCCTCCGGCGCCTGGTCGTTCACGCCGGCGCCTACAATGATGCCTGTATTTCTCACCGCTGGCGCCAACGGGAGCAGCTGATCGTGCAGCAACTGTCCGGTGTCGTTCTGCACCAACACTTCGCCGCCATCGGGGTTTTCGATGACGAGTGAATGAATTTTGGCGACCAGGTCTTTGAACTGATCCGCCTCCGGAATCAGGGCCGGATGCGAAATGGTGAGCCGCGAGCGCGGCGGCAGCCAGATTCGCCGGCCAAATTGCAGCGTCGGCTTGACGTCGAACGACGTCGCGCACAACAGATCGCAGGGTTCCTGGCGGACGTTGTCAATCCGCAGTTGCAGCTCGCCCCACTGGCCAGGCACATAGGTGTATCCTCCCTTATTCGAGGACTTCACCAGCTGAAATCGCAGATCTCCCCTGGTAAAGGTGGGGCTTTCCTCGGGATCTTGCGCTTGACCAAGGCGAATGCCGCCCTGCACCAATGCCGTTACCGCCAGCAGGAACGTGAACACGTTGCGGAAATGTCGATTCCCGCGAGAGTCAGTAGAGTCCATGGCACGATATCTGACATGCGGTCTCTTTCTGCCCTCCGACAACGACTTCTGGAAGACGATGAAGAGACATGATTTTGAATTTGATTTCGCCAGAATATCATCCCACCGGAGTGACTGCAACTCGCGGGATTTTTCGGCGAGTGATTACATCTCCGGCGGCATACTCGGATCACGGTCTTTTCGTTATCCTGCGGGTCGATACTCGATCCTGAAAAAATTCCCACTTCGTGCAAGGCCTCCTCATGCCCCGCTCCCTTTGGCGATTCTGCCTGCTGTCGGCCTGCTTGCAGCTCACCGCGACTGCGTCGCCAGCCGAAAACTGGCCCCAGTTCCGCGGACCGGAATCCCAGGGCGTCTTCGCAGGCGAAAGCCTGCCGGATCATTGGTCGGCCACCGAGAATGTGGCCTGGAAAACCGATGTGCCCGGCCGCGGCTGGTCGTCACCCATCATCTGGGGCGACCGGGTGTTTCTCACGACGGTCATTAATACGGGACATTCCGAAGCCCCGAAAAAAGGGCTCTATTTCGGCGGCGATCGCCCGAAACCCGCCGACTCCGTCCATCAGTGGAAAGTCATTTGCCTCGATCTGGCCGACGGGAACATTCTCTGGGAGCGGCTGGTTCACGAAGGCAAACCCGAAACCCCGATTCACATCAAAAGCAGTTATGCGTCAGAAACTCCCGTGACCGACGGCGAGCGCGTCTATTGTTACTTCGGCAATCTCGGCGTGTACTGCTTCAGCACGACGGGGGACGAACTCTGGAAGCACGAACTCAAACCGCAGCCGATGCGCAACGGCTGGGGCACGGCCGCGTCCCCCGTGCTGTGGGAGGATTGCTTGTATCTGGTGAACGACAATCAGGACGACTCCTACCTCCTGGCATTGGACGCCAAGACGGGTGACCGAATCTGGCAAGTTCCCCGGGAGGAAAAAAGCAATTGGGCCACGCCGTTCATTTGGCGAAATCCACTTCGTACGGAAATCGTCACCCCCGGCACCGGCCGAGTCCGCTCCTATGACCTCGAAGGAAACCTGCTCTGGTCACTCCAGGGCATGTCGAGCATCACCATCGCCACGCCGTACGAATCCGCGGGGCTGCTTTACGTCAGTTCCGGCTATGTGCTCGATCAGCACAAGCCAATTTACGCCATTCGTCCCGGCGCCCAGGACGACATTTCATTGACGCCGGATCAGTCTTCCAACGAATATATCGCCTGGAGTTTGCCCAAGGCCGCTCCCTACAATCCCTCGACCGTGATCTATGACGGCCGGCTCTATGTGTTGCAGGATCGCGGGTTATTGGCCGCCTACCGGGCGAGCGACGGTCACGAGCTGTACAGCCAGCAGCGCTTGCCGGAAGGTCGTGCGTTCACCTCGTCCCCCTGGGCAGCCAATGGCAAAATCTTCTGCTTGAACGAGGACGGCGTCACCTTTGTCGTCAACGCCGGCGATCAATTCCAGCTCTCGCACACGAATTCGCTGGCCGAAGACGACATGTGCATGGCAACCCCGGCCGGTTCCGGCGACCGTCTGCTGATCCGCGGCGGCCGCGTCTATTGCGCGAGCGGCAGCCCGTAAGACGCAGCCACATCACCACCAGCGACGACCGTTCTTGATGCCGATTCAGCGCGCTTCGATGAATCCCAGAAACAACGGGTGGGGTTCATGCGGCTTCGATTTGAACTCGGGATGGAATTACACCGCCAGAAACCAGGGATGCTCCGGAATCTCCACAATTTCGACCAGCCGGCCATCCGGGCTGAGGCCGGAGAGCGACAGGCCCGCTCCGATCCGTTGCGTCGCGGTATTCCGGATTGAATTCATACCGATGCCGGTGCCGCTCGCTGATCTCCGATACGCCGTAACAACGCGCCGCCAGCGAATCCTCCGCCAACTGACACGCCTGGGCGCTAAACGCATCGTCGCCCCTTTGTGCGTCACGGTTTTCTGGTCTTCCAGCAGGCAGATCACCGGATGCTTCGTATCGGCGGCGAATTCGGTGCTGTTGGCATCCGCATGCCCCAGCACGTAGCGGGCGTATTCGATCACCGCCACTTGCATTCCCAGACAGATTCCAAAATACGGAATTTGCATCTCCCGCGCGTGACGCACCGCCTGGATTTTCCCTTCGATCCCGCATATTCCAAAGCCGCCGGGCACCAGAATGCCGTCGACCCCCCGCCAGGAGCACCGCCGCATCCGAGCGCCAGCTCTTCCGCTTCAAACCGCTTGATGATCACGCGCGAGGAAAAGGCAATCCCCGCATGATCGAGCAGCTCGTAAATCGATTTGTACGCGTCGCGGTGGTCGATGTACTTTCCGACGACCGCAATCGTCACCTCATGTTCGGGTTGCGGATCTTGCGGATCGGATTCGCCCCAGTCCTCCATGTCGCAGGGACCGGCGTTCAACCCGGAGATTTCTCGACGATCAACTGATCCAGCCCGTTCTCGACGAGACCGAGCGGAACTTCGTAGATCGAGAATTCCTTGTCCATCTCCTCGATGACTGCCCGCTTCTCGACGTTACAGAAGAGCTGCGTCTTTTCCGCGTTGTCGCGTACAGCGGACGCTCGGTTCGAATGATCAGCACGTCGGGATGGATACCGATCTCACGCAACTGCTGCACGCTGTGTTGCGTCGGCTTCGTCTTCAACTCACGCGGCGCCTTCAGATACGGCACCAGCGTCAAATGGATGAACAGGCGAATTCTCGCGGCCGATGTCGAGCGGAATCTGGCGGATCATATCAAAACGGCAACCCTTCGATGTCGCCGACAGTTCCCCCGAGTTCCGTGATCACCACGTCCACATCCGGCGACGCCAGTTTGCGAACGCTCGCCTTGATTTCGTCCGTGACGTGTGGAACGACCTGCACGGTGCCGCCCAGGTATTTTCCCTGCCGTTCCTTTTCAATCACTTTCAAATAAATGCGGCCGGAGGTGAAGTTCGAATCACGCGACAGCGGGCTGTTGCGTGAACCGCTCGGCGGTGCCCCAGGTCGAGGTCGGTTTCCGCGCGTCGTCAAGCACGTAGACTTCGCCGTGCTGGTACGGAAACCATCGTTCCCGGGTCGACGTTGAGGTAAGGGTCCGACTTCTGCATCCGCACGCGGCCACCTTTCGAGGATGCAACCGATGGAGGCGCTCGTCAGCCCTTTGCCCAGGGAACTCACCACGCCGCCGGTGACAAAAATGTGTTTAGTCATTGCCCGCCGTAGAGATAGGGATCGAGAATGGCAGTCGGCGGCCATCCTCGTCGTCCACGACGGCGAATCCGTTCAGGCCGCGCGCCTCCGCTTAACGAACTGATCATAATCTTCCGGCGTATCAATTCCAACGGAGCGATGTTCGACAATCGCTACCTGGATGCGCGCCCCCGCTTCCAGTGCCCGCAATTGCTCCAGTTTTTCCAACTGCTCCAATCGAGACGGCGGCAGTTGCGACAGATTGAGCAAAAAATCCCGGCGATACGCGTAAATCCCCACATGCAACAACCACGGCTGCTCGGCAACCAGCATTTCCGCCGGATCGCGATCGCGGCAATGCGGAATCACGGAGCGGCTGAAGTACAACGCTCGCCCGTCCGCCGCTCGAACCACTTTCACGCAACTCGTCGCCTGCACCTGTTCGAGAGTTTTCAGCGGCGTCGATAGCGTGGCCATTTCCGCCGTCGGTTCCCGCTGAAGCGTCTCCACCAGCGTATCGATGTTTGCCGGGTTAATGTCGGGTTCGTCTCCCTGAATGTTGACCACGATGTCGCCGTCGGGCAGACAACGCCGGACAACCTCGGCGATGCGATCCGTTCCGCTCGGATGTTCCCCGGTGAGTTCGCAACGGCCGCCGAATTTGTTCACCGCGGCGGCGATTTCCTCGCTGTCCGTCGCTACGATCACGTCGTCGAGCGATTTTGCTTGCCGCGTTTGTTCCCAGACATACTGAATTAACGGCCGGCCCGTCTCGTTGAGCAGCAATTTGCGCGGCAACCTCGTCGACTGCAACCGGGCGGGAATCAATCCGTAAATGGCCATGGAGCGACTTCCTTTAAACCTAATGGCTTATCTGGGCAGGTTTTATTGATCGCCGCCAGACTGTCAAGATCATTGCGGGTCCGCCCCTCGGTGCTCCGGACCGCCACCAGCACTCCTACGGTCGCCGTTGCGCGACAAATTGTTCCCCAAAGACTGCCGCGGCAATCCGATGGGACCTTGACCCCCGATTCGGCATGTTGCATTCTGATCACGGCCCAGAACCTAAAAGAACTTTGAGGAGATGCGCAAATGTCCGGCGACGCTGTGGTGACCGTAGAGCGTCCCCGCGTCTCCGGATCGTTTCTTTTCACCCTGTCATTCTGGCTGCTACTGATCGGCGCGGCTCTCCAGGGCACGATGATCCTCGAAGCCCGGCCGCTGCTCAGCGCCAACGATCGCTCGCGGTGGTGCACCGTCTGGTCGCTCGTGGAACGGCAGACCTATCAAATCGATGAAATCCGCCAGGTCCCGGGATGGGACACCATTGACCTCGTCCGCGACGACGGCCATTTTTATTCGACGAAACCGCCAATCCTGGCCACCTGGGTTGCCGGAATCGTCTGGAGTATCTGCCGAGTCACGGGTTGGAACCTAATCTCGCACACGCAATGGGTGACGTCCGCGACTTTGCTGATTGCCAATGGTTTGCCGCTCGTTTTGTCGTGGTTTTTGTTTCAGCGGTTGCTGAAAGAAACGGTCGCTTCCGCGTGGGGACAGGCGTTGCTCCTGAGCACGGCGATCTTCGCCACGCTGCTCACACCGTTCGCTGTGACGTTAAATAATCATTCTATCGCCGCCGCCGGCGCGATGGTCACGGTTTACTCCCTGTGGCGAATTTTGCGATCCGAACAGCCTTCCTGGGCCTGGTTCGCGGTTTGCGGTTTCGCCTCCGGGTGGACCTGCGCTCATGAACTGCCGGCGGCGCTCCTGGGCGTCGGCACGTTTCTTCTGTGTGTGCGGCGCGACGTGAGAAAAACCGCGCTCGCGTACGTCCCGGCGGCGATCGTCCCGTTGGCGTTCTTTTTCTTGACCAACTGGCTGGCGACGGGCGGATTCAAGCCGGCGTATGCCGATTATGGCACCGAAAAGTATCGTTTCGTCATCGATGGCGTCCCGAGTTATTGGATGGAGCCCAAGGGCATCGATCTCAACCCGGATTCGCTGCCGGTTTACATCCTGCATTGCCTCATCGGCCATCACGGCCTGTTTTCATTGACGCCAATGTGGTTGTTGTTGATTCCCGCGTGGTGGATCACGCTAAGATCAACGAGGGGAATCGGTTCCGCGGTGACTGGCAATGATCACCCCGCGCGAGACGCTTCGCAACCGACGGGCTACACCCCCTCGATGACTTCCGCGCTGCGCACGATCTCTGGGCTCACGCTCGGATTAACGATCTGCGTCCTCGCGTTTTATTTTTCGCGCACGGAAAACCACAACTACGGCGGTGTCAGTTGTGGACTGCGCTGGGCGTTATGGCTCACGCCGTTATGGCTGGTCACGTTGATTCCCGCCGTCAATTCCTGGTCCGAAGTCTCGCTGTTTCGCTGGGCGATGATTCCGCTGTTCGCCTTGTCGGTTTTTTCCGCCTGGTCTCGCGTCGACAACCCTTGGCGACACCCGTGGATTTTCACCTGGATGGAATCGGAAGGGTGGATCGATTTGCGGGAACCTCGACCGGCGTTCTCTCAGTCGCTCTGGACCTGGTTTGCGGCGATTCCCGATGTCAGCGACGGTCAGCCGCGCTGGATCGAATTTGTGAACTCGTCCGCCATTCAAGGACGTTGTCGATTTGGCCTTTACAGGCGGAACCGGCGGCGGGGGACGCGACGTTTTCCACGCTGCTGACAGTTACCCCGCAGGTGTGACGATTCCCCTGCGGAAACGATCTGCCGGGTGCTCATCGACCGGGCCGCCTTCGCCCAGGGCGCCAAGCCCGCTGAGTTTCTCCGCTGGCCGGACTCTGACGTCACTCCGGACAAGCAGCAGCGTGATTTGGCATTTTTGCGAGGATTGCCGCTGGTGAAAGAGTATCGTCCGGGCGTTTTTCGCTATCGCAAAACGATGCTGCGGACTGACGCCTTCCGCGTTCAGCAGGCCCTGGCCGATGTCGTGATGCCGGACGAAAACCGGAAATATCGGGCTGACGCGTGGCTTTGTGAGGAACTGCCGTTTGGCGTCGCGGAAGTGGAATTCCAGGTTTATGACGCCACCTCGGGAACGCTATTGCACCAGGAGCGGTGGCAAGCCGCGGACGCTGAACCCCCGGCGTTGCCGCATGCCCAGTGGTCACCTCCGCCCTGATCGCGTGTGCTCCGGAATTTCCGCGGGATGGTCGCGGTTTCCCTGCCGGTCGGAAAAACTCTCACGAATTTTCTTGCAATTCGATTGCAAGATGCGTATTTTCAAACGAATCGGGTCGTTGAAAACATTCCCGAAATCCCGTTTGGTCAATCATGTTCGGCCGGATCACCCCCTACATCGCGATGACGGCCCTGACCGCCCATCTCTGGGTGAGCATGGTTATTGCGCCTTGGCATCGCTTGACGGAACACCGTCTGGTGGCGGGGGAACCGGCGGCAAACCAATCCGCGCAGCTGGAAGAAATCAAGGCCGTTCGCGGCTGCGCATGCCATCGGCATTCGCACCAGACCCAGCCTTGCGCCCCCGCCGATTCGCGAGGTAACTCGTCGGAAAGTCCTGTCCACGACCACGATAACTGCGAAGTCTGTCAGGTACTGTCGCAGCATTATCAGCCCGTTGATGTTCCCGCACCGCAGCTGGCGCCGGAACGAACCGATTTCTCCCGAACCGTGGTGCTCGTCCAACCGCTGCTCGGTTGTTTGACGGATCCGGTTTCGCGCGGCCCGCCTGCCGCCTAAGGGGGCCCCGCTGGGTCTTGCGCTGCGCCGTGCGACCGGAATCGGTTGGGTGCGCGCGCTCCAGGGCGTTTCCCGACCGACACGGTTTTCGCAGGCGCGGTCACTGCGCCCGGCCCCGCATGTTTACCTCATCAGTATCATTTATTTCATTCTGTTTACGACAAGGATTTTTAATATGTCCGTGCATCATTCCCGTCGAGGATTCACGCTGATCGAACTCCTGGTTGTCATTGCGATCATCGCCATTTTGATTGCGCTGTTGCTTCCCGCCGTTCAACAGGCGCGCGAAGCCGCCCGCAAGACGCAATGCCGCAACAACCTCAAGCAGGTCGGTCTGGCACTGCATAACTACCATGATAATTTTAATACCTTGCCGCCGGGTTGGATCGGCGTCACGAACAACGTGACTGACATTTTTGGCATGAACGGCTGGGGTTGGGGCGCCTATCTCTTGCCGCACCTGGATCAGGGATCGCTTTACAACCAGATCAATTTCAGCAGCAAGATGGAATCGCCCGCCAACGCCACGCAGCGGACGACGCTGTTGCCCGCGTTCGTCTGCCCGTCGGATTATTCCATCGGCGGCAAATGGATGATCCAGGACGACATGGGGAATGACCTGGTCGAGTTGGCGGTGGCCAATTACGTGGGGGTGTTCGGCACCAGCGACATCGACGATTGCATGGCGCTCCCGAACAGCCCCTGCCTGGGGGAAGGAGCGATGTTTCAAAACAGCGCGGTTTCGTTTCGCGGGTTTTCCGACGGTCTCAGCAACAGCATCGTCGTGGGCGAGCATAAGACCCGCCGCGACTCCGGTTTCAATTGGACTTCCACCTGGGCGGGCGTCGTCGCCAACGGAGAAGATGCGATTGTCCGTCTGCTCGGGACTTGCGATCACACTCCGAATCACCCGGCCAATCACATCGACGATTTCAGCAGCCATCATTCGGGCGGGGCGTTTTTTCTGCTGGGAGACGGCTCCGTCCGCTTCATCGGCACCAGCATCGACTTGAACGTCTACCAACAGCTCGCGACCCGGGCCGCGTGAGATATCGTCGGCGAGTTCTGACGGGGGATTGCTGCCGGATGGCGCGCCCCGCCGAAAAATGACTGGAGCGGTTGTAACGATTTTGCCGATACCAGACGAGCGCCCTCGGTGTTGTCGCGGGCCTTCTGGTATCGGGCATCCGCCATGAGCGAACCCACATCCATTTGCCATTCCTGTCATGCGGGATGCTGCCGGGCGTTTGCGATCCCGGTGACCGGCGCCGACGTGCTGCGCCTTGCGCAGGGAACGCAATCGAACTTCTGGGATTTCGCGTGCCGCTGGGCCGATCCGGAGGGCATCATCGCCGGGGATTATGTGCCCCATCTTCGCTTCGAGGACGAGCCGGAGACGCCGTTCGTGCTCTGTCTGTCGCAGCAATCGAGTCAGCTATTTCCCGGGACCAGCCGCTGCCGCTTTCTGGAGGAAACTGTTCCCGATGCGGCCCATCCGCTGGGAACAGGACGCTGCGGCGCGTACCAGCATCGACCGGCAGCCTGCCGGGTTTTCCCGCTGAGAATGCGGGCTTCCTCCTTATTGACGGTCTTGGGCGAGGTGGCTGAGCATGGCCGGCCCGCGGACGGCGGGGCGGCTTATCAGCTTTGTCCGCGGCCGTGGGAAACCTCGGACATCGACCCGGTCGCCGGACCTCAGGACGTCGCCGTTGCCAAATTCGAGGCGGAATTCTTCCGTCAGGTCGTTGCGGTTTGGAACCGCCGGCCGGGACGTTGGGAAACATTTCCTGACTTCCTGCAACTGGTTTACGAACAACGGGTCGTCAAACAACCGGCTGACGACCAGCGAGACGAAGTCGCGACGATGTCTTTTTCCGCGGCTCCGCTTCAGCACCGCCACCGGTTTGCGGCATAACGCTGTTATTCCGCCGGAATTGGCGTCGAGGACGTCGCGCAGGCAAAAAACGGCTTGCGTGCGCTCTCCCTCGGGTGCAATAGTGGATGAGCTTTCCTTGTGCCGGAGCGCTCCAGGCGGCCTTCGCGCTCAGACGACCCCGTCGGTAGGGTGCATCGTCGCGATGATTTCCGCGGCTCCGAGTCTTCACGCCACTATCCATGACGCCGATTGTCTCGACTGTCGCTCGCCTTTGGACGCTGCAACAGGCCTTGCGCGAACTGGGACAATTTCAGGCCGAATTGCGGCGTCCGCGGGAAACGCAACATCGCGTGCTCATTGAGCAATTGCGGCGGGAAGCCGAGACGGGGTTCGGACGCGATCATCGGTTTCGCGAGATTCGGTCGGTCGCCGATTTTCGCCGGCAGGTTCCGATCAGCGACTATGACTCCCACTTCCCGTACATCGACCGCGTGCTGCAAGGCGACGTGACCGCCTTATTCCAGCACGATCGGGTGGTCATGTTCGCCATGACCAGCGGAACGACCAGAGCGAGAAAGTTTATTCCCGTCACCGATCGCGTGCTGGACCAGACCCGCAAGATGTGGCGCGTCTGGGGGCTCCAGGCGTTTACGGAGCATCGCGATCTGTTCGGGCATGCGCGGCTGGCGCTGGCCTCCGATTGGGACGAATGCCGCAGCCCATCGAACATGCCGTGCGGCAGCATCAGCGGGATGACGGCCCAGATGCAGAACTGGGTGGTTCGCGAGGGATACGTGCTGCCGCCGGAGGCCGGCAAAATTCACGAGATTGAAGCCAAATATTATCTCGCCTGGCGACTGGGGATCGAGCGATCAGTCGGGATGATGATCTCTCCGAATCCCAGTACGCTGCTCAACCTCGCTCGATTCGGCACGGCTCACGCGGATTCATTGTTGCGGGACTTATTCGACGGTCGACTGTCGCCGGAGATCACGTTACCGGACGATTTGCGCAAAAGCTTGACCGGGCGGCTCCGTCCGCAGCGACTGCGAGCGCGCCTGCTGTCGGCTGTCGCCCGTCGTACCGGGGGGTTGCGCCCTCGCGACGTGTGGCCGGAACTGGGACTGCTGGGCTGCTGGACCGGGGGCAGCATGACGGCCTATTTGCAGTCGTTTCCCGAGCAATTCGGTTCGGCGGCCGTGCGCGATATCGGATTAATCGCCAGCGAGGGACGAATGACGCTGCCGATGGCGGACGGGACATCGTCCGGGGCCTTGGAAGTGGGGAGCGGCTTCTTTGAATTCATTCCGGTGGGCGAAATCGACAGCCCGCAGCCGACGGTACTCGAGGCGCATGAACTTCAGGAAGGGGCGGAATACTACATCCTGTTGACGAACGCCAGCGGTTTGTATCGCTACAACATTCAGGACGTGGTGCGCTGCACGGGCTGGCAAGACCAGACGCCGCGGCTGGCGTTTTTACGCAAAGGGGCCGGCATCGCCAACATTACCGGCGAAAAACTGGCCGAACACCAGGTGGTTGAGGCGGTGGCAGCGGCGCTCGCCGAGGGACGACGCACGCTGCAGGCGTTTTCGTTGGCGCCGTGCTGGGACGAAACGCAACCGTTTTATGGTTTGTTCTTGGAAGAACGGGATCTGGTCGGCGCAGATGCCACCTTGCGTCTGACGAGCGCCATCGATGCCGGCCTCTGCGAGGCCAACATGGAATATGCGGCGAAACGCCAGTCCGCGCGCTTAGGAGCGGTGCAGGCGATCTCCTTGCCGGACGGGTTCTGGCAGCGATGGGACCTCTGTCGACTGCGGGAGCGCGGCGGATCGCCGGAGCAGTACAAACATCCCTGTTTGATCGCCGATTTTGAATTTGCCGAGCAGCATCGACCGCGAGTTCATTCGACGTAAAAGTAGAATCCCATGGCGAAGATGCAGTAGACGCCAACCAGCATCGCTCCTTCGAACCAGTTGGACTCGCCGTCGCGGATCAGTTGCCCGATCACGAAGACCGACAGGGCGATCGCCAGGACTTCGAACGAGGAAAACTGGAGGTCCATGGGCGTACCGAAGATTTGTCCCGCGAAGACCAGCAACGGCGCGACCGCCAGCGACACCTGTGTGGCCGCGCCGACGGTGGAACTCATTGCCAAGTCCATGTTGTCCGAGCGGGCGAAGCGGATCGCCGAGATCAGCTGAGCGACATTGCCGAGCGAACCGAGCACGATCACCCCGGCAAACGTGTCGGACAGTTGCAACGCCCCGAGCGCCGGTTCGAGCGAGTCGGTCATGATTTCGCTGACAATCGCCAGCACGCCGCCGATCAGGATCAACGAAGCGAGCGCCGGCCCCATTTTCTCCCGGGGCCGACCGGTTGGCGCGTCCGCTGCTTCTTTGACCGTAAAGAGATGCTTGTGCGTGCGCAGCGAAAAGAGCAGGCTCAGCAGATAGAGCAGAAACAGGACGAACGAAATCTCCAGGCTCAATTCATTTTTCACCGTGGACGTGGCCACGGTAAACAGCTTGGGAACGATCAAGCCGATGGACGCGAGTGTCAATAGGACGGCCGACATGCCCGCCGTCGATTTGTTGAACGTCTGTCGCGGGCGATTGATCCCGCCGACCAACATGGCCAATCCGGGAAGCAGCAGCACGTTCATGAGCACCGTGCCGATGATCGCCGATTTCACGACGGGCACCAACCCTTTGCTCAGCGCGAACCCGCAGACGATCAGTTCCGGTCCGTTGCCGAGCGTCGCGCTCAGGACGCCTCCCAGCGACGGACCTAACAGATCGGCCAAGCGCTCCGTCGCTTTGGCGAGCATGTCGGCCAGCGGGACGATCGCCAGGCATGACGCGAGAAAGACCCAGGTCGGATCGACGCGAAACCAGGCCAGCACGATGCTGACCGGCACAAAGATCAACAGCCACTTTAATAACACGAGGTTGTCTCCCAGACACGCGCGACCGACTAACGAAGTCCACGAGCGCGGCGGAATTCTACCCCGGCGTCAGGCAAAACGCGATCCCGGTGATTTCATGGGACGCCGGCATAACGGAGCGGGAGCGTCATCGGCTGATCAGACGGTTCCAGCGGCGCGGCCGGTTCTTCGTCCATCACCGGAATCCGCAAAATCGCCTGAATACTAATCACCAGCATGATCGCGACGAGCGCATACAGCGGGAGGGACGGCGGGGCCAGCAGCAGCGTAATCACGACCAGGACGCCGGTGAAGATCAGAGCCTGGCGGCGTGCCGAACGACGAATGGCCCGGTATTCATGCCAGTCGCGCATGGCTTGGCCGAGTACGGGCGAATTCAGCACGGCCCGGCGGAGCGTCGGCGACGTCTTTTCCGCGAAATAGACGGTGAGGATCACAAACGGAACGGTGGGAATCCCGGGAACCAGCAACCCCACCCAGGACATGGCGAAGGCGCCGCAGGTCAGGCCGCCGTAAACCAGTCGATGCAAGGCCCCGCGCCAGGTCAGCGGTTCCTGGGCATCCGCCGGTCCGTGTTCCAGCATGGTCACGCCGGAAAACCGGAAACTGACGACCGGTTTTTCCGGCAGGGGAAGCGCCGAAACATCGGCGAGGTCGAATTGCGGAGACCTCAGTCTGGCGGCCGCATCTCGCAGGAAATCGGCAACTTCTCGCTGGGAATCATACGCCGCGACGATCTGCGGGGTGCCGTACCAGGTTAAGCGGATCGCCGAGACGCCCTCGACGCTCGACAATGCCGCGGCCAGAATGCGCAGCCGCCGGGCCGAGAGATTCGGCGAGTCGCCGTCGAAATCGATGACGATTTCGGCATTCTTCGAGCGAATTTTCATCTGCAACCCTTCGCGGCGGCGGTTGTTTCCGCGGCTCTTGTCAGTTGGCGGTGCGATCCCGATTGGCTGATTCCTTGGCGACGTTGGCGCCGTCAATCAGCCCCCAGACGACGCAGTTTTCCTGCGGAACCATTCGCGCCGCCAGCGTGGCCGGGAAGGAAACCCCATATCCGAGTCCATAGCCGGCGTTGTAGACGCCTTTTGAGAGCATTTCGCCCAGCTTCGGCCACATTTTTTCCGCAGACTGCTGTGCGTCGTTCATTCCTGATTTCAGCGCATCGGCCGCCGTATCAAACCAGGTTCCGGAAGTCGTGGCTTCAGTCGCTGCGCCGGCGTTGTCGGTGCTCATTGCTCTTACTCCTGTCCTTGATGGAAAAATCGTTGGTGAATTCAGGCCGGAAGTCATGGCGTTGCCTGAGAAATCGCCACCGGCCCGGGCGATTTTCTGGCTGGTCTAAGTGGTTCCCGGAAAGCGGCGATTCAAGTCGGCGACATATTGCTTCACTTGCTGCACGCCTTCCCGATGGAGCTTCGGGAAATATTTCGCAAATGCGCGTTCCACCGGCGCGAAGGTCTTCGGCCAGACGACAACGGCTCCCGCCAACAGCATCGGCGTGCCGATCGGCCCCGGCAGCAGCACTCCCGCCACGCCAGCAATCATCAGCATCGTGCCGATTTCCGCCGGCAGCTTGCCCAGCAGTTCCTGGTATTCGTCTTCAGAAAGTTCCGGGCCGTCGATTCCGTCGGGCGGGCAGTCGCAACGGTCCGCCGCCTGCGCCGTTTCCGCACCTGATGATTCGCTCGCGCTGTCCGCCGTTACGGCCGGTTGATCAAGCACTCCGCTGTCCGTTGTCATGCCGTCCTTCACTTTCCTGTGATCTCTTGTCTCGCTTGGCAATCGCCGCATCCCACGTCGTCAACCGGCCACGGCACCCGCGTCTCCGGGCGGCTGTGTTTCCGCCTCGATGATCAGGACCGGCCGACCTCTCACACCCTGTGCTCTTGGATCATAGACTTCGGGGAGCGGCGCCGATCGCCGATGTAATCGCTCGTTAAAGTACGAATAGGCCGCCCAGGTGCCGAGGTTCGTCAGCACGATGACATGCAGGCTGGTCAACCCGACGGCGAACGCGCCGAGTACGGCCGCCAGATTGCACGTCAGGACGGCAGGCCAGACCCCGCGCACGGAACGCGTCTCGCGCATCAGCGTATCCCATAATTCGGGCATCTCGCAGCGGCCTGGCAGGGCGACGATATCTCCTGCGCAGGACTGATCGAAGCGCAGGCAGTCATCGACGATCCGGATCACCGGCTCATCGTTAAATTCCGCCAGAAAGTTGCTGGCTCCGCACACGGCCAACGTCGCCCCTCCCTCGATCAATCGCCGCACATACGCGTGCGCGGCCTGCGGCGAACCGCTGACGCGATGCACATCGACGGTCGCGCGGGCCGTCTGCAATTCCCACCGCTGCCGGGAGGCCGCCAGCACCGGAATTTCGTGCCTGGGCACCACCACCGATTCGACGGAGACCGGCCCGGACGCAGCGCCTGACGGTTCCAGGAGGACGACGGAATCGATGTTCGGCAAACGCGACAGCGCCTCGGGACGCAAGACCAGCCAACCCTGGTCCAGCAAGCGCCGGACGCCCACCACCATCGACAGCCGTTCGGCGATCGACGGCCCCGTGGCGAAATCGGGTCGCAGCACCGCGGCCAGCGTGGCGATGTCGCTCGTCAAGGCCGCGGCCGCTCCCGTGGCAAACGTCAGCGGCACAATTTGAGCGGCCCGCTCATGGCCTTGCCGCGTCGGGTCGTTTTCCGAAGTCAAACGCGCCAGCGAAGCGATCAACCGATCGCATGCCGTATGGGATCGCAACGGCCGAAAGTTCGAACTCTCCGGATTGTCCTGTTCGAGGGCCGGCCGGTTTTCTTGCCGGGCATCGAGCAAGGCGACCGGCGGATCGCCGGCGTCAGCTACATGACTGAGAGTCTGCGAGGAGAGCAGATCGTCCACCAGAAGGCGGAGCCGACGATTCGACCACCAATACCAGCCGACGATCGACAATTGCATGATCGCCGCCGCGAGCACCTGCCCGCTGACGATCGTGGTGCCCATGATGACGGTGTAGAGCGCGGGCAACCGCCAGCGCAACGTGGCTAGTTCGCGCAGGCCGCGGCCGAGCGTGGGCAGGTTGTTGATGACCAATGCGCCGGCGGCCAGCGGAATCAATCCCGGAACGAAGACTTCCGCCACGGCCGCCAGTCCCAGGCAGCCTCCGCCGCGGATCAACCGGGACGCCATGCCCCGATCGACTTTGACCTGGCCGGCTCTGGCGAGCGCGCGTTCGAGGACGATCAGCAATTGCGGCGGCGTCACGCTGGCGGCGTGTTGAATTAGCAGCGTGCCCGTAGCGGACGATACGCTGACCTTGCGGATGCCGGCTTCATGGGCGAGGAGCGGTCGCACGATGGCTTCCAACCCTGGAGCCCCTTTTAACAGCGGATGCCGGAGCCGAGTTCGCCCGGGCGCCGAACTGGAAACGCTTCCCCCGATGATGTCGTCAGCCAATTTGGAAAACTGGATCGACGGCAATTCGGCGTAGGCGTCGCTGACGGAAAAATCAGACGAAGGGCGCCGGATGGCGTCCGCGATTTTGCGAATCAGTTTTGAGCCGTTGATTCGCGACCCATCACGATCAGTCTCGCTCGGCTGGACGATGGCGAAACCTTGTCGGCGGTCGACACGGACCGCCCCGACTTCGGAGATCGCCAGAATTCGATTGAGCAGGCGTTTGAGATCGGGCCATAACGTCGCGCGCTCCCAGACGGAGCCGTGCAGGGCGAGCCCGCCGGTTCGCGCATCGATCGAAATGGTGATGGGAGTGTCCATGATTTCCGATGACCGCCGCCAAGCTTCGGGTCAATTTCCTCCGGACACGGTGACCGCGCAGGGCGTCAGCTGGCCGCTGTCGGCCAGTTGGAGCAGATAATCCATGTCGAACGAATGCTGGGCGTCGATGATCCCCACGATGCGGCGCAGTCGTTCGCGGTCTTGATGGATTTTGAATCCCAGGTAGGCCACCGCGGCCGCCGTGACCAATCCGACCAGAACCGAACCAAATCCTTCGTTCATCGTCGATCTCCTGAGCGGTTCAGAATTAAGCCGCGCCGAATTCCACTAAATGAGTCGTGCCTTCGCCGAGCAAATCGATCAATCCTTCGAACGATTCCCGATGTCCGCTTTTTCTGACGGCCTGAGTCATGTGATCGGTGTGTTTCATCAGGGCCATCTGCACGCCCCATTTGAAGAGCGACACCGCCACCTCGGGATTGCGCACCATGCCGAGACACAACCGGAAACCATAGCCTGTTTTGACTTGCCGCCGTGCGGCGTCGCGATCAATCACGACGAGAATCGGCACCGCGGCGACCAGGCTGTAATGCAGCTTCAGATAGTCGCGCGCTTGCGCTTCGTTGAGGATGTACACGCGATGATCGCGCAACAAATCGATGGCATGTTCCAGGTTCGCTTCGATGGCCTCTCCGACGCTGGTTTTCCAGCCCGCCTGCACGAAAAAAATATCGAGCACGCGCCGGGCGGGCGGAGGAACAAGCGGAGAAGTCGTGGTGACGTCGGTCATAAGGGAGATCGTCAAGGAGCCGCGAAGGCCAACTGGGGCCCTGCGTGGTCGGGAACCGGATCGTCGCCGCCGCTTAAAGACTTGGCGACGGCGAGTGTCATTTCCTGCTGGGCCTCTTTGCGGGCCCGTTCATTGGCGAGTCGATACAGCGGCAACATACCGTTCGCCAGGGCGCCAAGCGCCGCGACGTTGTTGGTCAGCACCGAGGCCATGATGCCGAAGCCCATGGTGAACGCACCGAAGATGCAGAACGCGTTGGGAGCGAGAATCATGTACCAGCTGCGGCGAACGTTGCTGTCGAGCCCGCTGGCGATATCTCGGAGTTCGCACAGGCGATGCAGGCTTTCTTCCATGAACACGATCTGCGCCGTATCGGTGGCGATGGAAGACGCCCCGCGGAGGGAAATCGAGACGTTGGCTTTCTTGAGCGCGATCGAGTCGTTGATCCCGTCCCCCACAAAGCAGACTTTTCGTCCTTGTTTTTGCAGTCGCTCGACATAGTCGGCCTTGTCGCCCGGGAGCACACCGGCGAAGTACTCGTCCATTTCCAGGCTTTCCGCGAGTTTTCGCGTGGGTCCTTCATGATCGCCGGAGATGATGGCGATGTGCTTGATGCCGCGTTTGCGCAAGCCATGAATGATTTCCACGACTTCGGGTCGCTGCGAGGCGCGCAGTTCGATCACTCCGGCGAATTTCTGGTCGATCGCGGTCATCACCAGCGTGTGGCCTTCCGCATGCGCCAGTTGGACGACGTCCTGGATATCCTCGGGGATGTCGATCCCTTCCATTTTGAGATACCGCAGGCTGCCCACCATCACCTTGTGGCCGTCGATGGCGGCGTCGATGCCGTAACCCACCTGATACTTGGAATCGTCGATCGGCAGCATCGGCAGGCCGGTGGTCTCGAATTCGAGCAGAATCGCCTTCGCGATGGGGTGAGAAAACCGTTGCTCGGCCGACCCGACGAGTTGCAGGAGCCGTTCGCGGCTGAACTCACCAAAGGTGATCACGCGGCCGACCTCGGGACGTTCCCGCGTCAGCGTGCCGGTCTTGTCAAACAGGACGGTGTCGATGTCGTGCATCAACTCCAGGGCTCGGCCGTCTTTGACCAGGATTCCCTTTTCGGCGCACAGCGCCAGCGAGGTCAGCATCGCCAACGGCGCGGCCATGCGGATGCCGGTGCCGAAATCGCTGTTGAGAACGGCCACCGCACCTTGAGGGCCGAGCGCCGCCAGGCCGACGCCCGAAATGCAGAGCGTGGGGACCACGGCCCGGTCGGCCATGCGCTCCCCTTTGTGCTGGCTCGACAATTTGTACCCGGCGGAGTCGTTGAGGATTTGCGCGATCTTGGCCGACGCCGTATCGGTCCCGGCTTTTTCCACTTCGACGAAAACCTTGCCGGCGACCGTCAAGGTTCCAGCGAAGACCCGATCGCCCGTGGCTTTTTCGGCGGGCGTCGATTCGCCCGTCAGCGCGTGTTGATCGACCATGGCCATGCCTTCCTTGACCAATCCGTCGACCGGCACCGACTCGCCCGTATGGACGACGATCACGTCGCCTTGCTTCAGGTCCTCCATGGAAATCTCGACTTCCTGGCCGTCCTTCCAGAGCTTCACGAACTGGGACTGTTTGCCGAAGGCCTGGATCAACAATCGTTGCGAGTCGTCCTGAGTTTTCGCCACGAGCATGCGGCCGAAGCTGAGGCACAGGCACAAGACCGACCCAGCGAAAATCTGTCCGGTGGCCACGCAGCCCGTGACGACGATCGCGTCGAGCACGTCGACGCCTAAGCGCTTTTCGTGAACGACGACGTGATAAGCGTTTTTGAACGTCGTAATCGACGTATACAGAAACAACAACCCCGCGGCGGGCAGCATGGCGGGATAAGCAAATTGCGCCAGACCGGCCAGCGGCACGGAGGTGACGGCGAGCGGGAAATCGAGGTCGAGGGGATCCAGCGACTCGGGGATCTCCGCCTTGGCCATGGCGCGTTCAAGAATCGTCAGCACTTGATCGCGACGCAACGTCCGGGGGTTGTATTTCAGCGTCACCGTGCCGTAGGTCGGGTGGGTCTTGTAGGAATCAATGCCCAGCACGCTCATCAATTCCCGCTCGATCGCCTGGCAGACGCATTTGCGGCGGTGCAAATGGGGATGCTTCAGCTTCATCCGACCGGGGACCTCCTTCAGAATTTTCCAATCCACCTTTTGCAGCGCCGGTGGGAATTCGGAGGGAGCGAGTCTGACCGGGGGCGTTGCCGGGGGCGTTTCGAGCGTCGACACAGGGTAATTCGTGATGATCTGCGACGCGTTCAACCGCTGGGCGGTCGGGATGCGCCGCGCGCCATTGCGGACGGCATGGCCGTTCTCACTGTGACCGTTGCCATTCGAGCGATGAGCGCCGTAATGGGAATCGCCATTGGTGGAATGGCTGCCGTTGCTCCGCGCGGCTTTCCCGGCGGGCACGGCGGCGGCGCCAACGGAGACGGGGGTGCGGGACTTTCGTGTCCGCTGCGGAGCCGTTCGCTTCGGCGCGGGGGAATGCAAATCCCGCAGGCGCTCTGACAAGGCTCTCAGAAACGAAGCTCCCGAGGCGGTGGAATGCCGGATTTCAGCGACATGCGGCTTTTCCGCATTGGCTTCGAGGAACACGGCCACCTGCGCCCGCGGATCAACTTCCAGCACGCAGGCCACAAACGCGGCCGTCAACGGTTGATGGACATCGCCGAACAAAGAACGGCTATGAATCTGCAATCGCCCGGGACTCGGAGAGCTGATGGCAACATCGTGCATAACTGGCCTTTTGTCGAAGGATGCACCGAAACGGCGATCAGCGGCGCTGACCCGTTCGATTAAGAATCAGAGAGAATTCAAACGGCAGGGACCGAACATCGCGTCCACCGCTTGACGTTCGGTCATTGTTTCTGAGTCGATTACGCCGGAGCCAGAGCCGCGGCCCCCGCCTCCGCGACAAGGCCGTCTTCGACATTTTCCGAAGCCCGCTGCTTCGATTCCTGCACTTTGGCCAGCCAGGCGTCGACGTCGCGCGTGGCGGCGGCACCGCCATCGATCATCCCTTGAACCAGAGAATTGTTCTTGGGGATATACCGGCAAGCCAGAAATGTCGGAAAGCAAATGCCGAATGACAGGGTATAGCACGAGGTGTAGATGAGCTTCTGAGCGAACTTCGGTTGCCAGATCTCGTGATTGGTCGTGGTGAGTTCCGCCGGGCGGCCGTTGGCGGAACGGTCCATCTGATCGGCGGCTGCATCCATCGCATTGGCGACTTCGTTCAAGAAAGCTTGCGAGTTCTGGTCCTGAGCCGTGTCCATACTGTCTCTCCACAAAGGTGACGATGATTCCGTGCGCGGCTCCGTCCGCCGGATCTCTCCAATCCCGTCTTGTTTGCGCTGACAACTTCGGGAGATCACTCAAGAATGTCCTCGATGACGCCGGCCGCCGTCTTTCAAAATCTTGCGATCCAGCGAAGTTTTCAGAAAGGTCTCGGATGGGACAGCTTAATCGCAGTTTTATCTGCCAATTAAGCCGGTCGTTTCACCGGAAAATCCGGAGCCTTCGGTTCCGCGGGACGATTCAAACGATCCTGTCAGGAATTTCTCTGGCGGGGCGTTTAATTCGTGTTACCATGTCAACTACCTGGTGTGCCCGGGTCGCAATATCATGAGAAGTCCGTAGCAGCGCAGTCCGGGTCCGGGAATCCATCGTGCAGCAGCTTTGGCAACTGCCCAGCGGGGAAAGTTTTGCGCAAGTCCGCAACCTGCCCTGGCTTGAGACTTTAGCTTTATCGAGTGACCAGCAATGGCCGGGCATGAGTTCGCTGTTGGTGGTGGGCAGTGTTCCTGAGCCGTTGAGCTGGCGTTCTGCGGATATCATTCTGTCGTTTCTGCTGACAGGTTCAGCAGTCATTGAGTGGAAATACCGCAGTGTCGTGCGTCATCGTCCCTGGTCGGCGGGAAGCATCTGTCTCTTCAACGGGGACGAACCGCATCATGTCCGCGTGAAGGGGCGGATTCTGACACTGAATTGCGCCATTCCGCAGGCGTTGCTGCAGCAGGCCGGGCGTCTGCAATGCCAGTGCCTGCATTCGAACTATCAACTGGCCAGCCGGGTTGGATTTCAGGATGCCAATTTGTGGAGCATCGGCAAATGGCTGCGTGCCGAACTCACGTCGCCGACAGGTCCGAATCGCGCGCAACAATGCTTGTTGAATCTGGCGGTGGCGGATTATTTGCTGCGCAACTCCACCACTTGCCGGAAATGCAAGGTGTGCTCCGCGGCGCATCGACTCAGCCCCGGGTTGCATCAGGAGCGAATTTTTGACGGACTTCGACGAGCGGTTGGCATGATCCTGCGAAATCTCGGGGAAGATGGTCTGACCATTGAACGGGTCGCCGGTGAAATCGGGATGAGCCCCTATCATTTCGCCCGGTTGTTTCGTGCTGCGCTGGGGGTTCCGCCGCACCGTTACATTGTGGAACAGCGCATGCTGCGGGCGAAAGCACTGCTGGAGAAGTCCGCCGAATCTGCGGCCGATGTGGCGCTGCAATGCGGATTTTCCAGTCAAAGCCACCTGACTTCGACGTTTCGCCGACTGTTGGGCACGACTCCGCTGGCATACCGACGCCAGTTCCGGCAAGATCTGAGGGATGACGACCTGTCCGCATACCGCGGGCTATGCGGCGATCGTGAGCCGCGTGGTCGCCACGTACGGACGCAGAATTTTTCCCCTTTGTTGAGCCAGGACCGATGCCTGAATATCGTGCAGCCGTCGATCTGCCCTGTCTCCGGCGCGATGTCTTTGACTTCGTCAGCCGGCCGGCCAATCTGGTGAATCTGCTGGCGTCTTCCGTCAGCAATTTCGAGTATCGGCTGCCTGAAAAGCTCGAAGTGGGGAGCCGGTTGCAGTTCTGCCTGCACCGATTCGGGATGAAGATCGAATTGGTGCATGAAGTCGTGGAATTGGTCGACCTGGAGCGCATCACACTCAATCAGCGGCAGGGTCCCTTTCGCCATTGGTTCCATGAATACTCGTTTTCCGATCCCGGGACCGGCCAGACGCGTCTGACCGAGCGAGTTCATTTTGAACGTCCCGGCGGCATGCTGGGCCTGATGGTCACCAATGCAAAACTGCTGGAGCAATTGAACAAGTACATTCCCCGCGGTCATCTGCTGCTGCGGGAACAGCTGACATCTTCCGCGGGCTGACCGGGCGGACAGCGCGGCGTCGTGGCCGGGCCGTAAACGCGTCACCGCCGCTAGGACCTGCAAATCCGGCAATCGTTCGCTGATCTTTCGGGTCAGCCGGATTGTCGCCGCCAAATTCTTCCTCGTTGTTCTTCGGGGACATGATAGGCTTCGACAACATCGCCGATGACGAAACGCAGCGACGCCTTGATGGAGTCGCTGGCAACGTGATCGTGCGCTGGATCCCCGGATGACATCGTGCGAACATTCAAGTAGACTTCCATGCGACCACGCGATCTCTTTTGGTTAGGCAGCGGCATGGCGGTTGGATTCGCCCTGGGGGCGGCCCTGCCGCGCTTGAAGCGCGAATTCGGACCGCTGTTTCAGGAAGCGGGATCTCGGGCCGGTGAAATGGCTTCCGAACTGACCACCGTCATCATGGATCACCTGCAGCAGGTGCGCGACCAGCAGGTCGATCCTTCGCAGGACTACCCGCCGGAGCGGGCGGCGTCCTGAGTCGGCGCGTTCAAAAACACGATCGCACGCAGGCCGTTTCGGCAGGTTTTGCCGATCGTTCCCGCCTCGAATGAATTCGAGACAGCTTGCCCTTGTCGAGTCCGGACAACTGGGGTATACGCCGCCATTCCCCCGAGTTGATTGTCGGATTTCCAGGGTGCCTCCACGTTCCCGCGGGACAAAGTGCGCGCCGCGGTAGAATGTTCGCCGTCATGAGTCGCGGTGTTGCCAAGCCGTTCGCGCTGCCGTTCCAGATCATCCTGGCGGTCAGTTGGTGTTTGGCGCCTGCGTCTGCGACCGCGGACGACGACCTCGCTGCGGACTCCCTCTTCGGCCTGCCGCGACTGACCATTCGCTGGCCGGACATTTCGTTCAATTCTCCGTCCGGGCCGTTGCGAAGGATCGAGCCGGAACGGCTTCCCGGAAATCCGCCGCCGACGCGCTGGATGCTCACCCAGCAAAACGGTCTGGGGCTGTTCGCGGAGCGCGACGCGGCGCAAGACTCGGGAAGCGACGATCTCGACATTACCCAGCCTGGCCCCGACATGGGCGATTACCCCAACAGCGCGTACACGCTCAAGCGCGGACGCGTGCAGTTGGAAATGGCCGGGCTCTCGATGCGCACCAAGAACAACAACAACGCCTCCGCGTACGCCACGCCGTTTCTGTTTCGATACGGCGTCACCGACGACGTGGAATTCCGCGTGCTGGGGACAGGCTTCACCGCGCTGATTGAACCGAATCCGACGACGGGATTCGGCGTCATCACGCTCGATACGAAAATTCACCTGTGGAACGACCGCATGGAGTATTTCATTCCAGCGATGTCGTTCGAAGCCACCTTGCAAACGCAATGGGGCAGTTCGGCGTTTCAGGCGGGGATTGAACCGGGCATCAACATCAACATGGACTTCCCCTTCACGGAGCAAACCAACTTCGAAGCAACGATCGGCTATTCGGGTAATCTGACCGACATCAATTTCGTCACACGAAAAACGACCGGGTCGGCGATCGACGGCGCCACGCCGACCCCTGTTCAACTCAACGAGAACATC
>JAXMBR010000032.1:0-43475 GCA_046349715.1 Planctomycetaceae bacterium | reverse complement strand
GCTGGCCGGTCCGTCCTGGGGAGTGTCCAGTGTTCGAAACCAAAGGGGGGAGTGTCGATAAGATCCTGAACAGTCAATAAAAAAACCCGGCCGCGGAGGCGGCCGGGTCAAGAACTGAAGCTTCTCGGCAAGTCGACTAGGGAGCCGATTTGCGACTCGGAATCACGGCATCCGCCGGTTCCCCACCCGCCGGCGCAGGAAGGACGATTGTCGGCAATTTGTCGTCCGCGGGGTTGCCTGGGATCCCGGCTGGCGGCGGGTTGGGGACGCCGTTGGACGGAGCGCGAGCGTCCGATTTCGAGGCGACCTTCGGCGGTTCGGGGGTGTTGACGCCTTCCCGGCGGAAGGCAAGCGAACCGTCGTCCGTCACCCAGAACCGGAAATGATCTGGCCCGCGCGATTCGACGCGCGCCATCAGCGTGTCATTTTGCCCCGTCGCGTCCAGGATCAGCCGATCGGGAGTGACCGTGTATTTGCCGGACTGCTTGACCGGATTTCCCTTTTGGGGCGTCACGGTCCAGGTGAAGTTCCCGGCGTCATCCAGGACGAGGCCGAATTGCGTGCCGTCGTCTGTTTTCGCGATCCAGTTTCCAATCAAGTCGGTCTGAGTATTCCCCTGGTTATCGGTGGTCGGCGCCGGAGTAGGCGTCGTCGATTTCCCCTTGGAGAGGGTCTCGACCATCTTCTTGGCCACGGCATCACGCGGTTCCAATTCCACGACGCGCTGGAACTGTTTCAGAGCGACATCCGGGAAATTGGTGACAAGATAATGATATCCCAGCACGAACCGAGCCGCGGCATCATCAGGATTGTCACGCAGAAACGCTTCAAGCTTGCGCAATTGCGTCGTGTAGGTGCCGACATCGGGATATTGGTTCCGCATCGAGGCCCAGTCCATTCCGGGGGCCACGGCGAGGAGTGCATTCAAGGTGGCAGCCGCTTCGTGGAAATCCCCGAGAGCAAACAGCGCCAGGGCCCGCAATTCGTGAACGACGGGATCGCCCTTGAGATCCGGAATCGCGGCGTCGTATTTCGCGAGCGCCCCCTGGTAATCCCCTTTGAGGAACAAGGCGCGACCATCTTCCACCAATTGGAAGGCGGCGGCCATTTTGGGATCTTGATCCTGCACCTGCGTGGCCTCCGCGACCGCTACCGGTTGCGTGTAGTAAGTGGCTCCCAGGGGGGACACGTATCCGTACTGCGAACCATAGAGGCAATACGGGTTGTAGTAATTCATGTATCCGCCATAGCCGCCCCAACCACCGCCCCAGCCCCCCCACGGGTAGTAAAAGCCACCGAGACCCCAGAAGAGGGACCGTCCCCAGAACGGATATCCCCAGCCAAAGCCCCACATTCCGCCCCAGGGGCCGCCGTACCACCCATAGTAATTGTTGTTGATGACGACGTTTCGGTAAGCGCCGCCCCAGTTGCCGCGGTTGATGCCGCCGTTCCAGCCGTGATTCCACCCGCCATGATTGTTCCAGCCGCCGTGGTTGATCCCCCAGTTGCCGTTGTGGCCGAACCCGCCACGCCCGCCATGGAACTGGGCCATGTTGTGGCCGCCGCCAAAATTACCGCCGTGATGCGCGACCGTGTGAAAGTTATGGCCTTGGCCGCCGATCATATGGTTGCCATGGCCGCCAAAGGCCTGGTGACCGAAACCGCCGCCGTTCAAATTAGGCCGTCCAGCGCCGTGAGCGAATGCTCCGCCGCCGTGATTTGGGCCCAAACCCGCGCCACCTAAGCCTGGGTTATGTCCCAGCATCTGTCCGCCGGGACGACCGGCCATGCCTTGAGCGCCGTGTCCGTAAAGATTGTGATTCGGCGTGATCGCCTGATGCTGGAATCCGCGGTTTCCTTGAAAATTATGCCCGGGTTGCATGTTCACGCCGTGGTGAACCATGCCTTGGCCGCCTGGCAGGCCGCCGCGCATTCCTGCGCCGCCGAACTGCTGGCCACCACGGATTTGACCGCCGAAGTTCTGCGGCATATGGCCTTGGTGAATGGGTTGCCCCCCCATACGGGCGCCGCCCATATTTCCGTTGAAACCACCGCCATGCCCGCCGTTGAATCCTCCGATGCGCCCACCTCCCATATGTCCGCCGTTGAAGCCACCAACATGTCCGCCATTGAAGCCCCCCACATGGCCTCCCTGGAATCCCCCCATGTGACCGCCGGAGAAGCCGCCCATATGGCCGCCCCCCATGTGACCACCGCCCATGTGACCACCGCCAAAATGGCCGCCCCCCACTTGGCCGCCGCCAAAGTGTCCTTACTCCGCCGCCGAAATGTCCGCCCCCGCCATGGCCTCCCCGCCGCCATGACCGCCGCGGGCCAGGCAAATCGCGGGCAGTTGGGCCAATGACGAGAGCGATTCCGCAGATTAATGCCGCCGTTTGTCGAAGATGCGACCTCATGATTGCCCCTTCCCCTAATTCCTTCGCCGATCCAGAAAATCCGGATCTCGAAGAATGGAGTGCATGTTGCGTGCCGGTTGAGACTCAGACGGCATTTCAATCATTGTAACTCACTCAATCGTCAGACTTCCAGAACCAATGTGCGCAATGACGTAGAAAGCGAGTCTCTCTATAAAATCTAACAATGAGCGGGGTGGACTGTAGCGGTAAAAAAATGTTCTGAAGAAACCGCAAGTAATTCTTGCCTAACTGCACCGGAATGCCTGATGCGGGAACAACTCTGCGCTTGCGTAATGGACGGTTTGTTCCCAATTCAACTTCGACATCACGCGATAGCGTCACTAACGGCCTAGGGAGTTGATCGGTTGACGACCGCCACCTGGAGCCAGGAGCTTGAGCGCCGGCGGTCACCGAAAACGCCGCAAAAATTTCCTGAGTCGTCTTCACCGCCCGGCATGGCACTGCGATCGACTTGATTCAATTCGCTCAAATTGACTCCAGTCTGCTGATCGGTCCATTGAGGGTTCGTTCGGGCAATCGTTCCTTGATGGAGACGCCACTGGCCTGGCAAGCTCGCATTTGAGCCGCGAGGTCGAGGATGCGAACGACGGCCGACTCGTGGCTGACGCCGCGGGCATGGATATTTGAAATCAGATTCCGATCGGCATCGGTGTGGCCGGACCGTGGACGATAGGCCAGATAGGCGGAAAGACTTTCCGCCGTGGCTAAGCCTGGTCGTTCACCGATCAGCAGGACGACGATCTCGGGTTGCAGCAAGTCGCCAATGTCGTTCATCACGCCGACCCGGCAATAGCGCACTGCGAACGGCTGACCAACGGCCCAGCCGGCGGAACGTGCGGATTCCAACAGTCGCGGCAACAACTCGGGGACCTGCGTTCGCACGGCGGTCGCCGACAAGCCGTCGCCCACCACCACCTGCAATCCCGTCGCCGCCGGGCAATTCTGAGCAATGACCTGCCGACTCGTCGAGGACAATTTGCGTCCCAAGTCGGGTCTGAGTAGAAATTCGGGTTTGGAAGCGGCTGCGGTTTGAACCAGAAACAGCCGCTGTCCGTCGACCAGTTGTTCCGTCAGGTCGGACAATTCGAATTCGCGCTGGACCGCGTCTTTCGCAGCGGCGTGGTCGGCGCGGAGGTGCAAGTGAGTGGCCGTGAGATAACTTCCTCCCGCGCGATCGACCAGAAGCCGGGCGGGAGAGGCTTGGCGGGCGAGTGCTTTCCAGTCTTCCGTGGAAAGACTCTGATCGGGCGCAGGCCGGCTCATTTCAGCAATCCTTTCACGTCGGACAACAGTTGATGCGACGGCCCTGCAGCGGTCGAGAGTCGGCCATTTTGGAAGATCCCCCGCGATTCCAGCCAGCGTTCAAATTCCGGCGCGGGATGCAAGCCGAGCAGTTGCCGAGCGGCGACCGCGTCGTGGAAACTGGTCGACTGATAGTTAAGCATGACGTCATCGGCGCACGGCACGCCCATGAAGTAGTTGCAGCCGGCGGCGGCCAGCAGCACCAGCAGGTTATCGGCGGAGTTCTGATCGGCGTCGGCATGATTCGTGTAGCAGACATCGCAGCCCATCGGGAGGCCTAAAAGCTTGCCCATGAAATGGTCTTCGAGGCCGGCCCGGATGATCTGGCGTTCGCCGGCGAGATATTCGGGTCCGATGAAGCCGACCACGGTGTTGACGAGAAACGGGGCGAACTCCCGGGCGACGCCGTAAGCGCGCGCTTCCAGCGTCAGTTGATCGACGCCGTGATGGGCGCCCGCCGACAACGCGCTTCCCTGGCCGGTTTCGAAATACATGACATCGTCGCCGACCCAGGCGACATCGCGCTGGCGATGGTGTTCCAGAACGCGTTGGCGTCCTTCTCGCAGGAGATTCAGGTTGATGCCGAACGATTGATTGGCGGCCTGAGTTCCCGCCACCGATTGGAACAGCAGGTCGACAGGCGCGCCGCGCTCGAGGGCGGCCAATTGAGTGGTGATGTGCGCGAGGCAACAGCTTTGCGTGGGAATGCCGAGACGTGTGATCAGTGCTTGCAGCGTGTGCAACACCGCGGAGACGGTTTCCACCGATTCCGTGGCGGGATTCACGCCGATCACCGCATCGCCGCAGCCATACAGCAATCCGTCCAGTGCGGAGAGGAGGATCCCGATTGGATCGTCCTGGGGGTGATTCGGCTGGACCCGAATGCCCAAGACACCCATTCCTCCCATGGTATTTCGGCAACGAGACACGTTGCGAAACTTGCTGGCGGCGACGATCAGGTCTTTGTTGCTCATCAATTTGGCGACGGCGGCGGCGATTTCGGGAGTCACCGCCCCCTGCCAGCGGGCGAGCACGGCGCCCTCCGCGGCGTCGTCCAGCAAGCGTTCGCGAAATTGACCGACCGTCGACGACCTCAATTCCTCGAACGCCGATTGATTCTGGCGATCGAGAATCAGCCGGGAAACTTCGTCAGACTCGGGGTCGATCAGTGGCCGGGAGACGATTTCCTGCAGCGTGACGTCCGCGAGGGCCAGCTTGGCGGCGACGCGTTCTTGTTCCGAGGAGGCGGCGATTCCGGCGAGTTGATCTCCTGATTTTTCCTCGTTGGCCTTGGCGAAGAGGTCTTTCAGATCGGGGAATGTGAAACGTTCATTTCTTAAGGTTGCATGGTAGGCCATGGTGGACTGGATCTTCCCGCGGGTCGCCTGGACGTCTTTCCCGCATGATACCGGTCGATTTCATTGCGGAGAACCTGAGAGACTGCGAAAGCAGCGCGGTTCTCCGAGAATAGGAGCCCGCGCGAGGCGATCCCCCGCGATTCCGCTTGGGGACGTTGGACACCGGCAAGTGGCAGATTTGCGGCATTTTTTGCCGGCGGGGATGATCAACCCGCAGAATTCGCCGATTTGCGATTGACCGGCCCACGGGATTGCATTACATCCGCCGCGCCTCTCCGGCCACAGGTTTGTGGTCGGTTGGTTTCTCCCCCAAAATCGTCAATGGACTGACCATGATTCGCTTCATGCTCCCGCATGATCGTCGGGCCGTGCGTACATTTTTGGTTTGCCTGGCCTGCCTGTTCACGGCGGCAGCCGGTCGAGCCCAAGAAACCGGCCTGACTTCGGAAAAGGTGGAGATTCGGGGACAATCTCCGTTCCTCAATCTGCCGCAAAGCCTGCCGGCGGAAACGGGTCCGCTGCTGTCGATGCAGACGGCGGATTCCAATTGGATTCTGCTGAATCAGAGCGCTTTGCAGCCGGTGCACCCCTATGCCAGCAGTTCGACGATGGTGGCTCAGGCTGACCCGACCATGCCCTATGGGCAGCCGATGTACCAAGATCCAGGATTGTCCGGACTGTTCATGGAGATGCCGGCCGTGTGGCAGCCGTATGTGGCGGCTCAGGGGTTGTTCGGCAACAAAGACACGCTTGGTATGGGCCAGCTGATGATGCCGCTTTACCAGGACGGTCAATCGCTGGTGTTCGCTGACATTCGCGGCCGGTGGGACGATCAGAGCAATTCCGAGGGAAACTTCGGATTGGCGCTGCGAAAAATGATCGACCCATCGTGGTTCATCGGGACTTATGGGTTTTATGACTATCGCCGGACGTCCAACGGAAACAGTTTCAACCAGGGTTCGGTCGGTATCGAAGCGATGTCAGTGCGCTATGAAGCGCGGATGAACGGATATATCCCCGACTCCAGCGCCAAGCACGCCAATGACTTGTCCACGACCAGTTTCACCGGCACGACCGTATTCGTGAACGGCGGATTTGAGCGCGCCTATTACGGGCTCGATGGGGAAGTCGGTGCGTTGTTCTGGGAGGAATGGGGCGGCAACCTGGAATTGCGCGGTTTCGTCGGCGGATACTGGTTTGATACCGGCGGTACGAACTTTCCGTCGATCGCCGGACCGAAAGGCCGGTTGGAACTGCGGCTCTACGATCTTCCCTGCTTCGGGCCGCAGTCCCGGTTGACGCTCGGCGTCGAAATGCAGGATGACAACGTGCGTGATTTTCAGGTCGCCGGTTTGGCGCGTCTGGAAATTCCGCTCGGGATCTTCGGCGGCACCCGCAGCCTGACTCGGCTCGAACGCCGCATGCTCGACCGCATCGTGCGGGACAACGACATCGTCACCCAGGCCCGGCAAGACTCTCATGAAGTGGGGATCGACTCCGCCACGGGACGCATGTTGAACAACGTGACAGTCGTGAATCCCGCGACAGCCGATGTTCAAGGAACGATTGCCGCCGCCACGAATCCCAACAGCACCGTCATTATGAACGGCGACGTCAACGGCGTCTCGCAGCACTACACCATCGATGGCGTCGGCGCGAACAAATCGTTGATCGTCAATCCGAACCAGGTGCTGCGCGGCGGCGGATTCCTGGTCATCGGTTCGCAAACCGGAGCCCAGGCTGTGTATGGAACCCGGCCGACCATCGACAACACGACCACCACGTTTGATACGATTCGGCTGGTCAGCGATACCGGCGTGGCGGCCAACCAGGCCCAGATCGTCGGCTTGAACCTGACCGGCGGACGGAACGGAATTTCCAGTTATGGCGGCAGCGCCAACCCCGCCTTGCAGACTTTGCAGAACGTCCAAGGAGTGTTCATTTCCGGGAACAACGTCTCCGGGGCGCATAACGCCGGGTTTGCGTTCGCCTTCGTCAACAACGACACCGGCACGAGAGTCACCAACAACGTCGCCGATTCGAATGGCCGAAACGCAAACGGGGATCCGATTGACGGAACGGCCACCGGAGTCGGTTTTCAGTTAGGCGCGCCTGCCGGTAGTGCTTTCGCCGGCACGGCGACGGGCAATCAGGCCAGCAACAACCTGGGCACGGGCTATCAATTCCCCGCCGGGATCTCGGGCAACGTCAGCGGCAACACCGCGACGAATAACGGTCGCAAGTCGGACGGCACGATTGATAACCCGGCGGCACGCGGCTTCGACGTCGGTGGTCCAATGACGGGCGCCGTCAGCAACAATAGTTCCACCGACAACGCGAATGACGGATTCCGATTCCAGAACTCGCTCAGCGGCGCCGGGAAAGTCACCGGAAATTCGGCGGCTCGAAACGGTCTGGATGCCAATGGGAATTCACCGAATGGCAGCACCGTCCACGGCTTTAACTTTGGAGCCCCGGTCGGTGTCGCGGTCTCCGGCAATTCCGCCACGAACAATGCCGGGACGGGACTCTTCTTCAATTCCGTCGTAACGAACACCGTCAGCGGAAACACTTCGTCGAACAACGGCCGCAATTCAGACGGGACAATCGGCAACACCGGCGCGGCCGGCTATTTGTTCGCCGACGTCTTCTCCGGCAGCTTCAGCGGCAACTCGGCTATCAGCAACGGCGGCACTGGCGTGCAGTTCAACAGCGTCGTCGTCGGCTCGAACGGCGTCACGAACAATACCTCCACCGGCAACGGCCGCAACGCCGACGGGTCTTTCAGTCTCGATACAGCGCACGGCTTCAACTTCGTGGGCGGGGTGACGGCTCCGGTCACGGGGAACAGCTCCAGCAACAATGCCGGCACGGGATTCCGGTTTAACAACATCGTGACCGGCCTGGTCGCTAATAACACCGCGTCGGGGAACGGTCGCAACACAACCGGCAATCCCGATTCGACAACTGCCGCCGGCTTTCTGTTCGGCAACAATGTGACGGGCTCGGTGTTTCATAACTTCGCGACCAACAACGCGAACGACGGGTTCTATTTCGTGAACACCGGAAATACAATGAGCGGCAAAGTCGGCGACGGAACCGCGGCCAATCAGAACACCGCTTCGAGCAACGGCGGCTACGGTTTCCGGTTTGAGCAAAAAGTGGAAGCGAACGGAAGCGTGAAGGGCAACGCGGCGTCGAACAATTTCAACGGCGGAATGTTCTTCAATTCGATCGGCGTCGGTTCGGCCGGCACCGTGTCGAACAACACGGCCACCTCCAACGGAATCGTCGGAGCCGGCAATTCGAATGCCAACGGATTCTCGCTGGGGACGATCGGCGCCAACGGATTGGTCAGCAACAACACGGCCTTTGGGAACGCCAACAACGGCTTCGCCCGGGATGACGGCGTGGCGAACGATGCGCGATTCGCCAACGCCGGCAAGTTCAACACGAACTTCGCCCTTCAGAACCGGGGTGACGGATTCGTGTTCGATACGACCGGCGCCAGCAGCTTCAACGGCAACACGGCGACCAGCAATCTCGGAGCCGGCTACAACGGGATTCCCGCTTCTGCGGCCGGTACGGCCAACAACACTGGCAGCGGGAACGGCAGCAACAACACCTACAAATTCCCGTGATTCCGAGGTCATGAGAACCTCTCCTGCCGCTGACTCTGACGCATTCGTCAGGGGACAAGATTGATTCGACCTCGGCGTCCGCTGCATAATGAGTTGAACGTTTCGTGAGATTCTGAGAATCGGCTCCTTATCTCAGCGATGGTTTCGGGGACGCGACATGGCGCCGAATCCTGTGCGAGTGCTGTGGTCCTGCCTGGCGATGCTCTGGCTGACAGTGCTGCTGGCCGCTGCGCCGGTGAAAGCCGTCAAAAAGCCGGTCATCACTCCCGCCGCCTCGTCGCCGCGCCTGTCGAAAGACGCGGTCGATTTTTTCGAGGCGAAGATTCGGCCGGTGCTGGTGGAAAAATGCTACCGCTGCCACGCCGGGGAGGCATCGAAAGCGAAAGGGCAACTGGCGCTCGACACGCGAGACGCGATGCTTCAAGGGGGCGCATCGGGGGAAATTCTGTCGCCGGGGCATCCCGACAAGAGCCTCTTGATTGAGGCGATCAAGTACGAGGGGTTGCAAATGCCCCCGGACGGGCAGCTCTCAGAGGAGCAGATCGCCGATTTCGAGCAATGGGTCGAGATGGGGGCCCCGGATCCGCGGTTCGGGAAAGCGGCCCGGCCCAATCAAAAGATTGACTGGGGTGAAGCGCGACAATACTGGGCGTTCCAGCGTCCCAAGAAGACGCCGTCGCCTGCCGTGCGGAATTCCGATGGGCCCAAGGCCGATCTGGATTACTTTGTGCTCGCGAAACTGGAAGAGGAAGGCCTGCAACCGGCGGGGTTCGCGGACAAACGGACGCTGCTTCGGCGCGTCACATTCGATTTGACCGGATTACCGCCGACTCCTGAACAGCAGGATGCGTTTCTGAAAGACGAATCGTCGGGCGCGTTCACAAACGTCGTCGATCGGTTGTTGGCCTCGCCGCAATTCGGCGAGCGCTGGGGCCGGCATTGGCTCGACGTGGCGCGTTATGCGGAATCGAGCGGCAAAGAACGGAATGTTCCCTACCGTTACGCCTGGCGCTACCGCAACTATGTCATCGACGCCTTCAATGAAGACAAGCCTTACAACCGATTCATCGTGGAGCAGATTGCGGGAGATTTGCTGAAGGTTTCCAGCCCGGCCGAGCATGAGAAATTGATCATCGCCACCGGCTTTCTGGCGATCGGGCCGAAGTCCTTGAACACGAGAAATCCCGAGCAGTTTCGCGTGGACGTCGCCGATGATCAGATCGACGTGACCGGGCGGGCGTTTTTGGGGCTGACGATCTCTTGCGCCCGTTGCCATGATCACAAGTTCGATCCGATTCCCATTACCGATTATTACGCGCTGTCGGGTGTGTTCCAAAGCACGAAGACATTTGCGGGCGTGCTGCCGGGAGGCAAGACCGCGAATGAGCGTAACCTGCTCGCGGTGGCGCTGCAGGACGACCTCGGGTCGGACGTGCCGGCGGAAACCGACGACCAGAAGTCTCGCCGGCAGGAGATTTCGCGGATCGAATCGCAATTGACGGAGTTGCGCAAGCTGAAGAATCAGAAATCGAAACTGCCACAGATTCAGGGTAACAAAAAAGGGAAAGGCAGCGGGAAAGGCAAAGGGAAAGGAACAAAACCGCTCCAGCCGGCCGCCGCTGTCCGAACCGCCGCGGGCAATCCCAAGCCGATTCAGGAGCAAATCAAAAAACTGGAAGATCGGTTGAACGAATTGGAGCAGGAACCGACGCCGCCGGGCCGTTTCGCCATGGGGGTCGGCGACATCGAAACGCCCAAAGATGCTCCTGTCCTCAATCGAGGAGAATTAAAGGACAAGGGGCAGAGCGTTGCCCGCGGGGGATTGACGATTCTCAAAACCGGCGGGATTGCCCAGATCAGTTCCAAGCACAGCGGGCGCATCGAAGTCGCCAATTGGATTGCCGATAAGAACAATCCTTTGACGGCCCGCGTGATGGTCAACCGCATCTGGTCGCACTTGTTCGGCCAAGGACTGGTCGAGTCGGTCGACAATTTCGGCGCATTGGGAAGTGAACCGAGCCATCCAGAACTCCTCGATGCGCTGGCGATTCAATTCATGGAAGAGAAATGGTCGGTCAAGCGGCTGATTCGTTCGATGGTCCTGAGCCGAACCTACCAATCGAGCGGCGATCATCAGGCGGAGAACTACGAGCGAGATCCGGAGAACCGATACTTGTGGCGGATAAGCCGGCGGCGATTGGATGCGGAGGAAATCCGCGATGCGATGCTGCTGGCGAGCGGTCAGTTGGAGTGGGAACGCCCGCCGGGCTCGTTGGTCATGAACTTGAGCAATCGACAGATTGGCAACGATCAAGGGATGCGGGAGCTGCGCAAACCGAGCCTGGTACGGAGCGTCTATCTGCCGATTGTTCGGGGCGCCGTACCGGAAGCGCTTGGCGTCTTTGATTTGGCGGACCCCAATTTGATTGTCGGCAAGCGAGACGTCACCACGGTTCCCACGCAGGCGCTGTTTTTGATGAACAATCCGTTTGTGTTGAATCAGGCGGAGCGCATGGCCCAACGGGTGTTGGAAGCCTCGAAATCCGACGTTGACCGGCTAAACCTGGCATGCGTGATCACGCTCAGTCGCGTTCCGAATGAGGAAGAGCGGGCCGATCTGACGAAATTTCTAGCCGATTATCGCCATGCCTGGGAAACCGGAGGAGAGCGGGGCAATGCACAGACCGCCGCATGGAGCAGTTTGTGTCAATTGTTATTTGAGAGCGGTGAGTTTCGGTATCGGTATTAGACGAGCCACGAGTTGAGCGACGAGAGTCAAGAGCCCAATTGAGGACCGGCCCGCAGCTTCCGATGAGAGAGAGGATGGGGATGATGCGGAGCAAATACGATGTTCAGCAGGCGATGTCACGGCGGGATTTGTTGAAGACGACGTCGTGCGGATTCGGTTGGCTGGCGCTGGCGAATTTGTGCGCGCAGGGACGGGGGGCGGAATCGAACAATCCTCTGGCGCCGAAGCGACCACCGTTGACCGCACGCGCCAAAGCGGTGATCTTCCTGTACATGGGAGGCGCACCGTCGCATGTCGACACCTTTGACTACAAACCCCGGTTAGCCAAGGATGACGGTAAAGCGGTCGGTAAACGAAAGCTGCTGAAGTCGCCGTTCAAGTTTGAACAGCACGGAACAAGCGGGCTGTGGCTGCCGGAAATCTTTCCCAATCTCGCTGCGCATGCTGATGAACTGTGTCTGCTCAACAGCATGTACACCGACGTGGCGGTGCATGGCAGCGCGACGACGGAATTGCATACGGGCAATTTTCGGTTTTCGCGGCCGTCGATGGGAGCCTGGACGTTGTATGGACTGGGCACGGAAAACGCCGATCTTCCGGGATTCATTACGCTCGGCGGAATCGGCGGCCCGCAAAACTTCAGCAGCGGGTTTCTGCCGGCGAGCTATCAGGGGACACGGGTGGAAGGCGGCAGGAAGGGCGGCGGGCAAGTCGCCAATATCGCCAACCCGAAGCTGGGTTCGGAACTGCAACGGCGGCAACTGGACACGTTGGCCAGGTGGAACCAGCGACAACTCGCCAGGGACGAAGTGAACCCGGAATTGGAGGGGTTGATCGAATCGTACGAACTGGCGTTTCGTATGGAAGGAGCGGTGCCGCAACTGATGGATCTCTCCTCCGAAACCGCGGTGACACGCGCCGCGTATGGGCTGGACGAGAAAGCGACGGCGAATTTCGGCCGCAAGTGTCTGTTGGCGCGGCGCTTCATCGAAGCGGGCGTCCGGTTCGTGGAACTTGATCTCGGGGGGTGGGACCAGCACCAGAATTTGAAATCCAAGCTCAGTTCCAACGCCCGGGAGATTGACCAACCGATTGCCGCGTTGATCGGCGACCTGAAGCAGCGCGGGCTGCTCAATTCGACGTTGATCGTCTGGGGAGGCGAATTCGGCCGGACTCCCGCGGCGCAGAATAACGACGGCCGCGACCACAACAACAAGGGATTCTCGATGTGGATGGCGGGGGGAGGCGTGAAGGGGGGTTACCGGCACGGCGCGACGGATGAACACGGCGTCGCCGCGGTCGAGAAGAAAATGCACATCAACGATCTGCACGCCACCATGCTGTATCTGCTGGGGCTGGATCATGAGAAGCTGACGTATCGCTACGGAGGTCGGGATTATCGGCTGACCGACCTGGCCGGCGTCGTCGCGAAAGAGATTGTGGCGTGACGGACCACTGAGCGCTCTTCGCTCGTCACTTCGTCAACCGCAGGCGTGGCAGCGGCCTTTGAGGAGGATTTCCGTCACTTTGCCGACCTTCGAAAGGCTTTTCTGAGACGATTTGGGCATTTCTAAGTCGTTCAGACACGTGACGCTGCCGCAATCGACGCAGATGAAGTGCGGATGCTGATCTCCGGAGTGTGACCGGTCTAAAAATTCAAATCGCCAGACATGATCGCCGAGTTCGGTGCGCCGGACGAGGCCCGCATCGACCAGATCGGTCAGATTGCGAAAGACGGTCGCCTTGTCGAACCCTTGCGGAACAAGTTCCTCGGCGACTTCTGCGTGGGTAAGCGGCGATTTAGCGGCTCGAAGTTTGCGGACGACCGCGAGGCGCGCGGCGGTGGTGCGCAACCCGGCTCCCGTCAGGAGAGTTCGGATCTCCGCGACCAAATCCTTTTGCGACGACCCGGGCATCACACTTTCCGATAGTCAGTGACAATCGTCTTCTGTCTCCTGACGATGATAGCACGCCGGTTCTCGGCAATTCAATTTTGGAAAATGATGCCGCACGCGATCAGGCGAAAAAAGCGTCTGCCGAGACCCCGGGGCAATGTCGTCCTCAAGCAACCGAACCTGGGACTAGAGGTGGCGAGGGCGACGCGACAATTGGCTGGCAGGCTGGCATCCGAGTCGGCAGGTCGCTACAACGCAGAGGGATGGTGCGCCCTGTCCGACGGTGAGAAATACGGCTTGAAAGTTCGTCTTTGAGTCCAGGAATCGACATGGTGACACCGGAACATCGTTTTGACGTCGTGGTGATTGGGACGGGCCCGGGAGGCGAAGGGGCCGCGATGCAGGCCGTGAAGAACGGCCTGTCGGTCGCCGTCGTCGAGCGCGACACCACGATCGGGGGCAGTTGCACCCATCGCGGGACGATCCCCAGCAAGGCGCTGCGATACGCGATCTTCCAGATGATGGAGGTCAACAACAATCCGCTGTTCCGCGAGGCGGGAATTTCGGCGGACTTCATGATTCCGCAATTGCGGCGACGCACGAAGACAGTGATCGACCAGCAAGTCAAGATGCGGCAGACGTTTTATGATCGGAACGAAGTGCCGGTGTTTCGCGGCACGGCGAAATTTCTGGATGCCAATACGCTGGAAGTGATGGAATCGACCGGGTCGCGCGCGGTAATCCAGGGGAAATCCATCGTAATTGCGACGGGCGCCCGGCCGTATCGGCCGCCAGGAATTGATTTCACCCACCCGCGAGTTTTCGACAGCGACACGATCGTAAATGTCGATTTTCATTTCCACTCCATCACCATTTACGGGGCGGGGGTCGTCGGCTGCGAATATGCTTCGATGATGCGTAACCTGGAGATGAAAGTGAACCTGGTCAACCAGCGCGACCGGTTGCTGGATTTTCTCGATGAAGAAATCGTGGACGCGTTGAGCTATCACTTGCGCGACCGGGGGATTCTGATCCGGCATCGCGAGGCGTATCAGAAGGTCGAGCCGTGCGATGACGGCGTGGTGCTGCATCTGCAATCGGGCAAGCAGCTCAAGACCGACGTGTTGCTGTGGGCCGCCGGCCGTTCGGGGAACACCGACAACATGGGTTTGGAAGCGATCGGCATTCAACCCGATTCGCGCGGCACGCTCAACGTGAACGAACAGTTTCAGACGGCAGTGCCCCATATTTACGCCGTGGGTGACGTGATCGGCTTTCCGGCGCTGGCGAGCGCCGCGTATACGCAGGGCCGGTTGGCGGCGAGTCATATTCTCGGGCGCGATGACGGGGGCAAGTCACTCCTGAATCTGATTCCCACCGGCATCTACACCAGTCCGGAAATCAGTTCGCTGGGGAAAACGGAACGTGAACTGACCGAAGGCAAGATTCCTTACGAGGTCGGCCAGTCGCATTTCAAGAGCATGGCGCGTGCGCAAATTACGGGGCGCAGCGTGGGGATGCTGAAGATCCTGTTCCATCGGGAAACGCTGGAAATTCTGGGGATCCACTGCTTCGGAGCGAATGCGTCCGAAATCATCCACATCGGTCAGGCCATCATGGCGCAACCGGCGCCGCATAATACCTTGATGTACTTCATCAACACGACGTTTAACTATCCGACCATGGCGGAAGCGTATCGAGTGGCGGCGCTCAACGGATATAACCGGCTCTTTTGACGAGTTCGCCAGAGGCGCAATCTGATGCTTCCTGGGCGGAACGCTGTCACGGGTGCTGTTTCCGCCAGCTTTCTCGCAGGCGTTTCAATCCTTCCGCGGTGGAGACGCTGGGAGCATAACCAAGATCTCGTTTGGCGGCGGTGAGGTCGTACCAGTGGGCGGTGGATAACAGCCGAGCGACGAAGCGGGTCATGCGGGGTTCGCCAGGCAAGCGGAACATGCGGTAGGCGAACTCCAGCAGGGCGCCGATGCGATAGGCGGCGGCGGGGGAGATGGATTTCTTGATCGGCGCCAGGTCGGCGCAGGCCAGCATGCCGTTGATCAGGTCCCAGAGCGGCATCGGTTCATCGTTGGAAATGAAATAGACCTTGCCGGCGCAGGCGGCATCGGGTTGGACGCGCTGCATGGCGGCGAGATGAGCGTCGACGGCGTTGTCGATATAGGTGGCGTCAACGAGATTCCGGCCGTCGGCGATCCGGCGCAGCTTCCCCTTGCGAGCCTGGTCAACGATGCGCGGGAAAAGGTGATTGTCGCCCGGTCCCCAGATGAAATGCGGCCGGAGCGCGACAGTGGCCAGTTGCGGGCCATTAGCAGCCATGACGAGGCGTTCGCCGATCGCTTTGGTGCGCGGATATTCGGCGAGGTAGATGTCGGGGTAGGGGGTGGATTCGTCAATACCGGACTCGTCGACGCCGTGATAGATCACGCTGGGGGAACTCGTATGAACGAGCTTGGCGACGCCCGCCTCGCGACACGCGCGGATGACGTTTTCCGTCCCGGTGACGTTGGCGTTTTCGTATTCGGAGGGAGGGCCCCAGACACCGGCCTTGGCAGCGACATGGAAGACGGCGTCACAGCCCTGGACGGCTGATTTGACGGCGGAATCATCGGCGATGTCGCCGCGACGGCACTCGACGCCCAGCGCTTGGAGAGCGGGCGTTCCGCTGCGCTGGAGGGAGCGGACGAAATCACCGCGATCGATGAGTCGGCGACAGATGGCTCCGCCGAGGAATCCGCCACCGCCGGTGACGAGATAGGTTGTCATGGTGTGAAGTTCACGCTGCTGAATGCCGGAGAAAAACCCGGGACCGTTTTCGAACAGGAATTGTTTTGCATGTTCAGTCGAAGATTGATGATCCCCCTCGCCCGAACTGTCTGCCACAGGGAGATGAGGGGACTGGCCATCACGTGGAACCAATTTCCTGGAGTCGGGCGCCGATCATCATTTCGAGCACGAATGACGCGACCAGGTTGACGAGGATCAACATGAGCGTGGCGACAAGTTCTGCGCCAGGGAGTTGTTCAACATTCTGGATGAGGCCGAACATCATGGGGACGATGGGGCAGACGCACGTCATCATGACCATCACGGTGATGGCGAGGGGAAGAGCGCCCCATTTCACGAACAGCGACAGGAGCGACGTGAGATGCAGGAAAAAACTCAAGACGAGGAGGACGGCCCAGAGATTGGGATTCGTGATCACGTACAGCAGCAAGGCGAACGGACCAGAGTAACCGTTGGCGCGCGCGGGTGCAGGAATCATGTCGCCGACGCCCATGATGCCGAGGGTGATGACGAGCCAGAACAGGGCGGGGAGCAATCCCAGGAGGCAGCCGAGAGCTTTGGAATAGGCGAGGTAGGGAATGGTTCGCGGCAGCATCAGGAGGGAGGACATAGTTTGCAGGCGGATCTCGTCGTGAAAAATCCGGGCGGCAAAAATGCTGGCTTCGAGGATGAGAAAGCCGGTCAGGCATGTGGCGAACTGGCCATAAATCACGTCCCATTGGAGTTGGGGATAGGGGGAATTGTAATAATTGACCCAGGCGATCAGCCCGAACAGGCCGCCATAGGCAAAGAGCTTGACGATGGCGAGGGAATAGCCGCCGGTGAGGAAATGATAGTCTTTCCAGACCAGGGGATTGTTCCAGCAGCGTCCGGCGCTGAACAGCTTCATGTTGCTGGCCGATGACAGGACCAGTCCGCGCGATTCGGTCTGCTGCCCGGCGTCTTGGGTGAAAGGAATGAAGATCAGGCGTGCGATGCAGAAACAGACCGCTCCGAAGACGAGATTGGTGATGACCTGTGTGCTGAACACTGATTGATTGAAGCCCGTGGCCATGATGTGGCTCAACTGCCGGAAGATTTCCATGTTGTTGATGACAGATAAGGCGAAGATCACCCAGGTTTGCCAACCGCGAGGAGAGGCCCAGGCGTTGGCCAGCAAATGTCCGGCGAGCCAGGGGGCGATGAAATAGACCAGCAGGACGAGTGAAGTGAGTCCGGCGGCGCTGCCGGTGCGGCGGCAGACAACGGACCAGACGAGGGCCAGGTTGGCGAGTCCGATCAAATACGCCAGGAGGGCGACATAGGCGGCGACGACCTGCTGCATGGTCACGCCGCCGAGGGTGATCGAAAGCAGCGTGAACGGAAATTGCACGATGAGCAGCAGGAGGGCCTGAATCAACCGGCTGGTCGATTTGCCGAGCAGGACGCTCAGAGGTCCGATGCCGGCCATCTGGAGCAACCCAAGCGTATTTTCCTCTTTCTCTTCGGTGATCGCAGAGGCAAAGAAGCTGACGCCGGCCAGGGTGATGAAAAATGCATTGAGATAGACGATCCCCTGAAGGAAATGGAGCCCGGGGGCGCCGCGACTCATGGCTTCGAGTTGGGCGATCAACAGCGAGAAGTAGATAAACGCCACGAACGCCAGTCGAAACAGGTGGGTGCGGAGTTGGCGCGCGTCCAACTGCATGGCGCGGTTCAGGAGCGCGGAAATGCCGGTCCACATGTCAACGCACTCCTCGGGAGGTCAGGTCCATGAAGGCCTCGTTGAGATGTCGGCGGTCTTCGGTGAAGCTCAGGATGGGAAGATTGAGCTTCAGCAACTCTCCTAACAAGTTGTTGGTGGTCGTCATCGTCCAATCGTAGGAGAGGCGGAATTCGGAGCGAGCTTCGATGCGTTCGGCTTTGACGACGCCGGGCAGACCGCGTAACCGGTCTTCACAGTCTCCCGGAATCTCGCCGCCAAACGTCACTCGGTAGGTGGGGTGTTCTTCGGTGCTGGTCAGTAAATCGCTCATCAGTCCGGAGTACTTGATCTTGCCGCGGTCGATGATGGTGACGCTGTCGCAGAGTTCGGCGAGTTCGCTGAGGATGTGCGAGCTGATGAAGATGGTTTTGCCCATGGCCTTGAGGGCTTTGAGGATTTCCATGAGTTCGATACGGGCGCGGGGGTCGAGCCCGGAGGCGGGTTCGTCGAGGAGTAAGAGGTCGGGATCGTTGATAAGGACGCGTGCGAGGGCGACGCGCTGCTGCATGCCGCGCGAGAGTCCGCCGATCAGGTCTTGCTTGCGTTTGTCCATGTCGGTCAGCGCGAGGACCTGGTCGATGACTTGTTGCCGTTTGGCATAAGGCTGCCCGTAGGCCGCAGCGAAGAAATCCAGGTATTCGGTGACCGTCATCTGGCGATAGGAACTGAAGTGGTCCGGCATGAAACCGATGCAGCGGCGGACGGTTTTTTGATCTTCGACGACATCTTTACCGAACACCCGGGCCTCTCCGTATTGCGGCCTGAGCAGCGTGCAGATGATTTTCAGGGAGGTTGTTTTTCCGGCGCCGTTGGGGCCGACAAAGCCATGCAGAGAGTGGGGACGCACCTGAAAACTGACATGATCCAGGGCGCGGCGCCCTTTGAAGGAATGGACGATGTCCACGACTTCAATGGCGGGCGTCGAATCGACGGCCCCGCCGGCGGCAGCCGGCTGATCGACGGTGTCCAGGCTCATGGCGCGGGCGTTTCCTTCAGGGGAATGTTCAAGCAGTACAAAATCTTTCCCTTTTGACTGGGAAAGCGGGGGTTTTGCACCATCAGTTCGGCCGGCAAGTCGGTGTAATAAATCAATCGGAGTTGCTCGGATGACAGGCGAAAGTTCTGAGCATCGGCGAGCGACTGGATGTCGAGCGCACGCGTCACCAGCGGGAAAAACAAGCCGCGAAAGCGCTGCTCGATCGTTCGTTGATCGCCCATCCGGGAGAATGGCGAGTAATACCCGGAATTTTGTTCGATCCGGAGAAATGCCGGGACGGCGCCAACGCTGTTGCGCAGCGTGATGCGGCCTTGATAGTACCCGACGCTGTAGAAGCGGTCGCGAAAGACCACGTAGATGTCCTCGGCAGGAGGAAATTCATCGCGGGTGGTCAGGGCCAGCTCGCTGAGGCCGGCCTCATCGAACGCGATTTTTTCGAGCTGGAAATTCGGTACGGCTGCCCTGACTTTGACGCGGTGAGCGAATTCCCGGGAGGAAAAGGGAGGAATGTCGACCCGGAACTGCCCTTCCGCGCCGTTCAGAATCTGCCCGTTGACGGCTTCGGTGTCTTGGCAGGTGGAATAGAGCGCCCCCGATCCGTTGTGACGAATATCGTACATTGCCCCCCCCGTGACAAACGCGTTGGACCAGCCGGCGATGTCGAGGCAACCGTCGGGGAGGGGCTGCGCGATGGCGATGGTATGCACGGTCGTCGCCTCGCCGTAGCCGCGCTGGCCGACCAGGCCGAATGCCAGGCTGAAGACGAACACGATGCCGGCGAGCGCGGCATAGACAATGCGAAAATCGTTTCGGCGCTTGCCGATGAGAAAGCAGCCGGGGAACACCATCAGAATATAGACCCAGAACATGAAATGGAGCAGCAGCCAATTATGTTCGGGCTTCGACATCTGTTTGAGTTCGTCGAGAAACGACTTGGCGCCATAAGCGCCTCCCTCGCTATAGGCGAACGGGGCATTCGGGTCGTCTTCGTCCTCATTGGCATCTTTTCCAGGGGCCATCGGCATTCCTGGTTCGAGCGCGGCTTTGGGGGGAGCGACATTCGGCAACAGGGCCCAAAGTTTACGCGCTTCCTCGCGCGAGAGCTGGTTCCGATTGAGATCAAGGCGATGCACGACTCCGGCGCCGAAGGGGATCGTTTCCAAGGGGATATTGAGCGGGTGCATCGCGGCGGGAAACTCGGGGTGCTTGCCCGACGGTCCATGGAGAATGAAGACCGCGCCGCCGCGGTAGATCCAGTCGAGAAACGCCTGCCGGCGCGGTTCGTCCCACCGAGGGACATGATCCAGCACCACGGCTTGTAGGCTGTCGGTCGCGGTGACAAACGGAGGAAAGGCGCTGGCAGGAAACCGGCGGAGACTCCCCTGGCTATTGCCGATGACGTCGGCCGATTCCAGGAGCACGCGGGCGCCTCGGCGGGCATTTCGCGGCTGCGGGACGTCAGTTGACGCTGACAGTTCATTCAGGCGGACTGGACTGGGCGGAGCGGAACGTCCCGCCGGCGAAGTCCCGCTCGATGCTCCTGACTTCCAACTGAGACGCCACCCTCCCCAGTCGTGGGAGATATAGGGATAGAACTGGACGGTCCGTCGCGCACCCGGCCCGAGAAAGACCTGTTCGACGAGAGGAGCATCGATGGGCCCGGCGCCCGCCGACTTTTGCAGAACCATCTGGAGTTCGACGGGAACGGACGAGGGATTGTCGACGGTCAGTGTCAGCAGGTTGAAACGATTGACACGGACCTTGCCGTCAAAACCCCATTGGGGATCGGACACTTCAACACCCCAGGCGGATCGAACCAGAAACACGCAAGCGAAGAGGACCGGGCGAACGGCGATTCCGGCGGCCCGACAGCTTTGCGCGATGGCCCGTCGCCGAGCGCCTTGGTCAGCCAGGTTCGACAACCGGTGAGCGGAGTTCATGTCGAAGGGATTCTTGCGCACAGGAATGGTGGATCGAGGCTTCAGATTGACGATTCGTTCAGCCGGTTGCAACGGAAGCCAGACGGCAAGTCAACGGCCGACCTCCGAGGGGACGGAGGTCATGACGGCGTCTTCGACCGGCAGACCGGCGTCGGGGAAAGAACTCGTTACGGGATCATCGCTGGTTTTATCGAGTTGATCGTTGCGGCGCACCAGTCGGGCGAAATCGCGATAGGCCAGGCGGCGCAGCCCATACCAGACCATGCCATAAAATCCGAAGTGAGTCACGAACATGATGATTTGATAGAGCCAGTGGTGGCTGGAATTGATGGTGAAGCTCTGGCGTCCGTCCCAGAAATACCAGAACTCGTTCTGAAGCGGTTCGACGATGTAGAGAATGGGAGAGAACGAGGCCCATCCCGCGGGAGGAGGAAGACGCATGGCGGGAGCCGCATCAACCTGCAGCGCTCCATACAGCATCCAGGGAATGACGCAGACGGCGACGATGATCCCCAGAGTCGCCAGGAGCGCTTGTCCCTGGTTGCGGAGACGCAGGCCGAGATGAAAGCCGATCCACACGATGATCGCAGGGTAGACGATCATCGAAGTGGTGCGCGTGACAATGCTGATCAGGCTTTGGGTGACCTGTTCGGTGGAGGGAGCGTCGCGCCCGATGGTGAGCCGCCACCAGATTTCATAGGCGATGACGGTCGCCAGGGGAATGCACATGACGACAATCAATTTGCGGACGCCGGCCGTTTTTTGACGAATGATCTCTTCGCTGGTCAACGGGGTGGACAGCAGGACATCGAGCGTTTGTCGCGATTTTTCTCCGGCGATGAGACCGGCGGACTGGACCGTAATCGCCAGCACCAGAATCAGCCAGAGGAGAATGTAGGGGATTACTCCGGGGGACTGGCTGTCGTACATCCGACTGTCCTGGAGCAGCAGATAGAATAGCAGCGGTGGCATGACCACGAGCAGAAATCGAATGAGGTACCTCGTCGTGCCGAGGGCTTTCTTCCTGGTTTCGCGCCAGAAAATCGGGTCGTCTTGCGGCAAGGTGACCGATTCATTGATGAGGACGATGCCCTTGGTCACGGGATTTCGATTGAGTCGATGAAAGCCCTGATCGAGCCAGTGAAACAGTTTGAGCAACCGCCGTTTGGGCTGCACGAAGGCCCGCCGCCAGAGGACGATCCGCGTGGCCGCCAGGAACAGGAGGGCGGACAACCATAATCCGGAGGTTCCCAGTCCAAGCGAGACCAAGCGCGCCCAGAACGAGGTTCCGGCGAACATGGCGAATTGTCCTACGTTCATGTTCACGATCGCGAAGACAAAGGGCCCGAAACCAATCAGCAGGGATGCCCCATACGTGCCATGCCCTCCCAGAAAAAAGCTCGTGACATGCGCGAGAAAATTGAAGGGAGGGATGCCGGCTTCCGCCAGGATCGCCGGGGCGATCAACAGGCAGAACCCGAGGACATAAGTCCCCACGAATGCGCCAGCGGTCGTGCGAAACCAGGCGGAGCAGAAGAGGGAGAAGGCGCCGACCTGAAACGCCGTCAGGCCCAGGATCCAGGCGGCGCTGAAAAGATTCCACGATTCGACCCCGCCCAGGCCGTAGGCGACGGCGAGCAGCGGCAGCGACAGGAACAGCAGCAGCCCCAGGGGCATCAACCGGCTGAGGAGCTTTTCCAGGAGGATGGTCCAGGGCCCCAGTTTCGTGAGCAGCAGCATCGCCAGCGTGTCGCGTTCCTTTTCCGCCGCCAGCGCGCCGCAAGTCAGCCCCGGCAAAAAGAGATAGATCGCGAAAAACTGCATCGACACGAGCGTGGAAAACACTTCCCGTCCGCGGCCCAGCATGGACAGCGAATCCGACTCCCAGCCCCCCAATTGGTTCCACAACATCCACAGCATGAAGGCATAGAACAGCCCGGCGTAGACCGTGCGGATCACAAATGTCCGCCGGCGATTGGATTGTTCGATCAGCTCTTTGCTGAACAGCGGGAGTGAAAACCGTTCCCAAAACCGCATCGAGAAGCCGTTTTCCGTGCGCACCGTGACGATCAGAACACTGAGGAGACCCGATCTTATCGGCGATTCGTCTAAGGTGCGTGCCCAGACGGCCAAAAAAAAGGAAAGTCCTCCGGACGATTGACGGCCGCAGTTCGCAAGGTTTCGCTGGGCCGACGTGCGCTTTTCAACCTGGCGGACGATGGTCATACTACGCCGGAACAACCGGACGGTGCTCAATCATCAAGGAGCGATTTGGTGGCCGACGAATTCGAGAAGATTCCGTTATCGACGTTGTCCCGCAAGCAGCGGCGCGTCTTGGGAACATTGCTGGAAAAGGCATTTACGACGCCCGATCAATATCCGCTGACGCTGAAGGCGGTCGTCACCGGATGCAACCAGAAGAGCAATCGCGATCCCGTGACGGCTTACGACGAAGACGCAGCCCAGCAGACGCTCGATGAACTGCGCGAGATCGGCTTCATCGGGGAACTGCACACGGAAGGGGGCCGCACTTCGCGATTTCGCCATTACCTGCGTCAACGGACGACTTTGACCGAATCGCAACTGGCGATCATGACGGAATTGATGCTCCGCGGCCGGCAGCAATTGGGGGAATTGCGAACTCGCGCCAGCCGGATGGTGGAGGTGGAATCGCAAGAAAAGTTAAAAGCGGAGCTCCAAGCGTTGATCGACTTGGGGCTCGTCCGCGCGAATGGATCGCTGGAACGGCGCGGCGTCGAGGTCGACCACAACCTCTATCCGCCGGGAGAGAACCGCGAGGAATTGTCGGCGTTTGTCGAAGAAAGCGAACCGGTGGAACGTTCAGCGCCGGTGGAACGATCAGCGCCGGCGGAACGGGCCGCGGCCGTCGCGACGCCGGCGAATGCCGGTCGCGTGGCGGAACTGGAATCGCAGATCGCCGGATTGAAAAACGAAGTCGCCGAGCTTCGTGAGCAGTTCACGGCGCTGCAGGACCTGATGAATGACCTGCGAAGGCAACTCGGAGCGTGACTCTCTTAGCCCTCGGCGAGTCGCCGGGGGATTTTTCCCATCGCTGCCCCAATCACGTTTGGCCCCCCATGACTCGTGGGAGGCTAAGACGGTGCGCTATTTTTTAAGTTCCAGGTCGACCATGCCCGGTTGCTCCGTGAACTGAAATACGAGGCTTCCCGGCGGCGAAACCTCTTTCGAGTCCGTAACGGTTGGTTGTGCGATGATGTTGCCTTGGCTGAAGACACTGACGACATATGTCCCCACGGCTGGGCCGCGGTCGGCTGCGATGCGGAACTTGCCATTATGAATCATCGCAAAAGCGGACGGGAGATGCGGTGAGTCCTGGGGCGTCAATCGCACCTGCCCCCATTTGATCGGTTCGCCGTTCAGGGTGACGGAACCGCTGACGGAAGTTCGCGCCATGTCGGCCAGCAGTCCGGAATTTCGCAGCCAGTCGTGGACGTGATCTTTCCAGGTCGACAGGGCGGCGTCTCCCGGAGCCAGGCCGACTCCGTGGGGGCCGAACTGATAGACATGCAACTCGGCGGGAACTTTGTGCTGCCGACAGGCGGCGTAGAACGCCAAGGCGTTTTCCACGGGAACGCCGGTGTCGTCTCCGGTGTGAAAAAGGAACGTCGGCGGCGTCTGGGGCGTCACCTGCAATTCGTTGGACATCAATTTGGCCAGTTCTTCGCTCGGATTCTCGCCCAGCAAGTTTTTCTTTGAGCCCGCGTGTCCGAAATTCTGTGTCATGGTGATCACGGGATAGGCCAGCACGGCGAAATCGGGCCGGGAGGTGACGCGTTCGAGGGGGTCCTGCGATTCGGGTTTCGCTTCCGCGAAATGGGTCGCCGCGGTTGAGGCCAGGTGCCCGCCGGCCGAGAAACCGGCGATGCCGATGCGTTTCGGCGACAGGCCGTATTGCTCGGCATGACTGCGAACATATTGCAGGGCGCGCTGAACATCGTGCATCGGCGCGGGATGCTGATAGCGGGGCGCGAGACGGTATTTCAGGACAAACGCCGTCACACCGATGCGGTTATACCAGCGGGCGACCTGGGTTCCTTCGTGATCGACGGCGAGGTTGCCATAACCGCCGCCGGGACAAATGACGACGCCGGTCCCGTTGGCTTGGTCTTTGTCAGCGGGATACACCCACAGCGCCGGCTTGTCGACATCTTCGGTTCCGACGGCTCCCGGCGCGCCGTTCGGCCAGAGGAGAACGGTTTCGTTAGCCAAGGCGGCCGTGCCGGTGCAGAACAGCGCGATGGTCAACCAACGATTGAAAATCATGGTGAGTTCCTTATAGCCGCGGGGACTTGAGATCGCAGCGAAAGCCACGGAGGCCATCCGCGGCAATGAAATCAATGGACGCGCATGCCGGGTTGGGCGCCGCTGTCGGGACTGAGCAGGAAAATCTCTTTTCCGCCGGCGCCGGCGGCGCAGACCATGCCTTCACTGACGCCGAACTTCATTTTCCGCGGGGCCAGATTGGCGCAGACCACGACCAGCCGACCGACGAGGTCTTCCGGCTGATAGGCGCTTTTGATTCCAGCGAAGACGTTGCGCCGGGTGTCGCCGCCGAGCGTGACCGTCAGTTGGAGAAGTTTGTCGGCCCCTTCAACGTGTCTGGCTTCAAGGATCCGTGCGACGCGCATGTCGACTTTCACAAAATCGTCGATCGTGCATTGCGCTTCGGTGAGCGGCTCTTTTTCGAGGTAGGCGGCACTGTCGGCCGGAGGTGAGCCCGCGGGCGCCGTCGTCGCGTTTTGAGGTTGGAGCGTATCTTTCGAGTCTTCAATCATGGCGTTGACCTGTGAGAGTTCCACACGTTTCAGCAAATGTTCAAACTTCGCCACCGGCGTACCGACCTGAGGCGCTTTGACCTCGTTCCAATCCAGGATCGGACAGTTCAGCAACCTCCGCGTCTTGTCAGCCAGTTCGGGCAGAACCGGGGAGAGATAAATCACGATCTGGCGAAAGAGATTCAGCGCGACGGTGCACGCATCTTGCAGTTCCTTCGCCTTCGACGGATCTTTTTTGAGCGTCCAGGGCGATTTCTCTTCGACGTATTTGTTGGCCCGATCCGCCAGCAGCATGATTTCGCGCATGGCGGCGTTGTTGTCGCCGGCTTCGTAATAATCGGCGATGAGTCCGGAGATTTCGCTGGCCTGATGGAACATGCCGTTGTCGTCGGGGTACGTCGACGACAAGCCGGTGCCTTCCACGAACTTTGCCGTGCGGCTCGCCAGATTGACCACCTTGCCGACCAAGTCAGAGTTCACCTTGGCGACGAATTCTTCGAGGTTGAGATCAAGGTCGTCGAGTCGCGGCCCGAGTTTCGAGGCGTAGAAATAGCGGAGATAGTTGGGGTCGAGATGTTTGAGATAAGCCGACGCCATCACGAACGTGCCGCGCGACTTCGACATCTTTTCGCCGTCAACCGTCAAGAAGCCATGGATGTGCACTTTGGTCGGCAGCCGGAATCCGGCGGTTTTCAGCATGGCCGGCCAGAACAGCGTGTGAAAATACGTGATGTCCTTGCCAATGAAGTGGTGGATTTCGGTATCCGTCTTAGCCCCCGTCGAGCCGCCGGGGGCTGGTTTCCACCACGATTCCCACGTTTCCCCGTGCTGGGCGCACCAATCGGCGGTCGAGCCGATGTAACCGATCGGCGCGTCGAACCAGACGTACCAATAGTTGCCGGGGCTGTCAGGGATTTCGAAGCCGAAATAGCGCGCTGGCCGGGATACGTCCCAGTCGCGCAGCGCATCGCCAAGAAAATTCTGCTTGAGGAAATTCGAAATCTCGGGCTGCAACGCGCCGCTGTTCTGGGTCCAGTCGTCCAGAAACGCGTGCAGGTCTTCGATCCGCACGAATAATTGCGTGCTGGTGCGTAATTCGGGCTTGGCGTTCGACAGCGTGCTGCGCGGATTGATCAAATCGGGCGAGTCATACTTCGTCAGGCATTTTTCGCAGCCGTCGCCATACTGGTCGGGGGAGTGGCATTTCGGACATTCCCCTTTGACAAAGCGATCGGCGAGAAACGTCTGGACTTCCGGGTCGTACAGCCGGGTCACTTCTTTCTCGACGATGATGTCGGCTTTGCGCAGCGCGGCCCAGATCTCATGGCAGATTGCGCGATTGGACTCGCTGTGCGTGCTGCCATAGTTGTCGAACGAGACGCCAAACGCGGTAAAGTCGCGAAGGTGAGCTTCACGCATTTCGGCGATCAGATTTTCTTCCGAGCGGCCTTCCTGGCGGGCGCGAATCATGATGGCGGTGCCGTGAGTGTCGTCGGCACAGATGAAAATGCAGCGATGCCCGCGCAAGCGTTGAAACCGGACCCAGATATCGGTCTGGAGATATTCGACCAAATGGCCCAAATGGATGTGGCCATTGGCATACGGGAGCGCGGCGGTGACGAGAATGCGTCGTGTGCTCATGCGGGGAATGATAGCAAGGCGGCCTGAGAATAGGGAGCGGCGAGAAAGTCTCGCCGTGGCGCAACGCGGAGCGTGGTCTTGGCTTGCATTTTAGACAGATTAATGATCGCTCAGGTTCGCCCGCAGTTCAGTTGTTCGTTTTCACCCCCTGCGGTAGGCTGCTTTCGGTAAAAGGATTCCGATTTCGACTCAGGAGACGTACTTCCCATGACCGCCCCGATTCATGTCGCCATCACCGGTGCCGCCGGACAAATCGGCTATGCCATGACCTTTCGCATCGCCTGTGGCGAAGTCTTCGGCCCCAACCAACCCGTGGTGTTGCATCTCATCGAAGTTCCGCCCGTCATGGGAGCCCTGGACGGCGTCCACATGGAACTGGACGATTGCGCGTTTCCGACGCTGGCAGGCGTCGTGAAAAAGGACAGCGATCACCTGGACGAGGCATTCGCGGGCTGCAACTGGGTCTTGCTGGTCGGCAGCGTGCCGCGCAAGCAAGGGATGGAACGGTCCGACCTGATCCGCATCAATGGACCGATCTTTACCAGCACCGGGAAGGCAATTAACGCGGCTGCGGCGAAAGACGTGCGTGTAGTGGTCGTCGGGAACCCGTGCAATACAAACTGTTTGATCGCGATGTCGCATGCTCCGAATGTGCCGCGAGACCGGTGGTTCGCCATGACGCGACTTGATCAGAACCGGGCCGTTTCGCAGTTGGCTCTCAAGTCGGGCAAGCAGGTCGCGGCGGTCAGCAACCTGGCGATCTGGGGGAATCATTCGGCGACGCAGTATCCGGATTTCGTCAACGCCAAGATCGACGGCAAGCCGGTGACGGAAGTCATTACCGATCACGCCTGGCTGAAGGGGGAATTCATCACCGGCGTGCAACAGCGCGGGGCGGCGGTGATCAAGGCTCGCGGCGCATCGAGCGCCGCTTCGGCCGCGAATGCCTGCATCGACACCGTGAAAGGCATCATCCGTCCGACGCCAGCCGGAGGTTGCGTCAGTGCGGCGGTTTGCAGCGATGGGGCCTATGGCATCGAATCGGGCCTGATCTGCGGCTTCCCGCTCACCAGCGACGGTAGCAAGTGGCAAGTCAAGCAGGGATTTCAGATCGACGACTTCAGCCAGAGCCAGATCGATAAGACGGTGTCCGAACTGAAGCAGGAACGGGACACCGTCAAGGACTTGCTGCCCTAGCGCAAAAGTGAAGAGCTGAGAGCTAAAGGCTGAGAGTTAAAGGCTGAGAGCCAGACAAGATGGCCCGCGTTGCTGTCTGTCCCTTAGCTCTTAGCGTTCAGCGCTGAGCCCTCAGCCATGCGTCGTCCAGTCGAGGACGACTTTCCCGCAGTTGCCGCTGAGCATGGCGTCGAAGCCTTGCTGGAACTCGGTGTAGTGGAAGCGGTGCGTGATCACGGGCTTCAAATTCAGTCCGGATTGCAGCATCACGGTCATCTTGTACCAGGTCTCATACATCTCGCGGCCGTAGATGCCTTTGATGGTCAGCATATTAAAGATGACGGTATTCCAGTCGATGGCCATTTCCTGGTCCGGGATGCCGAGCATGGCGATTTTGCCGCCATGAGCCATGTTGGCGATCAGGCTGCTGAACGCCGCCGGGCTACCGGACATTTCCAGACCGACGTCGAAGCCTTCTTTCATGCCGAGTTGTTTCTGCACGTCGGCGAGGGCAATTTCGGTCGGATTGACGGCTAGCGTGGCTCCCATGTTCCGCGCGAGTTCGAGCCGATAAGGATTCAAGTCGGTGACGACGATGTACCGCGCTCCGGCGTGTTTGACGACCGCCGCCGCCATGACGCCGATCGGGCCGGCTCCGGTGATCAGCACATCCTCTCCCAGCAAGTCGAATGACAGCGCCGTGTGCACGGCGTTTCCAAAAGGATCGAAGATGGAGGCGACTTCTTCATCGATGTCCGGAGCGTGATGCCAGACGTTGGTCATCGGCAGGCTGATGTATTCCGCAAAGGCGCCAGGCCGGTTGACGCCGACGCCGAGCGTGTGGGCGCACAAATGCCGGCGGCCCGCGAGGCAATTGCGGCAGCGGCCGCAGACAACGTGACCTTCGCCGGAAACAATTTCGCCCGGATGAAAATCGACGACGTTTGATCCGACGGCGACGATTTCACCGACAAACTCATGACCGACCGTCATGGGAACCGGAATCGTTTTTTGGGCCCAGGCGTCCCATTTGTAGATGTGCAGATCGGTTCCACAGATGCCGGTCTTGCGGACCTTGATCAACACGTCGTTGATGCCGATCGTCGGCTCAGGAACGTCATCAAGCCACAGACCGCGCTCAGCATATTTCTTGACGAGAGATTTCATCGGGGAAAATGTCCGTGGTTCGCGGAAAAATCGTTTCACCGGACGATGAGCAATCGCCTGTGGCTGCTCACGCTCAGCCTTCCGTCATCAACCGCGTATGCCATTCCTGCAATTGCTCCTGGACGGCTGCACGGCCGCCGCTGCCGAAACTTTGCAATCGGTTGACGACATTCTTCACTCCCAGCCACTCCGCGACGCCGGCTTCGATGCGATCGCTGTGCTGGCGGAGTTCGACCAGCGAAAGATCGGCCAGGCGGCAACGGCGCGATTCACACAGTCGCACAAGTTTGCCGACAATTTCGTGGCCCGAGCGCATCGGCACGCCCTGGGTGATGAGGTATTCCATGAGCGTGGTGGCGTCGAGGAACCCGTCTTCCAGGCGCGCTTCAATGGTATCGCGTTGCAGCTGAGCGCCGCGGACGATTGCGGGAGCCAGTTCGAGACAGGCGACGACCGTGTCGAGGGCATCGAAAAACGCCAATTTGTCTTCCTGCAGGTCGCGGTTATAGGCCATCGGCAAGCCTTTGAGCAGCGTGAGAATGTGCTGCACGTCGGCAATCACGCGGGCCGCTTTCCCGCGAATCAATTCCAGCACGTCGGGATTCCGCTTTTGCGGCATGATGGACGAACCGGTCGTATAGGCGTCGGGTAGTTTGAGATAACCGAATTCCGTGGTGCACCACAGAATCCACTCTTCGGCCCAGCCGGACAAATGAACGGCGATCAGCGACAGGTCGAAGATCACTTCGGCGAGGAAATCTCGGTCGCTGGAGACATCGAGGCTGTTGGCGGCGACGTCTTCGAATTCCAGCAACCGCGCGGTTTCTTCGCGATCGATCGTTAAAGCGGTCCCGGCGAGGGCTGCGGCGCCCAGGGGAAGAATGTCGACGCGTTTTTCGCAGTCGCGCAGTCGTTCCCGGTCGCGCTGGAATTTTTCGCAATAGGCGAGCCAATAGTGTGCCGCCATCACCGGTTGGGCGCGCTGGAGGTGGGTGTAGCCGGGCAGAATGACGTCTAGATCGTCCTCGGCGCGATCGACAAACGCGCGTTGGAGGTCTTCCAGCAAGCGGTCGAGCCGACCGATCGAGTCTCGGACATAGAGCTTGAGGTCGGTCGCCACCTGGTCGTTGCGGCTGCGGGCGGTGTGGAGTTTGCGACCGACATCGCCGATGCGGGCGATGAGGGCCGACTCGATGTGCATGTGGATGTCTTCGAGTTCCGTTTTGAACGGAAAGTCACCCTCCGCGATTTCCCGGCCGATTTGGGTCAAGCCGTCGACGATTTGTTCCGCTTCGGCGGGAGAGAGCAGGCCGGACTTTGCCAGCATGCGGGCATGTGCCTGTGAGCCGCGAATATCGACCTCGGCCAGCCGGGCATCGAAACTGATCGATTCGGTGAACTTCTCGACGCGGGGGTCGGTTGCCTGTTCGAAGCGACCTCCCCAGGCTTTGACAGACACGGAATTTCCTTTTTAAGCGGCGAGGGCGAAGATCTCCGTCCACAGAGTTTCGCCCAGTTTCCAGCTTGAGGCGGGCCGGTGCAACCGTCAACCCAGATTCCGTTCGACAGCATCAAGAAAGGGGTGAATCGGTCATCGAGGTTTTCGCAGCATGGCCCAGATGGGAGGCAGATGGACGGATTGGTGGAGTTCCTGGACTTCAAAGCCATGACGCTCGTAAAGCCGCACGTTTTCCGGCCGATGCGTCTCAAGATAACAGAGAGTCCGCTCCTGGTCGGCTCGGTTGAGCACCGGCTGAAGTACGGCGCTGCCGATTCCCTGCCCCTGATGTGCTGGGTCGACACCCAGCGTTGCCAGGAACCAATGGGGTTCGGTCACGTATTTGTGGTGCAGCCGGCGAGCACAGGTGTCGATTGCAATCAGCCGCCAGAAGGCGGTCCAGCCGAAGGTGAAGGGCAACCCGACGAATCCGGCGCGAATTTCCCGCGGCAGCGACGGCAGGTCGACGCCCGGCGGTAACCAGGCCGCGATGCCTTCGACATGTTCGCTGGTATAGACCTCGCCATAAGGAAACGAGTCGCGCAGGATGGCGCTGTAAAGGGTGAACACGCCGCGACGGCGGCGGGCGGCGTCCGGATTGGCGAAGACCATGGCGGGATAATCGAGAAACGCGCGGGCAAGCATTTGCTGGGCGGCCGGAATCTGGCTCTGTTTCAACCGGAGAATTGGAGCGTCCCTTCGTTGATGGTTACGGCAGAAAACTCCTGATGCCGTTCTTCCCATTCGTAAGCCACGATTCTATCGACTGGCCCTGAGTCGCGGTAATGAACATGCGCTGGTGCGGTCGGCCTGCTGTCGGCGGGTTGGCGTACACCGGCATTCAGCAAGGCCTGGTCATTCTCCCGGTTGCGTATCAAACGCGGCGCCGCGTTCCAGGGATGCGTCCGGAAGAATGCCCAGTCGCTCGTAAACCGGTCGCGCGCTTCGGCGCAGTTTCGGAAGTTGAGAAGCAAAAGCCAACGCGCCGAACATCACGAGACCGGCCGAGCTGAGGACCACTTCACGGACTACTCAAAACGGGACAACCAACTGATCGCCAGCCGGATCATCCCGGTCCCGATCAGCGAGATCCCCTGCCCGGAAAAAAAAATAACCGATATTTGCGATGGCTCAGCGCCCGGATAAAGCCGCCGTGCCCAACTGGAGCGACCAGATGCTCCTCGTTTTTGGGGAAACGTCCGTGACCGCACCTGATTGTATCACTTCTCGGAGCGGGAGTCGTTCAAGATGGGCGTTCAGTAGCCCCTTCGACGTCGCCCGTTTCCTTGCCCCCGCGTGCGATGATCTTTCCGGTATGCTCGTTCGCCTCGCTCGGCAGCCGGATCGTCCTCGACCGGATGATCTGGGAGGGCGCGTCGGTTTCGGCGACGAAGGCGTCTTCTTTCGCTCATCTCGCGGCTGTCGTTTCATCGTTCACCTCTTGGGCATGGCCAAGTGTCGTTCTTACGCCGAAGCGCCGGTCATTGCCGACATTCTTCGGCACAGAGTCGGCATTCGCCGGCACACCGCTGACAGTGGTCGACTTCAAACAGTTCGCATTCGGTGGCGCAGGCATAGCACACCTCCGCACAGAGCCGGCACAGTTCGCCAGCGTAATCCGAGGACCGCGCGTCAACGCGGCCGCAGTCCAGCAGAGGTCAGCGCAATCGCGGGCCAGTCGGATGCATCCCGCCATACTTGCCACATTCGGCTCTTCCAAACACGCGTTCGCACACGATTCACAGGAGCCTGCGCGCAGCAGTACACGTTTCCGTACAAGGGTTCATTTTCCGGGCTCCTTAAGCATTGTCTCGGCGAGCTTGTTCGCCATCGTCAAAAACACCAACGACTGTGTTCTCGGAACTCACGGCCGTCATGGTTGCTTTCTCCCGATCGTGAAACACGTTGTCCTCAGTCGCTTTTGGGCATTCGTTACGCCCTCTGAAAAAATGATCGCCGGGAACTTTGCGGTCATTTCCGACGCTGACTTTCGTGCAGCATCTGACATTGACCAACTTCTGTTCTCGGCGACCGAAACTTATTGAATGCAGATTACGTGCCAGCATGCTTTCAGGACGTCGTACGCATGGGCTGCACGAAGCGCGATCAAAAAATCGCAGCACCAGGATGAAACCCCGCGTCAACCTGTTCGGTGATAGAGGAGCGCCGGAGAACTGCATGGGCCAACCCCGCCGAAAGGTGTGAGACCCGCACAGTTTCGTTTTGGACGATGATCAAACGCTTTGGTGGAAAGACGGCTCCCATGGCGGATCGAGGATCATGAGCCGTGCGTCTTTCCAGGCCAACTATCTCTCGCGGGGCCGACGGACGCGCTTGGTCCGCCGTTTGCGTCGAGAGACTAATCGACGCCAAGGTCAGGGAGTCGTAACGGGTTTATCCACTCAAAGGAGATTGACGATGAAACGCATGGCTTTAATTCTCGGGCTGACGATGTTGCCGGGAACAATGATGGTTGGAGTCGCCGAGGACTCGCCCAAAAGAATCTCAGAAGCGAAATCGATTGAGGGGGCGGTGACTCGAGCAAATTCCATCGCGGGAATGGCGGTGAAGAGCCCCGATCGCAAGAGTCTGGGAAAAGTGGAAGATGTGGTCGTGGACATGGAGACCGGAGCGGTGCGGTATGCGGCCATCAGCTTTGGGGGGCATTCTGGGATTCGGAGAGAAATTGTTTGCGGTGCCGTTCAAGGCGCTTACATAGCGACTCATGAACCAGGCTCGAAGACGCCTTATTTTGAAATGAACGTGAGTCAGGAAATGCTGGAAAAGCCAAAGGGTTTGATAAGTCTCATTGGCCGAACTTTGGCGATCCCCGCTTTTCAGAAGAAAACGATCGGCATTTCATCGTTCTGGAAGTGAAGAAAAAGTGATCCCGCACTGATGGACCGTCGGGAGGGATTCTGCTGCGCGGCGCTAGGCTTGATTGCCGCCGCGCGGCTGCCGGCAACGATCGCTGAATATCCAGGCTGGTCATACAAGCCCCGGTGCGATCGATTTTCGACCGATGAATCCATCATTGGAACTGATGTTCTCTCTTTCAACGCCTACCCCTGGCCCCCTATTTTCCCTGTACTGAGCTCATTTGCCTGACATTTGCAGAGATCTAGTCGTTCTGGCGGGGGCTTTGCTAGAGCAGAGAGAGCGACCTTACCAGGGCGGCGGGACACTGTTCAAATTCCTGAAAAATGTCAGATTCCCTTGCCAGAATCCCAGCGGATTTTCTTCGGCAACTTCATGGGCTCTGGAATCGGAAAAAACGGCTCCTCATAGTTCCGAGGCAGCCGGTCACTCGCGGCGCCCGGGCTCACGATACCCAGGGCCAAGGCATCAGCGGACGAACTCGGGATCATCAATCTCGGAATCGAGAATCGTCCAATTGCCTGTCAAAAAACACCTGCGTGTGCACGCTCAAGGCAGGGATCCCTCTCCAGTCCGACTGGAAGTTCTCCCGCCGATGGGAATGCGTTGCCCGAGGCCCGCCGATTGCGCCAAGACGATCTTCCGATGTCTGGCCGGGCTTCCTGGTGGCGCGACAAATTTTCGCGGGGGCCCGTCGGATTTCTTCCGGCTTCTTGATCACTCTGGATCTCTCGCGAGATAAACAATGGACGAGTCGAAAACGTTAAGGCCAGAGCGGTCAATTGAAGAGCCCGCGATGCTCAACAACGGTCGGTCCGGAGGGGAGATCGATGTGCAGGTCCGCGGCGAAAACGATGGCGCCCGCACATCGCAGATGCACCAGATTCTAGCCGCAATGATCGCGTTTCGGGACGGTGATTTCTCAGTGAGGCTGCCGATTGAATGGACAAACGTCGAAGGTCGGATTGCAGACGTTTTAATCAGACGATTTCCCAGGAAGACCGCATCTTCCGGAAGTGACTCGAGTCTGTACGACCGTGGGCAAAGAAGGCCGGTTAAAGCAGCGTCTCACACTGCCCCAAGCTGCGGGAAGCTGGGGATTGAAGATGCAATCGATCAACACGCTGATCGACGATCTGGTTCGCCCGACCACCGAAGTGGCGCGCACGATTGGAGCGGTTGCCAAAGGCGACTTGAGCCAGGCGATGGAATTGGAAGTCGACGGCAGTCCGTTGCGGGGCGAATTCTTGCGGCTCGGCCAGGTTGGTAAATACGATGATCGACCAGTTGTCGGTGTTCACCTCGGAAGTGACACGCGTGGCGCGTGAGGTTGGAACGGAGGGAAAGCTCGGAGGGCAAGCCCAGGTCAAAGGCGTCTGGGGCGTCTGGAAAGATCTCACGGAATCCGTCAATCAGATGGCCGGTAATCTGACGGCTCAGGTTCGAAACATCGCCGAGGTCACGATTGCCGTTGCAAACGGAGATCTCTCCAAAAAAATCACCGTCGACGTCCGGGGCGAAATTCTGCAACTGAAGGAAGCCATCAACACGATGGTCGACCAGTTGCGATCATTTGCCTCGGAAGTGACCCGCGTCGCCCGAGAAGTCGGGACGGAAGGGAGACTGGGAGGGCAAGCGTTCGTCTTGGGTGTCGCGGGGACCTGGAAGGATCTGACCGACTCCGTGAACGCGATGGCCTCCAATCTGACGGCCCAGGTGCGCAACATCGCCGGCGTTACGACGGCGGTGGCACGGGGCGATCTTTCGCGAAAAATCACCGTGGACGTGAAAGGGGAAATTCTCGAGTTGAAGGAAACGATCAATACGATGGTCGATCAACTCAACGGATTTGCCGCCGAAGTCACCCGGGTGGCTCGCGAAGTCGGCACCGAGGGAAAACTGGGGGACAAGCGCAGGTTCCGGGCGTCGCCGGGACCTGGAAAGACCTCACCGATTCCGTGAATTCGATGGCGTCGAATCTCACCGGCCAGGTCCGCAACATCGCGGATGTCACGACGGCAGTGGCGGGGCGACCTGTCGCGAAAAATCACCGTGGACGTGAAGGGAGAAATTCTCGAGCTGAAAGACACCATCAATACAATGGTCGATCAGCTCAACGGATTTGCTTCCGAAGTCACGCGTGTAGCCAGGAAGTCGGGTCGGAAGGAAAGTTAGGGGGACAGGCCGTGGTCCCCGGCGTCGCCGGCACCTGGAAAGATCTGACGGATTCCGTCAACTCCATGGCGTCGAATCTGACGGCGCAAGTGCGAAACATCGCCGAAGTGACGACCGCGGTCGCCAAAGGCGATCTCTCGTCCAAGATCACGGTGGAAGTCAAGGGAGAGATTCTCGAATTGAAGAACACCATCAACACGATGGTGGATCAACTCAACGGATTTGCTTCGGAAGTCTCGCGCGTGGCTCGCGAAGTCGGCACAGACGGCAAGTTGGGCGGCCAGGCGCTGGTCTCCGGCGTCGCCGGCACTTGGAAGGATCTCACCGACAACGTCAATTCAATGGCGAACAACCTCACCGGACAGGTGCGCAACATTGCCAACGTGACCACGGCAGTCGCCCGCGGCGACTTGTCTCGCAAAATCACGGTGGACGTGAAGGGAGAGATTCTCGAACTGAAAAACACCATCAACACGATGGTGGATCAACTCAACGGCTTCGCTTCGGAAGTCTCACGCGTGGCTCGCGAAGTGGGCACGGACGGCAAACTGGGCGGACAAGCCCAGGTTCCCGGCGTCGCAGGGACCTGGAAGGACCTGACAGACAACGTCAATTCGATGGCCTCGAACCTTACAGGCCAGGTTCGCAACATCGCCGACGTCGCCACGGCGGTGGCGCGCGGCGATTTGTCCCGCAAAATCACGGTGGATGTGAAAGGAGAAATCCTGGAACTGAAAAATACCGTGAACACCATGGTCGATCAGTTGAATGGGTTTGCCGGTGAAGTGACGCGCGTCGCCCGCGAAGTCGGCACGGAAGGCCGGCTCGGCGGTCAAGCTCAAGTGCTCGGCGTCGCCGGAACGTGGAAAGACCTGACCGATTCTGTGAATTCGATGGCGTCCAATTTGACGGCGCAGGTCCGCAACATCGCGGATGTGACGACCGCGGTGGCCCGCGGTGATTTGTCGCGGAAAATCACTGTCGATGTCAAAGGAGAGATGCTGGAATTGAAAAACACCATGAACACCATGGTGGACCAGCTCAATGCATTCGCGTCCGAAGTCTCCCGGGTCGCCCGCGAAGTCGGTACGGAAGGCAAACTCGGCGGACAGGCGGAAGTCGAAGGGGTCGCCGGAACGTGGAAAGACTTGACCGACAACGTCAACTCGATGGCGAACAATCTGACCAGCCAGGTGCGCAACATTGCCGACGTGACGACCGCCGTCGCCAAGGGAGACCTGTCTCGTAAAGTCACGGTGGACGTGAAAGGGGAAATTCTCGAGCTCAAGAACACCGTCAACACCATGGTGGATCAGCTCAACGGGTTTGCATCGGAAGTTTCCCGCGTGGCCCGTGAAGTCGGCACCGAGGGACGTCTGGGAGTGCAAGCGGTCGTGCCGGGCGTTGCGGGAACGTGGAAGGACTTGACCGATTCGGTCAACACCATGGGCTCCAATCTCACCGCGCAGGTCCGCAATATCGCGGAAGTGACGACCGCCGTCGCCAGGGGCGATCTGTCGCGCAAGATCACCGTCGACGTCAAAGGCGAGATCCTGGCGTTGAAAAATACCATCAACACCATGGTCGATCAGCTCAATGCGTTCGCGTCGGAAGTCACGCGTGTCGCGCGCGAAGTCGGCACGGAAGGCAAACTTGGCGGACAGGCGACGGTCCCCGGGGTCGCGGGCACTTGGAAAGACCTGACAGACAATGTGAATTTCATGGCGTCCAACCTGACGGATCAGGTTCGCGGCATCGTACGCGTGGTCACGGCAGTGGCCGACGGCAACTTGCGACAAAAGCTGACCGTGCAGGCCAAAGGCGAAATCGCCGCCCTCGGCAACACCATCAATAACATGACCGACACCTTAGCCACGTTTTCCGAGCAGGTCATTAACGTCGCGCGAGAAGTCGGGGTGGAAGGTCGCCTGGGCGGCCAGGCGAACGTCCCCGGAGCCGCCGGTTCTTGGCGCGACTTGACGGACAACGTAAATCTGCTGGCGGGCAATCTGACGACTCAGGTTCGCGCCATCGCCGAGGTTGCCACCGCGGTCACGCAGGGCGACCTGACGCGATCCATTCAAGTGGAGGCGAAAGGCGAAGTCGCCGAATTGAAGGGCAACCTGAACACGATGATTTCCAACCTGCGCGAGACGACGCAGCGCAATCGTGAGCAGGATTGGCTGAAGACCAATCTGGCCCGGTTCACCAGCATGCTGCAGGGCCAACGGGATTTGTTCGTGGTCGGGCGGCTGCTCCTCACGGAGCTCATGCCGGTGCTGAACGCCCACCAAGGCGTGATTTACCAGATGGATCGCGACAAGGAGCCGCACCTGCGCCTGCTGTATGGCTACGGCAACAATGAGGACGTGGGATATCCACCGCGCGTCAAGCTGGGAGACGGCTGGATCGGCCAATGTGCGGTGGATCAACGCCCGATTCTCATCGGCCGCGTTCCCGCCGATACCGTTCCCGTAGGATCGGCCTTGTTTCGAGCGTTGCCACGCAGCGTCGCCGTGTTTCCCGTCGTCTTCGAGGGACAAATCAAGGCGGTGCTCGGGCTGGCGTCGCTCAATGAATTCTTACCGGGTCAGGTCTCGTTTCTCGAGCAGCTCACGGCGAGCATCGGGATCGTATTGAATACGATTGAGGCCACCATGCGGACCGAAGGCCTGCTGACGCAATCGCAGCAGTTGACCGCGGAACTGCAATCACGCCAATCCGAGCTCCAGCAAACCAACAAAGAACTGGCGACGAAGGCCCGGCTGTTGGCGGAGCAAAACGCAGAGGTCGAACGGAAAAGCACGGAAGTCGAACACGCCCGCCGCGCCCTGGAAGAAAAAGCCGCCGAGTTGGCGCTGACGTCCAAGTACAAGTCCGAGTTTCTCGCGAATATGTCGCATGAGTTGCGCACGCCGCTGAATTCGATTCTGATTCTCAGCCAGCAACTGGCGGAAAATGCGGCGGGAAACCTCACCTTGAAGCAGATGGATTTTGCCCGCAACATCAATTCCTCGGGTTCGGACTTGCTCAATCTGATTAATGACATTCTCGATCTCTCGAAGATCGAATCAGGCACGGTCTCCGTCGAGGCGGAAGAGATCTCCTTCAACGGCCTGCGGGAATCGATTGAGCGCACGTTTCGGCACATCGCCGAGAACAAGAATCTGCCATTCCGCGTGCGGGTGGCGGAAGACCTGCCAAAGTTTCTGGTCAGCGATCCGAAACGGTTGCAGCAGATCCTCAAGAACCTGCTGTCCAATGCCGTCAAGTTCACTTCGCAAGGCCACGTGGAGTTCCGCATTGGCTTCGCCACGCAAGGTTACAGCGTCGATCACCCGATTCTTCGCCAGTCACTCCAGGTCGTGGCGTTTTCCGTGGAGGATACCGGAATCGGAGTCGCTCCCGAGAAGCAGCGGTTGATCTTTGAAGCGTTCCAACAGGCAGATGCCGGCACGGCCCGCAAGTACGGCGGAACGGGCCTCGGGCTGGCGATCAGCCGCGAACTCGCGGCATTGTTGGGCGGTGAAATCCGCCTGATCAGCACCGCTGGCCAGGGAAGCACGTTCACACTCTATCTGCCGCTGGCCTACGCCGGTTCTGCGATCGCTCCTGGCGGGTCTTCGCGTCCGGTCGCCGCCAGCCCCCTGGCGCAACCGAGCGTGGCGCATGACGAACAGGTCGTGGATGATCGCAATTCAATTCGCGAGGGGGACCCGGTCCTGCTCATCGTGGAGGACGACCCGCATTATGCGCGGATTTTGCTCGGCCTGGCGCGAGATCAAGGGTTCAAAGGGGTCGTTGCCAATAAAGGAGCGGCCGGGCTCGCATTGGCGAGGCAACTGCGGCCGACCGGGATTTCGCTCGATATTTTTCTTCCCGACATGCTCGGCTGGACTGTCCTCAACCATCTCAAGCTCGATCCCGACACGCGACATATTCCCGTACAGATCGTCACGCTCGACGAAGAGTGCCAGCACGGCCTGTCGCACGGCGCCTTCTCCTACGTCATCAAGTCGCCGACTACGGATGCCTTGCAATCGGCCCTGGAGCGTCTCAAGAATTTTTCGTCACCGCGCATCCGGCGGCTCTTGGTCATCGAAGATCACGAAATTGAGCGGCAAGCGATCATCGAGTTTCTGGCGCACACGGACATCGACATTCTCTCTGTTGCCACGGGAGCGGAAGCGGTGGCCGCCATGCGTCAGCAACGATTTGATTGCGTGGTTTTGGACCTGCAACTGTCCGACATGTCCGGTTTTGAGTTGCTGACTCTGGTGCAGAACGACCCGGCGTGGGCGGAAGTTCCCGTCATTATTTATACCGGCCGGGAATTGTCCGCCGCCGAGCAAACTCAGTTGAAAACGATGGCCAAAAGCATCGTCCTGAAAGATGTGCATTCGCCGGAGCGTCTGCTCGACGAAACGGCGCTGTTCCTGCATCGCGTCGTCGCCGATCTGCCCGAGGGAAAACGGCAGATCCTCGAACGGCTGCATGATTCCAGCGAACTTCTGCGCGGGCGGAAAGTGTTAGTGGTTGATGACGACGCCCGGAATATTTTTGCATTGACGACCGTGCTGGAACGCCATGAGATTGAAGTGATCAGCGCTACGAACGGCCGTCAAGCCATTGAATTGATTCATCAGACGCCGGATCTGAGCATGGTGCTGATGGACATCATGATGCCGGAAATGGACGGTTATGAGACCATGCATGAAATCCGCAGGAACCCTGACTTTCGCACGCTGCCCATCCTGGCGCTCACCGCCAAGGCGATGAAAGGGGACCGAGAAAAGTGCCTGGATGCCGGAGCGTCCGATTACATTTCCAAGCCGGTCAATACCGAGCAATTGCTGTCACTCATGCGAGTCTGGCTGTTTCGCTAGCGGCTGGAGAGGCAAAGGAAGGGAGATCCCGGCTCGATGAATTCACCGGATATTTTTGTGACGACGCCAGACGCCGCCGGACCCGTGGCCGAGGAGCAATCCGCGCAGGCGGCGACCACGGCCCGGATCAACATTCTGCTGGTGGATGATGAGCCGAAGAATTTGATCGTGCTTGAAACTATCTTGGAGAATCCGGGTTATCGGCTGGTGCGCGCGGAATCCGCCGACGCGGCGCTATTGGCGCTGGTGAACGATGACTTCGCACTGATCGTGCTGGACATCCAGATGCCGGGCATGAACGGTTTCGAACTGGCGCACATGGTGAAACAGCGACGGCGAACGGCGTTGATTCCCATCATTTTTCTCACTGCGCATTACAGCGAAGATCAGCATGTGCTGGAGGGATACGAGACCGGAGCAGTTGATTATCTGCACAAGCCGATCAATTCCTTCATCTTGCGCTCCAAGGTGGCGGTGTTCGCTGACTTGCATCGCATGTCGCGAGCCAGTGCGTTGGCCCAGAAGACCTTGCTGGCGGAAGTGACGGAACGACGGCGCGTGCAAGAGCAGCTGCAGGAGTTGAATCGAACATTGGAACACCGCATCGCGGAACGGACTTCCGACCTGTCGCACATGAACGCCGCGCTGAATGAAAGCGAGGGACGACTGCGACTGGCGCAGCATGCGGGCCAGGTGGGCGTCTGGGAGTGGAATTTACAGACGGGGGCGGGCGCGTGGTCCGATGCGGCTCTGGAAGTGCTGGGCGTCCAGGACGAAACCCTGGATGCAACTTCGGACTTTTGGCTGACGCATGTCCATCCCGCTGACCGGGATCGTGTGGTTCAATCTTTTGAAGACGCGCAGCGAACCGGGGAGTATCGTGCGGAATTTCGCGTGATCGCGGGCGATCCGAAACCCAAATGGGTCGAATCGGTCGGAGCCGTCGAATATCAAAGTGGCAAGCCGCTGCGGATGTGCGGTGCGGTGCGCGATATTACGCAACGCAAAGAAATGGAACTGGAACTCCAGGAAGCCAATCGCAGAAAAGATGAATTTCTGGCGATGCTCAGCCATGAGCTGCGCAATCCGCTGGCCACGATTCGTAATGCCGTTTCGATGTTGGAGCAGCTGCGCCCGGATCATGCGGACCTGAATTGGTGCAGCGACATTCTCGACAGGCAAGTGCGGCAACTGACAAGAATCGTCGATGATTTACTGGATGTCTCGCGCGTGTCGCGAGGCAAGATTCAATTGCGGAAGGAACGCCTCGACTTGGCGACCGTGGTCCGTCAAGCGATTGAATCCTGCCGGCCGTTCGTGTTGGCCCGCGAACACGAATTGAATATGTCGCTGCCTTCCACGCCGCTGTATGTGGAAGGAGACCAGGCGCGGCTGTCGCAAGTCGTCGCCAATCTGTTAAACAATGCCGCCAAATATACGGAACGGGGAGGGAGAATCCGGGTGACCCTGGAGAGTTCCACAGGAACTCCGGGGCAAGCCGTGTTGCGCGTCAGGGACAATGGCAGCGGCATCTCATCGGAGGCGATGGAAAAACTGTTCGAAATGTTCTATCAGGCGGACCAGAATCTTGCCCGGTCGGATGGGGGCCTCGGCATTGGCTTGTCGCTGGTGCATCGCCTGGTGGAAATGCACGGAGGCCAAGTGGTTGCCTCCAGCCCCGGACCCGGACAAGGGAGTGAATTTACTGTGACATTGCCGTGCGCCGCGACGAGCTCTTCGCCGACCGTTCCGGCCCTGCCGACAGTCACGAGGCCCCCATCAGTCCATCTCAAAGTGTTGGTGGTGGATGACAATCGAGACGCTGCTCAGAGCATGGGCTTTTTGCTGCGAGCCGTTGGGCATGAAGTGCTGTTGGCCTACGACGGGCTGCAAGCTGTGGAAACGGCGCTGGTCCAGAACCCTGATGTCGTCATTTTGGATATCGGGCTCCCGGAAATCGATGGCTATCAAGCCTGCCGAAGAATTCGCGAGGGTGGATTGACCCGTCAACTCATCATCGCCATGACCGGCTATGGCCAAGAGGAAGACCGGCGTCTCTCACAAGAGGCCGGATTTGATACCCATTTCGTCAAACCGGTGAGCTTGTCCGACATTGAAAAAACGTTGCTGGCGTATGAGGGGCCGGCCGAGACATAGCCCCGGGCCGGCGCCTCGATGAGAACGACCGTCAGAACACTCGACAGCTCCTCATCAGGCAGGCCGGTCTGCCGCTCAACTGCCCGGACGGCATCATTACCATCAGTCAGCAAGCTGCACGCGTCTACTCCAAGTGCGCGGCGTGCTCGAAATCATCAACAGAACGGGAAGCCGTCTGGCTTCCCGTATTCCTGGCGAATGGGAGCGAAATTCGT
>JAXMBR010000031.1:0-43766 GCA_046349715.1 Planctomycetaceae bacterium | reverse complement strand
ATCATTTTTTATTCCGGCCTGATGCTCGAAGGCCGCATGGAAGAAACGTTTCAGCATTTGGCTCGCAGCGGCAAGCCGGTGAGAGCCGTCACCGAGGGCATCGACCGCAACGAACTGCATGAGTTGCCAGACTCCCCGGGCCATTGGGACCCGCATGTTTGGATGAACGTCGCGGCGTGGAGTCAATGTACGCAGTTCGTCGCGGAGGCGATGGGCGCGTTGGACCCTGCCCACGCGGGCGATTATCAACGCCGGGCCAACGAGTATCGAGACCACTTGGCTCATCTGGATGCTGGCATCCGCACGGCGATTGGAACCATTCCGGCAGAACAACGCGTGTTGATCACGGCTCATGATGCCTTTGGATACTTTTCCACCGCCTATGGAATCCCCGTGCGTTCGGTGCAAGGCGTCACGACCGATTCGGAGGCCGGCGTCAGCGATGTGAATGACCTCGTCGATTTTGTCGTGAGCCACCAGGTGCCCGCCCTGTTTGTGGAAAGCAGCGTGAACCCGAAAACGATTCAAGCGGTGAGGGAAGGCGCCCGCGCCCGGGGGATCGAAGTTCACATCGGCGGGGAATTGTATTCCGACGCCATGGGTCCGGCAGGAACCTATGAAGGAACCTATCCCGGCATGCTGGATGCAAATGTCACCCGCATCGTGACCGCTTTGGGCGGGACAATCTCGCCCCAGGGAATTTTCGGTAAACTGAAGAGTTGATCGTGTCCTGAGGACTCGGCTGGCCTCATCGAACGCCGGGTGTCGATCGTCCCGGTCTGGAAAGTCATCGCGTGCCATGTCTGCTCTCGTGTCTTCCCAAGTTTCTGTTGCTGCTGGTGAGGTCCCGTCTCCGCTCAGCATTCGCGATTTGACCGTCGCTTACCAGCGCCAGCCGGTCTTATGGGATATTGATTACGATGCTCCGGCCAGCCGTCTCGTGGCGATTGTCGGGCCGAATGGCGCCGGCAAAAGCACTTTGATCAAGTCGATCCTCGGTTTGTTGCCGTCGCTCTCGGGAGAGGTGCGATTTTTCGGCCGCCCTTACGGCGACGTCCGATTGCGCGTCGGCTACGTGCCGCAGCGCACGTCGGTCGATTGGGACTTTCCCGTGAGTGCGCTCGACGTGGTGACGATGGGTCTCTATGGACGAATCGGTTGGTGCCGGCCAGTTAAAGCCGAACATCGACGGTTAGCGCTGGCCGCGTTGGAGCGAATGGAATTGGCCGAGTATGCAACCCGTCAGATCAGTCAGCTCTCCGGGGCAACAGCGAGTCTTTCTGGCACGGGCGCTGGTCCAGGATGCCGACCTGTATTTGATGGACGAACCGTTCGCGGGAGTCGATTCCGCCACCGAGCGGTCGATCGTATCCGATCTTGCGGGGATTGCGGCAGTCCGGCAAGACGGCGATCGTCGTCCATCACGACTTGCAGACGGTCGCCGAATATTTCGACGACGTGGTTATGCTCAATCTCCGCTTGATCGCGACGGGTCCCGTGTCCACCGTGTTTACAACCGAAAATCTCCGACGCACGTACGGCGGAAAATTGGCGCTCCTCGACCAAGTCGGTCATGAAATGTCGCAACGGGAGCGGCCATGAGCGACTTTCGACGACCTCATCACGGAGGGCGAACGTCGAAAACGGCAGGGGCATGGCTCGGCGTTCGCCTCATGCTCATCGCTGCCAGCCTGCTCTCCGCGAGAATCTGCTGCGCCGAGTCCGAGCCGCCGTCGGCTCTTTGGCGCGCCATCACGCTGAAAGATCACAACACGCGCGTGGTCTTGCTGGGCACGACCATTCTGGGAACCTGCGCGGGGGTGGTGGGAGCGCATCTGCTTCTGCGGCGACGGGCCTTGTTAGGCGACGTGGTCAGCCATGCGGCGTTACCGGGCGTCTGCATCGCGTTTCTCCTGGGCGAGGTTATGCACGCAGGCAGCGGCAAAGCGCTCAGCGGCCTGATGGTCGGAGCCGGCATTTCCGCCCTGTTCGGTGTCGGCTGCCTGGAATTAATTCGGCGAACGAACCGCTTGCCCGAAGACGCCGCGCTGGCCATCGTGCTCAGCTTGTTTTTCGGACTCGGCGCCACGTTATTGACGGTAATTCAAAGCGTCCCGTCCGGATCGGCCGCAGGTCTCAGCGAATTTATTTTCGGCAAGCCGGCGGGGCTTCTGGTCAACGACGTCGTCTTGATCAGCCTGGCGTCGGGGGTCGTGCTGCTGGTCTGCGGTCTGTTGTGGAAGGAACTGATCGTCACCTCGTTTGACGGGGCATTTGCCCGGACGCAGGGCTGGCCGGTCCGCCTGCTGGACCTGATTTTGGTGCTCTTGGTGACGGCGGTCACGGTGATCGGCATGCAATGCGTCGGCCTGCTGCTGATCGTGGCGCTGTTAGTCATTCCCCCGGCCTCGGCAAGGTTCTGGACTGATCGCATCCAATCGCTGGCCGCGATTTCCGCGGCCATGGGCGCTTTCAGTGCAGGGGCCGGCGTGATTCTCAGCGCCGCCTCTCCGCGATTGGCGACCGGAGCCGTGATCGTCCTGTGCGGTTCCGCCATGTTTGTCATCAGCTTGTTGTTCGGCACGCGACGCGGATTGATCGGTCGCTGGCGCCTGCATCAATCGGCGCTCCGACAGGCAGGCCGTCACGATTTGCTGCGCGCGTGCTTCGAAATGGTGGAAAAACGATTGCAACAAGCAGTTCCCGAGTCCGACTGGACCGTCCCCGCCTGGAGCTACGACGATCTGGCCGGAATGCGAAACTGGTCTCGCGGCCGTTTGCCTGCCTTATGGAAAGCGGCGCTGCAGGAGGGACTGATCCGCCCTGATGCCAAGGGCGAATTTCATCTCACCAAGGGCGGCGCCCGGCTCGCGCAGGCCGCAGCTCGGCAACACCGGCTCTGGGAGCTGTATCTGATTCGCTATGCCAATCGTCTGCCAGTCGATGTCGATCAGGATGCAGACGTCGCGGAACACATGCTTGATCCACACTTGACCCATCAATTGGAACAGTTGCTGGAGCATGATGATGCGACGCGCTCCATTCCAATGAGCCCACATGCCTTGTCCTCCGACGCGCCGGAAAGTGGTTCATCCCGTTTGCGGGAGACAACGTCTTGAGTGCTGCGTTCGGACTATGGTGGCAGGATTGGAGCGAGTACGACTCGTGGATCGTGATCACGGCGGCACTGGCCGCAGCCGCGTGCGCGCTGCCGGGAAATTATCTTTTGCTCCGCCGTCAAAGCTTGCTGGGCGATGCGCTCAGCCATAGCGTGCTGCCGGGAATCGTGCTGAGCTACCTCGCCTGGAACGCCCTGGAACAGTCGGGTTGGCTGCCGGTGGCAGAAACCGCGGGACTGCGGCATCTGGTGTTGTTCCTGGGAGCCGCCGGTTCGGGTTTGCTGGCCGCTTTGCTGTCAGAATGGACGCATCGTCTGGGACGACTCGATGCCGGCTCTTCGCTGGGGGTCGTGTTCACGACGTTTTTCGCGCTTGGGTTGCTGCTGATCCGGTTGGCCGCGGATCGGGCCCACATTGATCCCGGTTGCGTGCTGTATGGAAACCTGGAAACGATCGTGATCGACCGGATTCCCGGCACGGCGATTCCTCGCGCCGCTGTCGTGAATGGAATCGTGCTGCTCCTCAATGCGACCTTGTGGATTCTGTTTTATAAGGAACTCCAACTGAGCGCCTTCGATCCCGGTTTGGCGGAAACCCTGGGGTTGCCAATCGCTCGATTGCAGCTCGGGGCCGCCGCCGTGACGGCCATCACGCTGGTCGCTGCATTCGAATCCGTGGGAAGCATTTTGGTGATCGCCATGCTGATCGTTCCGGCGGCGACAGCGCGCCTGCTGACCGATCAGCTTCGCACGATGTTGCTGGCCAGCGTGGCGTTAGCGATCCTGAGCGCGGTGTTAGGGCACTTGGGGGTTTTGGCGTTGCCCTACGCGGTTTCATCGCTGGCAGGAGTCACGATGGACATCGGAGCCGGGACGGCGGGGATGATGGCCCTCATGGCGGGATTGATTTTTGTGACCGCGTTCGTCGTCGGCCCTAAATATGGGCTGATCCGCCGGGCCTGGGACCGGGCCTGGTGGGAGATGCGGATCGCCGAAGAGGACATTCTGGGCGTCTTATATCGGCTGGAAGAGTTGTCGCCCACCGCGCGGTCCGCGACTCTCGTTCAATTGGCGCCGCTGATTCAATTTCCTCCTCCCATCGTGTGGTTGGCTGCACGGCGGTTGGTCGTCATGAACTTGCTGGTTCGCGAAGGAAATGATTTTCTTCTCACCGACGCCGGTCGAGTTCGCGCCCGTGAGTTGATTCGCTCTCATCGATTGTGGGAAGCATTTCTCTCGCAGCACTTTCAAGTTCCCCAAGAACGGGTCCACGCCTCCGCCGAAAAAGTCGAGCACTTTCTGGGTGAGACACTCCGAGAAGAACTGGCCGCGGAACTCGGCCAGTCGCGGCAGGATCCACACGGTCGGGAAATTCCCCCCGAGCGTGCGACGACTCGCTGACTTCACGTCATGGACGCTGATCCGACCGATTGCTATCGTGAGGTCAGATTTCGAGAGAGGTGTCGCACCGAAAGAGGCGAGAGAACGATGCGCGGTCCCGGTCTGAAACTGGATTTGGACGTCCGCAGATTGTGGACCTGCCCGGTGTGCCACCAGCAGCGGCGATTGCCAGGCGACCACGCCAGCCCGCTTTGCCCCTGCCGGGACGGGGGCGTCCTCATGCAACTGACGGCGGATTCCCGCCTGTTGCGCCGAGCCGAACGCGTAACCCCGCTTCCTTATATCAAGCAGCCCGCCGCACCGAAATCTCCAGAGAGCGACCTGGAGCCTCAGCAGGAAGCGAACAGCGCCGATGCGCCTGCTGCTGAGCCTCCCCTGGACGATTTTGGTACGCAACTCGATTTGCCGGCTTCACCAGACCAGCCGGGCTGATTCGAACCGTTCGAAGGCAAACGATTTTCAGTCGCCGGCGCCATGCCGCCACGTCGGCGCGCGCTTACCCAGAAAAGCCGTGATTCCTTCTTGCGCGTCGGATTGCACCGCGTTGTTCGTCATCACGTCCACGGCCTGCGCGTAGGCCTCCTCTTCGGAGAGCGCTCGCTGGGCATAAAACGCTTGCTTGCCCAATCGAATCGTTTCGCGACTGCTCGCCAGAATCACGTCGAGATACTCCTGGACCGCCGCGTCCAGGCGATCGGCCGGAACGGCGCGGTTCACCAGCCCCAATTCGCAGGCGCGCTCCGCGGAAATCGGCCAGCCGGTGAGCAGCATTTCCATGGCCGGTTTCCCGGGGATATTCCGCACCAGTGGAACCATGGGCGTCGTGCAGAACAGGCCGATCTTCACGCCGGGCGTCGCAAATTTCGCCTCCGTCGACGCCACTGCCAGATCGCAGGCGGCCACTAACTGACAACCGGCCGCCGTCGCCAAACCTTGCACCCGCGCAATCACCGGCTGGGGTACGGCGTGAATCTTTTGCATCATCTCGGAACAACGCGAGAAGACCGCGCGGTACTCCGCTTCGCTGCGGCGCGTCATTTCGCCTAAATCATGTCCGGAACTGAAGACCGGCCCATTGGCGCCCAGCACGATCGCACGCACAGACCGGTCCTGCGCGATTTGGTCCAGCGTGGCTGAAATCCGCTCGATCAAGCTTTCCGAAAGGGCATTGCGCCGTTCCGGGCGGTTAAGCGTGATCCGACAGACTCCCTGCTGCGTTTCGACCAGCAAGGGAGCAGTTGCCGTATTAGACCCAGTCGACATAGGAGCCGCTTTCCCGAGAGAATTCATGGATCTCGTTGTACTTCTTAATTCTATGTCGGAAGCTTCCTGGCCGCCATGGGGTGTTTTCAGATCGAGCCGCCGTCCCTGAGAGGCCGGTTCAAAAATTCGCACTGGCCTGTTCTTCCGGAACACGCGACAATCAAGCGGCCGACACTTTTCCGTCGTTCAATATCTCCTTGGGCCGACTATGACTGACCGGTTGGAATTATTGATCCGTTCGGGGTATCCGCTGATTTCCCTGGAAACGGCTGATGAAGAGCGGGCCGTGCTGCTCGTGCGGCTGACGGCGGAAAGCCTGTCGCGCCCGTTAGCGGAGTGGTCGCTCACGAAGGGACTCTGGCTCACCACCGATATCACTAATCCTCGCAATCAACTCGCTCCGCCGGGAAAACCCGTGGCGGCGCTGGAGCACGTGCGACACGCCGGCGGCAAAGGAATTTTCGTGTTCCACGACTTGGGTCCGCACACGCGCGATCCTCACGTCCACCGGCTCCTTCGCGATCTCCAACAAACCTGCCAGGAATCCAAAACCACCGTCGTCTTGATCGAAAGCCTTCCGCTGCCGCCCGATATCCGCCGCCTGAGCGTCCGCTACGAGATCGGCTGGCCTACCGCCGAGGAAATTGAGCAGATCGTCCGCGAGACCTATCAGCGCATCCGCCAAGAAAGCCTCCACGAGGTGACGTCCCGCATCACGAAACGGGAAATGGAACAATTGGTGCAAACATTGCGCGGACTGACCTGCCGTGAAGCCGAACGCGTGGTGGCGACCGCCATCTATCAGGACTATTCCTTGCGCGGCGACGATATTTCCCGCATTGTCGACGCCAAACGAATGCTGCTCGGCACGTCGGGATGCCTCGAATCGATTGCCGCCGATTTCTCCACCGACGAAATCGGCGGATTGGACAATCTGAAAGGCTGGCTTCGCCAGCGACGGGGCGGTTTCTCGCAGAAGGCCAAAGAATTCGGTGTCGAACCGCCGCGCGGCGTGCTGATGCTGGGCGTCCAGGGCTGCGGCAAAAGCCTCTGCGCAAAAGTGATCGCCGCCGATTGGAAAATGCCGCTGTTGCGGCTCGATCCCGGCGTGCTCTATCAAAAATACATCGGGGAGAGCGAAAGCCGCCTGCGCGATGCGCTCGCCCAGGCCGAGGCCATGGCTCCGGTCGTGCTCTGGGTGGATGAAATTGAAAAGGCGTTTGCTTCCGCCGCCGCCGACTCGTCCGATGGCGGTCTCTCGCAACGGATGTTCGGGACCCTGCTCACCTGGATGCAGGACCACCGCCATCCCATCTTTCTCGTGGCCACCGCCAACGACATCTCCCGCCTGCCTCCCGAATTGATGCGGAAAGGCCGCTTCGACGAAATCTTCTTCATTGATTTGCCGTCGCCAGAAATCCGAGAGCAGATTCTGGCCATTCATCTCAGTCGCCGCGGACGCGATCCGTCGCTGTTCGACCTGCCGCGCTTGGCGGCAGCCAGCGAAGGCTATAGCGGAGCGGAACTGGAGCAGATCGTTCGCGCCGGCTTGTATGGAGCGTTTGCCGACGGGACGGAACTAGAGACGAACCACTTGCTGGCGGAAATGGCGCAGACTCGCTCGCTGGCGGCCATGCTCCCTGAACGCATCGAACAGCTCCGCTCCTGGGCACGGCAACGCTGCATCCCCGCGGATTGAACCGCTGCTCAGCGTCCGTTTCCGCCGACATCGTCCGTCCGATCAGCCTGGGCGCTTTCCGGGGCCTGCTCAAGCTCAGTCTCTTTTTGAGGAGCAGGAGCCTTCCGGACCACGCCGTTTGATTTCAACCACTTTTCCAGGCTTTGGATTTTTTCCGGGGAGATCGGTTGGCCGCTCCAGATGTCCTGTACGACCGGGAGAATCTGAGCATACGCTTCTTTCGCCGCCGCGGCCGCTGTGGACGAATTCAACAATCCCGCTTTGCGATTGCGATCCGCCATCTTGTCCTGGGCATCCTTGGCTTGGAACGACAAGTACAGCATCAGGCCCAATCGCTTCGCCTGGGGCTGCTGGAGGTTCTGGTTGTACCATTCGGCCAAGTCCAACCCCAAGACCACCAGGTCCTGCGACAACTGCTTGGGATTCACCGACGAATCCAGCGGATGCCGGCCCAGCGCCCAAGCCGCGGCTGTCCGCGCGCGCAGCGGGCGATTGGGATCTTTCAATATGCCGTCGAGCGCGAGATAAATGAACGGCTGGCGGTCCAGATCCAGCGTCGGCGCGTCGATGTATCCCAAAGTTTCCGCCAACCGCATTTGATACCACCAATGCGCCTTCGGCCGTTTCAATTCCTCGATGACCGCATTGGCGATTTCCCGCTTCTGATTAACATCGGGATTGCCGCGCCGCAAGATCCGAGTCAGGCTTTGAGTCGCCGCAATTTTCACATCGACCGGCTGCTCGGGGTCTACGAGCACTGCGCATAGCGGCTTGGCCGCTGGAGCGAACGCGATCGGAATCGGTTCTCCTTCGAACATCGATTTCATCTTCTGGTTGTCTTCGACCAGATTCAGTTCGCCCAAAATTAGCGCAGCTTGGACCCGCACCAGCAAATTGTTGTCGAACAGTTTGGCGGTCTCCTCCACCGCTATCTGCAATAGCTCCTGGCGGAACGAAAGCACATCCTGTTTCTTGCTGAGCAGGCTGCCCGCCGCCGACAAGCCGCCGCTCCCTGTAAAATCCTCCCGGAACTTGTGAATGTTCTTACGGTTCTCGGGAATCGTCAGCTCGTTCAGCGCATAACGAATACCGTTCCGCACGATTTCCTTGTCTTCATCGCTTCGCAAGACGCCATTTCGCAGACTCTCCCGAAATTTTCCCTTCTGCCGGGCAATCTGCTTTCGCTCATCCGGCGTCAACAATTCTTTTTCGATCTGCATGATCGGCGACGGGTCCGAAGGCGGCCTGTAACCCGGCGGCAGTTCGCTCGGCGGCGTCGACTCGGCAGGCGCCGACTCGGCAGGCGCCGATTCCGGAGTTTCCGGCTGTGCACACGTCCCCTGGCAATACAGCGATAACGCCAGGCACCATGCGCCGAAGAACGGCCCGAATCGGGTCAGCAACTTCGGGCGACGACGGTCTTCTGCCACGGATGGATCCTTCGACGACGACACCCCGCTTGCCCCAATACAATGAGCCCGCGACGGTCGAGGCCGACAGTGGACGATTTTCTGATAAGGTACCGGTTCAACGCCCGTTTTACCACTCGTTTCGTCGATTCGCACGTTTCCGTTTTTCGACAAAAATGGCCGGAGAAATCCGCTGAGACAGGCAGACACTGACGGGACGCATTGACGAGAAAATCACCGAATAAATGGCCAGCGTTTCCACGGTAACACCCCTCCCGAACAAATGTCAAGATGATTGACTCGCTGGTCCGGCGTTATCGGTTGAGAGTTCATCCTGCTCGGTCTACGATCGTGGCTCCCGATCCTCGCTCCTCCTTCAGTCATCACTGCACATGACCCTCCTCTACGGCGATCCCCTGTTTCTTGAACACGAAACCGGCGCTCATCCGGAGTCGCCGCAGCGGTTGCGTTCGATCTGGAATCGCCTCGACGCCGACGGACTCTCCGGGCGCTGTACCCGCGGTGAGACCCGGCTCGCGACGACCGCCGAGATTGCCCGGTCCCACGATCCCGCTTACATCGAGCAGGTGCAACAACGCTGTCGGCAGGCCCCCGGCCGCATCGAGGCCGACACTGTGGTCAGTCGGCGCTCCTTCGACGCCGCGGCGCTCGCCGCCGGCACGGCGCTGGCCGCCGTTGACGCCGTCATTCAAGGGGTCGATCAAACGGCCCTGTGCCTCGTCCGTCCCCCCGGTCATCACGCGCTCCACGCCGCCGCGATGGGCTTCTGCCTCTTCAACAACGTCGCCCTCGCCGCCGAACACGCACTCCACGCCCATCACTTGCGTCGCGTGCTCATCGTCGATTGGGACGTCCATCACGGCAACGGCACTCAGGATATGTTTTACGAGCGAGACGACGTCTGGTTCTTCTCCGCGCATCGTTCGCCGTTCTATCCCGGCACCGGCGACGCCGACGAAACTGGTTCCGGCCGCGGACTGGGGGCGACGTTCAATCTGCCTCTTAAATTCGGCGTGTCGCGCCAGGAATACCTTGCCCGGTTCGAATCAATGCTGCGCGACGCCGCCGATCGCTGCCGGCCGGAACTGCTGCTGCTCAGCGCCGGTTTCGACGCCCATCGCGACGACCCGGTCGGGGACCTCGGCCTGGAAACCGAAGATTTCATCGACTTGACGAAACTGGTCCGCGCCGTCGCCCGCCAGCATTGCCGGGGCCGTTTGGTGAGCCTCCTGGAAGGAGGCTACGACGTCAACGCCCTTGCTGACTCCGTCGCCGCCCATCTGGAAACCCTGCTGACCCCCTGAAGGAGCGCAGACATTCTTGTCAGCGCTGGACCGTCTCTGTTAAATGACAGCCTTTCCGCGTGCGCGCTATCTTAGACCGCATTCCCCGCGAGCGAAGGAAGGTTAACGACGATCCCTCGCTCGCGCGCGTCGGGCTTCTCTGCAGACTCCCCATCAGCAATGCCGGTCGCCGTCGCGCTGTCGCCCTGCAAATTCATCGCCCCGCCAAATCGAACCAGCACCCGAAGGACCCAAAAAAAGAGCCCGGCTTGAGATCAAGCCGGGCTTCGAGGATTCTTCAGTCATGCCGCCGATTAGAAATCGGTGCCATTGACCAGCGGCTGGCTATAGGTTCTTCCATCGGGCGTCAACAACCGGACGTAGACGGTCGAATCAATGTTTTCACTGATCGAACGCGCGCTGCCGTCGCACAGCACCATGTTGACCACACCCAAGTGATTTGAACTGGGGCGAGGAATTCCTGATGCAGACGCCACGTTCAGCAGCTGGCTATTGGGTTGATCGCTGGAAACCGCAATCATTACTGAATTGATGGTCAAGGTCACTGGCGTGGCAGCCAGCGGCCAAAGGGGAACCGGAGCCGTTGGGCTGATCGCTACGCCGACAGCACACGTATCGGTAGCCGGTGACCACCAATCCTTGGAGTTGATGTTCTCGGCAAACATGATCGTGTTGGCAACGCCATCACCACCCGAAATCGAGTCGAGCGTGACCTTGGGATCAGACGAGGCTCGCGATCGCCAAAAAACGCCTGTGGCGGCGGCGATGGTGGAATCCTTAGGATTGCCCGTGTCCGCAGCGCCCAAATACGTATCGCCGTTATAGTCAATTTGGAACAGATCGTGCGTCGGTGTATAGAGGTTGTTATCCACCCCCCACAACGCATTACTGATGTATCCCGCATTCGCTGCGTAGGAGAGCCCGCCCCCACGTCCGACATTATTATTGTCGTCCGGGCAGGTCAAAACCGGGATATTCAACTTCTGATCTTCGACCCCCGTCGTCGTGCCGTCCGTAGGCATCGCGTAATCAATATTCGGAGTGACCATTGTGTTCGAGACGCCTGAGTACGCCATGCCCTGGCGAAGGCTCTTGTATAACGCGGCCTGATCCATCACGGGCAGCAAGGGAATCACCCAGCTATGGGCATAGGTGAACTGCGTCACGGTTCCGGACATCGGCATGGTGCTGCCGGACGCCACATTCACCTTCATCGTTGACGACAGCGGCGGCAAAGATCCGCTGGTCGACGCAAAGTTGTGCGCGGCGATGGCCAGGTTGTGCATGTTGCTCAGGCACTGCGCGCGGCGGGCGGCGCGGCGGGCGTTTTGCACCGCGGGGGCGATCAGCGAGATCAGCACGGCGATGATCGAAATCACCACCAGCAGTTCAATCAGCGTGAAGCCGCGGCGGCTACGGTTCGGCGCGGGTCTCAGTCGTGTCATGGACAGTCTCCTCCAAAAAAAATGACGGGTCGGATGAATGAACGGAGTCAGAATGTCGATCCGTCGCCGGTGGACCGGTTGTCACGGCGAATCGGAGGAACGTTGCTCACAGCCGACCCGAATCGTCTGCCAGCCCCGTCCCAGGTTATGTCGTCAAGGCCCGCGCACTGTTACCGAAAGGTGTTTTGAACTCGTTCCGCTGTCGTCATTGTGCCATAAACCGCCCCCTTATTATGACAGAATTGCCAGCCTTGTCTTGTGAATTTCCCGTTTTTTCCCGAAATCCCACCGCGTTTCTCGCCAAGTCGCCGAGTCGCTAAGAACGCCAAAACAAACCGGAAATGCCGAAAAATCCTGATCAGGCCTTTCCACGCTTTTTCCTCGCCCCATCTCTCGACTTGGCGAACCCTGGCGTCTGCGCGAGAAAGCGTGTTCGCTCTTCTTTCACTTCCGCCATCCCCCTTCCGCCTTCGCCCTTTCTCATCACGGCAGCCGCAAGCGATACTTCACCAGTGCCTGATAATTGGTAAACTTCCCCGTCGACCCATCATAAGCGTCTTCCGGCTGAGACCGGTCGACCACGAAAAAGCCCCGATAAGTCGGCGTATTCGTAATCGGCCCGCCGATCATGACGTTGGGAACCACCGTCCCGTCCGGCAGGGTCGTCGAGGGCTGCGTCGTATCATCCGCCTGGAAAAACTGGACCGTCATGAACACCAGAAACACATGACTGCGCGTCGTGGTGTTGTTGTAAATCTTCGAGAGCAGGCGATGCCGCATCACGCCGTCGAGCCCGCCGGAATGTTCCGTCGAGTTACCGACCTCCCAAAGGTGGCGCTGGTCAGCCGTGAGGGGCAGCGTGCTTGACCCCGTGACCGGCGGGACATCCGTCGAAGCCGACCAGACGTAAGAGCCCGCGTCAATCGGGATTTTCCGGAAGATCGTGCTTTCCAGGGCATCTCCGGGCGACTGCCTCAAGCCGCTGACCGTCGTGAAGTCGAGCGACCCTTGCCCTCGGAACGGATTGGAATCCGCCAGCCCCGGCAGAAACAGGCCCGTGACGTTATCCGCCACAATCCGCGTGGAACCATCCGAGGGATTACTCGGACTCAGCACCAACCGGCCGTCGCGCGCCTTAAGCAACTGCACCCACCAATCGCGCACGTTGGCCGCTGGTCCCGGGGCCGCGCTCATTAGCGGATCCGCATCGCCCGTGTCAAGCGCATACAGAATCGACCGATTCGTCTGATATCCCCCGAATCCGAGGACATCGACGTCGTCCACCAAGCCCGCGAGCACGTCAGGATAACGAAGCGTATTCAGATTCAACTTGCCCGGTTGCCGCATGATATCCAGCGGATCGCCCAACTGCCGATGAGTCCGCGTCGGAACTTCGAAGAACTCCAGCAACCGGTACCAGCGATTGTCGTTCGCGGGTGACTTCATTCCGGGCGCGGTTTGAAGGTTTGTGATATCTTCGGGTTGCAGAATTTTTCCCGACGCCGTCGCAGCATAGGGGATGCTCGTCGCTGCAACTCCCTCCGGAGGCGTTATGGACGCCGTTTGCATGGTGGTCGTCTGCGCGAACGGGGGCTGTGTGAATTCCCCGGCCCAGCGAGTGACATTCACCGGTCCGTATACTGGTACCTGCAACAGTTCGATGGGCGAGGCGAACGGCCGGTTGTACGTCACTTGCCAGATGTTAAACGGTTTGGTGGACGTCGAATTTTCGGCCATCAGGCTGTTGGCGACGATGTCGTTCGCGTGGGAAACTGAAGCCGCCAGATTCAGCGGTTCAGGACGCTCCCAGCTCATGAGCTGCTTGAGCCGGGGGTCGATCTGGCTTGGCGGATCGGTATCGGCCCATTGCAAGCCGAACTTCGTCAGCCCGTTAGTCAACACCACTCGATCCACGGGAATCCACGGATTGTCGTCCTCTTCGGTCTGGCTCTGGAACGTCGGCGGACGGCGATCGGGATATTGCCGTCGCTCCAGGATGAACGTCGGCCGTTCCTGGGGCAATGACGCCAGATTCACCACCGACGCTTCGTTATAAAATCTCCCGGCGCCGTCGGCGCTCTTCGTCGCATTGGTGACATCCTGATCATCGGTCACGTCGTGCATTCCGGTCGTGGCATTGATCAACGACATTCCTTGATCCACCAACTGGAATTTGTAAGCGCTCATCTGATCGCGATCGGCCAGCAAGTCCAGGTCCAGCGCGGCCGCGTTGGGCGCAATCCAGAGCTTTTTGGACGGATCGTTAAACTCCATCGTCGTCGGCTGATAGTTTGTCGTGCTGAAATTCGAGTTGGCGCATTTGAACCGGCTGTAATTCGGCGCCGCGGGCACGCCGGCATCGGTCTCGCCCGCGTTCCCGAGCGTGAAGACCGTATCCGCCGGCACGGTCCCGCCCTGAAACACCACCCACCGTTCGTTCTTCTTGGTCCCGGTGACGTCGCGCGGAGCGGAACGGAGCCGCCATTGATAGTTCGAGAAATCCACAGTTTGCGAACTGATGTTCCGGAGTTCGACATAGGTGAAGTAACGGTCGAACTTATCGTTGTGTTCCGTCGCTTTATGATCGTCGGGCGTTCCCGCATTCAGAATCTGCGGCGCCTGAAACGCCAGCACTTCGCTGATCGTCATCTGCTGCGCTTCCACGCCGAACACCACGCCGCGCTCATCACTGTCTTCGGGGTAATCAGCGTTGTAGTTGGTATTCGTCGTTCCATACGGCGTGTAACTATCATTGCCATACGGATTATCGTCGAGATTCCAGCCGTTGCCCAGGTTCTTGTCATACTCGAACTTGGTCATGACGTGGTCGGGGTCGAGGGCATCGACCGTGTTGACCGCGAACTGTGCCATCTCGCGCAATTGCCGGTCGTTATACAGCGGGCGATTCCCTGCGACAGGAGCATTGTCATTGGTGTAGCCCAGAATACCGACTTGCGTTCCAGTCAGATTATTCTGAGTGACGAAATCAATTCCGCCTCCCAGCATGTAGAGCATCACATAGATGTCGCGCGCCATCTGCTGACGATCCAGCCGCGCCTTCACTTCTTGCGGCGAGGTCGCCGTGGTCACCACGGTATTGCTCAAATTCGGATCATGCGGCGTTAATCCCCGCTGAATGACGTTCGCCGTCCCGGTCGAGTTGAATTCGCTCGCGTCCGTCGTTGTCTGATGGACGGAATTGGTCGCCAAATCCGTGGTTGTAAGATGATTCAAGCTCAACCGGAATTGCTGCGGCTTGGCAAAATTCAAATTACCGACCGAAGCCGATAACAGCCTCCGCACCGGATAGCGAAATGGGTCGAGGGCGCGCTCCGTCAAGGAGAGGCTGGAATTCGTCGAGATCGCATACACGCTGTTGGCCGTGTCATATATTGCCGGCGGAAACGTTTCTCGTTTGCCGTCCGGATTCAGATTGCCATTGGCATCCAGTAAGTCGCTCAGTTCCCACGGACGGCGGACAACACCGTCGCCGTTATAACCGCCACTGTACGCCGGCAAATGGAAGTTATAGTTGCTGTCGCTCGCCGCCCCCGCATACCCGAACTGCTTGCGATCCCAACTCGATGTCGCGAACCGCTTGGAAATCTCGCTGGCCCGCACGTTGGTCGAGAAGTTGAACGGGGCCAGCGTCTTGGCCCGCGATCCCAGCGACAACGCCGACAAATCGCTCGCCGACAGTTGCAGCGCCGCGTTTTCATCCAGCCCCAAAATGCTGTCCGACGAACTCGCATTCGCCGGGTCGACGATGGTCTCCAGATCTTCATCGATCTGCATGCTTCCCAGCGGGCCCGGGTTACCCAGCGACAACTGCGGATTGCCGCTCGAATCCACCATCTGCATGCCCAGCAGCGAATCGGGCTGCCAACCGGCATCGACCGAGTTCACATTGGTGAAGTCATATGTCCCCGCCGCCAGGTACGTCGCCAGCCCGCCCGAGTTGTCGTAATTCATGTATTGCGAATACTTCATGTACCCGCTGCCGTTGCCCGTGCTGTATCCGGTGGCGCCGACGCTCGTGAAGGCCCGGTTTTTTCCGTAATTCCCCGCCACGATCGTTCCGTCGCCGGTGAAATCCAGCGGCTGACCGTACGGATAGGGCGCATAGAACGCGACCAGATTCGCCGGGTAAAACTGCGGCGTGTAACTCGCATTGTATTGATAGACCCCGCTGGCCAGGTTATAGCCCGGCGTGGCCGAGCGCGATTCCCACGCCGCTTGACCTTCATATCGATTCCAGTTGTCGTCCGTCCCGGTGATCCCCGGAAACGGCATCTGGTTCAGCGGCGTCGTCGAGACGTTGTAGCCGTTGCTCACTACCGTTGTCAGTCCCTGATACAGCACGGTCGACGCTTCCCCATAGCGCCCGGCGTACAAATCGTTGAACGTCGTCGTCGACTGGAAATTCGCCGTCCCCGTCAGCAACCGGTACCATTCCATGTTCGACAGTTGCTGCGCGTTGCCCGGCTGCGTCCCGAATTCATACTGATGCTGCTGCAGCGCGGCGGTTAGATCGCTCGCCGTTCCGTTCAGGTCGCCGGTCCCGCCGTTCGCCGCCGTCACGTCCGGCACCGCGTTCAGCGCGTACTGCGGGTTGATCTCCGCCGGGCCCAACCCCTGGTTCGAGCCCGACAAAAACTTGTTGAAGCTGCTGATGCCGCTCAACTGGCTCGGCGTCACCTGCCCCAGCCGCGCAAGATTGCCGTGAGCGTTCAGATTCAGCAATCCGTCGGCATCATAGACCGTGTATGAGAACAACGGCACATACTTCTGCCCGCTCGGGTCGGTCTGCACCGGATACTGCAAATCCAGCCAGATCCCTTCCTTGACGCCGTCGTTATCGTTGTCGACATCGTATTCATACGCCGGCACCGTCGTTGACCCGAAAATATAGGGCGACGTCAGCGACCAAACGCCTTGCAGACTTCCTGTCCCCTGTTGGAACGGGAATGTCGAAGTCAACGTTCCAGTGACTGCCGTGGGGAACCGCGGAGTGGTTCCATCGGCATTCAGTTGACTCGGATGCGGCCGCAGCACTCGGCCGGGATGTAATGCCGACGCGTTAAACCAATTGGAGTCCGGCATCCCCCCCGCGTCGCGCAGCAACTGCGGGCGGTGGAACGAGGGAATGATCACCTGGACCGGGTTGCCGTAATCATCAATCGCCGTCCCCTTGTACGCCAGGAACAGGTTGTTGATATCGGGATAGGTGTAATTCACCCCCGGGTCGGGCCAGGCCTGGTAAGTATTCGCGTTATAAGAATTCGTCGGGTCGCTCATGTTGCGAGCGAATCTGGTGTCCGCCGACGCCACGGCACTGGCATTGATATTGAGCGGAGCCTGCCCCAGCGGAGTATTCGCGGCAACGGAATCACCCGTGCTGTCGAAATCCATGTCGACGATCGGCAGGCCGTTGGTGGAACTGAGATGAATTCCCGAGCCGTTATAAGGGTTGACGTCCCAGCCGAACATGTTGGTCAACATCGCGTGCGGGCCGAACGCGGGCGCCGTCGTGGGAATGTCCCCCGCCAACGCACTCTGCGGCAACACGCTCGCCTTCGGGCCGACAATCAGTTGTTCCAGGCCGTAATTCAGCAGTGCGTCGGCATCAAGTTCCGCGGTGTAGACCTTGTTGGCATCGGCGAAGTACGCCGCCGTGCTCCGCTCCTGGGCGGCAAAGGTATAAAACAGAAAGCCGAGCAGCGACAACATGCCGAGCAGGACCATCACAATGAGCAGCGTCGACCCGCGACGATCTCGGTGACTGACGGCGTGAAACTGGCGGAGAATGCGGCGAAACATGAGAAACATCTCCCGTTGCGACTTATGCCGCGGCCCGGCGGCGCCTGGGAATACAAGTTCAGGATTAGTAGTCAGTGACGATTTCTGCCTCTCGGCCTTCACCCTTGGCTCTGAGTCAGTCCATTAACGACTGAATGATAGTGACCTGCCGCATCTGATCGCTGGAAACGTCCAGATAACGGATGGTGATTTTCAGGGATTTGAGACGTTTGACGAGCGGGATCGTCGTCCATGTGATGACATTGTTGACGTCGATCGCGTCCAAAGTGGTGTTGCCGACTGTAGTGTCCCAAGTGGTTGGCTCGCTCCCAGCCGACGTTCCCGTGTTGCTGGATACGCCGCCTGAAAGGATGTTCGTGGCCTTGTAAGCAAACCCCGTACTCGTAAGAGGGACGACGACATCTCCGATTTTGTAAGAGGCATTTGCCACCCAGGCATTATTGGTCGCGTTATAAACCGGTGCGAACGGAGGCATGTCATTCGCATCAACTCCACCAAGATTGTTGGCATCGAAGGCAGGATGCCACGTATCAAACATCCGATTATTGGCGTTCGAAGTCGAAGCGTTTAGCCAAGGGCCATAAGAAGTGCGCAAGTTATTGTTTTGGTGGAAATCCCCGACAGTGGCTCCTGAATATCCGATATCGACATAGCCGCCGACGACTTCATCCCACACTTTGACGTCGAATCCATACACGTTCGACATCAGGATATCTTCGCCGCGCCGCGGTCCGCGTTCGTATTGATCAATAACGCTATTGCCGTTGTTATCAGAAAGGGCATTGGTCGCGACGTTAAAAAACTTCATCGGGTTGCGATCGTTGATCACCTGCCCGATATTTCCCGCAAAAGTTGGCGGCAGTGAATCGATTTCGAACACAGAATCGGAATGAGGAAAATTGAAGTTTGCGTGCGACGTCTCTTCATGAGTGAATCGGCCGATGTAAAGACTGCCAACGTATTCCCGGGGGTTGCCCACGCTGTCGTCGATCGTGTTCGCCATCCCATCCGGACCGACATTGGGATTACTGATGTCGGGATCGTGACCGAATCGATTGAGCGGAATGCCAATGGGAAAGAATCCCGCGGCCAGACTGTTATCCAAAGGATTGATTCCTGCAGCCGAACTGCCGCTACCCAAAAAACGAACACCCGTCGAAGTGTTTCGTGCGGAGTAATCAAAATCATTCCAGAAGTCGCTTCCGATGGCATACGTTCCCATCAACGTGGTGTCAAAATAGTTGTTGGTGCTGGTGTCAAAGGGTTGTCGGTCCATCGTCGGCTTATCGAGCGGATCACGAATCAACAGCACCCGCCGATATAGGTTCTTGTTTCTCAAAAAGAAGACGATTTCCGCTGTGGTCGACGTCCCGGAGTTGTTTGAGCTGATCAACGAGTCATCTGCATCCGGCTGGTTGGGATTGGCCAGCAAATTAACGGCCCCCACTGGAAGACCAGTCGCTTTTCCATAGAAAGGTTCAGCTGACGTGTCGGTGAGAACTGTGGTGAAGTGAAGAACGTCGTTGTCCGTATTGGGGTCATTCTCAGGAAATGCTCACGAACCCAAGGCAGCTGATGAAACTGTAGTAACCGGCGTTCGCATAATCGGTTTCGCCCGGCGTAAAGGGCATCACGGTTTGAGCCGACCGATTCTTCAAATCATTCGTGATGATGGTCGTGAGAACGCGCGGGCCCGCTGGTCGTTTCCATGATGCCGCGCTGCGTCGACATCGCGCCGGTCGCTACTTGAAATACCTGCGCAAAACGCGTAAACGACGCCACCAGCCCTAGCGCAACGAGCAGTTCCACCAGCGTGAAGCCACGGCGGATGATGCGGCATGATGTTGATTCGTTCGCCAGAGACATCAGCGATTCTCAGGGCCAGGCCGTTACGGAGGATTATTCGAGTCATAGGTAATCGGTTCGATGGGATAGATTTCAACAACGCCGGCAATGGCCGCTGACGCGGGTGGGCGGCACGGTGACGCCGGTCATGGGATTAATCGGCGCTTTATCACGCATTCGATCAGGTCAGCACCGGGTTGACCGAGTCCTCAACAAGTTGCGTAATCCGATACCAATGAGCATGCTGTGCATCAAAACAGATAGCCCCTTTTTTCAAAAAGGGCTTCGGCTTCGATGCCAAAGATTTAATGCGCCGACGAATCCAGTGTGCACTGATTCCCAATCCAGCTTTTAACCGTAAAAACCTGTTCGGCAGCTGCGGAAAACAGTCGCGCTTATGGAACACGACGATGTCGACATTCGCCGTGCCCTTGCCCCGGCGTGGTCGGATTGGGAGTTTTGCGGACGGTCAGCAACCAGAGATAGCCAGGTTCATAGGTTTCAGTAAAAACGAGATGCGACATCGTGTCCCCATAATGAAAGTTCCCGAATTGTCGGCATCGTTGTAGTATTGATTATTGACCGCTGGGAGTGGCTGGCCGAGGGTCGACCAATCAATGGTGTAAGTTCCCAGGGTCACGGTGGTCGTCGTGCTGTTCAAAGTTCGCACCACGCTCTGCTTTCCATCGTTGGAAAACACGACCAAACAGTGGGAACATTGCTAGACAGGGTGCTCTGCAACAAATTCAAATCGATGTTGGCGGGCACGGTGATCTGATTGTCTGTTCCCCCGGTGATGGTCCCCTTGGCCTGCGTCTGCCAGGTATCAGGCAGATAATCGATGTCGCTCGCGGTGATCGTCGAGACCGTTGTGAATCCCGCGTGGTATCGATTGATCGGATTGGTCGTCGCGGCTCCATTGTCATTTCCGAACACGGCGGACACCGTCGCTAAACCAGCGTCGGTCGCTCCCTGGGGGTCGACAATGAATCGTCCTTCATTGATGCCGTCGACAGTGTTGTCCGGATTATCAATTCCACCCGCCACTTCATGTTCTGCGAGATTCCCATCGTTGTCGGGGTCATGCACCAGTCGCGGAAACAGGCCGACCAATTGCTCGGCGTTTAATCGGTGAATCGTGGCGTTGGTGAGCTGCGTCGCCTGAATCGATCGCAGGATCGAGATCGGGAAGAGCGTCGCCAACGAAACGACGCCGATGCTCATGACAAGCATCGAAATCAGGATTTCGCTGAAGTGACCCCGCTGCGGCGACGGAGAGATGTGCGTCATTGGCCGCGGCGACGCCCCGGTCTCGGCGTAGCGATAAGGATCGGCGCTCGTTCCTGCCGGATCGATATAGACGGGGTGAACCGCTGTTTTGCCGGTTTGCGGAGTGAGACTGATAATCAGGCGGTCGCGGCTTGGGGTTGGCCACGCAGGTCCAGTCGAACATGTTGTCGGGAGTCGGACTTCCGAGAGTTTTGATCCAGGTTGGCTCGGTGCTGCCGGATGTCACGTTCGTAGTTCCCGTGTAAGTGAAAGAAGAACGACGTGTCGCCATTCGTCGCCATGACAGTGCTGCCGGGCGTATAAATACCGACTGGCTGCCAGCGGGCCCAGCCTAATGGGGGCTCCTTTCAACGAGTCCTCCAAATCGCCCACCACGAACTCGACGACTCCCGTGGCCGCCAACGGTCCAACCACCGTGCCACGCGGTGAGAACATGATGTCGATCGGCAGCGAATTCGAAGTGAAATATCCCAGGCCTTTGGAAAGCGTCGTATCGAGCACCACTCCCGTGCCTAAAACGCGTGGCTCTTGATTGGCCATGGGCTGAGCTGGGAGCAAAATTTTGTAATCCAAATTGTTGCTCGCCGCGGGAACGGCCTCCGCGTCAGCGGTTGTTGAATAACCCGGCAAGCCGTCGACATCAGAATCCGGTACCGCAGTGAGCAGGCGAAGTTCTTCGGGCATCGATGTTACATAACTGGTATCAAGTTGATATCTGCGGCCCTTAATGATGATGATTTGGCCATTGTATAAAAGACCTTGCTGCGCTCGGACATTCCACTGGGTCACTGCGCTATTGGCGCTGACCAGACGCGTAATGTCGGTTCCCGATCTCCAAAACGCGTAAGTGCTTCCTATTCCGCTGATCGGCGGATTCGCGGGATCAAGCTCAACATACTGCATACTGGTAATCAAACTGGAATTGTTGGCATCGCGGATAAAGCGCACGCCGCACTGATAGCCTTTGCCTTTTGTGGTTCCCCCATACGAAGCCCTCCCGCGAGCACCTTCCAGATACGATTGCACCTGCCGCGCGGCGCCGCGGATGCGGTCGCCGGAGAGCGTCATGTTGACGGCGGAGACGGTGACGGCGGCGACGAGCAGCAAAATGCCGATCACCACCAGCAGTTCCACCATCGTGAAACCGCGCCGATTGCCCCGCACCGCTCGGCGGGCCGGTATTCTGCACAGAAATGGTGAGACAGGCCGCATGGCTAACGATTCCGATTCGTAATGTTGTCCGTCAACGCGTCAAACCTGCCGGAAATTGGCTGAGCCAGATAACCAAAGCTATCCGTGTCTGTCGGTTTGAATAATCCGAACGCGTCGTCCATATTTCCCAGCCCGGCCTTCTGCCCGTCCGCCCCGGCCGACGCCAAGAGAAATACATGATAGGTTTGCGGCGTATGCCAATTTCCCTCGAAAGTTTTCGCCGCCATCGGGTTCGCAGGCAGAAGCTGGAACGTCGGGTCATCCTGATCTTTCATCAGCGGATCAGGAGTGGCCGACGCAGGCAAACCGCTGATAAGAACATTCGCCGAATTGCGATCGGGAAGGATGGCAGGTGTTTCATAGTCGTCGCTGGTGTTTCCCGGGCGAATCAATCGCGTCGGCCAGCGATAAAAGCGCAGCGGCTTGCCCCAGGCGTCGACAAATTCCAGGAGTCCGTCGCCGTCGGTATCCGCGACTTCGCTCGCCTTATATTCGCCGGGGTCGACCGTCGGAATTCCGGGAACGCGCCCACTCGTCAATTCATAGTAGAGCAGAGCGGAGCTTTCCGTTTCGGCGACGTGCTTCGACGCATTGTAATTGGCCGTAAAACGGGCATATTCATTGTTGAGCCAATCAAAATTGTCGAGGTTTTGAAGCTCCTTGAAGCTCTGCGGGAACAACTCTTTCATGCGCAATTTCAGCAACAGGATTTTCGCCTGTTCGACGGTGATCATGTTGCCTTGATTTTGCTGGGTACGTTGGTAATTCGGCGCATCAACATTCGTCCATTGCGGCTGGCTTCGCAGCCGATCCAGGGCTTCCAGTCGTTCCTGGACCTGGTTGGAGACTTTGCGGATGAGGGCGGCGGTGGCTTCTTCGCGGGCGTGGGTGCCCGAGTTGCCGATGGCGACGACCAGAATGGCCGCCAGGAAAATGATGATCCCGATGACGATCATCAGTTCCACCAGCGTGAAGCCGGCACGGCGATGTGAGCGAGCGGGTCTCAACATGGCAGCGTCTTGAGAAGTAGGACGGTCACACACTAGGGCACCAACACGCCATCGCTGAAGTTGGTGATATTGTCGCGTTCATCATCGCGGTACGTCGCCGATTGGCCCGAAGGGATGGCAAGTTCGCCTTTTTGATACGGTCCACCGATGCCATATTTCCGATCTGCACCGGCGGAAATGATCTGAAAACTGTTCTTGTTCCAGAACGGAGATGTAAATGGAGCGGCACTGGTTTCGGCCCCTTGGCGGTAGTAATAGGTCATGGCCGCGGGCGCCGTCCCAAAATCGAGCGCGTTTCCTGAGGCGTCCTCGCGATAGCCTTGGCCATCGTTGCTGCTCGCGTAGAGGTAAGGCTTTTGGGTGCCCGGAAACGGATCGGCAAATGAGTAAATGTAGGTATTCGAGGGGTTCGAAATGAGCCGATCAAGCGTGAACGATGTGTAGAAAGGACCTTCACGAGTCGCTGTGCCGGAGGCCATTGGTCCGAAGGGGTCCGCCGCGTTTTTAGAGAAGCCATTGACTTGGACGACGTTTTCATTCGAGTCATACAACCGATCGCTGTCAGCATCGACGAAGGTGGTCGGGCCCCCGAGAAAGAACACCAGACATTCCGGTCCGGAAAGTGAGATGACATCGTTCGCGTCACCATCGAGGTTGAAATCGTAAGTTAATGCCGAGTTGAACTGCGGCCAAATCGTTCTGAGCTTAATGAGTGAAGCCACGAGGTCAGAAGATCCCGTCCAAGTCCCGGTTTCCGAAAGTGTGATGTTGCTTGGCGGTTCACTGCCAAATTTCTGTTTGAAACTAGCAATCGAACTCGCCAGCCCTCCCATCTCCGTCTTCGTCTGCACGATGCGCGCCTTGGAACCGGCTCCCATCAGGGCTGGCAGCAGCAGGGCCAGGAGGACGGCGATGACGGCGACCACGGCGAGGAGTTCCAGCAGCGTGAAACCGGATCGCGACGAGGACTCGGCTGGTCGCAGGGACGATGGCATTCTCATGACGAAGTTCCGAAGCGCGAAGAAAAAGGTCGTGTCTGGCTTAGAGCAGGTTGACGTCGTTAGTCGATCATTATTCGCCCCCTCAGGTTGGCCCTCTTCCCCCGAGGCGGGGGCGAGGGGGGCCGGAGGAGGCAGCGTTTCGATTCTCGATGTTTTCAGGGTTCCTTGATACGGGTCATGCCAGGTCGTTGAGCAGTTGGATCAACGGCATGAACAGGGCGATGACGATGAAGCCGACGATGAGGCCGAGGACGACCACCATCAGCGGTTCGAGCAAGTTGACGAGGCCTTCGACGAGGACGGAGACTTCTTCGTCGGTGACGTCGGCCACTTTATAGAGCATGTTGTCCAGGGCGCCGGTTTCCTCGCCGATTTCGACCATGGAGACGGTGATGTCGTCGATCTGACGGGTTTCCTTGAGGGGGATGTACATCGATTCGCCTTCGCGAATGGCGGCGATGACGTGGTCGAACGCTTTGACGAAGACCATGTTCCCGGCGGTGTCGCGCGTGATGCCGAGGGCTTCGAGGATTGGTACGCCGGATGCGATAAGCGTGCCGAGCGTTCGCGTGGTTCTGGCGATGACCGATTTGCGCAAGATCATCCCGAGCACTGGGATTTTCAAGGCGAGCCAATCGGTGATGAAGGCTCCCGTTTTGTTTTTGCGGATGATTTTGAGCAGGAGCCAGATGCCGATCGGAATCGTGGGTCCCAGGTACCAGTAGTTGACGACCGCCTTGCTGCACATGATGAGCATTTTGGTCATGGCGGGGAGTTCGGTGCCGAAGTCGTCGAAGATTTTCTCGAACTTCGGGATGATCCAGTACATGATGAAGCCGACGATCAACGTGGCGACGGTGATGACGGCCGCCGGGTAGATCATGGCCCCTTGCACTTTGCGTTTGAGGCTTTGCGCGCGTTCTTTGAATTCGGCGAGTCGTTGAAGAATGACTTCGAGCGCCCCGCCCGCTTCACCGGCTTTGACCATGTTTACATAGAGGTTGTCAAACGCCTTGGGCTGCTTGGCCATGGCCTCGGAGAGGGTGCTGCCCGATTCGATGTCTTCGATGACGCCGGTCAGGCAGTTTTTCAACGTCCCCGCTTTGGATTGATTTTCCAGCACGCGCAGCGAACGCAGAATCGGCAAGCCGGCGTCTTGGAGCGTGGAGAGTTGCCGCGTAAAGACGGTCAGTTTCTTGGCGCTGACGCGACCGAAGCTGAAGCCGCCCCGTTTGCGACGCCGGGGGGCCGCCTTGGTGGCGGCTTTGGTCGTTTTGCCGCGGCCTTTTTCCGCGATCTTGGTGACGAAGTATCCTTTTTCGCGAATGCGAGCGCTGGCTTCCTGTTCCGAGGCGGCATCGATGGTGTCCTTCACCTCTTGCCCGGTGTTGTCCATCGCCTCATAAACATAAGTCGGCATGGGATGTCTCCGAAAATACGGCCCGTGATCTACTTCGTAGGGGAATGAAAAAAAGCGGCGATCCGCGTTACTGCGTCTCTAATCGGGGTCAAGGGTCAGTCGATATCTTCCATCACGGTTTCGCGCACGACTTCGTCGATGGTCGTGACGCCGTCGAAAATCAGTTTGAGTCCCGCTTCGCGTAGCGTCGTCATTCCTTGGGTGCGGGCGAAATTCCGGATGTCGTCCACGCTGGCGTTCGACGTCACCAGGTCGCGGATGTCGTCCGTTACGTCGAGCAATTCATAAATTCCGGTGCGGCTTTTGTAGCCGGAGTTGTTGCAGCGCTGGCAGCCGCGGCCGTAGAAGAAGCTATATTGCCGAGCCGTTTCGATCGGCAGCTGAAGTTCCATCAGCAATTCGTCGCTCGGTTCGAACTCGGTTCGGCATTCGACGCAGATGCGGCGCACCAGCCGCTGCGCCAGAATGGCTTCCACGGTCGCCGTGATCAAAAACGGCTGAATGCCCATGTCGCGCAGCCGGGTGATGGCCGACGGCGCGTCGTTGGTGTGCAGCGTGCTGAACACCAGGTGGCCGGTCAAAGCGCTCTGGACGGCGATCTCCGCCGTTTCGTAATCGCGAATCTCCCCGACGAGCACCGTGTCGGGATCATGCCGCAGAATCGCCCGCAGCACGTTGGCGAACGTCACCTGGATGTCGGGATTCACCGGCACCTGGATGATCCCCTCGATGTCGTATTCGATGGGGTCTTCCGTGGTGATGATCTTCGTTTCGACGTCGTTCAGTTCGTTCAAGGCGGAATAGAGCGTGGTGGTTTTTCCGCTGCCGGTCGGACCGGTCACCAGCACGATGCCGTTCGGCCGCTTGATCGCTTCACGGAACCGGGTCAGCGTCGTGGTGTCCATGCCGATCTTGTTGAGATCCAGCTGCACGACCGTCCGGTCCAGCACCCGCATGACGACCGATTCGCCGAACAGCGTCGGCAACACGCTGACCCGCAAGTCGACCGAGTTGCCGCCCACATTCAATTCGATCCGCCCGTCCTGCGGCAGCCGGCGCTCGGCGATATCGAGTTCGGACATGACCTTGATGCGCGTGACGATGGCGTTGGCGAGATGCCGGGGAGGCGGCACCATCTCGTACAGCATGCCGTCCGCCTTCACGCGGACCTTGAACTCGTCTTCGAACGGCTCGAAATGAATATCGCTCGCCTGCTCTTTAATGGCGAGCAGCAGGATCAGGTTCAACAACTTGCGGATGGGAGCCGCGTCGGCCAGTTCCGAATCGTCCGACAGGTTGTAGCCCCGTTGCGAAGAGGACGCCTCTCCCATCGAATCTTCGAGCTGGCCGATCACATCTTCAATGCTGTCCTCTTTGTCGGCGTAATGCTTGGCGATCGCCGCTTCGACGTCCTTGATGTTTGAAACCGCGCCGCGCACCTCGCAACCCAGGAAGTTGCGCAGATCGTCCAGGGCCGCCACGTTGTGCGGCTCCGCCATCGCCACGGTCAGCACGCCGTCCTTGGTGGAGATCGGCATGATTTTGTAAATGTCGGCCATTGTCTGCGGCACGACTTCCAGCACTTTCGGCGAGATTGTCGTTTCCAACAGGTTGACGACGGGCATGCCCCATTGCTCGGCAAGCGCTTCGGTCACTTGCGCGTCTGTGACGAATCCCATGCGGATCGCCACCTGGCCGATGACTTCGCCGGGACCCTGCTTCTGCTCTTCGAGCACGTCCCACAGCTGGTCCTCGGAAAGGTAGCCGAGGTCGATCAGAATCTGTCCGAGCTTGCGCTGAGCCATGAATCACCCAGGAGTCAGAACGAAAACCCGGCACGCTGAAAGTCCGCCGACGACGTTGTTACGCCCTTCAGACTCTCTTGTTCGAGACGGCCGTGTTCCGCCGCGATCGTCATTCCTCGTCGTCTCCGTCCTCGTCTTCTTCGTCCGCTTCGTCGAGCAGCCCCTTTTTGGCCCGAGTGATGCGGGCTTTCAGCTCGCCCGGCTGGTTCGAGCGCATCACCACGTCGTCTTCTTCGCAGAGGCCGTTTTTCCACAAATTGAACAGCGCGTCATCCAGCAGCTGCATGCCGAACTTCCGCCCGGTCTGGATCGCGGAGTTGATCCGGTAGGTCTTGGCTTCACGAATCAGGTTGGCGATGGCGGGCGTGACGACCAGCAGTTCATAAGCGGCCACCAGTCCCTTGGGTTTGCGCGGGAGCAGCGCCTGCGACAGAATTCCGATGATTGCCACCGATAACTGCGTTCGAATTTGTTCCTGCTGGTTGGTCGGAAAGACGTCGATAATCCGATCCACCGTTCCCTGCGCGCCGGTCGTATGCAGCGTTCCAAACACGACGTGACCGGTTTCCGCCGCCGTGATCGCCGCGGAAATCGTCGCCAAGTCTCGCATTTCACCGACGAGAATGACGTCAGGGTCCATCCGCAAAGCGCGTCGCAATGCTTCAGGAAAGTCCGGCACGTCGACGCCGACCTCCCGCTGATTGACCGTGCACCGCTTATGCTGGTGGTAATACTCGATGGGGTCTTCCATCGTGATGATGTGATGGTCGATCGTGTCGTTCAAATAATTGATCATGCTGGCCAGACTCGTGGTCTTGCCCGACCCGGTCGGTCCCGTCACCAGGAATAAGCCACGGGGGCGAAGAATCAAGTCACGAATGACGGGCGGCAGACCCAGTTGCTCAAATGACAGGAATTCGTTCGGAATTCGCCGCAACACCATGCCGACGTGGCCGCGCTGCTTGAACACCGCCACGCGGAACCGGGCCTTGTCGCCAAAAGCAAATCCAAAGTCCGTCCCCCCGACTTCCTGCAGCTCTTGCTGGTTTCGTTCCGGGGTGATGCTCTTCATCAACGCGACAGTGTCTTCCGGCGTCAGCGTTTTTGTTTCGAGCCGCACCATGTGGCCCCCCGCTCGCACCACGGGGGGCTGCCCCGTTGTAATGTGCAGGTCGCTCACCCGTTCGCGAACCACGGTTTCCAACTTGTCAATCTGCAACGTTGCCATGCGCGTGCTCTCGATGACAGCCGATTCAAAAACGGCAAACACCAATCCCTGGCGTGCTGTAACCCGCTTCCGCTACTCCCCCGCCAGGAAGCGATCCACACTACGTCTGACCACCGGAATTATTGTCAGACCATTCGAACGCTCGGTTGCTTCAGATCTTCTCAGCCACGATAGCGATTGCCAGCGCAACTCATCAAAAATTCAGCAGCACTGCTGATTGGAATCGCAAAGCTTGCTGTATCTTCTGCCCTGGCTGCCCACCCGACGATGTTGAAGAAACCGACCGCCACGAAAATCTCATGAATCTCGGCGAGTGCCGACACGGGATTATTAAGCGACGGGCGAAGAAACTCAAGGAACCGGGCGATTTTACGGCCAGCAATGGATGCCCGGAGGGACCTGCTTTGCCTGAAGACCAAGCGGCCTCGAAAGAATAACGAGAAAGACTGGGTGCTCGAACCGTCGCAATTCAGTGAGCGAATCGCATGCGGCCGGTTCGATGGGAGCTGCGATCAGACCGCGTTGACGAAAGCGGCGGATTACAACGGAAATTTCGCATACGACAGGATTTCGGTCTCCATCGACGGGACCCCGCTGGACCATGGCGCTGGCGGAAATCTTACCTGTTCCTTCATCAATTTGGAGACTTCCAGCAGAGATGTCTTACCGAGCAGCGCTTTATCTAAGGCGTCTTCCGCCAAGGTTTTCATGCCGAACAACCGAGCCTGCCGCCGCAGATTTTGAGCCGGCTCGCTGCGGAAAGTCATCTCGCGAAGTGTGGAGTTCATCGACATCAATCCAAAGACGGCCACGCGTCCTCGATAACCCGTGTGTTGGCAATGATTGCAACCTCTCCCGCGTACAAAATGGGCCCCGAGGACTTGATCCTCTCCCCAGTCCGAAGAAGTCCAATCAATTGTTCCGGGTCACAGCTCCTCCTGGCACTGCGCAAACGACGGCACCAGCGCCGGGCCATAATGGCCACATCACGCTGGAGGCGACCAGAAAGGGCTCGACACCCATATCGATCAATCGTGTAATAACCCAGAAGCGCATCGTTCGTGTGAAGCGTACTGAAAACCAAGTGTCCAGTGAGCGAAGCCTGATTGCCATGTCCGCTGTCTCTGCATCACGAATTTCACCCACCAAAATGACGTTGGGGCGCCCGCCGTAGCATGGAGCGGATGATCTGGGCGAAATCCAAACCGATGTCTGACTTCACCTCGACCTGGTTAATGCCAGCAAGTAGTAATTCTCGACCGGGTCTTCGGCCGTGATGATCTTTCGATCAGGTCTGTTCAATTCTCCAAGTGCACTATACAGCGTGGTCGTCTTACCGCTTCCGGTGGGGCCGGTGACCAAGAAAATTCCATTGGGGCGTCGAATGATATTTTGGAATTTCCGATAATTGTCCTCACCGAACCCAAGATTTCTTAATTCCGATTTTGATGTTGTCTCGGCTCGGCATTCGCAAAACCAATGATTACCGTGCTGCGTCGGGATGAAACTGACACGCATATCGTAGTCGCGACCGGAAATTCGGGCTTTGATTCGTCCGTCCTGGGGGCGGCGCTTCTCTGCGATATCCATCCGTCCCATGATCTTCACGCAGATCAGCCCCCAGCAATCGCTTCGGCGGGCTGTCACGTTCAACCAGGACGCCGCCGATTCGGTACCGGATGCGTATTGATCCTCAAACGGCTGACATGGATATCGCTGGGCGCGCATGTTGACCGCTTCGGTCATGATCAGATTGACCAGTCGGACGACGGGGGCGTTTTCTTCGTCGTCGCCCGCTCCTCCGCGGAGCCCGTATCAGTAAAGTCGATGGCGGTTTCCGTAATCCTCTGCGCCAGCATCGAATCGAATCGACTCGGTTTCTGTTTGCCCGTAGCCGGTTGACGTTTGATCGCCTGAAGCCACGACTGGGACTACGTCTCGATTCAAAAATGAACCGCAGTTTGTCTAAAACCTCCAGATCCAGAGCGTTGGTCATCGCGACTTTCGGATCCGGTCATCCGCAATTTCAGGGAAGAACGACATTTTCACGAGCCACCGATTCGGGAACCAGGGAAATGACCGCTCCCGGAATCTCCAGGTTTTCCAGATTGACGAAATCGAAGCCGTACTGCTCAGCCTGCATGCGACCCAATTCGGCTTGCCGTAACCGAGCCGAGAGAGCGCTTCATTGATGGTGATTCCCCATCGAATTCGCCAACCCTTCTGCTTCAGCCAGTTGGTCCGGACTGACTTACCTGTCCTTGACCAGATTGTGATATAATCGTCGGCCATGTCGTGCTCCTCGTTGATGAGCTTCTCGTCCATCCGCATCGCCTTTGGCGTGAATCCGCGATCGCAACGGTACCACGCGTTGACGGCCCCGGGACCAGTCAGCTTTTGCCTTGATCGTGGAAAGAGTCTGTCCGAACGTCAGCGACTGGCAAACGACGTCACGGCTGGAGGAAACTTCGAAAAAAGGATTTCGCACCGGCTTCCTGCATTCTGTGAACGACGCGACGGAGTGTCGTCGCGCTGGTCAGGGTTCCTTCCCGCGCCCAATTGACGAGCAAAGTTCGTCGGGAGAAGCCCTTCGAACTGGCTTCCCAATCACCTCCTGGCCGCTTAGAATAACGCATCGTCGATCAGCGGAATCGCTCGGGGTGAAGCCGGGGGTGAAGACGCCAGATCGCCGGTCGGGGCGGTAGCTCAGTTGGGAGAGCGCTGCGTTCGCAATGCAGAGGTCGAGGGTTCAACTCCCTTCCGCTCCACTTCGAAAGCCTTGTTCGCGATTTCGGCGAGCAAGGCTTTTTCTTTGAGTTGCAAGTGTTCACGTCTTCGTCGCGCTCTCGAATTCGCGTTCGTCTCGCATTCTGCCGTTGTGCACAGCCATCGGTGGGCCTCTTCGAATGTGGCGCGGTGGCGACGGAAGAAGGCTCAGGGCGCTGTTTTTCGGAGCGATGACCACCGACAGGTGCAATCGAACACGGAGTGGACGCCGTATCAAACGGCGTGTTCCTTCATGAATCAGCCATCATCGGCCGCACGGATTCGTGAATGACGCGCCGATGCGGGCGGATGACAAACTACAAGCTGTTCTTTGCGGAGTGACGCGCGATGCGGGACGTTTTCCGAAGAATACGCCGAATGAACGGACGATCGGTGACGGAGAGGGGGCGATCGAAATAGCGCCGCAGGAACCGCAGTCGTTCCGCGGCGCGGGCCGTTTTGGCGGAGTAATTCAATTCGGCGAGATCTTTGACGATCCAGCGGCGGGAGAAATAGGGCCCATGGGGGCGAACTCGTCCGAGATCAATTACAAAGAGCTTCGGCGCGCGTGCCGGTTCCTCCGACCGTTCCTTCAAAAAATGGCCGAGGTAGAAGTCTTGATGATGCAGGCCGCTCGTGTGCATCTGCCGGGCGATGTCGGCGACGTGGAGAATGATGCGCCGCCGTTCCGATTCGGAGCGGTGTTCGTCCGTCAGGATCGCCGAGAGTTTGTCGCAACCTTCCAGTCCCTCGGTAATGAGGAATGAACGGCCCCTCATCAGGCCGCGGGCGACCGGGATCATCGTCGGCAGGTCCTGGGCATGAAACGCGAGGAGCGCTTCCCATTCGGGTCGTGCGCCGAGCAGCGGTTTTTGCCCTTGCAACCAGGGTTTGACATATTCCTTCCACGAACTTCGGCCATGGCGCTTGATGTAGAACATGCGCTCGGCGCCGTGCTCATCGGCCAGCGAAAACCGCAGCGTCACGCGATCGGAGCGGAGCGCCTTGGCCGGAATGGCGCGCTGGCTGAACTCCCAGATCGACTCGCAGGTGGTGAGTTGGTGTTGTTGGAACAGCCGGGCGAACTCGGCATTGATCGTCAGCCGGCCGCGGTCCCAGGCGTCAAACGCGAAATTTTTCACGCAACACCTCTTCGAAGACGGCCACGGTCTGGCGGGCGTTCTCCTCCACGGTGAACCGACTCGCCGTGTGTACGCAATTGTTCGACATGATTTTTCGGGAGGCAGCGGGTAAGCGGAAAAACTGTTTGATCTGTTCGGCCAGTTCTTCGACGGCCCAGGCGTCGGGGATCAGAAACCCGTTTTCACCCGGGACGACGATGTCGGCGCCGCCCGCGGTTTGCGTGGTGATGACCGGAAGACCGCAGGCCATGGCTTCCAGGTTCACATTGGGAAAGGGCTCGTAAATCGTCGGCAGCACGAACAAATCGGCTGCACCGTAGAACTTTTGAATTCCGGCTTGGCGCCCCGCGAAGAGAACATTCGGCCCGACACCAAGCGACTGGGCGCGTTGTTGATACTTGCGAATGTCTCCATCGCCCAGGACGAGGAGTTTCGTCGGGGTTTGTTGGCGTGCGAGCGCGGCAAGCAGCGTGTCGAGGCCTTTGCGGCGGAAGTCCATGCTCGCGAAAACCAACAACGGTTCGTCGGGAGCGATCTTCCACTCTGCGCGGACTTCGTGACGTTGCGATTGGACGCCTGGATGGAAAATTGTCGTATTGACCCCGTTTGGAATACGGCGAATGCGCTCCGCGGGAATGCGGAAGTATTCGGTGAGCAGCCGGGTGTCGAGTTGTGATTGGGTGATCACACGGCGGACTCGGCCCGATTCGTAGAGTTGTCGCTCGAGATGGAGAATCATGCGGTGGCGCGGATTCCAATGCTGGAGCCAGCGCATGAGCGGGTTTCGATAATAGACATTGACCCAATGCGTCTGCATGGGATCGGTCAGGCGGTACGTATCGAGTCCGTCGGCGCGCGAGAGGCCGTGAACCAGATCGAATCGGCGAGTCTTCGCGACGCGCGAGACGTTCTCGGCGAAGGATTTGTTCTTCGTCCACGAGGTGAGGCGATTGACGGGGACGGGGAGAAACTCGACCTCGGATTTCAGTTCGTCGTCGATTCCTTCGCCGATGACCGTCACTTGATGGCCGAGTTGCTGGAGTTGGCGGAACAGATTGACGCAGTACCGCTCGGCACCGGCCTTTTTCAGTGAGCAGAAGCGACGGACGAGGGCGATGTGCATGGGGGAATGGTGAGTTGTGTCGGGGAAACGATCGTGAAGCCGTGTCAGTGATCCGTCGTCAGAGATTTCTTTTGACTTTTGTCATCTTGTCGAAAACCTCATGCGGCGCGCTGGGGAAGAATACGGGGAGCGAGAATTCGGTTGACGCTGGCGAAGACGCGGTCGACTTTCAGATCTCTTAAACAACGATGATGGCCGCGGGGGCAAGCACGCTGTTGGCAAGGACCGCAGTCGACGCTGACCTGGAGATGTTCGGCGAGATCGTAATGCGTTTCGCTCCAGGCGATGTGCGTCGGGCCGAATAATGTGATCACGGGAACGCGGAACGGCTGTGCGAAATGCCGGGGGCCGGAATCGGTCGTGACCAGCAATTCGCTGTCACGGATGGCCGCTTTGGTCAAACCAACGCTCAGTGGTTCTTCAGCCAAGGTGAGGACTTCTGCTCGACCGGATTCCCGGGCGATCATGCCGGCGTCGTCTCGTTCCGAGGGGCCGCAAACGATCAGGACGGTTTTGTGATGCTGATCGACGATGCGCTGCGCCAGCGACGCGAAATATTCCATCGGCCAGTTCTTGGCGGGCCCGAAGGCGCCGCCCGTATTGAAGCAGACGACTCCGCGGGCACGCAGTTCAGGCGATTGACGCGTCCAGAACTGGTTCAACCTTGCCTGATCGCTCTCCGTGACGGCGAGTTCGGTGTTCTTCGAACGGATGTCACAACCGAGATGATCAGCCAGGCGAAGATATTGATCTAAAACAGGATTGGGAACGCTGCGCGACTTCGATTTCAATGCGTCGGTGAGCAGGATGCCGCGGCCGTCTCGACCGAAGCCGACCCGCCGCCGGACGCCGCCGCGCCACGCCAGCCAGGCGGAGCGCCAGGAATTCGGCAGCAGCACGCCGAGATCGCACTGTTCCTGCCGCAGCCGACGAATGACGGCGTGGCCCGAGCGATCGGGATGATTGCCCCGAGGCTGATGCAGAATGACATCGTCGAAAAAATCGGTCCCCTGGAGCACGTCCGCGATGACGGGCGGCATGATACCGAGGATTTTGGCGCCGCGATGTGCATGCCGAAGGGCGCGGAGCGTGGGGGTGGCCATGACGGCGTCGCCGACCCAGTTCGGCAAGAAAATCGCGAGCTTCATGCCGCTCTCCGCTGAGGCGCAGTCTCAGAATCGGTGATGGAATTCGCGCCGGGCTCCCAGTTCCGCAAGCGACGAACGATATCGGTCGTGGAAAGTCCCGGCAATGCGCCGAGGGCTTTTACCCGGCCGCCATAGCCCAGCACGACCTCACGACCGACGATTTCGTCGTCGCGATAGGTTCCGCCTTTGACGAGCACGTCGGGCTTCAGTGCATGCAGCAACCGGTGCGGCGTGTCTTCCGTGAAGACCACGACGTAATTGACGACTTCCAGCGCCGCCAGCATGCGCGCCCGGTATTCCTCGGCGAAGAGCGGACGGTCGGTTCCTTTCTCCAGCCGGCGCACGCTGTCATCGCTGTTGACGGCGACGACGAGACAGTCTCCTTCACGAGCCGCTTCCTGCAAATAGCTGACGTGTCCCGCGTGGAGCAGGTCGAAGCAACCATTGGTGAAGACGATTTTCTGACCTGCACGACGGCGATCGTCCAACCGCAGCGTCAACGTGTCGAGATCGCAGACTTTATTGGCGGTGAAGCGCAGACCTTGGCAGAGATCGGTGAGAATCTGATTGCGCGAGATGGGGACGACGCCGACTTGCTCGACTTCGAGACCGCCAGCGATGTTGGCGAGCCGGCAGAGATCGATCGGGGCGACTCCCGCCGCCATTGAAACGCCGATCATGGCCAGGACCATGTCTCCCGCGCCGGTGACGTCGTAAACTTCGCGCACGCGTGTGGGAAGGTGGTTGACAGTGCCGTCGGATTTTGCCAGGACGATCCCGTCGCGGTCCAGCGTGACGAACGCCATGTCGAGTTGGAATTTCTCGACGAGCTGTTTGCCGGCGGCATAGGCGTCGTCAATGGACCGCACCTCTCGTCCGGTCGCTTTGGCGGTCTCAGAACGATTCGGCGTGACGCCGGTGGCCTGGGCATAAAGGCGGTAGTCGCCGCCGGCGGCGGGATCAACAACGACCGGCAGCCCAACCCGGCGCGCGGCTTCGATCAGCGGGCGGACGACCTCCGCCGTGCAGACGCCTTTCGCGTAATCGGAAATGAGGATCGCTTGATATTCGTGCAAGCGCGGAAGCAGGGCATCGACCAGTCGGCGCGCCGTGGCGGACTGAATCGGCGTACGGACTTCGCGATCGACACGCAGCATCTGGTGCGGATGCCGATGCTGGGCGCGGCCCATGAAACGAATTTTGACGGTGGTCGGTCGCCCGACTTCGGGAAGGACAGCGGACGCATCGACGCCTAATTCGGTCAATTCCCGGAGTACGGCCTGGCCATCGGCATCATCGCCGATGACACCGGCTAGCGTGACGTTGGCGTCGAGGCCGCGCAGCATATGGGCGACATTGGCGGCGCCCCCAAGACGCGTTTCTTCCCCTTGTTCGCGGAGCAGAATGACCGGCGCTTCCTGGCTGATGCGTTCGGCATCGCCCCAGACGTAGCGATCGAGAATCAGATCGCCCAGAACGAGGATGTTGGGCCGTCCGAGGCCTTCCAGGACATCAATCAAATGGTGTGACATCGCCGTTGCCGTCCTTGGCCGCGATTGGGTGCGAAATCATGACGGACCGAGAGTCCGCCAACTTGCGGAATCATCGGTCTGGCAGGGGGTTATGTCAATCCCGGTTCCGCGAATGCGAAGAGAATTTCACACAAGGCCGCCCAGATCAGAGCGGAAAGTACATGGAACAACAGCGCCAGAGAGGCGGTTATTCCGCGTCTGGCAACGGCATCTGCAGCAATCGTTGCGCGAGTGCCTTGCCTTGGGCGTCGGTTTGCAGCGAACGGCGTAAGACGCCGCGGAGTACGAAATTCATCGCCGAGAGGTTCGGAATCTCATAGCGCACGACCGCGTCGGCTCCGTCCGCGGCGAAGAATTCCTGGATGCGATCCGCCGTCAGCCACTCTTTGAGGAACGAAAATTCCTCCGGCCTCCGGGCGATGATGCCGAGATTGGCCCCGATTCCTTTATCGCCGCTCCGACCGTAGGCAAGATCTTTCAGCGTGCGGGAAGCGGATGAAACCAGCGTTGACGGGGGTGACAAACTTTGGGGAGCGTTTTTTGTCCAAGGGGACCATGTCTGTTTGCCCGCAGTGGTGGCCGAGGTTTCCAAAACGTCCACGCGTGACGTCACGGCATTCCGATGGATGAGGCACGGCCAGTAGCGGAAGACGAGATGGACTCGCGGGCGGCCTTCCGCGTAACCAGTCGTCCCAGGCGGGCCCGCCGTAATGAGCGGCATCAATTCTTTGGCAAATCGTTCGACCGAGGCTTTGGATTCCGCCTCAACCGCGATGCGCAGCAGGGTTGCCGTCGGTGATTCCAGGCATTCGACGAGGCTCTCACGCAATGGCTGCCCGGCTTCCTTCAACCGTTGCAGCACAATCTCGCCGCAGCGCCGGGCCTTCGCCGCGGAGTCGGGCGCCGATGACCGTCAGCTCCACCTTCGCGGCAAGTGATAGCCGTCTCGATACGTGGCGCCGGACTTTCAGCGTTTGTGGCCGAAGGCTGCCCGCCGCGCCGCTGACGTGCACGCGATTTCCAGGTCCGACCTGTTTGACCGTCAATGAAAGGAAAGAGACTTTCACGTCGGGGCTGAGGTACGCCGCGGGATCGCCAATTTCATACACCAGTTGTTCTTTGACCGTCGCCTCGCTGACGATCCTCCTGTGCCTGGCGTTTCGGTCACCACGCAACTGCCATCGTCGGAAACCTCGACGATGGGAAAGCCGATGTGTGCTGGATCCGGTACATCGAGCCAGTCGGTGGAGATGCCGCCGGTCACTTGATGCGCCGCATTCGACGAGATGTCCGGCGACCGCGGCCCCGGCGAGGCGGTTCCAGTCGGTCTCGGCTCCAACGGAAGTGATGCCAGCAGGCGACCACCAGCGACGGGTCGGCCACGCGGCCTGTGATGACGATCTCGGCCCCGGTCCGCAGCGCTTCAACGATCGGCGTTGATCCGACATAAGCATTCGCCGTCACCAGTCGCTCGGCGACCGTTGAAATCGAACTCGGGTATCGAGGATTTCGAAATGATTCCGCTTGGCGCCGTCCGTCGGCGCTTTCAAGGACTCCAGCACGCTGTCGCCGGAAACCACCGCAATTTTTCATGGCCCTGCAACCGGCTGATTCCGCGCCGCCCGTTTGCAGGCTTCTGCGCACCCGTGTGGATTCAAGCCACCGGCGCTGACGATCAGTTTGCAGCGTCCGCCGCCAGCCCAGTAGGGAGCCAACGAGGCGACGACGTCGACAAAATCGCGCGCATATCCGACGGATTACCAGTGCTCCTGCTGCACGGCGAGAATCGAGAGGGAAACTTCCGCCAGATAGTCCATCGTCAAATAATCGAGATCGGGAACTCATGCCAAGAGTTCCGCCGCGGCATCGCCCCGATCGCCCCAGAACGCCTGCGTATTGCCGATTCGAACCGTCGTGGGCGTCTACTTGCAGCACTCCGGTGCGAAAGTCGCGGACGATCAGTCGGCAGGCTTCACGCCGCCGCGAGCCATTTCCGCGTTTCATGCGGCGCAATAATCGCATCGACCCAGCCGCGCGCTGCGCCGTACCGGATGTCGGTCGTCTCGACGTATCGACTGCTGATGGATTCCTTCAGCGCGGTTGTCTCTTCCGGCGAAAGTTTCTTGCCTTTCCGCTCGGCATCGCGAATTCGAAGTGCCAACAGCGTGTCGGCCGCCTGGCTGGCCCCCATCACGGCGTACCGGGCGGAAGGCCAGGCGAGAATGAGAGCCGGGTCATAGGCCTTGCCGCACAACGCGTAATTTCCCGCTCCGAACGAACCGCCGAGAATGACCGTGAGTTTGGGAACGATTGAATTGCTGACGACGTTGACGAGTTTCGCTCCGGCGCGAATGATGCCCGACTGCTCGGCTCGCTTGCCGACGATAAATCCCTGGACGTCTTGAAAAAAGATGATCGGCAGGCCGGTCTGATTGCAGTCCATCACAAACCGGGCGGCCTTGTCGGCGGCATCGTCATAAATCACGCCGCCGATCTGCAGTTCCCCCGCCGCCGATCGGCAGCGCTGCTTCTGACTCGCCACGATCCCGACGGCCCGACCGCCGATCCTCGCGAATGTCGTCACCAAAGTCTGACCATATTCGGCCTTGAACTCCTGCAGCGATCCGGCGTCGACGATGCATTTGAGCACATCGTGAACGTCGTACGCCGTCTGGCCGTCGGAGGAAACGATGTCGTATAACTGCTCGGCCGCGACCTCCGGCTGTGAATCGTCGCTCGTCGTTTTTGGCTCTGGCAGGAGCGCGATCAATGATCGCAGGCGGTTCAGGCAACTGGGATCATCCGGCTCATGAAAGTCGACGGTCCCGCTGATCGAGGCGTGCATCGCCGCGCCGCCGAGTTCTTCGGGATCGACGTCCTGACCGATGGCGGCTTTCACCAGGGCGGGGCCGGCCAGACACATCTGGCTGCCTTCGGTCATCAGAATTTTGTCGCTGAGCACCGGCAAATACGCGCCGCCGGCGATGCAATTTCCCATGACTGCCGCAAATTGCGGAATGCCCGCGGCGGAGAGGACGGCGTTATTGCGAAAAATGCGGCCGAAGTCGTCTTCATCCGGAAAGATTTCATCCTGCAACGGCAGGAACACGCCGGCGGAATCGACGAGATAGACCAGCGGCAGCCGAAACTGATAAGCAATCTTCTGCATCCGCAACATCTTTTTAACCGATTGCGGAAACATTGCCCCTGATTTGACGGCCGCATCGTTCGCGGCGACAAGACATGGCCGGCCGTTAACCCAGCCGATGCCGGCGACCAGTCCGGCCGCGGGGACATCGCCCCATTCGGTGTACATGCCGTGCGCGGCCCAGAGTCCGAGTTCGAAAAATGGCCGGTCGGAATCGAGCAGGGCGGCAAGTCGTTTCCGTACCGGCAGTTTGCTCGGTTTGCCGGGGCGCTGCTTGCCGGACGATTCTTTACTTTGACAGAGCAGCGATTCCTGCTGCAACAGTTGTTCGGTCAGCGGGCGCAGGCCGGGCACGGGCGTTCTTTCACTCTCGGGCAGCGACGAGGGGGAATTCGAGTTGATTGATTGTACGCGAACCGAGTTGCCAGAACGATGATCAGCAGCGGGATGCTCGTTTGAACGGTGAGACCCGCTTTTGATCTGGCCGAGGTGACCGGCCTCTCCCTCGGGGAAAATAGACAGTGACGATGCTTTTTGTTCAATCGCCTGCCAGAGTTCAGCCACGCCTTCCTGCCGCGCGACGGAAACCTTCAGGACCGGGACCGAAACCTGATGCCGCAAATCGGTGATGACAGTATCCGTTCCGGGAAGATCGGCTTTGTTGACCGCTACGATGTCGGCCACTTCCAGCTGGCCTCGCTTTTCTCCCATTGGAGTTCATCCCCGGTCTGCGGTTGAAGAACTAAGACCAGCACGTCGGCCAGGCGCGCACGGCGGTATCGCCCTGACCGGCCCCGACTGTTTCCATCAAGACCCAATCAAACCCAAACGACTGCATCGCCGTCAGCATGACATCCAATCGTTCGGCGACTCCCCGCCGGCCCGACGAGGTGGATAGATCTTCGCGCAAGAAAACCTGTTCGCTGGAACCGGTGGATGTGATCCGGCAACGGTCGCCGAGCAAGCTGCCCATGGGTGACGGGGCTTTCCGGATCGCAGGCGAGGATGCCGATCGCTCGGCCTTGTTGCTGCAAATAGGTCGACAGGGCATTGAGCAGACTGCTTACCGACCTGCCGCCGCCGGTGAACGCGATGACGGGGAGCGCGTCGTCCGGTCAGTTCAGCCAGCCTGGCTGAAATCTGGTCAGCCGCGGCGCTCTGGCTGATCAGCGTCAACAGTTCGGCGCGCTGCTGCACCCGGATCCCGCCTGTCCGGTGAAACAAGGATTCGAGATCATCAGGCGACGGGCGCGGCGGCATGGGTATTCAGGAAACCGGTGATGGCGTCAATGGCGTGGTTCCGGGACCGAAGCAGGCGACGACGCCCCGGCGAATCAATTCCTGCTGGTCTTCCGGCGCAGGATTCTCCGACAAGGACGCCGACGTGCTCCAGTTTTTGTTTCTTGAGTGCCTCGAGCAACTGCGGCACCAACGTCATGTGGGCGCCGTTGAGCATGCTGACGCCGATCCAATCGACGTCTTCGTCCCGAACCGCTTGCACGACGGCGTCAATGGATTGCCACAAACCGCTGTAAATGACATGAAAGCCGGCATTGCGGAGACCGCGCGCGACAACTTTGATGCCGCGGTCATGGCCGTCGAGCCCGACCTTGGCCAACAGAACGCGTTGCGATGGTTTCTCGAGCGTCATCGGAGGTCATCACCTGATAAAAAATCACCAACCGGCCATTGGCTGAAAGCGTCCGAACACCTTCGCCAAGGCGTCCATGGCCTCTTGCACCGTCACCCGGACGTCGGCGGCATCCAACAAAGCCGGCAAGACATTTTCACCCCGCTCGGCATCCTGTTGCAATCGGGTCAGGGCCGATTCGACGGCATCGCGGCCGCGACGTTTCTTCAAGGCCCGCAGCTCCAGGAGTTGATGCTGCTCCACCGATTCGTCAATTTGCAATGTCGGAATGGTGTTGTCCTCTTCCTGTTGGAAGCAGTTCACTCCGACAATTTTTCGGCGTCCCGCATCGACCTCCTGTTGGTCGGCGTACGCGGCCTCGGCGATTTCCCGACGGAAGAAGCCCTGCTGAATCGCGGCGATCATGCCGCCGCGATCGGCAATTTGTCGGAAATAGTCCTGAGCCGCCTGCTTCATTTGACGCGTCAATGTTTCGACAAAGTAACTGCCGCCGAGAGGGTCCGCCGTATTGACGACGCCGGTTTCATGGGCCAGGACCTGCTGTGTGCGCAGCGCCAGCGTGACGGCGTGCTCGCTGGGGAGGGCCAGCGTCTCATCCATGGAATTCGTGTGCAGCGATTGGCAGCCCCCCAGCACCGCGGCCAGCGCCTGATAGGACACGCGAATCAGATTCACTTCCGGTTGCTGGGCCTGCAGCGCGCACCCGGCCGTCTGCGCATGAAACCGCAGCTTCCAGGAATTTTCCTGGCGGGCTCCGTACTGATCACGCATCAATTCGGCCCACAGCGCGCGGGCGGCGCGGTATTTGGCGATTTCCTCGAAGAAATCGTTATGTGCGTTGAAAAAGAAACTCAGCCGGGGAGCAAACTGATCGATCGCCAGTCCCCGTTCGAGGCCTTGTTCCACGTAATGGCAGCCGTCCGCCAGGGTGAAGGCCAGTTCCTGCGCCGCGGTGGAACCGGCTTCACGGATGTGATAGCCGCTGATGGATACGGGGTTCCATTGAGGCACATGCTTGGCGCAGAATTCGATCACATCGACGGCCAGCCGGACGGACGGTTCCGGCGGAAAAACGAACTCGTTCTGCGCATGAAACTCTTTGAGCGTATCGTTCTGGATCGTGCCGCGCAGCTTTTTCCAGTCGAACCCGCGTTGCCGGGCCGCGGCGAGGTAATAGGCCATCACCACGAAGGCGGGAGCATTAATGGTCATCGAGACCGAGACCGATTCAAGATCAATCCCGTCGTACAGAGTGAGCATATCGTCGATGGTGTCGACGGCGACGCCTAGACGGCCAACTTCGCCTAGCGACCGAGGATCGTCGCTGTCGAGTCCCATGAGTGTCGGCAGGTCGAACGCGGTGCTGAGACCGGTCTGCCCTTGTTCCAGGAGGAATCGAAAGCGGGCGTTGGTTTCCTGCGGCCGACCGAAACCGGCGAATTGCCGCATCGTCCATAAGCGGCCGCGGTACATGGAAGCATGGACGCCCCGCGTGAACGGATACAGGCCCGGGTCACCCAATTCGCCGGCGTAGTCGAATCCCGCCAGATCGGCCGGACCATATTGCGGGGCGATGGGGACGCCGCTGATGGTGGTGCGGGAATCGTCGGCCGAGTTCGGCGCCGCGCGAGGTGAATTCCGAGTGAGATGTTCGGTCAGCGCAGCTTTCATCGCGGGACTCCTGCCGGATCGTCAGCGAGGGTGTGTTTCCGAATTATACGCTTTTTCGGCCGAAGCCGCCGTCTGGCAGTCAAGAACGGCGCCAAAGGGCCCGCAGAATTTTTCGCGGGCTGAGCCGGAGCGCCCCGCAGACGCCAATGAAACTGGCCATCGAACCGACGGTGACGCGGGGATGGGCGCACAGATATCGCGGTTCCGAGCCCGGTCGAAAGCGGCTTTTGAACTGCGCCATGCCGACGGTGTCGAAGATGAATCGGAAATAACAACTGGCCGCCAGGATCGCACGGACCAGACGGCTTTCACCGGGAAGCGCGGGGCCGAGTTGAAAGGCGGGCACGACGCACAGCGAGGCGCGGTCGACTCCTTCCATCTGAAGACGTTGCAGGATTTGATGAATCAGGAAGGGAATGGTCCCCCGGACGGCGTCACGGCGTTGCTGACACAAATCAATCGCCCATTCGGCGCCACCGCGGCAAGGATTGCAAATGACGAAGCCGTCGATGCGGCCCGTCTCCAACGACCGGGCGACGAACAACCGACGTCGCGCGAGATGTTCCAGATCCAGGGTGCCGTTCAGAAAACCAATTTCGCGAACCTGGAGCCGACGAGACAGCGCCGAGGCATTGATTTGGCAGAGTTCCCTTTCAAGAACGGTCCAGGCGTCTCGGGGCATCCACTCCGGGGAGCATTCTTCGAGGGCGAGTCCATGGCGGGTGGCATAGTTGGTTTGGCGACGGACCCATTCGAAAGCCTTCCCTTTCCAGGTGGCGTTGGGAAGGGACACGATCTGATCATCGCCCCAGCGGGTGATTTCAAAACCACGCCCGGCAAAATATGGGACATCCTCGGAAACGATGTTAAAAAACATCAACCGGCACTGTTGTTTGCCGGACCAGGCGAGGAATTCGTCGAGCAGCGTTTCTTTGACATCATCGGGGGCGACGAGTCCGCCACTGATATGCAGATAACGGCCGTCGCGGGCATAACTCAGGAAGCCGCGGCGGTCGGCCGACCAAAATACTTCGCGCCCGGGTTCGACGGCCAGATAAGAATCGTAGGTGGCGCCGTACAGGTAGACAAGTTCTTCCAGCGATGTTTCGAGCGGTTGTTCTCGCTGATTCGGCGTGAGCAGCGGAGTCGAAGCGCGATTCATGAACAAGAGCCTGAGAACGGACGCGGAGCAGAACGGCCTGCGCGCGGAATTTAGTTTCTTTCCCGTGCTTGTCACAAGACCAAGCTGGGACCAGGGCCAAAGTTTTCCGCTGGCCGGTCCGTCCCGGGGAAT
>JAXMBR010000030.1:0-45007 GCA_046349715.1 Planctomycetaceae bacterium | reverse complement strand
CGCCGGGGTCGGCGCCTCAGCGGCGGCCTGCCGAGGAAGAAACGCTCTGGGAGGATGCGGACGAACTCGACTCCGAAGAGCGGGAATTATTCGGCGCGGCCTATGAAGACGTCGTTTACCGCGACAGCGCCGATGATGGGCAATTCGGCGAAACCGTCGATTCATCCCCGTCCGGTGGCGGTCAAACGGAATTTGAATTGCTCGAACACGGTCTCGATCCACGCATCAAATTTCTGCGAGTTCTGACTCAGCTCTGGCAGATGGCCATGGCGCTGTTCGCGCAAGACCAATCTGCCGCGGCTCCGGACGAGGCGCTGATTGACAGCCTGCGGGGTTGGCATCGGCATACGAAGACTTTGCAAACGGAACTGCACGAGTTGCTGACGGAACTTTGGGAACTCGCCATCCCCGACAGCAGCGGCGATCACGACGCGAACATCGAATACGACGTGCAATTGCAGACCAAGCTCTATCTATTGCAGACCGTGATCTCCACCTACGTCAACTGCCGCGTCGCGGAGTGGCATCTGGCGGCGGCCTTATTGCCCCATCTCGAACAACCCCTCGTGGCAGTCGAAGAACGGCGGACAATTGAGATCGTGCAGGGCGTTGCGCGACGAGACGTGGCCGAAGTTCGCCGGCTGTTGCCCGGGCTCCTCAAACAGTTGCAGAAAAAGCCGCTGTTGTACGTACCGCTCGATCACGGCGGCGAACCAGGGCAAATGCTCACGGCACGCTTGTCCCAGGCCGTGGTGAAATTCTTGCTCGCCCACCTGCCGCGGTTGGGTCTGCTGCGTGAAACGTGGCATCTGTTGCGGACGGCCCATCTGATGGAGCGCGCCTCGCGCCCGCAAGGCGTTGCCGTGACGGAATTCGACCGCCTGTTCCGGATTGCGCTGCGAAACTCGCTGGTGTGCGTGGTGGAATCGTCGCGGCGCTGGAAGGCGGGGCGATTTTCCGACGAAGAATTGATCGAGATCGTGGGTTCGGTCGTCGAGTTTTATCTGGAGCAATGGCTCGACCACAGCCAGACGATGCGACTGTCCAGCGTCGAGTCGCTCAAATCCTCGGGCGATTGGAATGCGACCCGGGAGTTCGTTCAGAAATACGGCGGCGACCTGCTCAATGCGCGCACGCTGACGCTGGGAAACATTCGCACGATTCTGCATCACGGCGTGGACAAGTTCCTCGATTACCTGGAAGAAACGGAAGATCCGCTGCACCCCACGCCGCTCTTGGAAGATCTGCGACTGGGCGTCATCACCCGCGAGGAAGTTTCCAGCCGGCTGAGTTTGATCTATCAGATCACGGTCGAGCGGTTCGATCGTTTCCTGGAATACAATACGACGACGACCCAGTCCGATTACGGCGAATTGTTCAACAGCCTGCTCGATTTCCTGCGGCTGGAAACCGCCTACGACCGCGACTCCTGGAATTTCCTGCCGGTCGCGCTCGCGCACGAGGTGCTGGTGCGGCACAGCAAGGACGAAGCGGCCGTGGTCTGGGAAGAAGTTTTCGAAACCAAGACCGAGGATCGCGCCGAACAGCACTTGGAAGAATTGCAACGTTTGGAACGAAAATACGGCATGCGGCTGCCGTCGGTGGCGAATCATCTTCAAGAGCGGTTTGTGAAACCCCTCACGGTCAACACCATGGTCGCCGCTTTGTCGCGCGCCGCCGACGAAGCGCACGGCCAGGGGATTCAGTCGCCGGCGTTCGAATCGCTGGTCCGGCTCATGGAAGACTATCTCAAAACCACGATCGGTTCCGGATTGGAAGTCCCCGCCTGGCTGCGCACGCTTGAAGACGAAGTGAACCGCATTCAGCAAACGGGCGACACTGTTTCCGGAGACCAGGACCCGCTGCTCCGATTGGGGGAAGCCCCGCTCAATTTGCGAGAATTGCGGCAGCAGCTGCGCACCTGGCAGCAGCCCCTCACGCCGCGGAATTCCAAGTCGTAGCGCAAGCGCCGTCGCGTCTGGAAAAATCGCCGCCGCAGCGCCGCCGTCGGCGCGCACATTCGATCACTCCGGTTGCTTTGCAGAAGCCTGCGGCCCGGGTATGTTTCAAGCATCTTTGATGTCATCCCGAACTGATTGATCGCCAGACCCTCAAACGGAAACGGACCGCTGATGTTGGCACACTTGTTTTCCACGCCGCCGAGATGGGTGATTTTAGCCTGCATGGTTTGCAGTTGCGCCGGAAAAATGCTCGCCGATGACCTGCCCGAAGATCCGAATGCTCAAGGACAGTCGATTTCCGTCGGCCGATTCCCGGTCGAAGTCTTGCAGATTCACACGACAGCCGAAGGACTTCCCGACAACGACGTCACCTCCCTATTGAATTTGAACGATAAAACGTTGTTCGCTGGCACAGCAAAAGGCTTGGCACGGCTGCAGAACGGGAAGTGGGAACGGGTCGGCGATCGGCAAGAGCCCGTCCGCGCACTTGAAGCCCACGGGAAGGACCTCATTCTTATCCAGGGAACTGAGTTGCTCCAGTATTCGAGCGCGGACAACGCGTTCAAGCGGCTGGCCAAGATTCCGACTGCAATTGATGCCACATCGCGAATGAGTCTGGCCGCGCCCGGCAAGCTGATTTTCTTGGGAAGCGCTGCTGGCTTGTTTCTGTTGAACGGTACGGAATTGTCTCCGGCCGACGACTTCTCCAAACTCGTCGGCAAGGAACGGGAAATCCGGCAACTGGCGACCGGACCAAGCGGCGAATTGGCGGTCGCGGCGCTGGGGGGACTCTTCATTCGCACCAGCGACGGCCAATGGCAGCGCCCGACGCCGCGACAGGAAAAGCGAAGCTGGTCGCCGCATGATGTCCGCGGCGTGACCTTCGATCGCGACGGAAAGGTCTGGTTCGGCAGCGCGCAGGGGGTCGGCTGCCGCGCCGGGAACGACTGGTCGCTCTATACCGGACAGGATGGACTCCCGTATGACGATTTCACTTGCATCGTGCCGGGAGAAATGGGAGTGGTCTGGTTCGGGACAAACAACGGGGCGATTCGGTTTGACGGCAAGGAGTGGAGCTATCGCCGGAGCCGTCGTTGGCTTCCGGACAATCAGGTGCGAGGGATTGCGGTCGAATCGAATGGCAATGCCTGGTTTGCCACGCCGCAGGGGATCGGCCTCGTGGAGCGCAAGCCGATGACGCTCGTGGAAAAAGCGAAGTTCTATGAAGACGAGATCGACAAGTATCACCGCCGCACTCCCTATGGCTATGTCGGGCACGTCACCACCGGAAAACCGGGCGAAAAAATCGAGATTCAACAACACGACAGCGATAACGATGGCCTCTGGACCGCCATGTACGGCGCCGGGGAATGTTTTGAATATGCTGCCACGAAAGATCCCCTCGCCAAGAAACGCGCCACGGCGGCGTTCGAGGCGCTCAAGTTTCTCAGCGACGTGACACAAGGGGGCGAGCATCCCGCGCCGAAGGGCTTTCCCGCCCGCTCGATTCTCCCGATCGATGGCCGCAACCCGAATGATCACGACAGTCCCGAGCATGACCGTAAGCGGCAGAAAGACGACCCGCAATGGAAAGTGATTTCGCCGCGCTGGCCGGTGAGCGCCGACGGCAAATGGTATTGGAAGACCGACACCAGTTCCGACGAACTGGACGGACATTACTTCCTCTACGCTGTTTACCATGATCTCGTGGCGGAAACTCCCGATGAGAAGGCGCGGGTGAAGCAGGTCGTGTTTGATGTCACGACGCATCTCATCGAACACGACTACCAGCTCGTCGATCACGACGGACTGCCAACTCGCTGGGGCCGGTTCAACACCGAAGTGCTCGATCGCGGCCACATGATCGCCGCGCGCGGGCTGAATTCACTCAGCATTCTGTCGTATCTCAAAGTCGCCGAGCACGTCACCGGCGACCCGAAGTTTCTCCAGCATTATCAGAAGCTGGTCAAAGACCACGGCTACGCCGCGAATACGTTCAACCCGAAATGGTCGCTCGGTTACGGCACCGGCAACCAATCGGACGACGAAATGGCGTTCATGTGCTACTACAACCTGCTGCGGTATGAAACCGACCCCGACCTGATGCGGACGTATCATTACTCGTTCGCGTGGTACTGGTCGCTCGAACGGATGGAACGCAATCCGCTGTTCAATTTCATCTTCGCCGCGCTGTGGAAAGGCAAAGACGGCTACCCGGCGCGGTCGGTGCCGCTGTGGGCGCTCGAAGACGGCGTCAATACGCTGAAGAGTTTTCCGCTGGACCGATTCAACTGGGAATATAAGAACAGCCATCGGCTCGACATCATTCCGCTGCGTGACATGTGGTTCAAAAACACCGGTTATCGGGTCGACGGTAAAGTCGTGCCTGTCGACGAGCGGTTCTTCGAATTCTGGAACCACAACCCGTGGCGGTTGGACTCGGGCGGCAACGGCCGCAGTTTAGCGGACGGGGCGGCGTATTTGCTGCCGTATTATCTCGGGAAGTATCACAAGATCATCAAGGAATAGGCACGCTTCGCTGGTGTTTGATGCCTAGTGCCATGCCCACGCCGCTTTGGGCGCGGGCGTGCTGAGCAGGGTCGAATCAATCGTACCATTCGTCCGCGACGTCGCCCGAAGCGAATTCGTCGATTCCGAAGACGCTGAGGGACTCCGGCGCGGTGAAGGCCATGTCGGCGATCACGGCCAATAAGTCGGCCTTCGACTGCTTCAACAACTTCGCCAGCAGCGTTTCCAGATCGTAAAAACTCTCTGGGTTCTGTTTCCAGGTCGCTTCGAGCGCCCGCACATGCTTGCACGGCCAGACTTCCGAGGGGCAGGTGCATGACGTTTCCTCAGGATCGTCCAGTCGCACCTGAGTGCGGTAGGTTCCATAGGTCCCGGCGATCCGAGCCGAAAGGCGTTTACCGAATCGCAACCGCTGAGTCATCATCGGGCTGTCGATGTATTCCAGGGCGCGATCGACGGACGGTTTTTTCGGGCGTTTTTTCGGCATGAGTGAGAGTTTAGGACTTTGTCTCAGAATCAGGGTAGCCCAGGTTCTCGAACCTGCGCGGCGCAGCCGCAAGAGGCTTATACGAGTTGGAGTCTGCGGGAATGGGCCTCTGGTGACTTCGTCACACCGGTTCAAGAACCGGTACCAGACGTTGCGGGATTCATCAGTGAAGCCGCCTCTGTCACATCGGCGGCGGCGCACCCATTTAGCAGTACCTCGGCCCGTACACCATTTTCATCCTTGAGCAAGATCACCAGCCGATCCTCATTCGCATCAGCCCGCACAATCGAAGCCAAAGGGATCGCCATGCGAACGATTCCGAACTTCGACTGCCACAACACGATCCATGCTCCAACGTCTTGCTTGAGAGTCCAAGTGCTGCGAGAAACGGCATAGACGTACGCACTCTTAATTGCGAAATATAGCAAACATCCGGAAAGAACCATGAATTCAGGCGTAAATGCGCGAGGTGCAAACGAAAACTGAATCGAGCACACCGTGAACGCCGCGAGCGCCAGCAACCCCCATCCGCGAAGCATGATCGCAGAGATGCTTGCAGATAAAGTCATAGGAACGACAGGGTATGTCCATACCCGAGATGTCATGAAAAACTTCCTACCCAATGGTCAATCACGCTCCGCTTCGAAAACTTCGCGTCGCGGCTAACTCCGTTGCCCCCCGATTCAGGGGCCTCACGGCCCCCGCTCGGAGATCCGTAATCCGCTATTCTTCCTCATCCTTATGATGCACCGCGGCGGCGACGATTTTCTGTTGTTCGTTGCCGGGCACCGTTTCGTAGTGGCTGAAGTCCATGGTGTAGGCCCCTTGCCCGCCGGTCATGCTCGACAGCGTGCGGGCATAGGTCATCAGTTCGGCCAGCGGGCAGCGGGCCTGGATCACAGTGAAGCCGCCAGGGAGCGTGTCCATCCCTTCCATGCGGCCGCGGCGGGTCGTCAGATCGCTGGAGACGTCGCCCACCCGCTCGCCGGGGACCGTCACTTCCAGGTGCATGATCGGCTCCAAGAGCACCGGCTTGGCTTTCTGGAAAATCTCCCGCATGCAATAGCTGCCGGCGGTGCGGAAGGCCGCTTCGTTTGAGTCGACCGGGTGGTCCTTGCCGAAGAACAACGCCACGGCGAGATCCTGCCCTTGATAACCGGCGAGCACCCCCTTCTCCATCCGATCCCGCACTCCTTTTTCTACCGCGGGAATGAATTGATTCGGCACCGTGCCCCCCGAGACGCAGTCCAGGAAGGCGAAGTTCAAGTCCTTGTCATAATGATATTCCCGCAACGACTCGAAGCGGTCGCGCGTGAAGTACGTCGCCGGATCGATGTCGCGCGGCAACGGATAAATCCGGCAGTGAACTTCGGCAAACTGGCCCGAGCCGCCGGATTGCTTCTTATGCCGATAACTTCCCTCGGCATTGTTCGTCACCGTTTCGCGATAAGGAATTTTCGGTTGATGCGTGACGACTTCCACCTTGTCGCGCTTGTGCAGCCGTTCGCGCAGCACCTGGAGATGCAGTTCGCTCATGCCATGCATGACCATTTCGTGCGTCTGCGCGTCGCGCGTGACATGGAACGTCGGGTCTTCTTCTTCAATCTTGTGCAGCGCGCCGGAAATCTTCTGCTGGTCTGCGCGACTCTTTGGTTCGACGGCGAGTCCGATCATCGGCGTGGGAAACAGCGGCTGCGGCATGGCCACCCCTTCGCCGTTGCTGACGAGCGTATCGCCGACCTGAAATTCGTCGATTTTCGCCACCACGACCACATCACCGGCGTGCGCTTCCTCCACCGGTTCGACGTGCCCTCCCTGCACATCCAGCAGTTGATGAATCTTCACGCCGCGCCCCGTCCGGACATCTTTGACGACGGAGTCTTTCGTCAACTTCCCAGAGAACACACGGATAAAACTCATTTTTGAGACGAAGGGATCGATGCGCGTCTTGAACACCTGCGCGACCAGCGGCCCGTCTTCGGCGGCTTTCACGGCCGACTCATTCCCGGCTTCCGTTTTCGCGGTGCGGACCAGTTCTCCGGGACAGAGCGCGAAGTCGACGATGGCGTCCATCAGCTCGGTGATGCCCACGCCGGTCTTGGCGCTGACGCAAAAGATCGGAATCAATGTGCCTGTCGAAATCGCCTTCGTCGCGCCGCCGAGAACCTCATCGGCGGCAAGTTCCTCGCCGTTGAGATAGCGTTCCATCAATTCTTCGTCAGCTTCGACGATGGCGTCCATGACGGCGGATCCGTAAGTCGCCGGGTCGACGACGGCGCCATTGGTCGCACCGGTGGCCACCTGCAACGTACTGGCTACGTGGTGGAACTTGGCCCCGAGACCGCATGGGACATTGAGCGGCACGCAATTGCGGCCGAATAATTCCTGAATGTTATGAATCTGCTTTTCGAAGTCGATGTTTTCCTGGTCGAGCTTATTCAACACGATGATCCGCGCCAGATGAGCCTTGCCGGCGAGTTCAAACGTGCGGCGCGTATTGGCTTCGATCCCGGCGGATGCGTTGATCGTGATGAGGGCGGTTTCGGCGGCGCAGATGGCGCTGATCACCTGGCCGACGAAGTCGGGATATCCCGGGGTGTCGATCACATTGACGCGGACCCCCTTGTGCTCGAAGTGCACCATGGCGGAGGAGATCGTGAAGTGCCGTTCCCGTTCTTCGTCGTCGACATCGAGTTGGCTGGTCCCGTCGTCCACGGAACCGGCGCGCGTGCCGACGCCGGCTTTGAACAGCATCTGATCGGCGAGCGTGGTTTTGCCGACGGCGCCATGACCAGCGAGCACAATGTTGCGGATTTGCTCCAACTTGTACTTCGACATGCGAATCCCCTTCTTTGGAAATGTTTCGAGCGACCGAACACGGGGAGCGATAGGTGCATTTATTTTAGGAACTCTTCACGGCGACTGCCAGAAAAATGAACCCGGAGCGGCGATGATCCGGCTGGGAAATTCGGTCGACTCGACCGGTCCGGTAAAGTCGGCAAGGTAAATCGGCGTGTGAAGACTTAGCCCCCCTACGAGGCGTGGAAGGGCGGCGGATCGATTGTGGCCGCCGTCGGGAAACGGCCCCCGGCGGCTCGTCGGGGACTTAGACCCGCGCGCGGGCTGCGAATGTCATTCGCTGCGTTAGAAGGGCGCGGGAATCAGCAGCGCGGGATACTCGAACAGCACCCGGCGGCCGTAGGCATCAATCGCGGGGGTGAAAAAGAGCAGGAACAGATAGATCGCCAAAACGGGCACGAGCGCCCCACGAAGAGTCCAGTGGAGGCTGCGCCAACTGCGCCGCTCCTTGCGCTGTGCACGGGCATACGTCCAGCCGACAAAGAGACGAGACGGATAGATCGTCGCGATAAAAATCGGCGTGATCATCCAGAGCGCATCGCGCGGCGGAACGGCGATTTTCGTCAGAGACAACGGCAGCGATACCGCGTACAGAAACGTGAGGGCGAAGAACGAGGCCAGCGGCGCCCGCCGAAACATTTCGCGAACCGCCCCCACGTCTCGAAAAGCCGACAGGCGATTTTCCGCCGCGAATCGCGCCTGCAAAAACGGCAGCCACACCAGCACGATGGAAAGTAACACTCCCCCCAGCAACGTGATCAGCACCTGGCCGGGTTTTTGAGTGCTCTGCATGGCGGCGAACAAGGCGGTCGGCAAAACCAACCAGGCAAACGCGCCAAGAAATCCGCGGCATCCCAGCGAAAAATGATGCGGAATGCGCAGCGCGGACCAGAATTCTTGAATCGCGGTCGAGGCGGCGGCGAGATAGGTCCCCGCGCGAAATTCCTCGATCAACCAGCGAACATTCTTGATCGGGCGAAAAAATGTCCAGAAGCCCCCACCGCGAGCAAGGGCAAAGATCAAATGGATGACGATCCCCGCTATGACGATCGCTTTGGCCAATCGCCAGTTGGCGGCGACATTGGACTCGGGAGCAATCAATTGCGCATCAGCAGCGGCATCGGTGATCCAGCGGACAGGCCACAGCCAAAGCCAGACGCCGAGCGCAATCGAGCCCAATCTCGGCGCTAACGGCAACAGCGGCAAGCCCTCACGCAAGTTTCCCGTCCGTGCGACGCGACCTTCCGCTTCGAGGAGATAACCAAGAGCCAGAAAATTGACGAGAGGAATCGCCGCCAACCAGGCGAGCATCAAGAACAGACTGAGCAGACCAAACAGCAGTTGCACGAGCCAGCACAAGGCTTGAATCGGATGGCGACCGGGATGAGGACAGTCGGGATAGGATTGAAAATCGAACGTCCGACCAAGAGATTGCGCTGCTGCGGGCGGCAGCGAGTCCGGTTCGAAGCCCAACGACGGCTGATTCCTCGGCCGAGGATCCGGCACGACCAACACCCCGGTTTCAGGATCGTTTGTTCGCATGTTCACGCCGTCAACGGCAGGATATCAGGAATCAACTTCCCAGGAAGCTACCCGAACCCTGCCCGTCACGTTGCAGGAATCTATTGAAACGCCGCCGTGCGTCGCCGGGTAGTTTGTTTTGACACAACAGAGAAGCGTGTTCAGCTCTCACGGGCAAAGTCATGTCTCAGGCGTGGCTCAAACCACTGTTGCCATTCTGCATCGTCGCCGGGGTGCTGGGCCTGGTGGCCTGGGCGGCACGTGACCCCTTGCGTCGAGATCTTCGCGCACGGAAACAGGTGGATCTTTCCCGCATCGAGCCGAACGACGCCCTGCTCCGCGTCGATCAATTACTGAGGACCCGTTGGCATGACGCCGGCGTGTCTCCTGCCCCGCCCGCGGACGACCTCACGATTTTGCGACGGCTGTCGCTGGCCTTACGCGGCACGATCCCTTCGCTGGAAGAGATTCGCGAATTTGAAGGCGATGGCGAGTCGCGAAAGATTGATCGGTGGACTCAACGATTGCTTGCCGATCCGCGATTTGCCGAATATTTCTCCGCCCGCTTGTCGCGCGTGTTCGTCGGCGCCGATGACGGGCAGTTTCTGTTGTTTCGCCGTGACCGATTCCAGGCGTGGCTGTCCGCGCAGTTCCAGATCAATCGCCCCTATGACGAAATCGTGCGCGAGATCATTTCCGAAAAAGGCTTGTGGACCGGCAGCCCAGCCACCAATTTCGTGACGGCCGCCGTGGCGAACAACCAGATCGATCCCAACGAACTGGCCGGCCGCACCGTGCGGGCGTTTCTCGGTCAGCGGATGGATTGCGCGCACTGCCACAATCACCCGTTCGCGGAATGGAAACAATCACAGTTTGAAGGGCTGGCCGCCTGTTTCGGACAGGTGCGTATTACAGCCATCGGCATTGAAGACGATCCTCGCAAACGCTACGCGGTTGAAGATCGAAACACGGTGAAAAGTCGTGCCGTCGAGCCTGTCGCGCCATTCCATCCGGAATGGTTTCCTGACCCCGGCACGCTCCGGCAGCGCCTGGCCGTGTGGGTGACGCATCCCGACAACCGCCGATTCGAACGAGCCGCCGTGAATCGCATTTGGGGCTTACTCTTCGGCCGGCCGTGGCAGGAACCGGTGGATGATTTGCCGAACCCGCAGGAAGGAAGTGGTGCGTTCGAGAAGGAAGCCTCGCCAGACCTGACCTCGGGCCCTCCTGCCGACTTGCTGGACATTCTCGGCCAGGATTTCCGGGAACAGGGCTATGATCTGCATCGGCTGATTGGTTTGATCACGGCGACGGAAGCGTTTCGGTTATCCTCGGCTCATCCAATGGGAGACTTAGAGCCGGCGGCGACGGCCATCGATCAGCAGTGGGCGGCATTCCCGCTGACGCGGTTGCGACCCGAACAGGTGATCGGCTCAATGAACCAGGCGGCGTCGCTTCAGACGGCTGATCAACGTTCCCTCCTGTTGTTTCGGTTGGTGCGATTGATTCGTGAAATCGAATTCGTGAAGGAATACGGCGACCTGGGTGACGAAGAGTTCACCGATCGCGCCGGGACAATTCCTCAAGCCTTACTGCGCATGAACGGCCGATTCGCGAAAGAGATGGGCGAGGCCAATCTGTTCAATGCCGCGGGGCGCATCAGTGCGATGTCGCCCGAGGTTGATCGGTGCATCGAAACGTGCTTTTTGGTCTGCCTGACCCGCCGCCCGACGCCGGAGGAATTGCGGACGCTGCGGGAAGCGTTCGAAGCCGCCGGCTCACAGGAACGGTCCGCAGCCGTGGAAGACCTGGTCTGGTCGCTCTTCAACTCACCGGAGTTCTCCTGGAGCCACTGAATGCGACAACCCACGAGAGAGATGACCAGTTGTTCTCGCCGAGATTTTCTCCACTCGGCGGCCGGGATGGGACTCTGGTTTGCATTGCCGGCGCTGGATTTGCGCGCGGCACGACAACGCGGACCCGAGCGAAAAAGGTCTATTATCACCCTCTGGCTGGCGGGCGGTCCCAGCCAGTTGGAAACCTGGGATCCGCATCCAGGCGGCAGCATTGGCGGCCCCACCCTGGCGATCGCCACCAGCATTCCTGGGATTCAGATTGCCCGGCATTTTCCTCAAGTGGCGGAGCAACTTCAGCATCTCTCGCTGATACGTTCGCTCGTCTCCAAGGAAGGTGATCATGAACGGGGCTCGTATCTGCTGAAGACCGGCTATCGCCCGGAGGTGACGCTGGTCCATCCGGCGCTGGGAGCCATCGCCGCGCACCAGTTGCCTGACTCCTCCGTCGACATCCCGCAGTTTATTTCCCTGGCCGAAGGACCGTTCCGCTCGCGGGGCGGATATCTGGGAGATCAATTCGATCCGTTTCATGTTTCCGAACCGGGACGCGACGGACACAACCTGGAGTCCCAGGTTTCCGCCGATCGTCAGCAGCGGCGGCTTCAGAACCTGGAGCTTGTCTCTCGCACATTTACGGCGAACCGGCGGATTCGGGTCGATCAGACGCTGCATCAACACACCATCGCTGCGGCATTGCGAATGATGAGTTCCGTGCAGTTGCGGGCTTTTCAGATCGAAGAGGAGCCAATTCCCATTCAGCAGGCGTACGGCGATACGAGTTTCGGACGCGGATGCCTGGTGGCGCGGCGATTGGTCGAACAGGGAGTCCGCGCCATTGAAGTCAGCCTCCAAGGATTCGACTCGCATGCCGACAATTTCACGGCTCATGAACTGCGAGGAAAAATACTCGATCCGGCCTTGGCGACGCTGATCCAGGATCTGCGGACCCGCGACCTGTGGGCATCGACGGTGATATTCGTGATCGGAGAATTCGGCCGGACGCCGAACATCAATCCGCTCGACGGGCGCGACCACTGGCCCACCGGCGCCTTCGCCCAGTGGGCGGGGGAGGAATCAGCGCCGGGGTCGTCATCGGCAAAACCGACCCGCAAGGAGGAAACCCCAGCCGGAAGATCCCGTCGAAATCAAACACCTGTTTGCCACGATCCTGAAAGCCCTGGGGATTGATTACACGCAGGAAATCGTGACACCGATTGGCCGACCCGTGAAACTCTGCGACGGCACGCCGATCTCGACGCTCGTTTGAAATCTCTCGTGGAGAGGCAGAGATGATCATTTCCTGACGGGCGGATAGAATCGGGGCATGAACACTGCTCCCCCGCCCCGGCCGTTGGAAGAGACGGTGGCGATTGTCGGCGTCGGATTGATCGGCGGATCGCTTGCCGCTGCGCTGAAAGCACGGCGGGCCGCCCGGCGGGTAATCGGCGTCGGACGGAATGCCCAACGATTGGCACATGCAAAATCGGCGGGGTTGATTGACGAAGGGTTTACCGACGCGGCCGCCGCGGCGCAACAGGCTCAATTCACGGTCGTTTGCACCCCCGTCGATCACATCGTCAATGATGTTCGCCAGATGTCGAACGCCATGCCCTCGGAGTCTTTGATCACCGATGCGGGGAGCGTGAAAGCGACAATCTGCGGTCCCTTAGCGGATTTGACAGCGGGCCGCGTCACGTTCATTGGCTCGCATCCGTTGGCGGGTTCGGAAAAGCAAGGATTTGAACACGCGTCGGCCGAGCTTTTCGCCGGCCGATTATGCGTAATCACGCCGACCAGCGGTTCGCCGGCAAACCAGGTGGAGCGACTGCATCAATTCTGGCAAAGCCTCGGAATGCGCACGGTGGAATCGTCGCCGGAACAGCATGACCTGGCCTTGGCGTCGACCAGCCATGTTCCGCATGCAATTGCGGCTGATGTCCTGGGCGCGGACGCTCACACCTGACCTGTTTCCGTTTGCGGCGACGGGGTTTCGAGACACGACGCGGATTGCCGCGGAGACCCTGATTTGTGGACCGCGATTTTTCTCCAGAATCTCCGGCGTCGATGATCGCGCGCCGCTGCCTGGAAGCGGAATTCGCACTCGGTCCGCGCTCGAACGCCGTGACGGTCCGTCCTTGAAAACCTGCTGGAACAGGCGAAACGATCTGTGACGGCTTTGATCATCCTCCGACGCCCGCGCTGGATTGACAGCGGGCGGTCTCTCGGTCGTCGTCGCCGGTCACCTACCTCGAAAGCAAAATGCCGATGTCGGGAACTCGAAGTCTCTCCCTCCCCGATGAAATCGATCGCGAGGCGGATCGGGTCTTGCATGCCGCACGCAGTTTCGGATTGACCTCGATTGCCGGTGTGGAAACGCGCGGTCATTTCTGATCGAAACGGATAAGACGCCGGCGGACCTGGAGCAGGCCGCCCGGAGAACTGCTCGTCGACGCGGTGGTGGAAAATTTCACGGTGCAAGCCGCATTGATCCCGCGCAAAACCTGCACCCTCCTGGCCGGCGAAGAACTTCTCAATGTCCTCTACAAACCCGGCGTGACCGACAACGTCGGTTCCACCGTGCAGACGGGCGCTGACTCACGGCAAGCTGGCGGGAGCTCGTCGCCACCTGCCGGAAATACTGGTTCGATCAATCCGTGCCGGCGGCACCTGGCGGCTCGGGCAAGCGCGTGCTCGCCAACGACGCCATCGAACGACCATTTCGGGACCGCTGCAACTGGATCGCGTCGGCCTGGGGGCCGATTACACCTGACTGTTGATCAGTTCCGCTCGCCGGGCTTTCCGGCGAACAACTCCTGCAGCTCAGCCAGAACGGTAGCGGTATCTCAGCCAGGTCGAGATGGAGATGATCCAGCGAGAATTTCAGCAACCTGCTGCCATCTCGACCGACATCGAACTTGAAACGACGTGGGCAGGAGCGAGACCGTTCGCACAAAACGCCGGGGTTAAAGGCAGCAGGTGCGGGGCGGTCTGGAAAACGGCCAAGAACGGCCGTTCGAAAATCTGTTGAAGGAAACCGTTTTCGCCGCGACCGACCACTCGCGCAAGCAGGCCGGCGACGCGGACCGGTGCATCAGCGTGTTTCGCGACAACGCGGGCATCGTGAAGTTCGATGACAAGAATCACGTCTGTTTCAAAGTTGAAACGCACAATCACCCCTCGGCCATCGAGCCGTACGGCGGCGCGAACACCGGTCTGGGGGGCGTGATTCGCGATCCGCTGGGAACGGGCCTCGGCGCGAAGCCGGTTTGCAATTCCGGACGTGTTCTGTTTGCCCTCCGACACCGCCGTCGATTCGCTGCCGCCGGGCGTGCTGCATCCGGCGCGTGGTGTTGCAGGGCGTCGTCGCGGGGGTGCGCGATTACGGAAATCGCATGGGCATCCCGACCGTCAACGGAGCCGTCTTCTTCGACGAGCGTTATCTCGGCAATCCCCTCGTGTTCTGCGGCACGGTCGGACTGATTCCGGTCGACAAGTGTGACAAGCACGTCCAGCCGGGCGACTTGATTTTCGCTCTCGGCGGGCGGACCGGACGCGACGGCATTCATGGCGCGACGTTTTCCTCGGCGGAATTGACCCAGGAAAGCGAAAGCCTGTCCGGCGGCGCCGTTCAGATCGGCAACGCCGTGATGGAGAAGATGGTGCTCGATGTGGTGCTTGCGGCCCGCGATCGGCTTATACCGCGCGATCACCGATTGCGGCGCCGGCGGGTTCAGCAAGCGCGGCCGGCGAGATGGGAGGAGGAATCCGGGCGCGGAAGTCTGGCTGGAACGAGCGCTGCCCGGCACGCGGGGTTGAGCTACACCGAAATCTGGATTTCCGAAGCCGCAGGAGCCGAATGGTCCTCGCGGTGCCGCCAGAACAGGAAGAGGAATTCCGCCAGCCAGCGCCGCGGAAGGCGTGGAAGCAACCGTGATCGGAAAACTACGGACACGCAGCGGCTGGTGCTGACGTTTCACGGCGAGCAGGTCGGCGACTTGCCGATGGACTTCCTGCATAACGGCCGTCCGCCGGTCGTGCGCGATGCCGTATGTCTCCCCGCCCGCTCACCCCTTGGTCGCCCCCGCTCAAAACCGGTACGACGACGATTTCCGCAAGCAGATCTCGGCGGTGCCCGAATGTTTGCAAGTAAAGAATGGATCATCCGCCAGTACGACCACGAAGTGCAGCGGCGGGCAGCGTGGTGAAACCGCTGGTGGGAGCCATGGCGGACGGACCGTCGGACGCCGCCGTCGTCCGGCTGATCTTCGCTCGCGGCGGACTCGTGATTTCCAACGGCATGAACCCACGGTTGGGTGATCTGACCCGTACTGGATGGCGGCCGCGGCCATCGACGAAGCGGTTATGGCACTGCGTGGCCGGAGCCGACCCGGCGACGATCGCCATTCTCGACAACTTCTGCTGGGGAAATACGGAGCGAAGCCGGAAACGCTGGGAACACTTGTTCGCCGCTCGCCTGCCGGGACGTGGCGTTGGCGTATCAAACGCCGTTCATCAGCGGAAAAGACAGCCCGAACAACGAGTTCTCCTATCAAGACCGGGACGGCCAGAAGCAAACGGTGGCGATTCCCTCGTCACTGCTCATCAGCGCGCTGGGGCAGATCGAAAATGTCGAGCAAGCCGTCACCATGGATCTGAAACGTCCGAACAACCTGATCTATCTGATCGGGACGACGCGCGACGAGCTGGGAGGCAGCCATCTCGCCCTGATTCACCGCTCAGCGGGGGGAACCGTGCCGCGTGTGGACCTGGCCACGGCGCCGAAAATTTTCAGAGCTCTGCATGGCGCGATTCGCCAAAGTTTGGTTCGCAGTTGCCATGATTTGAGCGAAGGCGGATTGGCTGTGGCCGCGGCTGAGATGGCCTTCGCCGGCGGCCTGGGAATTGATCTCGATCTGGCGCCGCTGCGCGATGCCGCGGGAATCGAAAGTCCCGCCGTCCTACTGTTCTCAGAGAGCATGTCGCGATTTTTAGTGGAAGTCCCCAGCCATCTGAGTCGCGAGTTTGAAGCGTTGTTCGAAGGCCTGCCCCTGGTGCAGCTGGGCGAAGTGACGGCGGCGCCGCGCGTCCGTGCGTTTGATGCGGCCGGCAGCGTGGTGATCGATGCCGACTGCCAGGCCTTGAAATCGGCCTGGTTGACGCCGTTGACGACGATGTGATCCGTGCAAATTCCACGAGAGGGAGCCTTCACTCTGCGGACGCGTTGCCTTTAACCGCGGCCAACGATGCCGCAAAGAAACGGCTTTCATTCGTGGGGCTGTGGCTCGTCTGGGCCCTGCTGCTCGGCGGTTCCATGCTGGCCGGGCAAGGCCTGGCTGGCCATGGCCGCGCGTCAGCTGCCGACCTGGCTGCGGATGGGAGCCCACTGCTGCTGGTCACTACTGCCGGGCGTCCTACGGACTTTTTCGGCAGGGTTCGCCGACAGGTCCGTTTGCGAGGTGGATTCTCCTGGGCATGTCGCTGGGAACGGTCGGCGACTTTTTCCTCGCGGGCCTGTTGAAATTCGTGCCGATTCCAGATCCCCTGCTGGCAGGAATGGGAGCGTTTGCGCTGGGACACCTCGCCTACATCACGGGCTGTGCCCGTCGAAAACGCGCCACGCTCAACAATTGCCGCGTCATCTTCATCGCGATCGCGGCCTGGCAATTGATTGGAATCGCCGCGTGGTATGACGGTTACCAGACGAGCGCGTCCGCTGGTGTGGATGGTGCTCCCTTTATTGTGCACTCCTGGCGGAACGGCCGGAATCACATCGGGTCTGGCCTGGCAAAATCGCAATTTTTTCGGACTCGTGCTGGGCGGCGCGCTGTTTCTTGTCAGTGATCTCTTGATCGCCTGCGGCATGTTTCGCGGACCGTTTCTTCATCAGACGGAATGGGTCTGGCTGACGTACAGCCCCGCCCAGATGCTGGATTGTGTTTTTCGGTGCTGGAGCGCAGCAAACTCGTTGCTATGCCGCGGGGCACCCTTGACGCGCACTGTGGAAGAAACGAAGTCCGAGCTGCCAGCGAGCAAACGTCGACACTGGTCTCCTGCGTCGCCGCCAGATTTTTCCCACAGCGCCGGTCCGCACGAATTCCCGCATCCCGAAGTGGCAAAAAGAGAGTCGCGCCTATCATCCTGGGAACTGCCGCGCTCCGAGTCTGACCTTCCGTTATTCAACGCATGATTGTTTACGATCGATACAGCTGGTGGAAGACCACGTTTTCGCTCCGGGGAACGGCTCGTCCGGGCAGTGACGCGTGCTGCTTTTCACCCTCTACACTGCCATCGTCCAATTTCTCTACGAACTCGGCTTGAAAACGGTTGGATCAAGCACTTCTGGCTTGGATCCCGTCGGACATGCGGTGTTAGGTCGCTGCTCGGGTTTCTGGATCAGTCTTTTCGATGAATTCCTCCAACAGCCGTTATTGGGAGTGGGGCGCTCGAACTGGGGCAGATCATCAATTCGAGCCGAAACCTGGCGCATCGGCTGCGAACACACCGACGACAGCAAGGAACTCGCGGATCTGGTCTCGGATACGCCTTCTGCCTCAAGGGCTCGTTGGTAAGGTGAACTCGATTTCCAAGAGGCGGAATCGTACCTGCTGGAAGATGATGAAATTGGCCATGTCCTTTGGCAATCAACCGACGGGCGTTTCGCTGGCACTCTGCCTGGATCGGCCGCCAGTTTCGATCGGGCCAGATTGACGCTTCCTGCTGCGGCAGCTGGGCGAGCAATTGTCAAAAATCGTGGATGCCCAAGGCCTGCGAGAAGATTCAAAAGACGCCCTTGCCGTTTGTCTATGTGGTGATGATCAAACAATTGATCGCCGTGTACCTGCTGACGCTGCCCATCGTCTTGTGCGACCGATGCGGCTGGTGGTCGCCGTTGTTGATGGCCGTGGTGTCGCTGGGCCTGTTCGGCATGGAAGAAGCCAGCGTGGAAATCGAGGACCCGTTCCGAACGGACGACAACTGCCTCGATTTGAACACGTACACGTTGACGACGCTCGAGATACGGGTCAACTTGCCCGTCATGCGGCGCAGCGGACTGCGGATTCGCTCGCCACCTAAATTGACCGTGCTTCGGCCCCGTCGACGCCACTTTAATCCAAGTGACGCCGTCGTCACCGACGGCAATGAATCGAGTGATCGTGCCCAAACCAGGAGATCGGCCGCAAACGCCAGTCCGGTGACCGCGGCCGCCCCGAGCACAAATTGCCGTCCCGGATCGTCGCCGGCCGACGAGAGCACCGCCGCCAATCCCAGTGAGACAAGCGTCGTTGCGAGCAGCACGGCGCCGAGATCTCCACAAGCGTTCCTGCCAAAGCTGTTTCACGTCAGATCTCCTCTGCGTCCGCGCGCGACGAGGGGTCGCCGCCAAGAATTGCCACGACAGCATGATGGCCGCCGATCGTTAAGGTTGTCAATCCGGACTGCGTCCTGCGAAATGTCGCTCGACCCTGCGCCGGCTGCGTGTTAGAGTCTCGCCGATTTCGCGGTTTCATTCTCCTCAATCTCATGGGACGATCTGATGAGCGAAACGCTCTATGTTCTGGTCTTAGCCGTCTTGCAGGGGATCGCTGAGTTTCTGCCGATCAGTTCCTCAGGACATCTCGTCATCGGAAAATCCCTGCTCAGCGAGTTTTGGCCCGACGCTGTTTCAACATCTGGCGGAATGCAATTGGAAGTGGCGCTCCATGCCGGAACCCTGGGCTCGATTTTGCTCGTGTTCGCCAAAGATTTGTGGCAGTTGCGTCGCGATTGGCGGCTATGCCTGTTGATCATCTTGGCCTCCATTCCCGCGGGTGTGGTGGGAATCACGCTCAAAAAGTCGCTGGAGCCGATGTTCGAATCGCCGTTGGTCGCCGGCTGCGGACTGTTGGTCACTGCGATCTTTCTGCTGCTGGGACAGAAACTGGCCAGCGGCAAATACACCGAACGGGATCAACCGTGGGCGACCGCGTTCGTCGTGGGCTGCTTCCAGGCCATCGCGTTGGTGCCGGGAATCTCGCGGTCAGGCAGCACGATTGCCGGCGGCCTGTTGACGGGCTTACAACGGATTGCCGCCGCCAAGTTTTCCTTTCTGATGGCGATCCCGGCAATTGGTGGGGCGACATTGCTCGAAGCCAAGGATCTGCTGATCGACGGCACGCCGCTGGCCTATGGCCTTGGCTCCCTGACGCTGGGAATCATCGTGTCGTTTGTGGTGGGGATCGCCGCGCTCCGATTGCTGCTCTTGGTCGTTGCGCGGGGGCAGTTGCACTGGTTCGCTTACTATTGCCTCACGGCCGGCATGCTCACGATTCTTTGGCAGCTGCTGCAATAAGCGGGTCACCCGATCGCCATTTGCGGCGGACTGCGTCGGCGCCACAGGCTGCGAAACAGCGTGCTGGCGATGATCGCAAAACCGACAATACTCGGCGACCAGCACAGCCACCAGACGAGACCGAACACCAACCAGGCCACCTGTTCGTGTTGCGGCTCTCTCCGCGGACCGACCCACCAGCCGACGCACCGACTCAGCAGCCACCCTCCGGCCGCGAAGACCAGCAGTGCGCCGCCCCAGCGGAAAGGGAGCTTGCGCACTTGCCAGAAATCAACTCGAGGATCGGTTGCCAAACGCCCTGCCAGGCGACGCCTTCGTCTGAAACGGGCAATTCCCAGCGATGGCTCATCGCGACAGCATCGCCCCGGTTACCGACGTCCGGCCTCAATTGATTGACCGACTCCGTCAAAGCTTCCCAGCGCCGTCTCAACTCGGCTGGCAGGCGCCCCTGGCGAATGCGATCGCCGAGGTCTGCCGCGGTCCGACGATACTCCTCGTGAATGAGCTCCAGCAATCCGGACTCGGCCCCGCCCGACGACTGCAACCGCGCCTGACGCCGCAGCAAGACGTCCAGTCGCTGGAATCGGCATTCGAGCGGATCACAGCCTTCGACACCGGAAAAATTCCTCAACCAGGCGCTGGCGCACAGGATCGATACCATCGACCGGCGGCCGCTGTTGAACGGAGCGCGGCAGCGATAGACTCTGCCCACGCAAGAGAAAGAATTCGGCTCCGTCGGCCCGGCAACGCCAACGCAGGGTCAGCACCAGGTGCTCGCCCGCTCGCAGAATTCTCACTCGTTCCGGAGACTGATTCCAATCGCTGTTCGGCAGCAATTGCGAGCCCGCCAGAACGCCGAGGATTTCCCACCCGTCCGGCACGATCAACTCGACGGTCCCGGCCGAAGCCGTCGGATAGAAGTCGGTCTCTCCCTCCCAACTCCTCCGTCATCGCGGCCTGACAATCGGTGTTCGACGAAGAGCACAGAGGATTTTCCGTCCGGCGACAGTTGATCGGTTCGAACCAGATGGACGCGAAAACCTGGAACGGCATACACGCTCATTTCTGCAGCCGCGGCTTCGCCCGGAAAAAACTCACGGAGTTCCGGAGCCAACGCGTCGATCGTCTGCGGCGTGCCGCGATCCACCGTCCATTCGGAATCTGGCGGCAACGCAATCAGGGTCTCCACGGATGTCGCTTGCAGCACTTCCGGAAGGTCAAGACTCACATCGGACTCGGTCGTCGCAGACGTCTCTCCGCGCCAGCGCAACACGCGCGGCGTGCCGGCGGCATCACAGGCGACCCCGAGAAACAATTGCCCGTCGCCGTCGCGTTCGCGTGCCAGGACCGCACCCTGTTCATCCTGAAATTCGGCTTCGCTCAACCATGCCGGTATCCGCACGCGAACTTCCCGGGTGGCCTCTTCCGGCACGAGCCGGAGCCAACCCTCCAATGTCCATCGCTCGCCGGTGAAGGTTCCTTGCAATCCCAGCCGGGCGACAGATCGACCGACGGCCGGTTCCAAGCGGACCAGCAACCCTGTTTCCCCCTCCGCCACTTGCAACGTCTGGAAGTGCTGCCAATCAACGGTTTCCGAGTTCGTCCCCGGGGAGAGCGGTAATTCCGCCGACGCCGCATAACGACCCGTCAGCTCCAATCGATAGGCGGACTCGTGAAACAAGCTGATTGTTCCCGGCCCGGCTCGCGATCCTTCGAATTTTACGACCGGCAAGGCCGTCGCATGGGAAATGCGAATCGGCAGGCTGCCCGCGACCTGAAGTTGAAACGTCCCCGTCGGCTGCCGATTGAGATCGATGGTGAGCCGTTTCTGGCTGAAATTGATCGACGGCGTGACGGACCACCTCAACTGTCGCTCGACGCCGTTCTCATGAACCGTAGCCGAGTCAATTTCCAATTGTCGGTCGAGCAATAGGGTCTGAGTAAATGTCGGCAATTCCGTGGGTTTGACGTCGGCCGTCAACGACCAATTCATTTTCCGGCCCGATAATCGGATCTCCTCACGCCAGGATAAAATCTGCTGTTCCAGGGCGAGCCACGAGGCGAAACGACGGCCTCGCTCCTTCTTGAAGTTGATAGGCCGCCTGCGGTCGTTGCGTGGGTACCGTATCTCCCCATTTTGAAACAAATTGCTCGACGTGATGGGCAACACCCCGGTTTCATCCGGATTCACCAGCCGGATCTCCGATTCCGGTCCGCAGGCGACCGCGAGATGGCTGCGGGACGATTGGAGCCGCTGCGTCATCCCCGCACCGCACTTCCAACTGGAAGCGCTTGGAATCGGCGTCGTCGGAAGACCGCGGAAACACCAAGTCGCCTTCCACGACGAATTCCTGCTGCTGCGGCTCGGTGAATTCCACGATCACGGCGAGGGATCCGTCGAGCAGCGGACGCGAGATCGTCCGCAGCAGCTTACGGCAAGCGTACCCGCAGCAGCTTCGGGAATGCGAAGCCCAACCGCCTCCGGGCGCAAGCCTTCCAGCACGCGGCAGCCGATCCGGAAGGTTGATAACGCCACGCTGGAACGAAGACTCAACAACTGCGACAGTTTTAATTCCGTTCGTGCCGCCTGAGCAGTGGTTCGCCTCCTTGGCCCAAATCACCGAAAACGCTGAACAGGCCCCAACTGCACCTCCAACAAGCGGCGATCCCCGGAAAGGGAGACAGCGCCGCGAGCCTCTGGCACGTCGACTTGATTGAGTCGTGCGGGAGTCTGCCAGGAAAAGAGGATCGTCCATTCGGCACGCCGGAACGCTTCCAGTGATCAGCGTCCTGGAGCCTTACGCCGCCGCCAGCTTCCAATACGACTTCATGCCGACGTCCCCTGTTGCCGCATCGGCTGGCTCAGCGGATTCCGACAACGGCAGCAACAGCATCGGCCGATCCGTCGCTCGTGTTGGTTGTTGCGGGCGGCCGTCCACCAGACAGGAATCCAGTCCTTTGATCCAATCCTCTTCCCTGACGGGGACACGCAACACCACCGGGGAATTTCGACCAAACTCCTCCAATTGATATTTGACTCGCATCGCCAATCGCTGCGATTGATCGGCATAAACCATGTAGTCAACGGCGGGAATCAACTGCTCGGGATCGTGCGGTTCCGTCTGTTCAAATTCCAGTGAAACTCTTCCGCCAGCCGCCGGCGAAACATCAGCGGCATCGTTTTCGACGGTTGACCCGAGGCGTCTACGGGAACCAGCACGCGGAAGGATGAGTCGCCATCGGCCTGCTGGGCGGCCGCCAAACGCCAAGAATACAGTCCCAGCGATATCATCAACCCTACCGAAACGACTTGATGTTGAAACGTCGCCGTACTTCCCATGACATCCGTTCGCGCAGCGGGAAACAAAGGCCAGAAGCGCAAGAGCGGCTTGGGCAGGAGGAGGGCGAACGTCAATCCGAGAAATGCGCCGCCGCACAGTTCATTCCCTGGCTCCGGTCCGAAGACCGCCAGGCTGGCCGCCCCGCTGAGTAACGCCCCCGCCAATAGGGTTCGCCAAGGCTCCGGCCGCCAGCGTATGAAAATTCCCAGCGGAAAGCAGAGCAGCGCCAGAATCCAAGCGGCCATATCGAGCGAGTTCCGCGACCAGCTTTGAAACGCTTCCCGATCCGGCGAGGAAACTGCCGTCGCTCGATAAACCGGCCAGTTCTCCGGAAACGCAAATCCCGGACTCGCGTGAGTCGCTTCCGTCGCTTCCGCTCGTCCCTGGTCCCTGGTCAGGCGAGGAGGACCATTGACCCAAGAGACAAACGGTAGAAATACGCCCTCTCCCGCACGACGGGCCAACGGTCCCCACAGACGCTGGAACCATCGTGGACGGACAATTTCCGGTGTCGGCCGCAATCCCAGCGGTTCATCGCCGAGCACCGTCCCTGGCGGCACGCACAGCGACCAGTTGAACCCGGCACATTCCCAATCCAACCGCGGAATGATCAACCGATGATCGGCACGCAGCAATCCCCGGCGAACCGGCACGCGATACAAGACGCCGATGTCCCAGTCTTCACCATCCACCGGCGCCGCCACCACCACTTCCGTGCCGGATGCGGCGAACGGAATGCGCTGATCATTGCGTAAGACGGCGATGAACTCGGCGGGGTGATCCAATCGAATTCGTAATTCACCGCTCGCGGGGCGGTGGCGGAGGTCCAACCCGAGCTTGTGATAGTCATACCCTTGTGCATCGGAGGACAGGATCGACTCCAAGGCAAAGATCGTCCGGCGATCAGAGGCGAGCTCCTGCGAATCGCGACCGACGGCCCATTCCCGATCCCAGGTCCGGTGCCCCACAGTTCTGATTCCGGAAGCATCTCCTGCCGGCGCACCGCTGCTTCTCGATCGACTGATTGACCGTCCTCGGCAGGGAATGCTCGCTCCCGGATCTCCAATGGCTCGGTCAACTCCGACACGATCGACACGCGACCGCGGAACGACGTGGCTTGAGGGACGAACACCAGCGGAACGACGTCGCGCTCAGTCCGGGCTCGTCGAAGAACGCCCGTGATCAACAGCGGCTCACCCGCCTCCAGCGGGGGAACTGCGATCGACCAGAGTTCCCCGCCCGGCGGCAACTGCGGCCGGCTCATCGTGGGTGACAAAATCCGTTCGGGGGTGACAGAAACAGGGCGGTCCTGGCCGCAGGACCATTCGCTCCCTGCTGCCGAACTGGGGAAAAAAAGCTCGATGCGACGATCACCGGGAAGTGAATCCAGCCGAATGCTCCACCGCTCCTCAATGCGTTCCACGCCGAAGGTCAGTTCCACGGAGGCTTCCGCAGCACCGATCTCTTCTCTGACCAGCCGGGATGAAGCGAATGGGAGCGAATCAGCGGAGGTCAGTCGAAACAACAAGCGAGACGGTGTCGCCGGCGTCTGCGCATTCCCCCACGAAGGCAGCGTGTTCCAGACCGCCGCGGAATCCCCGTCAAACCTCTCGAAGGGGGTCCACTGCGCTGAAGTGAACAGCGTTTGAACGTCCGCCGCGACAGCCAGCACGACGTTCGACGATTCGCAATCCATCGGCAGAAATAACGGCAATGCCTGAGGCGCTTCAGGCCCCTCCGCGACGCGACGGGCGACGATCCCGATCGGCTCGACCCGTCCCGGCGTCAATCCGTCCGGAAAATCCAGCAGCAGCACCTGCCCCGACTCGGGATGAGCCTGCACTTTCCAACCCACCAGCTCACGGCGCCTCGGGCCGGCGCTCAACTGTTCCACATTGACGATCCGCCAGTCGTCCGGAAACCGGCAGGCCGCCTGAAACACGGTGCCTGCCCGCGATTCCCAGGCGATTTCAGCTCTCAGCGTCCAGACGTCGCCGGACACCGACAACAGATTCAAGGCATGCGCGATTCGCTCCGGCGTGGGACGATCAAGATTCAACACCAGCGCACGAGGGGTCAGTTGCTGAAAGGAAATCGATTCTCCTCTGCCGAGGATGTGGCCGAAGAATTCGCCTCGGTGAACGACACCGCGGAATCTTGCCGGTAACCCGTTGGACGACATGAACGAATTTCCAGCGGTCGCAGCACGTTGACATTCAACCGGCCGTTCAGCCAGACGCCGCCTTCCAGCACGACTTGCGGCAGGTTCAACGCTTCGCCGGGAACTCTCCGTTGAAATCCTTCCAATTTCACGGGGCGCGGCCGCTCACTGATCCGGCCAAACTCGCTCAGCGATCGTTCGCGTATCGGTTCAGGCAAATTGATCTGCAGGCGCGATACCGGACCGTCTCCGGGCAATCGTTCCCATTTCAGGCGGGTCTCATACGGCTTGTCGCCGTACGTGACCGCATCAATCTCCACATGCCGGGGCAATGAAACCGTGAGCTGGCCAATTTCTCCTTCGAGAATCTCAAGCCGCAGCGTCGCCAGCAGTTGCAATTCCTCCTGGCTGATTTCCACCGCGAGGTCCTGCTCGTACAAGACGGCTTGAGGCCGTGGCCGCATGCTCCTGATGGGTGATCAGCAACCGAACTCGGGAATGGGAGCCCAGCGAGATCCGCCACTGTGTCAAATGCTCATTGATGCGCGTGGCGGCCGTCTCGCCGACGTCGGCCACGACCCGGCTGCCGTGCGGCACGATCAGATTCAGCTCGGAGATTTCCGCGGACAGCAGATTGAGATCGAACACCACCCCCGACTCGATGCCCCTTCCGCGCGCAGACCAACGACCCGTCGCCCGATCTTGCCCTGGCTCCAGCTGTAGCCAGTTCGCCCCTTCCAGATCCGTTCCCCAGACCGCCGGACGATCGACCCAGGCCAGCTCTTCCACGGCGATCGTGGGCGTCCCCAACGACAGGAAGTGAACGTTCTCGGGAGGCTTTCGTAATTCCGCTTCGAATTGCCCTGCGGAAAGCATGTTGCCGGACAGCGTCGCCGTGTATCGAATCGACTGCCATTCCGCAGCCGCGGGTGTCACGGCGGAGTTCCAACGGGAGAAGATCCGTTCAAATTCGGCGCGCTCCCGGGGGAGCCAGTCCTGGTCGCGGAATGGCCAATTCTGCGGTTGACTGTCGGGAACGTCGATCCGCTGGATGCCGCCCGTCGGTTTTTCCGGCGCTTCCTGTCCCTGTAAGGGCGCGCTGGCCAACAGCACAGCTGTCACCCGAATCATCGCCCGAGATGGCCACGCAAAGTTCATGACACCCCGCTGCCCGCTCGGCCTTCGGCAGGAAGTCGCGTGCTTCCGGACGGCACACGCAAGACCGTCGGTTCCGATCCCGGTTCCAGCGGCGCAAGAACTGATCCCGATGGAGAAGAAATCGGTTCGCCGACATCCAACAGCGGGTCATAATTCATGACGGCGATCGGACGATGCCCGCGCCGCAAAACTGATCCCACCGCCAGGACAGGGAATAAAAACCCGACCAGCACGGCTTGAAGCAGCAATTCCAATTGGGGTTCAAACCATAAGCCCGCCAACGCGATCAGGAAGGCGGCGGCCCACAGCGTCAGAATGTGGCGCGACCAGGCGAAGTTCAGCAACAAAAACCCGATTCCCAGCGCAACCGACGCTCCAATCAGCAGAATCAACGAACGACTCATCGTCGACACGCGCCATTCCAGCACGTCCCCTGGAATTCGAAAAGCATAGGCGTTCCCCGACGGCTCAGCCGCACCTTCCGGTGTTTCGGACGGCTCAAATCCGGGCAGTCCCTCCGAGATGGTCGGATCGGTTTGGCGGCTCCAGAAGAAGCCGGCCCGTTGCCAGCAAACAGCGGCGAAATCGTCGCCGGGTACGAAAACAGGTGTTGATCCCCTGGAAAATTCAGCCGCCAGACGCGCGGCGAGAGCCAGACCCCCTGGGGCAATTGAGGCGCGATCACCGTCCAACTGTTCGATGCGCCAAACGCCTGTTTCTCGACCACGTCATACCGGATGACAAATTCGTGCACTTCACTCTCGGTTCGAGGCGCTGGCACTCGAATCGTCAAGTGACGCGGCTTACCAGGAAGCGCCTGATCAACGTCCCGCTCCTCGGAGACCGGTTCGCCATCCCAGAAAAACCGCGGCGACTGGCACAGGGCCGGCAGGATCACGTTGATTTTCACAAACCAGCCCGACAGACGATATGTCGCCTCGCAACGCGCGCCGCCGCTGCGATCCCAATTCGTGGAAACGGCCGCCGCGGAAATTAAAAACTGCTTGGCACCGCCTCCCCCGGGATTCAAATTGACGTCAACGCTGCCGACGGCGTCTTCCGTCGCCCAGCGACGCTTTCCGGTCAAGTCCGGACGAACCGCCCAACCCGCCCCAGCCACCGTCATCTCCAGCCAATCCGCCGGATCAACCTGGACTTCTGTCTGACGCGCCGGGTAGCCAACACACGTAAACAGCGGCGCTTTAATCGTGGCCGCTCCGGACAGCGCCTCATCCGGCAAGGGCAGGTCATAGGAGACGTCGAGTTTGAATCGACCTAACTTCGGCTCCGGAAACACTACGCGGACGCCGCCGGATTCCCCGCGCGCGCCGGTCCACCATTCCACCTGAGGTCGTTCGCCATTGACCTGAAACTCCAGCGAACGCTGGCGCCAGGATTCCGGTATCTGGATCTGCACCTGTGTCAAGCGCTCGTGTTGCACGTCAAACAGGAAGCTTTGCATCGCCGACAATTGATTGCCGCTTCGCTCCAGACTCAATTCCGTGGTCAACTTGACAAGTTGCTCCTGCCGATCGGCCTTGAGTGAAATCGTTTGCTCGCCGGGAAGCACCTGGTAAGTCCGCCTTAAGTGCGGTTCCGCCCCGGCATCCGGCAACGGAGGCGCGGACGATTCAAATTGCGGCTCAAGCCGGGTTTCTCCTGCTGCTGTATCCACCTCCGAGTGCACATTTTCCGCGTCGACGATCTCCAACTCCGTTCGCATCTCGTCGGGAGCACTGAGTTGCGGCAATGACAGCGCCGCGGTCTCACCGGTTCGCAACGGCCGCCGCGCCTTCAGACGAATCACGAACTGGTCCGCATGGCCTTCGACCAGATGCAGGCGCAGATAACCCGACTGGCCTTCCGTATCCGAATCAAGACTCTTCAACGGTTCCACCGACTGAAGCTTCCAGTCGTCAGTTTTCCAATTTGGCCACTTCAAATCCAGGAAAGTCAGGTTGCCGCGAAACACATGCACCGGGAATTCCCCTTCCAGGTTCAATTCCTGGGCGTTCACGAACAATCGGACTTTCGGCTCCACCACGAAATATGGCTCTTCCGCCTTCACTTCGACCAAGAGCCGGAACGGCTGGCTGGAAAAACGATAAGCCTGCGTCACGGACGACGACAATGGACGCAGTTCTCGCGCGTCGATCTGCACCAGGTGAGGCTGATTGGCTTGCGTCACCCGCATCCGCTGACTTTCCGATTGCACCAGTCCGATCCAACCCCGCTGGCGACGGGCCTGCTCGACCTGGAAATCCTCCAGGGCAAATCGCCGTGATTCATCGGAAGACAACAGGACCGACCAGGTCAGTTGAAAATAGTTGCCGTCTTGGCTCGTCAGTTGGACCGTCACCTTCGTCGGATCGTTCGGGTCGACCCGGTGATCGCGATAGTCGCGGCCGTCCACGCTGAACGATTCGGTGTTCGCTGGCAATCGAATGGTCGCTTCGGTCAGCGCCCCCTGCGCCACATGTAATCGTTGGCTGGCGTCCAATCGCAGCTTGTCTTCTTCCGCCTGAACCAGAATTCGAGTTTCCGCCTCGATCAGCGGCGCGGCCGTCACTTCCGTCTCAACCGGCTGCCAGTTCAAGTCGAGTCGCGTGCCGAGCCCAAACGCTTCAATCCGCGCCGGCGCCTGGCTCCGCGGCGATCTGTACGCTGGTCCCTTCGATCTCCTTCGTCAGCTTGATGTCGTGAAATCGGCACGTCAGTTCCAACAAGCTCACGGTCGATTCCGGCAGGGTCAGTTGCAACCGGCGATTCGGTGCCTGCTTCTTGATCGGGGCGCTGAATTCCAGCGTGAGCACATGGTCCCCTTGTCCCTGGATCCACCAGACTTGCCCCTGCGATCGATCCCGTCGTGGATACATGTCGCCGGGGCCTTCCTGCTTCCAATCTCGCAAGACCGCCTCGTGTAACCCGAGCGCCAGCGGCGAATACCCCTTGGACTGGGGATTGTGAATCACGACCCGAGCTTTCAACTGGGCCCATTCGTCATCGGCATGGCCGGTCAGTTCCAACCGGGCGACGGCCGGCACGGGCACGATTTCCGTCGGATGCTGGTCCTGTTCCAAGAACTTCAAAAAATTCTTCATCGTCGCGTCCCGACGCACCGGCACCAATTTGCCGTCCGGGCCCTTCAGATACTCATATTCGGCCGGAAGCCCCTGTAACGGAGCGGTTTCCGATGCAGATTTCGATTCCGCTTCGGCCGCGGAAACCGGCTTCGGCGCGGAGCCGTCCCGTTCGTCTTGCGCCGATAATGAACCTGGCAAAACGCTGAGGAAAACCAACCATCCCACCGAGACCAAACGCCGCCCGACCGTCGCCAAATCAGGCCGCGCGCAGCCGGAGGTCGGCGCACTGGCGGAGCGATCGGATTGACGCTTGAGCAACATCACCTCAAGAACCTCGGCTTGAAACTATGGATGAACTGGCGGCGCCCCGTGGCAACAGGCGGCCCCTTCCCGGTTCGGTGCCGTTAGAAAACCGGCAGAGTCCCCGATCATGACTCCGAACAGGAGGACTCGAAAGGATTGCTTAATCGTACTTCAAAACCGGGGCCTGGGGAAGAAGCAATCCATTTTTTGCAACGTAACTCTCATCGGCTTAAGAGATTGCAAAGTTCTGCATGGATTCCGGAGCTATTGGTCGCCAAGACATCCGGCTGATGCAACTGGAACGTCTCTCCACGAATTTTCGTGACTCGACCTCCCGCTTCCGTCACCAGCACGACACCCGCCGCCATGTCCCAAGGCTTCAAATTCGTCGACCAGAAACCATCCACCCGGCCGGCTGCCACATACGCTAAGTTCAAAGCGGCCGACCCTGTTCGCTGTACGGTTTGCGCCGCGGGAAGCACCCGCAGAAACCGCTGCACGGCCTCTTCCTCCACGCGTGTCGCCACCGGCAGACTGGCGATCACCAGCGCCTGGTTCAAGGACGGGACCGCCGAGCACTTGAGCGGCCGACGATTCAACGTGGCCCCCATCCCTTTCGCGGCGGCGAACAGTTCATCGTGCATGGGATCGTAGACAACCCCGGCAATCACTTCCCCTTGATGCTCCAACCCGATCGAAACCGCAAAATAAGGAAAGCCGTGCACATAATTCGTGGTCCCATCCAACGGATCAATGATCCAGCGATAGTCAGCCGCCGGCAGATCGTGTCCGAGGTCTTCCTCTCCGAGCACCGCATGCTGCGGAAAACGCCCGCGGAGCAGGTCCACAATCGCCGTCTGCGACGCCAGATCAGCCTCCGTCACCAAATTGGAGCGGCTCTTTTCACGAACGGTAAATCGAGACGACCAACTGCGCAGCACCTGGCCGCCCAACCGTGCCGCATCTTCTGCGGCCCTCAAAAACTCCCGCATTCCATCTCCTTCTCTGAGACCGGGATTATCACCGATCGCGCCGCATCCAACCAGTCTGACTGCGAATCGTCCCGGGACAACCTGACGATATGAGGCACAGTGGGATCCGCTCAAACCCAGGAAATTTTTCGCCGCGGGTTTCGCCACTGATCGCCACGGCTGCCGATGGTAAATCCTCTTTTCCGTTCGGCGGGATCGGATCGGAGTTTCCGATCGCTCGGAAAACTCGGATTGCCACGGTTACTGCGCGCCGGCCGTTAAATCTGAAGTTCCCAGTTCCCTCAGGACGACATCATGCGCTCGGGACTCAGTTGTGTATTGTTGTAGAGCGAACGGAAGCATCCGCCGTTCCGCGACACCTGAAGAGGCCTCGCCGAGGAATTCGTCATGCCCCGACTGACTCCCGCTTCGCTGACTGCGGCCATGTTCGGAGTGGCGATCCTGTTGATTGTCGGTTATTTCGTCAAGCATCTCCCGACGAGTCAAACGCAGGGTTCCACGCTCGCCGACGACCTGATTCCCATGGCGATTGCCGACATCGCACCGGGCACTTTAGTCACGGAGGCCCATCTGGGTCGTGGATCCTATCCCCGCTCGAGTCTGAACCCAGACGTGCTGTGCACCAATCGCGTCATCGCGGGACGTTATGCGCGCGTGGCGATCAAGTCGAATGAACCCATCCACGCCAATGATCTTTTGCCGCCGGGCGAGACGCCGTCGCTGAACATTGCCGAGGGCATGCGGGCGATGGCCGTGGAAATCGACGACGGCGCCGCCATGGTCGGAGAACTGGTCCGGGCGAACGATTTCGTGGACGTGCAGTTTACCTATCGAGGCCGGGGGGAGGCTTCCCCGTCGAATGGCCTGACGATGCGTTTGCTCGAAGGAGTGCGCGTGCTGGCGCTCAAAAATGACGGACGGCCGCGAAACGATTCCACGCGAGTCCCGGTCTTGCTCGAAGTCAGCGAGCCGGAAGTCAATTTGCTGACGCTGGCGCAGGACCACGGTTCGATCACCTTGTCGCTCAATCCGCAGGGACGCCGAACTCGAGAAATTGCCTTTTCCAATCCCGAACGTATCACCCTGGACGAACTTCTCGGCCTAGAGCCGGTTGAGTTGCCCGTCATCACCGACCTTTATCGCGGCTCGCACAGGAAACAACACGAGTTTCGCAGTGATCACCGCGTGGCCGATGGCGATCCCTTGTCCAGCCGCTCCCGTGCAGCTCCGCGAATTCCCGCGCCGGTTTTGAAATCTGCGCCGCAGCCTGCGGCAAATCCTCCCCTGCCGGAAGACGACGACGAGCCTTATGACGATTCACCGCCGCCGACCGCGGCGCGGAATCTCGACTCCCCAAAATAAGCGACAGGCGCCCGCGCGGGATTGGTCAATCGCAGGTCCGTACCTTCATCAATTCATCCAGCCATCAGAACATGATTGCCCAACCTGCTGTATTCCGATCGAATGACGAAACGAATGACGGGAGCTGCTCCCTCAAAATCCGGCTGCATCGGCAACTGGTCAATGCCATCGATCTCTCCAAGGCCGAACGGCTGCCCGAGCACGAACGACGCTGTCAGCTACGGGCCCTCGCGGCGCACCTCTGCGAACAGGAAGCCCGTGATCTCTCTCCAAGCGAGCGCAGCCGGTTGGCCGACGAAATTCTGGCCGAGATCGTCGGGTTCGGTCCCATCGATTCCTTGATGTCGGCCGGCGATGTCACGGAAATCGTGATCCACGGTCCCGACAGCGTTTTCATCGAACGGAACGGCTGCCGCGAACGAGCGAACGTTCGCTTCAACGACGCCGATCACCTGAGGCGCTTTGTTCAACACCAGGTCCGGCGCGCCGGCCGCCATCTCGACGCCAGCACTCCTCAAATTGACGCCAAACTTCCCGATGGTTCCCGGTTCCAGGCAATCCTTCCGCCGCGATCGCCGCGCGGCCCGATCGTTTTCCTCCGCCCGATCCGCACGCCGCCGCCAGACTTCGAAGCCCTGGTGCACGACCGCGTAATGACGTCGGAAATGGCCAACTTTCTCCGCGCCTGGATCGAGGCGCGCGCCAACCTGCTGCTGGTCGGCGAGTCCGGCGCAGGCACGACGACCCTGCTGAACTCCCTGGGCCGATTGATTCCCGAATCCGAACGCATCGTCACCCTGGATGAAGCCGCTGAACTGGATTTGCGGCAACCCGACGTCATCACGCTGCAAACAACCTCGCAGAGCGACAACAGGTCCGGTCAATACTCTGCGCAGGACATTCTGCGCAACGCGCTGCAACTGCGCCCCGACAGGATCGTGATCGGAGACCTCGGCGGTGAAGCCGGCGAATTGGTTCCCGCCATGGCCGACCGCGACGGCTGCTTGGCCGCGATACGGTCTGCCGATCTGCTCAGTGCCCTCAATCGCCTCGAACATCGGATCGCTCAGACAGGCGTCAACATCCCGTCGCCGATCATTCGTCAACAGATCGTCTCGGCCGTGCCGATGCTCGTTCACCTGACTCATCTCGCTACCGGCGAACGAAAGATCGCCCGTATTGCTGAACTGCACGCCGGTGCCGACGGGAGGTATCAAGTCGAAGACGTGTTCATCTATCGTCAGACCGGAGTCGATGACGCAACCGGCCGGACTCGCGGGGCCTTCTATGCCACCGGCCATGAACCACGGATCATGAGCCTGTTGGCGCGGCGCGGCGTGAAAATGTCCCCGATGATTTTTCATGCCCAGGAACTCGGCGGCGACTCTCAGTCGCTCGTCTTAGGTCATGCTTCCCGAGCTTGAATGCCACGTTGTTTTCACGGACTGGTAATCGAGTTTCTCATGTCCACTGCCATTAAACCTCGGCCGGAATTCGCCGGGATTCTCCAACATGTCGACAAATTTGGTACGGGTCAAAACCGCGACGCCGCGGACTGCATCAACACCGCGTTCGACCTGTTGATACAACAATCAGGAGTCGACATCGCGCCGTCCTTGTTGCTGCTGTCGTCCCTTGACTCGGGCCTCGCGCTCGGCGGTTTGGCGTTCGTCGTGCACGAGAACCTGCTCAGTACGGCGTTGGCGATCCTGGGAGGATTTCTACTGCCGATCACGATCGTGATCGCGCTGCGTTTTCGACGGCAGCGGAGAATCGCCTCTCAGATTCCCGAGATGTTGAACGAGTTGACCCGTGCCGTGAGAACCGGCGGCAGCATCGACGACGGACTCCGGCAGGCGGGCGGCGCCCCGGGGCCGCTGGGACGCGAATTGAAGCGCGTCGCTCAGCGGATCGACTTCGGGCTTTCCCTGGCCGATGCGCTCCATGATCTGCCGCAACGCACCGGCGTTGACGCCACGCGGGCGTTCACTGCCGCCTTGATCGAACTTCAACAGACCGGCAGTGAGCCGACCATCCTGTAGCACCAGCGGAAAGCCCCGGCGGCCTCCCCCCGCTCAACCAGTCGCGGGAGCCTGCATCCGGGCGGTATAGTCGGCCAGCCGCCAGCCGGCCCGGCTCTCTGGGGCCAACAGTTCATTGGCCGCGAGATCATCGCCGCAACTCTGTGTCGCCGACGAAAATCGAATCTCGCGTCCCAGGCGATACGACGCATTTCCCAGCTGGCACAACGTACTCGCGGCCAGCCCGATCGGCAGGCCGGCGGCCGGCGTCTGCCGGGATTTCACGCACGCCAAAAAATTCTGGACATGCGGCGCCAGCAGGTCGGCTCCGTCGGCAGTCGACGAGTCCGCTGTGTCATAGATTTTCCAGCCACCGCGATCGGCGATGAGCGTCCCCCGGGAACCATAGAATGCGACGCCGGAACTGCGATTCTCCAGGCCGTGACCTGACCAGAGGCGATGTTCCCAGACGATCGTCGATCCGCCGAAGTCGTATTGGACCGACAACGTGTCAGGCGTTTCCTGCGCATCGTCAAAGGCATGCTTGCCGCCGACCGCGCTCACACGCCGCGGCATGTCAACCTGCAATCCCCAGCGGGCGACGTCGAGCCAATGCACGCCCCAGTGCGCAAGCTCCCCACCGCCATAATCCCAAAACCAGCGCCAGTTGAAATGAAACCGGTTCGGATGAAACGGACGCTCCGCCAGCGGTCCCAGCCATTGGCGGTAGTCGACGCCTTCCGGCACGGCGGTGAACCCTTTGACGCCGATCGGCTTGCGGCGATGGACGATCCAGCCCCGGGCCACCCTGACGGTCCCCAGCCGACCCGACTGCACCGCTTCAACCGCCGTTTGGAAATGGAGTCCGCTCCGCTGCTGCAAACCGACTTGAACGATGCGTTGCGAAGCATTGGCTGCCGTCAACATCGAACCGGCTTCGCCGTGATGATGGGTGGCGGGACTTTCCAGATACACGTCTTTTCCGGCCTGACAGGCCAGCACGGTCATCCAGGCATGCCAGTGGTCGGGAGTCGCCACGACGACCGCGTCAATCGACCGATCATCCAATAGCCGTCGAAAATCGGCTTCGCAGCGCGGCACCGACGGTTGGCTTTGCGACAGTTCCTTCACCACAGGCCCGAACTGCTGCGGATCGATGTCGCAGATTGCCGAAATTTCGGCGTCAGGACAGCGCGCCAACGTCGTAGCCAGCAGTTTTCCCTGATTGCGCAAGCCGATGACGCCAACTCGGATTCGCTCTGACGGCGAACTGGACCCACCGACCGCCGTGGAAAGCGCCACCATGCCGGCCGCCACTCCCGCGGCCTGTTGTGCGCTGCGTCCCAGAAACTGGCGCCGATTGCACCCCGGCCCCGTTTCCGACTCGACCTGTTTCGCTGGATTCACGTTCGTACCCCCCTGCTCCATTATGGGAATGAGGGAGAAGAAACCGCCAGCGATCTTCAGGACGGAAAATCAATTGCAGGAAGGTTTCTAAATTCGGTCCAGCAGATCGAACCAGCGGGCGATCTCATCCAGCGTTTTTTCCTCCGGGTATTTGTGACCGAGCTTCTCCAGCGGCGTGAACGCGACGGGGAATTTTGCCTTGCGGAGCATCTCGACCGATAATTTCACCGCTGGAAATAAGGGATCGTCTTCTCCGGCCGCCAAATAAAACTGCTGCCGGAACTCCGGATCGTTCTCGGGGACGAATCCCATCAACGGGTGCGACGCCATCGCCACGCCGCGAAAAATCTCGCGATGCTTGAACGCCAGATGCCAGCCGAACGGCCCACCGCTGGAATAACTGTGCACGGCAATCCTGTCGGCGGCGACGTTGTAGTTCTCGCGCGCCCAGGCGACGCAGTCTTTCACGTATTCCGCTTCCAACGGCGTCCAACCGGAAACTTTCTCCGCTTTCGGTCCCAGCAGAATCAAGCCGCGGCGGTCGCACAGCGATTTCCAGGCCTGATAGACCGCCGCTTCCATCGTGTCCCCTTCGGGATGAATCCACACCACCAGCCCCTGCGGGATCGCCGGATTGTACTTTTCCGGAACATACATCCAGAACTCGCGATCGTGGGCGGCCAGCATCTCGGTGAACCGGCCTGTCTTTGCCGTCACGGCCGCCTCGGGCGAACGCAGAACAGGCGCTGGAAATTGTGACGGCACATCATTGGGAATTGCGGACAGCTTGACCTCCGCCGACGCTGTCTCCGCTTCATGCTTCCAGGTCAACGCGGCAAGATCGCCCGGCTTCAACCGCCCGACCAAATCTGACAATTGTTTGGCGTTCTCAAGAGTCGCATCGTTCAGTTTCAAGATCCGATCCCCCGCTTGCACCCCCGCTTTTCCTGCGGGACTGTCCGGGAACACATATCGCACCGGAATGCCGCTTTCCTTCGGATCGGCTCCTTCTCGCTGAGGCAGGATCCCTAAAAATGCGGACTCATACGGCGTCAGTTCGTCCGCGAGAACCAGGTCCATCGTCAACCGGTCGCCGGCGCGCTGGACGGCCAAGCGCAGCGACTCCCCGGCGTATTTCCGGCCCAGCACATGCCGCAATTGCGACATCCGTGACACCGGCGCGCCGTCCGCTTCGACAATCTGATCACCGGCTTTCAATCCCGCTTTTTCGGCCGGCGAGTTGACGCGCACCCGGTCGAGCAGCAATTCATCACGCCGGCCCATCGGCCCTTGCTGGAATGTCACTCCCATCAACCCGGGAAGCAGGTCCTTGCCTTCTTTCAGCCGGTCCAGGACGCCGTACACGTCTGCGAGCGGAATCGCAAAACCAATCCCTCCGTCGTACCACTCCACGCCCGCCGTCTCCCCGGCCGCCTGTGGCGATAACGGAACATTGATGCCCATCACACGGCCTTCAATGTCCACGAGCGGGCCGCCGTAATTGACCGGTGACAGTTTGGCGTCGGTTTGAATCGCTTTCCCCCAGACCCGATTGAGTGCGCTCACAATCCCAACCGACACGTTCGGGGTCGCGAGATCGTAAGTTCGGCCCAGCGCGATGGCCCAGGCGCCGACTTGAACGGCCTCGCGAGGTGTGGGAACGGCGGGCGTCAAACCGTCGACATCAATTTTGAGGAGCGTCAACATTCGCTGCTTGTCGTGCGCAATCTGCCGGGCGGGAAACCGCCGTTCGTCGGCCAGGGTCACGAGAATCGACGCTGGCTTCGAGGCGAAATTGAACGAACTGGAGATGATGTAGCCGTCAGCCCCCACCACCACGCCCGACGTGGGACCGGTTCCGAACAGAATTTGCGACGCCTGTTCGAGTCCGCCGACGGTTTCAATCCGCACGAGGCTGGCCTCGGCCAAAGCGACCGCTTCTTTGATCGCCTGCTCTTCTAATCCTTCCAGCGGCCGTTCTTTCGCCGTGGCGAGCAACGGCGCCAACATCGCGCCCATCAGGCATAACCACGGGCATATCAGCCCCCGAAGAATCCCCGGGGAACCGATGCGACCGAGTTCTGAACAGTCATTGCGCATTACGGTTCATCGTCCTTGTGCGGGACCGGCAGTTCGACGGTGATCAGCCGGTCGCCGCGACGCACCACCAACCGCAGATTCCCGCCGCTTTCCAATCGACCGAATTCCTCACGACACCCACGAACGGATTGAACCAATTCGTCGCCCACGAACAACACCAGGTCATTGGGTAACAGACCGGCTTCCGCCGCTGCCGAATGCGGAACGACGCGATTGATAAACGCCGGAGTCCGGGCGACGACGTCAGGCATCATGACCAGCCCGAAATCGAGCGTCCGATATCGCTCCGGTGGCTCGTCGGACGTCCCCGCCTCATCATTCGTTTTTCGCCCGGGCGTCAATTTGCCGGAGACGATTTCATCAATGGCGCCACGCAGTTCCTGAATGGGAATCACATAATTCACCCAAGTGTTGGTCTGAGCGTTGCGCAATTCCTTGCCAATCATGCCAATCAGCCGGCCGTCCCAGGTCGTCAGAACACCCCCGCCGGAACCGGGATTGTTGGTAATCGCATCGACGATATACACCGGGCCGTGGTAAGGGGCTTCGAACGCGCCTCGCCGGGCAGACAACGTCGTTTTCGCCGCGATGACGCCATGCAGCACCGAGACTTGCTCGTCACCCAGCGCCACTTTAAACATATTGCTGAAGGCCAACACCCGTGTCCCGGGTCCCGCTCCCGATGCATCGGACAAGTCGAAATGCGGCAGACCTTCCGCTTCGATCTTGAGAACGGCCAAATCGAGTTGCGGCTCCGCTCCCAGGACTTTCCCTTCGTACCGCCGCCCGTCCGACAGCACCACGCTGACAGTATCCCCGTCGAGAACATGGCTCCAGACGGTCGCAATGTGGCCTTCCGCAGACACGAGAAACCCCGTGCTGTAGGAATAAAGTTGCTTCAGCCCCCCGGCCCCGAAAATTTTCACCACTCGAGGCGAGACCGTTTCCACGGCTTCGTAGGACGACTGGGCCTGCACAGGGAGAATTCCCCCACACCCCATCCCCCAGAGCAGCAACAGGACAACGCTCTTCAGAGCTCGCGAGAAACGGTCAGGATGGCCGGTGCCGCTCATGGAGTCCCTCCCGCAGCGACTTCCAGCGTCTCCACCAAAAACGTGGCAAACAGGCGATCCCCTGATTGGGCCTGAAATTGCGCCGGGAACAATCTGCCCGCGAATTGCCCTTCCTCCAGCCAGCGAATCTTCGCCGGGTCGGTGTCGGCGGACAGTTGGCAGTCGAAACCGACCAACCGCGGCTGCGAACGGCGAACATACCAGCGAGTCTCGATGCCGTCTTTGCGCGAAACCAGCACGTCGACCAGTTCCCCTCGACCGTCGAGCGGTTCGCTGCCCAGATAATAAAAATCGCTGAACGCCTCGCGCCCTCTCGTCAGCAGCAATCGGAAGTGATGCAGCGCCATCAGCAGACCGCCGCTGCCCGGCGGTTCATCCTGCGGGTCGGCCCCGTCGTCCAGCGCCTGAAAATACGGGGTTTGACCGATCGTCAAACCGACTCCCTGATCGGCCAGCGTGGCGGCAAACTCCGCTCCGGCGGCCGTCTTGCCCGTCAGCTTCCAACGTCCCGAGACCGCCTTCCAGGAATCGTAAGCGGTCATCGCCCGCCAAACGCGATCCAGCTCCAGTTTGTTGAAATGAAAATTCGCGAATCCGTCTTTTTCCTCGAACCACTGGCGAAATTCTTCGGGAATTTCCGCCACGGGATGCCCAGACGGCGGGGCGCGGCGCTTCTCGCGCGGTCGAGGCTCGTCTTGTTTCGGCTGATCCTGGCCGGGCTGCTCATCCTCGCCCGGTGGGGGTTGTTCCGGTTCCTCGTCGGGACCCGGCCGCGGAGCGCGCCGCGGCGCCAATTCCGACTGACGATGCAAGCCGCGGAGCATGACGTAAATCTCGTGCTTCGCTCCTTCCCGGCGATAGACCAGCGGAACCGTCCACCCCTTGGGAAAAATGCCCAACGCGTTTTTGAACTGATTGACGCTGCCGACGGGCCGGCCGGCAAAGGAGACGATCTCGTCTCCTTCACGCAAGCCCCGGCGATACGCGTCCGAATTCTCCAGGATCTTGTCGATCACCACCGTCCGGTCGGAACTGGTCCGGACCGTCGCCCCCAAGGTGGCATGGTCCACGACCCGGCCGCTTTTCAGAGCATCGAGAAACAAGCCGATCTGGTTGATCGAGATGGCATAGCCGGCTCCCGAATTCACCCGCCCTCGCTTGTCGAACGAACCGCGGCCGTTGATGCCGATCAGTTCTCCCCGCCCGTTGAACAGCGGGCCTCCCGAATTGCCCGGATTGATCGATGCGTCGACTTGAATGCAATCGGCGTATTCCAGGATCGTTCCAGCCGGATACTGATAACGATGGACGCCGCTGACGATGCCGTACGTCACGGTCGGGGAATAATCGGTCGCGAGCAGGAACGGATTCCCCATGGCGAACACCCAATCGCCGACCTGCACGCGATCACTGTCGCCAAACACGGCATAGGGATAGTCTTGCCGATTGAGCAGTTTGATCAGCGCGACATCGCCGGTGGGATCGATGCCGACGATCACGGCGTCATTCAGCGACCCGTCGTTCAGGCCGCATTTCATGAAGTTTCCAGAGCCGCTGGTGACATGGTAGTTCGACAGGGCATAACCGTCCGGGCTGATCAGAACTCCTGAACCGCCGCCGTTGCCATCGCCCGCAAAGATGGCGACCACAGACGGAGCGACGCGGGACATCACTTGAATGCGCTCCCGCTCCGCCGCGATGACCGCCGGATCAACTGCCAGCGTTTGTGACGGCGACCAGGCTAACCCGATGGCCAGCGCCACCCATCCCGAATATCTCATCGCCTTAGCCTCCTGCTCATTTCACCAACCTCGCATCTGCAAGGTGGACTCGGTCTCCGATGTCGCTTCGCCAGGGTTTGTCCGGCCCGAAATCGACGACGATCTCCAACTCGACCACCTGAGCCACATCCAGATCAATCATTATTGGAGTCTGCCGGGGAGAGATGTCCGCTGCGAACAGTTCTTCCCGATCGCCCAGGATCCGTACGGTCGTTTCACCGAATCGCGTGATTTCGTCGTCAATCCCCAGCAGCGCCTGGAAGCGCCGAAATTCGCCGCCCAAGCGATACTTCAGTTCCGTTTTGGAATGAATCGCCAGGCCACGCGAATAGGTTTTTTGTCCCAGCCGCAACGGCCGCCCGTCGAGATTGCGATCACGGCGGAATTCCCAGCGGAAGTCCGTCTCTTCGGGAACGAGGCCCTGAATTCCGGGCGTATATTTGACGGACCGAGGCTCCATCGTCGACAGATACACGACTTTGCCCAGGCTGAAATCAACCCGGACGACGGAGGCCTCATTCAGCGAAAAGGAAAGACCGGCAGCCGATTCCACCCGCCAGCCCTGTTCGTCCGCCGTGACGCTTCGCGCGGAGACGAAGTCTCCGTTCGCCAGTTCCACCTGGGCCGCCAATTTCACCGGAGCCGGCTTGCGGGCGTAGATGATCCCGAACGCTTTTTCCCGCTTGATCGTCAATTCTTCTCCGTCCAGCAGGAAGCGAATCGTCTCGGCATTGATCGCCCCGACCACTCCATCCAGGTGATCCAGCACATCCTGTTTGCGAATGACGATCTGATCGTTCTTCGAAACCTTGTCGAGCACCTGCTGCCACGATGACTCCAATTTCGCCTCGGGAAGAGACAGCCGCACGCTGCGGACGGTTGCCAGCGGCAGTTTGATGAGACCTAGCGTCGGATGCGCCGCGGTGAACTCTTTCGTCGAACTTTCGAACGACGACACGCTCAATTGCGAACCATCCGTCAGACTGACTTTCACGCCCCGGTCGTCCTCAGCCCCGAGGCCGGCTTGTCCCGTGGCCTGCACCAGGCGGATCTCCAACAAATCCTGAGTCGACAGCGAGGCCGTCTCCCCCGATTCCGCCCGCAATCGCAATTCTTTCGCTGTCAGCTGTTCCAGGATCCCCTGCCGTGTGTCGCCGGAGAGGAGCGTGACCTCCACCGGCGGCGCAGCGGACATCACACACACGGCCATTAACCATAACGAGTTCATCTTGCCCCTCGGCGTTGTCAACCTTGGATTATTTCCCGCTGGCGGGCCGATTGGCTAGCTTTTTGAAATACAGTTCGATCGCCTGCCGGTAATGCGCGGGAAAGTTTCGATTGATCAGGTTCTTGGCTTTGGCTTGTTCTTTGTCGGGCAGATCCCCCAGCGTCCCTGTTTCGACAGTTGCTTGGATCGGTATTTCCGGGCGCCATCGCGCTTGCTGACAGAACTATCCTGAGCCGGGCTGTCGCTTTGATTGGAATTTCTTGACCGGCTCCTGCCGCTCCCCGCTGGATTGCTCCTCCATTTTTTGATCAATTCATCGAGATTGGCGATGATCCGCTCCTGAACTCCCTGCACCTTTTCCCCGGCCCGCCCCAGATCGAGCCGGCGTTCGGAATCGGACATCATCCGAGCGACTTCGCCCAACGATTTTTCCTGCAGGTTCTGGAGTTCAGCCTGCATCAATGCGGCGGTCGTCGCATACCGCAGCAGGACGTCTTCGGTACGCTCCTGCAAAGCTTTCAGCGCCTCCAGCGCCGAGGAAATCTCCAACAATCCCTGCGCCGCCACCGCACGATGAAAGAACAGGGCCGGCGGATCGACGACTTGCCGCGGGTCGACGTCGGCCAGCGCTGCATCGGCTTCGTCAAACAAGAGTCGCTCGACCAGCCGTTCCCCGGCAAACAGCCGCACGTTCGCCCGCACGAACGGATCCTGGATGTCTTTGACAAAGTCGACGCCAGGGACGGGCTCCGTCAACGATCCGCGCCGGCAGGCTTCCGCCAATTCTGCGATGCGGGCATCGAACAGCGCAAACGAATCGATCACGCGATCCAGCAGTTCTTCCCGGTCTATCGCGTGTTCGTCCTCCGCCCATAACTGCTGGAGCGCCGCCTTTTGCTCCGCGCCGCCGCCGGGTTGCTCAGCCACCCAGATCAGCACTTTGCTGCGAACATCGTCCGCCCGCGGCGTGGCATATAACTCGTCCGCCGCATTCCCCGCCGCGGTCGGCACGCCGCACAGGAACAGTAACAGCAGGTATCGTTTCATCCCGGCGACCATATTCAGGAAACTTCTCGCAGAGTCAGCGATTTCGACCGGACGACAAATCGTAGGTGGCGCGTTGAATTTTTTCTTGCCGCTTCGCCAATTGATGCAACTGTTTGAGGAGGTCCGGATCACGCGCCTGTTCTCCTTCGACTTCGCGGCCCAGGATTTTCGTGCGACGATTGACGCGGAATTGCAACGCGCGGAGCGTCTTCAATTCCGCCAACTGATCCACCAGCGCCGGGTCGGGAGGCTCGCCATTGGGAGGCGGTTGCTTCTGATCTTTGTTTTTGGATTTTTCCATCTCGTTCTGCAGCGCTTGCACCAACTCTTCCAGCGCTTCCATGATATCCCGCTCGATGCTCTGCGTCAGTTCCCCCACGTCAAACCGCTCCAGCCGTTGCACCACCGTCAGCATGTCGTCCCGCATTTCCTCGACCGCTTCCGGCAGCGCGATGGACGAACCTTCCTCTTTTAACAAGGTGAGCGCCTTGTTGGCGAGCAGGACAATCCCTTCCTCCGCGCGCGCCAACGCCACGGACTGATTCCGCTGCCGATCGCTCTGGGCTTCTGAAGAAATCGTACGCAGCCCGACCGTGCCGTTGTACACCGTCAGCTGTCGCGCCAGCATATCTCGAAACCGGGCTTCCAACGCCGCCAGCATCATTTCACGCTCTTCTTCACGGAGCTGACGCAGAATTTCCTCCAACCGATCTTTGGCTTTGATCAGCTCGCTGATCGCCCGATCCTGTTCATCCGACGCCTGACCGTGATTCTTCTTTTTCAATTCCTCAATCGCACGCTCCATCTCGTCTTTGGCGCGCTCAATCTCGTCCCGGCCAGGAGTTTTGTTCGGCTTGGACGCCGAGTCCCGCGAATCCGCCCCCGGCGTTGGCTCGTTCTTCTCGGGATCGCCCGGCGAGCCTTGCTGCGGAGGCATCGGCTGCCCCGGTTGGCCAGGCGACGGCTTGCCTGACTTCGATTTCTGTTCTCCTGATGGGTTCGACTCGCCGCCGGGCATCGGCTGCGACGAACCGTTCGACGGCGATTCTTGGCCTTCGTCCTTTTTTCCAGCAGGATCGGTCGGGGAATCTTCCGGTTTCGGTGACTCCTTCGAGTCCGGTGCGCCTGGCTCTCCGGACGGTTTCTCCGTCTCACCGCCCTGTTCTTTGCTCGGAGACCCCGGCCGGTCATCGGAGGACTTGGCGGCCTTTTTCTCCGTGGGCTCGTCCGAGGGCGATGAGCCTGATTTCTCGCCGGACTGATCTGGCTCGCCTTTCGGTTGGGCCTGCCGCGCGCCTTCCGGTGAGGAATTGTTCCGCGCCCGGTCCTGCTCATCGATCTTGTCGATCAGCCGTTCCGCATCGCCCGCCAGCTTTTTCTGCGATTGTTCCAGTCCGCGAGGATTATCTTTCCGTTCGGTCTGCGCTCGCAAATCAGTTTGCCGATCAATTAATCGATCCACGTCCTTGATCAGGTCTTTGAGGCGTTCCTGTTCCTTTTCCAGGTCCGCCTTGCGATCCTCGCTCTGCAGCAGGCTGAGCAACCCTTCCAGCAGCACCACCACCTGCTCCTGTTCCTGAACCGCGTCCCCCAGTTGCTCCTGCTTCAGCAAATTGATGAGATGCTCGAACTGATCGGGAAGCCGGGTCTCTTTGCTCTTCCCGATGGCACGAACCAACAGGTCGGCTCGCTCCGGATCGGTTTTGCGGAGGTACTCCGCCACCTGCAGCATGGTGTTTTCGAAGCGTTGATACCGCATCGCCAGCCGTAGCTGAGCGGAAGCAATCGTGTCGTCGTTCCCCTCCGGGTCCTCAGAAGCTACTGCCGCGGAGGTCAGCGGTATTGCGGAAGAATTGCCCGCGCGGAGAACCGCACTTACACAGATTCCCCCCCAGACGAGGGTCGCGAACCACAGCGGAATCCAACGTCGCATGGGCTCTTCCTTCGAACGACTTTCAACCTGATCTATTCTAATCCCTTGATCAGGTTCTGTTTACGCCTATTTTTCGTTTTATCAATCAATTCCTGTTGATCCGTAATCATTTCCTTCAAGTTTTCCAGCAGCTTATGGAAGTGTTCGAGTTCCTGCATTTCTTGCAATACTCGTTCCAAATCCCCCACCAGCGAGGACGCCTGGGCGATGGCGGCCTCGACTGCGGGAAGCGGGTCGTTCCCCTCGACATGGGCCAGCCGAAACAACCCCAGTTGACCGTCGAGCGACGGATAGGCCTGCCCGTTGATCCTTGCCAACGGCTCGATGATGCGGAAATCAAGCCGCTCGAGCATCTGGGAAGTTTCCGCATTGTTGTTGACCAACTCGTCCCGGATCTCGCCAAAGGACGACTCGACGGCGGCGGTTTCCGTGGCATTTTTGCGAATGCCGTACAAGTTCCGCTCGGCGCAGGCGC
>JAXMBR010000029.1:0-52845 GCA_046349715.1 Planctomycetaceae bacterium | reverse complement strand
GTTGATTGCCCGGCAGCAGGTTGCTTTCGAGCATCAGGCCGACGATATTTTCATTCCCGGCGCGGCGCTGATCGATGCAGTCATTCCAGGCGACGTGCTGCAAGCGGTAATCCTTATTCGAATTCGCGTGGCTGCAATCCACCATCAGGCGGGGCGGCAGTTTGGCGGCGGCCAACCGCTCCGCGGCCTCTTTCAATGCGGCGGAAGAGTAATTCGGCCCCGACCGACCGCCGCGCACGACGAGGAACCCCCACGGATTCCCTTTCGTGTTGATAATGCAGGTCTTGCCGTCGCCGTCGATGCCCAGGAAACTGTGTTCATGCTTGGCCGCCTGCATCGCGTCGATCGCCACCTGCAAGCTGCCGTCGGTGCCGTTCTTGAAACCGACGGGCATCGATAAACCGCTCGCCATCTGCCGATGCGTGGGCGATTCCGTCGTGCGCGCGCCGATCGCCGTCACGGAAATCAGGTCGGCAATGTACTGCGGCGTGATCGGTTCCAAGAGCTCCGTCGCCGCCGGCAGGCCCATCGTGTTGACTTCGAGCAGAATCCGCCGGGCGATCCGCAGCCCGGTTCCGATATCGAACGTGTCGTTCAGATGGGGATCGTTGATCAAACCTTTCCAACCAACGATGGTCCGCGGCTTCTCGAAGTAAACCCGCATGATGACCAGGATTTTCTCTTTGACAATCTCCGCGACCGCGCGCAGTTTGCGGGCGTATTCCAGGCCGGCGACCGGGTCGTGAATGGAGCAGGGGCCGACGATGACCATCAGCCGCTTGTCTTCACCGGAAAGAATCCGTTTGACGTATTCCCGGTTTTCGATCACCGTCCGCATCGCTTCATCGGAAACGTTTTCTTCCGACTTCAGATATTTCGGTGCAACCAAAGGAATCGTCTCGCGAACATTGACGTCTTGAATGGGCTGCCAGCTCATGGGCGTTAACTCTCGGCATGACTATCGGTTACGGCAACGCCGAGAACCGCGAACAAGCGAACGGACTGCCGGCGAGACACCGCGTCCTCGCTCGTGGTTCGCGCCGTCCCAAAATTCGGGAATAAATCAGTATAGAGGTGCAGGGGAGGAATCGCCAATTCGCCGCCGGAATTTCACCAGCGAAGCATCGGCAACGGCCGCAGCGGCGAGCGCAGCAACTGTCGCAGGGTCACTTGGGCCAGTCGGGCGTGAAATCCCGCGTCCGGAAATTCTTGCTTGACGGACCGGACAAACGCCGCCGGCAACCCAAATCGCACCCATCCGAGCGATACGTCCACCAGGTCGGCCCTGCGAAAGACTTCGACCGTGCCGGCAAATTCTCCGCGATAAGGCCGCAGTTTGTGGTGTTCGAAAATCATCGCCCGCACCTCGGCATCGAGCGCCGTGAGCTGATGCTGCTGAAGATAATTCCCAGCCAGCTTCGCCGACGGTTCCAGATAATCGAGCGTGCGGTCTGTCCACAACCCAAGGTCATGAAACGCGGCGGCGATCACGACCGAGTCGGGCAGGCTGGACGCCTGTCCGAACAGCGCCGAGGCGTAATTCAACATCCGGTAGATGTGGTTCCGGTACGCGAGCTGATCGTTTCCCAGCGCCGCTGCGAACGAATCGAGCACTTCGTCAACCACGGGGAAACTCATGCACACGGTCATTGGTAGCATTCGCATCAGAATGAAAAGACTGCGTGAGCGTTCTCCTGCCGCACCGCTCGGTTAACCGCAACCGCAGCTTTCCGAGCTTTCGCAACCCGTCGAGGTTGGATAGCCGTCGCGCTTCCACCACTCCAGCCCGCCGATGAGTTCTTTCACGCGGAACCCCAGTTGGGTCATCGCCAGCGCCCCCTTGGTCGAGGCGTTGCAGCCAATCCCGTCACAGTAGGTCACGACGAGGGCCGCCCGGTCGAGATTGTCCGTGGTGGCGGCATTCATCTGTCGATGGGGAATGTTGACGGCGCCGGGAATATGTTCCGCCGCGAAAGACTCAGGTGATCGCGCATCGATGACAATGATGTTCTCACCGGCCTTCGGAGCGGCATTCAAATCCCAGGCGTCGATCTCATAAGCCAACTTGGCCTGATAGTGCCGGACCTGTTCGTTCATCAGTGTTCTCCAAAATCAGCACGCGGGGCCGCCGACTGGTTGCATCGTTTCCATTCATCGCCGACGCGGAGAATGACGTGAAGTGATTGCCAGATACGGGACACATCCAACCGTCGGAAGTTCATGCGGAAATTCTCTCAACAGGCTCAGAGACTTGGCTGCCGCCCGCGAATCAATGCCGACGAACCCATTACCATGCTAACTGCTTCCGTGAGGGACACCAGCGCCGCAGAGGCAATGAACGCATGCCGCCACGCAGGCCCGGGGATCGCCGAAACATGATCCGGCGTCTCCAGGATAGAGTGATTGACCACGCCGAACACCAGCGACCCGAACATCGACAGGGCGATCACCGCCGCCTCTTCACGTTGGCAGTTCGTCCCGACATTGTGAACAAGTTCCCGCGCCGTTGCCAACTCCAGCTTTGATCGCAACAATCAAACGCACCATGTCTCAGCCCCCGGTCCACATTTCGGCGAATCACCCCATCCCCGTCATCGGCATCGTCGGCGGGGTCGGGTCCGGCAAGAGCGCTGTGGCGAAGGCGCTGGCGGAACTTGTCCCGTGCGCGGTGATCGATGCCGATCGGGCCGGGCATCAGGCGCTCGAACTGCCGGACGTACGGGCGGCGTTGCGGACGCGGTTTGGCGACGAGATTTTTGACGGGCAGGGGGCCGTGATCCGCTCGAAGCTGGCGGCGAACGTCTTTGGCGAGACGCCCGAGGCTGTCGCCGCGCGGGGCGACCTGGAGCAGATCGTTCATCCCGCGATCGCCCGACTGGTGGCGGAGCAAATTGATCGCCACGAGGCCGCGCGCGACGTCCGTTGGATTTTGCTCGATGCCGCCGTGATGCTTGAAGCAAAATGGCGCACGCAAACCGATGCCGTGGTATTCGTCGATGTGAGCGAAGAGGCGCGCTGGCAGCGCGTGCAACAGCGGGGTTGGAGCCAAGAAGAGTGGAAACGCCGTGAAGCGAGCCAGTGGCCGGTCGAACGCAAACGAGCCGCGGCGGATATTGTGATTGACAATCACGGAAGTTTGCAGGAAGCGGCCCGCGCTTTGCAGCAGGAATTGAACAAGCGCTTCCCGATGGCTTAATTGAGAAATCGGCCGCCACGGCGAAATTTTGGGGCCGGCGGATTTTTTTGGTTGTTTTTTTGAATTCCGATGGAGAGAATACTGTGAGTTGCTGAAGTCGTGCTCCCTCCGAATTGCCGTGTTTCCCTTCTCAATGTTCACAGTGACTGATCGGTGACTCGATGTCCCGCAAGGGAGATTGTGTCATGTCCAAGGATGGCGTCGGTGATTGAAGTCATTGGTCTGAATCTGGTTCGATCCCGCCTCCCCCCTTGATTTGCCTTACGTTTCAAGCATTCAAAGTCCCTCGCCTCTGTCTCAGCCTCTTCATCCCCGTTGCGTCGGCGGACCGACGCCTCATTCCGATTGATCAACATGAATATGAAACCTCGCCCGTCGCTGTCCCGCTTGACCCCCGCGCACCCTCTGAACGAACCGGCGAATCAGGAATCAAGCTGGGAAGAAGACGAAATTGTCACCACGGCGGACAAAGATCCCCCTCCGCCCGCTCCCTTGGCCAACCGGCTGGCGGAAGAAGAGGACGACGAAGAACCGAACTTTCCCGCGGATGAGCGCTACGAAGAAATCAAACGCGGCGAAACCGACATTCACATCGCCGATCTGCAGCGCCGGACCATGAAAGAACTGATCGCCCTGGCGCGCAAGGAAAATATCTCCGACTACACCGGCCTGAAAAAGCAGGACCTGATTTTCAAGATCCTCAAAGAGCGCACCAAGATCAATGGGCTGATGTTCGGGGAAGGGACGCTGGAGATCCTGCCCGACGGCTTCGGCTTCCTCCGCAGCCCAGACTACCATTATCTGCCGTGCCCGGACGATATCTATGTCTCTCCGAGCCAGATTCGCCGCTTCGGCCTGCGAACGGGGGCGACCGTCGCCGGACAGATCCGCCCGCCGAAGGAAAATGAACGTTATTTCGCCCTGTTGCGCGTCGAAGCGATCAATGGCGAAGATCCGAATCTGCTGACGGAGAAAGTCTTCTTCGACGACCTGACGCCGCTCCATCCCGAACGTCGCCTGAAGCTGTCGAATGACCCCGGCGAATTGTGCGGTCGGATCGTTGATATTGTCGCCCCGATCGGCCTGGGACAACGAGGTTTGATCGTCTCGCCCCCGCGCGCCGGCAAGACGATCCTGCTGCAAAAACTGGCGAAGGCCGTCCTCGCCAACGAACCGGACATCTACGTGATCGTGCTGCTCATCGACGAACGCCCCGAAGAAGTCACCGACATGGAGCGGAACGTCAAGAGCCCGATGTGCGAGGTGATCAGCAGCACGTTCGACGAACCGTCGAGCCGGCATATCCAGGTGTCGGAAATGGTCATCGAAAAAGCCAAACGCATGGTCGAATACGGCCAGCACGTGATCATTTTTCTCGATTCGATCACTCGGTTGGCCCGCGCCTGGAACACCGAGGTGCCGCATTCGGGCAAGATCCTGACCGGCGGCGTCGACGCCAATGCGCTGCAGCATCCCAAGCGATTTTTCGGCGCGGCCCGCAACGTCGAGGAAGGGGGGAGTTTGACCATCGTCGCCACCGCCCTGGTTGATACCGGCAGCAAAATGGACGATGTGATCTTCGAGGAGTTCAAGGGGACCGGCAACACCGAACTCCATCTCGATCGCCGCATGGTCGAAAAACGGGTGTGGCCCGCCATCGACGTGAATAAGTCCGGCACCCGCCGTGAAGAGCTCCTGATTTCTGAAGAGGAACTCCGCCGCGTCTGGATTCTGCGCCGCGTGCTGAACGACATGAACCCGGTGGAGGCGATGGAACTCCTCACCAACCGCATGCGCCGCACGAAAACGAACGACGAATTCCTGCTCAGCATGAACCTGGGATAGCCGTTCTTCGACAATGACTTACCGGGCCCCATCCCTCACGCCGCCTCCTCCGCTTCGGATCGAATTGCGTCCCGACGACCGGTTCGCGATCATCGTGTCCCGCTATCATTTCGACGTCACTGGCCGGTTGCTGGAGGGAGCGAAAGCGACCTTCCGACAACACGGCGCGACGGACGACAGCCTGCATATCGAGTGGGCGCCCGGTGCATTCGAGCTGCCGCTGGCGGCGCTCGCACTGGCCAAAACAGGCCGGTATGCCGCCCTCTGCTGTCTCGGGGCCGTCATCCAGGGCGAAACCCAGCACCACGACTACATCAATCATCAGGTGGCGGCCGGTATTATGCAGGCTGGCTTACAGACCGGCATCCCGATTGCCTTTGGCGTGCTGACCTGCCAATCGCTCGAACTGGCCCTCGACCGGGCCGGCGGGAAATCCGGCAATAAAGGCGAAGAGGCCGCGCTGGCAGCCCTCGAAATGATGTGTTTGCTCCGTCGAACTGGTCCCGCTTGAAGCCAGGCCGAAACCATCCTCCAGACTTTCCCAAAAAACTCGCCTTCTTCCCGCCCATCTGACGTATAATGCTGATCGGTCCATTTTGTTCCTCGACGGCTGCCGTCGAGTTGTCATAGGTGAAATTCATGGTCACTCGTCGTCACAAAGCCCGCGAAATCGTGCTGAAAATGTTGTATCAGCGCGATCTGAACGCGGACATCACGCCGGACACCGTCCGGGAAATGATCCAGCAGGAACTTCATGACGAAGACCTGAGCCGATTCGCCTGGAGTCTGTTCGCCGGCGTGATGGAATCGCGGCCCGCGCTTGATCAGCGGATTCAGGAAGCCGCCGCCCACTGGACATTGAATCGCATGGCGCCGACCGACCGAAACGCGATTCGCCTGGGCGCCTTCGAACTGCTCTACACCGACACACCGCCGCGCGTGGTCATCGACGAAGCGCTCGAACTCGCCAAACGATTCGGCGGCGCGCAGTCGTCGTCGTTCGTCAACGGCATCCTGGACCGGCTGATCCCTCCCGACAAGCGAGAGGCCGCCGGCGCTCGCCCTCCCCGGGAAATCGCCGAAGACTGAGCGCGGGCCATCACCCGCCCGGCTTTCTCAGCCCAGCGCCGGACTGAAGAGTTGTTCGAGCAATTGGCCGTATTCACTGGTGCTGCGGCCGTTGCCCTGGATTTCCGCCGCCTGGGTCGACAGCGCCTCGCTCCACGACAATTGACCTTGCAGCAAGGCCGCAAACGTATCGACATTGAGTCGACAGACGGCGCTTGCCGATTCATGAATGCCCAGTTCTGCACCCAGAATCGCAGGTCCGCGCACGACCAATTGCCATTGACCGCCGCCCGGACCGCGAACATCGAGTCCTAACAAACGTTGGGAATTCGTGTCCGACCATTGGCTTTGCCGTCCTTGTTCGAGCAACGGCTGCATCTGTTCGTCGGCATCGAAATCCAATTCGGGAGGACGTTTGCTCGGCGTCGGGAAACCGCTGTCGATCGCCACGCGGGACAATTTGACGAGCATCTGCCGGTCGACATGCGGGCAGGGAAGATGCGGCGCGGCTTCCAACACATTGCTGCAATCAAACTCCGGATCCATGCGCCAATAAGAATTGTAGACGCGAATGTGCTCATAGAACAATCGCTCGATTTCGTTCAGGTCATCGGGACGCACGGCGGTTCGGGTGAACACCGGACCATAGAACCCCGCGGACTGTTCCAGAACGTCTCGAATCAACCGCACCGTGACCGGATGACGCGGCACGAGATGATAGGTCCGCCCATGCCACTTCGGCGTGCGAATCACATGCCCCATCACCGCCGCCACCCAATCCACGGGGACCAGATGCTTGGTCTCTGTGCCGTGCAGCGTCAGACGCGTGTTGTTCCCGCCGACACGCCCGGTTTCATTCGCCGGCAGCGTTTTGACGATCGTGTGCACCAGTTGTAGCGCGGCATAATAGCCGTGGTAAGTCGTCGTGAAACCGGTGGCGGAATCGCCAATGATGATTCCCGGCCGGAACACGGTCAGATCGTCGAGGAAATCGGCGGCCCGGACGAGTTTTTCCGCCGTCAGCTTGCTCTGTTCGTAGTCGTTGGACAACTCCTGGCCGACGTCGACTTCGCTCTCCAGGACGCGACCCGTTCTCAAACCTGCCACATAGGCGGTGGACACGTGATGCAGTTGCCGGATCCGGGTCGCCCGGCAGAATTCGAGCATGTGCTCCGTCCCGGCGACATTCGACGCCCACGGTTCGCCCGCGGAACTGGTCGCGTGGAACTGCAAGCTCGCGGCGTTATGAATAATGCCCGAGCAATATTCCATCACCCAGCGCACACCGTCGCCGTCCAACCCTAAATCGGGCTGGCTGATGTCACCTTCCAGCACCACGGGCCGCGACAGCAGTTGCTCCTGGGACTTCTCCCAATCCGAGAGCAGGCTGTCGATCCGCTGCCGCGCAGACATTTTTCGGGTGGAACGCGCCAGCACGGCGACTGGCGTGCCTGATCGGAGCAAATCGCGCAGCAAATAGTTTCCGAGCAGTCCCGTCGCGCCGGTTAATAAAAGATGCTTCATCGATCTCGTACTTAGGAGAATTCGGTCGTCACCTGACCCCAAGGTAAATCGTGCAGAGACCGGCATTCTATCGAGTTTTCAGCCAAAATCGCAAACACGTCCGGCACTTCCAGGCGGATTGTCCGGGAAATCGAGCTTGCAACGACCGAAGCCTTCCTGTGATCCGGAATTCCGGCATTGTAGGCAATTCGCCTCCGGGTCGATTTGTCCGGAGAATCTGGCAACCTCAGTGCCTGAATCGCTCGAACAGAGCAGCAACACGCCCGGTTCGGCCAAGCTACAGAATCTCCGCTCCAGATTTGAGCGGAGACGACCAGGTCTGCGTCACGAGTCTATTTCAGACTCGGCGCACCTGCGGCGGGCGTCGCGAGCTTGACCCCAGCCGGACGCTCCGCATCCGTTGCGGAAACCTGACGCAGCGGACGCAGCAATTCTTCCACCGACAGCGTTTGTCCCAGCGTTGCGGCTTCACGCTGACGCGCTGCCACATAAGTCGCCGCCGACAGTTTCAAAAACTCCGTTCGTTGCCGGTCGTCGAGATCATCCATGCGCTCCGCCAGTGCCTCGATCCAGCCCGGCTGCCGGGCCATCGCCACCGTCATCATGTGCGCGAAAAACGTCAGCTGCTTGAAGTTTCGATCGGCGATCACGTGGCTGACCGGTGAAATGAGCTTGGCCACCGTTTCCACCGTCTGCGAGGGAAACTCGACATAAACATCGCCATGATGCGTGGCTTGGATCCGTCCGTCCGGCAAGCGTTCGAATTTCGCCTGCACGCGCATCACAGAATTGGCCACGATCGGCTTGGAAACCAGCGGGCTTTTGAACGCACCGCGACAAAAAATCAGCGTATCTTCCGGAGTGGCGTAAAACACTTCAACGGAACCCTGCGAACCATCGCCGGCATCAGCCTGGTAGACGTGCGGACCGATTTCCGAAATCGTGAACTTGGAAATCCCCATCGCCCGCCAACTGGAAACCGCCACGTCCGGATTCTGCAAAAAGAAGGCATAGACGTCGCGGTCGACCTCGAAAGAAATGCTGGGCAACCGGCGATACAACCCCAGCCCGTCGACCACCGCTTGAACTTTCTGCCGCTGCTCCATCGGCAATCGGTCCAGCGGAAGCTCAGCGATTGCCTGACGCTTCGTCGCTCCCGCAGAGCTACCGGACTTGACCACCGTCAGTCCCTGGTAGGGAAAATTGTCAACGGCCGTCTCCGTCTTTTCCCGACGATATTGCGCGGGCACGTGACGATCGGTCAGCACGGCGTCATCGCACCAGGCAGGTGCGCAAAGCACTCCGGCGACTCCGACCATTCCGATCTGAATTGTCCGGCGCAATGGTGCCGCGAGACGCGGTCTAGGCATGCCGGTCCCTTCCCCCTAAAGATGCCTGAAGCCCCCCGTCAACCTCGCCCGGTTGACGCTCCCCCCGAATTCACAGGCGGCGCAGAATTCCCCGGAAGTCAGCACGACCGTAAAATTCCGCGTTAACAGTATGATCGGCATAAGCAATTTGTTGAGACCACTCCAAATCAATCGGTTCTGGGCTCAACGACACAACCCTCAGCCATAATTGCAGTTAAAATCGCCAATGACGCCGTCACCCGTTCTTAATCACAGTCGATAGGCCCCGGCATGCCACACACTTCGTCGGAAATCTCAGCGGCAATTGCCCAGTCCCTCAAACAGCACGCGCACCGAGTCGTGTTCGCGGAAAGTTGCACCGCCGGATTGGTCGCCGCCACTTTGGCGCAAATTCCCGGCATCTCAGAATTCCTGTGCGGGTCGGCTGTCGCCTACCGACTCGACACGAAACATCGCTGGTTGGGGATCCCGACGGACCTGCTCGCCGATCCCGGGCCCGTGAGCCATGAAGTCGCAGAGGCCATGTGCGCCGGCGTCCTGCGGATCACTCCCGAAGCCGACTGGGCGGCCTCCGTCACCGGGCATCTCGGGCCCAACGCGCCGGACGGCGAGGACGGCCTGATTTTCATCGGCATCGCCCAACGCCACGAATCTTCCCCGCAGGGCCTGAAAATCGCCACGCACCAGCATTGGTTAGGCGATCCAACTTCCAGCTCGGAAGGATCGCTCCGACTTCGTCGTCAACAATCCGCCGCGCAACTGGTGCTCCAGACACTCCATGAGGCCCTGCAGCGCGAATAGCCAGCCGCCGCTTACTTCACGATCTTCCACTTCACCGTCACAGTTCCGCGATTGTCCGCGAGATCGCACCAGTCATCCTGGCAGCGCAGGAATAACTTCCCGGATTGCGGAGCCGTCCACGTTCCGCTTTCCCCCAGTTCGAACGGTTCAGATAGCCGATAGTCATCCCACAACACTCCCATCAGCTTGCCGCGACCGTCGGCGGCGCCCTGTGGAGTAGTCTCATCTTCCTCGGGATCGACACGCCATCGCCCCATGCTCGAATATTCATACGCGACGCTCTTCACGGCGGACAATCGCGACGCCTGCCAGCCGCGACCCGCGTCGATTTTGGCTTGGACGCCCGCAGCCCCTTTGAGAGTCGTGAACTTCGCGCTCCAATCCCAGCTGCACAGATCGACACGATAACCACGATCAAAATGCTCCAGGAAAAACAGATACTCGAACGCGATTTCTTCCGCCATCGACCCATACACGCCCTCGAAGCTCGCTTCTTGCTGAGTCAGCAACGACAGACCGAGGGGCCGAAACCGCGGGGCGTAATTCGTGTTGTTGGCCAGCAGCTGGCACAGCGCCCACCGCCATGCGTAGTTCTGCCAGCTGTCGCCCGTCTGCTGGCCCGCAGCCGTGATTTCCGCCAATGGCTTCGGCGGTTGAGATTTCAAATAGTCCACGACTTCCGGACCGCAATTCACGCTGGCGTCTTGTTCACGCCAGTATTTCCCCATCTCAGCCATTCCCTCTGCGTACCAGACCGGCCCTGTGCGCCCGAACGTCTGGGCACAATACGCATGCACCGCCTCGTGTTGCGGCGTACCATGGTCCGACACGGCATACACCACGGCTTCCGCCGCGACAATCTCTTTTTGTCCGCTCGGGTCAATCCGCTGCAAGGTCCGATTGATCGTGATCCCGCCCCCGGATCGAATCGCGTCGAGCCCCGGAGGGGGAATCGTTCCCGAAGGCCACACAGAGACATCCTTCACCACGTACATTTCGATCGGCCGCGCGTTCGGTCGCCCCCAATACTTGGAAATCAGATCCAGCATCGTCTCCAGCCGGACCAACAACTCTTGCGATGCTTCTTCCGAAAGATCGGTATGCAGCAGGAAGTGATCGGAGGCCATCGTCTGCACCTGGGGAGCAATGACCTGGCCGGACTTTTTCTTGAACTTTTTCTTGGCTTTGGTCCGTGCGGCCGAGGGTTTCGCGCTCGACGGAGCAGGCGCTGTCGACTGGGCGAAGAGCAGGGGAGATTCACTGGCCAACGACAACAGCCACATCGGCGCCAGCAGCGTCAGCAAAATTTGCGGCATCATCAAAGCCCCCACGGCGAACGGCGGGACAAGCTGTTCTCATCTTACGCGTCCCGCCGGCTCTGTCGCGAGCCCGCGCCGGATTTGAGATGCACACGCCGCGCGTGGTACAGTCCTCGTGCGAAACGAATTTGTCGCGAAATCAACACCTTCCCAGCCTGGACCATTCGAATGACCGATGCCGCGAGACCGCTGGAAACAGATTGTCGGGCCGTTAAAGTGCGCCTCGACGAGGGTCAAAAATTTCTGTTCCTCGATTGTCGAGAACCGGAAGAATACGCGATCGCCAAAATTGCCGGCGCCACGCTGATCCCGATGAGCCACTTGGCCGAGCGAATCGACGAATTGAAAAGCCATGCGGACGAGGAGATCGTCGTCCACTGTCATCATGGCGGCCGCAGCTTGCGAGTGGCGAACTGGCTGCGGAACCAGGGATTCGCCCAGGCCTGCAGCATGGCGGGCGGCATCGACCAGTGGGCCCTGGAGATCGACCCGACGATCGCGCGATATTAAATACCGGAGCGCCAAGGCCCAGGGAACCAGCTGTCCCTGGGCTCATCAGCAAACGGTGGAGCAATCCGCCAATCCTCAATGCGAGATCGGCGGGCCCATCGGGTCCTTGCGCTCGGTGATGTTCGGGCAATTCGGAGCCATTTCTTTATTCAGCTCCAGATAGTCCTTCCATTCGGCCGGCAGGTTGTCTTCGTGGAAAATCGCCTTCGGCGGGCATTCCGGCACGCAGGCTTCGCAGTCGATGCATTCATCCGGATGGATGAACAGCATTGCTTCGCCTTCGTAAAAGCACTCCACCGGGCACACCGTCACGCAGTCGGTGTACTTGCAGTTGAAGCACGGTTCCGCAACCACATGAGTCATGATTACTAGTCCTTGAAATCGACTGTCATTGGCCTGGAGAGGCGGTTTCCCCCCTGGGGAATGCCCCGCCGATCTCTTCTGAGTTCACGACGCTGGGATGTTAGTCGGCGGGCGTAAGTCCGTCAAGCAAACGAGTTTCGAATTCCCGCAACCGAGAAGCTCCTGCGGCCAACCTTGCAACTTTGAGAGAGAGCCATATTGCCGCCGCCTCGCCGGAGACATAAACTGGGGTGGGAACTTATCGGCTACCCCGCAGCCTGCGGATGAGTCATTTATGGCCCCCCCCTCAGGAACCAAGGTTTGGCGCCCACTGAGATCGATCGCAGTCTGCTTCGACGCTGCCTGGGACAGGAACCCGGAGCGTGGAAGGACTTTGTCGACCGATACTTCGGGCTGTTCTTCCATGTGATTCAGCACACCGCTCAATGCCGCAGCGTCACCTTGAGCAAGGAAGACCTGGACGATCTTTGTGCGGAAATCCTGCTCGCCATCCTCGCGGACGATTTCGGCGTCTTGCGCCGCTATAAGGGACAGAGTTCGCTGGCCAGTTACCTGACCGTCGTCGCGCGACGCGTCACTGTCCGCGAGATCACCAAGCGACGCGCCGCCGAAGCCATGGGACATGTGCGCTCCCAAGTCCCGGTCGAACGCCTGCCGGCTTCACCTGCCGGTCACCACGCCCGAATTGAAAACGAAGACCTGGTCGAGCGCATGATCGTCGGCCTGCCCGCCGCCGAAGCCGATATTCTTCGCCGATTCCACCTCGAGGGAAAATCGTACCGGGAAATCAGCGAATTGCTGGGCGTCCCGGAAAATACGATCGGCCCCACGCTGTCCCGCGCTCGCGATAAATTGCGGCAAGAACTCTCGTCGAGCCTGTAAAACAGGCTGATCGGCCCCGCTGAACTCTCGTCGTCAATCGACGCGATTGACTCCGCACACCGCCCTGTCTTGCGCGCGGAAATCGCTTTCTGTCGTTCGTTCGATTAACGGAAATTTCCGAAAAATCGACAAAATCGGCAAGCAACTCGTTGCATGTCTCTCCGGACAGCGGTATCTTGCTCACCCAGTGGGTTTTTAACCCAAACGATCTTTGAAATCTTACTTGCATGTGGGGAACACGCCCAATAACATCAATTGACAATTGATGGGCACGGGTCGCTCCAGGTGTTCTCGGCGTGGCGTCAGAATCTTTTATCACCGGAGAATGCCGCCGAACGCTCGACGAGCGATTTCGACTGACGCTCACCACCGAATTCGCCAAAGCCGTGTCCGACGAGGATGGCCGGACCGTCCTGGCAAAAGAGCGGTTTGGTTGTGTCAGCCTGTGGAACGCTCAGGAGTGGCAGCGAAGATTGGATGACGGACTTGCCGTCATCCGGCAGAAAATTCAGGCCGGTCGCCTGGAACAGCGCTGGGGGGATGTCCAGCGCCTGGGACGTTTGTTATCGACTCGCTCCGAAACTGTTCAGCTCGCCAATCGCTCACGCCTGTTGATCCCAGAAGGCTTTCGAGATTTTCTCGGCGTCTCGACGAACCAGGAAGTCGTCCTCGTCGGAGCCGTGATCTGCGTGGAAATCTGGAATCCTTCCGCCTGGTTGGAAACGCTCAAAACGGAAATGCCCGGCTTCGGCCCGCTGTTCCGTGAGTTGACCGACTGACTTGATTGGTTTTGCCGTCAGCAACAGAGCAGGGGCCAACGCCGGCTGCCGGCGATTCATGGCGATTTCCCCACAGAGGACACGCGAAGACGGAAGAAAAGTGCAGACCCACTCGGTACCTTCCCAACCGATTCCCCATCGGCTCTCAGTTTTTCCAAGGATGGTCTGTGGGCAAGGAAGCCACTTCTCTTCCGTCTTCGTTCTTTTTCCGGAAGAGCTTCCTTCCAGTACCCGGCGACGACTTCGCCGGGTGTTTTTTTTGAGGCCCACAAATCCGCGAACGCGTATCAATAGGCGCGTTTGTGAATGCGCCCCTGCACCCGGCTCGGCAGACCCATGATGCGCAGAAAGCCTTCCGCGTCGGTCTGGTTATAGCTGCCGCCTGCTTCCATGCTGGCGATCGCCTCGTCATACAGGCTATTGGGGCTGGTCCGCCCGGTGATGATCACATTGCCTTTATACAGCCCGAGTTTTACTTCCCCCGTCACCGGTTGCTGGGCCGTTTTAATGAACGACATCAGCGCATCCATCTTCGGGCAGAACCAGAAACCGTAGTAGACCATCTCCGCGATTTCCGGCGACAACCGATCCCGCAGGTGAACCAGGTCCCGGTCCAGCGTCAGTTGCTCCAGCGATAGATGGGCCGCATAGAGAATGGTCATGCCGGGCGCTTCGTACACGCCCCGGCTTTTCATGCCGACGAAGCGATTTTCGACGATGTCGATCCGTCCGACGCCGTTCCGCCCGCCAATCGCATTCAATTCCGTTACCATCGCCAACGGGGATTTTTTCGTCCCGTTCAACGAGACCGGCACCCCCTGTTCGAACCCAATGCTGAGCTGCTCCACTTTGTCCGGCGCCGACTGCGGCGAGACAGTCATGCCAAAATCGACGATCTCCACGCCGCACACCGCCGGGTCTTCCAATTTCCCGGCCTCATAACTGATGTGCAGGCAGTTTTCATCGGAACTGTAGGGTTTGTCGACCGACGCTTTGACCGGAATCCCCTTGGCCGCGCAATACGCGATCATCTCCGTCCGGCCGGGAAATTGATTGCGGAACTTCTCCATCCGCCACGGCGCAATGATTTTGACGTTCGGATTCAGCGCTTCCGCCGCCAACTGGAATCGGCATTGATCATTCCCTTTTCCCGTCGCCCCGTGAGCATAGGCGTCCGCTCCCACGTCCCGCGCGATGCGCAGGCAAACCTTCGAGATCAGCGGCCGGGCGATCGACGTCCCCAGCAGATAGATTCCTTCGTATTTCGCCTGCCATTGCAGCACCGGAAAGGCGTATTCACGGCACAGCTCTTCCTGCGCATCGACGATCTGAGCCGACTTGGCCCCATGCCGGCGGGCCTTATCGAGAATCGCCTGCCGATCCTCGCACGGCTGCCCCAGGTCGACATACACGCAATGCACGCCCCAGCCCTCGTCCTGCAACCAGCCGAGAATCACCGAGGTGTCGAGTCCGCCCGAATAAGCCAGTACGCAGTCGCTCATGGTATTGATGTAGGTCTTCCAGGAGGTTTTGAAACGCAGTCAGTCCACGGTCCTCATAGTGATTTTAGCGAGAACAGCCAGGGTCGACACGGCTGGCAGCGAGATTTTCCCGCTGACGACGCGGAGGGATATTGCCTGTCAGCGGCGCTGAACCAGCGCGTGTGCCTCACCCGGGAACTCAACCACATCGGCGGCGGGCGTTACACGCTGCACCTGGCCTAGTCGCCACCAAAGCCAGGAAACAATCCGGACATTTTCGGTGCCGGGATTTCACCAGCTCTTCGAGGCCTCGTCGTCGACAAAATTGTCGGGACGATACTGAATCAACCGGCCTTCGCGGAAAAATAGGACCACACTCCGGCCATCGCTGTCGGGTCCCCATTTGTAGGCGACATCGGTTTGATGAAAATCCTGATTCTGGGTTTTGAGCTGGAGATCGTCATAGACTCGCTCGCCCTCATCTCCCAGGGCATGGCCGACTTCCTGAACCGACATGCCGTTCTCCAGCGTATGGGCGAGCAGCCAGCGAAACGCCGCCGGATCGCGCTCCTGGGAAAACCGCGACCGGTGATTCTCCACGTCCCCCGCCGAAATCCTGGGCCCGCTCCAATTAGCCAGCATGCCATGGAGACTGCCCGTTTCGCAGCCCGTTAAGAGCAAGAGGCCGCAGATCATCGACCAGTTGCAAGGACGTTTCATGAGACGAGTTCGCCTTCGTTCGGCGGGGCAGGGACTTTAGCGCGGCGGAACTGTAAGCGATTTTGACAACAGCGGATAGGGGAAATGAACACTTTAAAAAAAGAACCCGGCATCACTGACGCCGGGTTCTGAGCCTCTCGCAAAACAAATCGAGATCAATGCTGAAACAGGAACTCTTTCGAGTTCAAAATCGCCCAACCCACGTCTTCCAAAGCCATCCGGCGGTCGGCCTGACCGGCGATATGCTGCTTTGACGCCGCCAGTTCCTCGGCGACCGGCAACCGCGACAATCCGGCAAGGTACAGCGTCGAGATGATCTCGTCATCGCTCTTGCCGGCGGCGATCATCTGGGCAATCCGGCCGTTGTCCGCCCGCAGCTTGTTATGCACTACGGGGCCGTTGATCATCTGCAGCGCTTGAGACAGATTCGACTCGTTCGATCGCTCACACTGACACGCCATTTCGCGCTGCGGCTGACCGAACACCTTCAAAAAGTAATTGTCCGTCGGCGGATCGGCTAATTCCGTCGCCCGCGTCCCCAGCGGCATCCCCGGATACTGTTCCGGGACATTGGTCACCGCGCAGATCGCATCCAGCAATTGCTCGGCGGCGAGCAACCGCGTCACGGCGTGCGAGTTGTACAACTCATCCGTCTTGTTGAACGAATTCGTACGCGACGACAACTGATACACCCGGCTGTTCATAATTGTCCGAATCGCCCACTTCTGGCTGAAATGGTTCTGAGCGAACTGCTTGGCCAGTTCATCCAGCAATTTCGCGTTGGACGGCGGATTCGAATCGCGGAAATCGTCAACCGGTTCCACGATGCCCCGGCCGATCAGATGGCCCCAGATCCGGTTGACCAGCGACTTGGCAAAAAACGGATTTTCCGGTTTCGTCAGCCAGTCGGCAGAAGATCTGCCGGCGATCGATTTCGGCGGGGACGTCCACATCTCCCTGCAACAGCAAATGCACTTTCATCTGCTTGCCGGTTCGCGGCTGGGTCACTTCGCCGCTGGCGGAGGTGAAAATCACCTCTTCGTCGGGATCGACGGAATTTTTCCGGCCGACGCGGGTGAAGGCCGCCGCGATGCCGTAGTAATTGTCCTGCGTCCATTTCTCGAACGGATGGTTATGGCACTTGGCGCACTGGATGCGCACTCCCAGGAAGAGTTGCGACGTCGTTTCGGTCGCGTCCTGCGGATCGCGGCTCGCCCGCCAGTAGTTCGCCGCCGGATTCTCGAACACGCTCCCGGACGAGGTCAGCAGTTCGCGCGCGAACTGGTCCATCGGCTTGTCGCTGTGCACGGAATCGTAGACCCACTTGCGGAATTTATGCACTCCCGCCAACTTCAGTTTTTTGCTGTTCGACCGCAGAATGTCACACCACTTCAGCGCCCAGAACGAGGCGTAATCGTCACTGTCCAGCAGCCGGTCGACCAGGGCAGCCCGACGCTGAGCGCTCGGGTCATGCAAAAATGCCTGCGATTCTTCCACCGTCGGCAGCCGGCCCGTCAGATCGAGATAGCTGCGGCGGAGAAACTCGTCATCAGTGCAGACTTCCGACGGCAGGATTTGCAACTGTTGCAGCTTTTCAAACACCAGACCATCGATGAAATTGTTCTGCGCCGGGTTGTTCCAAGCGAAGCCGGGCACGTCTTCCAGAAACGCGATGTTGACCGTGGCCATTTTGTCGAGATACCGGCAGAGGACCGCCGTTTCGCCGCGTCCCGTCTTGGTGACCAGGCCGTTGACATTCACCGAACCGACCGCCTCGGCGGACGACGAGTAATCGGCCATCTGGGTCAGATCGCGCACCGTTCCGTCGCTGAAATGCCCCAACACGACCACCTGCTGCTGAGCCGCCGGAGCGCGGAGCACCCGTTTCGTCGGCAGCGTCTCGATTTTTACCAGATCGGCGACTTCCGGCGCGTCAACTTTCATCCCTTCGGCGATCCACGATTCCAGAATCTGATAGGACGGGTCGCCCTTGCGCAACCGCTTGCCGCCGCCGTGGGCGACTTCCATCAGCGGTTTCTTCAAGATCAGGCTTTGAGCCGGTTCGAGAATATTCGTCCGCCGACCGTAGAATTCCGTCCGCAGCGTCATGATATCGAGTTCCGGATCATACGCGCGGAGCGACAACCGGAAGCCCCCTTTGCCGGACGGCGAACCATGACAGGCCCCCATGTTGCAACCCGTCTTGGTGAGCGCCATCAGCGTTTCGTTCTTGAAACTGTGGGCGCCGGCAGTTCCATCTGCTTGACGGTGCAATTGACCGTCGAGGTCAGGCTGCCGATCGTCGCGATGATCTGTGTTTCCCCGTTGGCGATCGGAAGCACGACCGCCCCCTCGACTTTCGCCACGGCGGGGTTCGTCGAGGTGAAACTGGTCGCGGCGGTGAGATCGCGCACCTCCTGGTTCCCGTATTGTCCCGTCACCAGCAGTTGCTGTCGAGCACGCGTCCCCAGCAACGAAAAACTCGACGGTTCGAGCACAATCGCCGTCGGTTGCCCGACGTCCACAGCGGGCGAGTCCGCTCCGGAACACCAGGAAGTCCATGCCGACAACGCCACCATAACAGCCAGACAGGGGTGCTGGATTCGCATTCCATGAATCTCCATGGCAGGACTCAAAATGACAAACGAACGAATTCCGGAATCTTCCGACTTATTCCACCGTCAACGTCATATTGGAGGAAACGGCTTCGAGCTTCGCAGCGCCCGCCATTGCTTCCCCCTTCACATTCACATCGGCCTTGGCGCCCAAGTCAGCGTCCGCGGCGGCCGTCAATTTCAAATCGATCTCATTTGCTTCCGCGGGGAGCGTGGCCGCCGCCGCCGTCACCCCCTTGGGCAAGTTCTGAAGCGTCAACGTCACCGGACCGGAAAAGGCCGGATTCCGCTGCACATTCACTTTGAGATTCAATTCGCTCCTGCGAGCGAGCTTGGCGGAGCCGGCATTCACCGACACCGTCGTCAGCGCTTCGAGTTTCAAGCGAATCGCCGGCGCCGATTGCACGACCGTCTTGTCGCCTTGTTTCAAAGTCCCCTGCAGCGCCGCGGAAAATTCTCCCAGCGGAGCCTTATTGTTGGCCGAATAGACAATCTCGACTTCGTTGGCGCCTTTGTCGATGTTCTTCACCGCCGCGGTGATTCCCGCCGGCAAACCGTCCTGGGCCGGGAAGACGGCAATCGCCACGGCTTCGTCCAGGCCCTGAGAACGCTCCGCAATGAGTTTGACCTTCGCTGACAGGTCCCTGCCAAACACAATTTCCGACGGTTCCACTCGCACGACCAACCCGTTGGCCGGAGCCGACGACGCTGCGACAGCATCGGACAGGGCAGGGGGAGGAAACCGCATATTCGAGAAGCGCGCCTTCAACACGCCGGTCACGTCGGCCATGGCGACGATATCTGCGGCCCCGATCTTCGCGGTTCCCGTAATCGCCACGCCAAAACAAAGTTCCCCCGGCGAAGTCAGGGCGAGCTTGAATCGTCAACACGGCGTTATTCCGTCCAGGGCCGATCACCGATTTGCTGCACGACAACCCATCCGGAAGATTTGAGACTGAAAGCTCGATCGGGCCGTTATAACCAGTGCGCGTCGAGGTGACGACCACCGGCAGCACGCCGCCTGCGGAATGTTCAAGGTGTTGCTCGTCGACGCCGCGGAAACGGCGTAGCACGCGGAAGCCATTTCAATTCGGTAAGCTTCGTCAGGGCCCCCGCGACGGTTCAGTTCTTCGACCACGAGCGTGTAATCGCCGTCGGCGGGAAACTTTGCCGTCAGCGATCCTTCCGAAGTCCCGGCGTCTTCCGCTGCAGCCACTTGCGCGCCGTCCGGCCCAAGCACCTTAAAGGACAGATCGGCCGGCGAACCTTGCTGACGGGTGAAACCGGTAAAAACGAACGACTGATCCTTCTTGCCAGAGAACACGAAGCGATCCACATCTCCCGGTTGTTCAAACCGGCCGTTGACGTCCATGCCGAATTCAATGCGATTCGCCTCCGACGGCGTATTGTTCGGTTCCTGTTCGAGGAATTGCCGGTTGTCGACCACGGCGACCGGAGCAAAACCACTGCTCAATCCGCCGTTTCGCTTCACCGCGGCGTAGATCCAATGAATGCCCGGCTCAGTGGGAGCCGAGATGATCGTTGGCACAATCGCGTCCACGAATTTACCGGCCACGATCACCGGCGTTTGCGTCCCGCGTTGGACGGCGAGCGGATAAGCCGTTGCGGCGCAAGGGAAATCTCCCATGCGGAGACGATACGCCCCGCCTTGATAACGGATATCCCGCAATTCGAGCAGATATTCGCCCGACAGCGGGAAGGTGTAGCTCAGCTGCGAATCGCCGCTTTGCCCAGGCGCGTCATCATTGGACGCGAGCTCGCGATTGTACAAATCCAGAATGCGAATCACCGGATCCAGCGACGAGCCGATTCGCCGGGCCAGCACTTCAAACGAAACCGTCTGGCCGGCGAGCACTGAAAATCTGAAATAATGACTCGACTGGCCTCCCACCGCGCCATCGACGGCGACGGGGAGCGAAACGATCTGAGGAGTCGTTTTGGCCGTCAAATTTCCCGTCGCGGCCACCGACGGCAGTTCATCAATCACAAACAGCTTCAATGGCGACATTACGATCAGCTCACGCGTGATAAGCCATAAATCCCAGGCGAGACCGTGGCGGGAATCGTCAATTGAAACGTCACCGTCGCCGCGTTCGTTCCATTTCCTTCAACGCCCGGCGCCAAGGTCGCAGTGGCCGGGAAACTCGTCCAGAGTTTGGAAGCATTTTGCAGTCCGCCTCCTTGCAATTGCAGATTCGCGGTGCTGCCCGGCGCCAGCGCCCCCGGCACCGTCCCGGTTATTCCGGGTTCTTGAGCACAGAGGCTGGCCGTCAACAAACACGCCGGACCAGAATACAAAAACCGCTTCCAGAGCGAGCGAGTTCGGCAGGCCGACGGCATGAGCGACTCCAGCACTTAATCAGACAATTCGGTGGGCAGTAAGCATCAGGCGGGGCCGGCTGAAAAATCGGGGGCAGGGGAGACATTCATCAACCAGCATTGATCCTATCATAAGGAACCATCTCGGGAGCCGTCAAATCGAAAGCCATATCCGGGACCGACCGCGTCCAAAATCACCGCTCCCGATTAAACCGGCGTGTGGCGTTTTTTCAACAGCCGGGAGAAATGCGAGTAAGCATTATGCCGACAAATCACTTCAGACGATTTGGACCGTGACGGCTGCCATCGATGATGCGGCGGGACGGGTCAATCTCGCCTATGCGATCATCAGGCTGGCAAACATGCCCCGCCGGGGTTCCGGTCCCGGCGAATCACCAATGAACCGCGGCTGGTCTACCCACTGGAAGGAGACTGTTGATTGCTCGTCCGATGGCGTGTTGATGATCGAGCGCCATCCCTGTCACTGAAAATCATATCCGCCCGCCGGGACCGAACTGCTGCTGTAGTCGAGGAACCGCATATGCTCTTTCTTCCACGTGAGGCTGACGATTCCGGTTTCACCGCTGCGGTGCTTGGCCACGATGACTTCCGCCAGACCAGGATGGTCGTCCGCGTTATAAGCATCCGGACGGTGCAGAAACATCACGATGTCGGCGTCTTGTTCGATCGCGCCTGACTCGCGCAGGTCCGCCAACCTCGGCCGCTTGTCTTCCCGCAATTCCACGCCCCGGTTCAACTGCGACAGGGCGATCAGCGGCACCGACGTTTCCTTCGCGATCCCCTTTAACCGCCGCGTGATCTGGGCGATTTGCTGTTCCCGCGGTGCATTGCGGTCTTCCGCTTCGATCAACTGCAAGTAATCGATGATGATCAGGCCCAGCTTGTCGCGGCGCTTGAGCCGGCGCGCGATCGCACCGATTTGCGCCACGGTCCGCCCCGGTTTGTCGTCAATGAAAATCGGCAGGCGACTCAATTCCGACGACGCTTCCATCAGGGCATGCCGCTCGGCTTCGTCGAGCTGGCCTTTGCGCATACGATGGCCGTCGATCCGCGCGTGGATCGACAAAAAACGCTCGGCCAACTCCAGCTTCGACTGCTCCAGACTGAACAGCAGCACGCCGGCGTTCGATTCCATCGCCACCGCCTGCGCGATGTTACACACCAGCGCCGTCTTACCCATACTGGGGCGGGCCGCCAGGATGATCAGTTCCGACGGCTGAAATCCGTTCGTCTGATGATCGAGGTCGACAAAGCCCGTCGACAACCCGCTGATCTGCCCCTCTTTGCCGGCCCGCGCGTCGATGCGGTCAAACGCTTCCAGCAGAATCTCGTCCAGGCTGATCCGCTGCCCGCTCTCCTGCTGCTCCAGGATCTCAAAAATGCCGCGCTCCGCCTGCTGAAGCGTCTCCGACGTGTCATCCGAACCGGAATAACAGTCGCGCAGCACGTCCGTGCAGACTTCTGTCAGCCGACGGAGAATCCACTTGTCCCGGACGATCTCCGCATAATACTTCACATGCGCCGCATGCGGCACCGTTTCCATCAATTCGCGGACGTATCCTGGCCCGCCAATCGACTCCAATTGGCCGCGCCGCGCCAGGTCTTCGCAAACGGTCACCGGATCGAGGCCGCGGATTCCCGACTCGTACATCCGATGCATCGTCTCGTAGAGCAGCTGATTTGCATCGTTGTAAAAATGATAGGGCCGCAGAAAATCGGCGACGTCGTCCAGCGAATTGTTCTGAAGCAATAAGCTGCCGAGCACGCTCTTCTCAGCTTCGAGATTCTGAGGAGGCAGCTTCAGATTCTCGCCGTAATGCGGCTGGGGCATGGCTCCGGCTCCTTCCCAGGTCACATGAAAATGCCCCCCATGAACACACGGGGGGCACGCCATTCGTCACTAACCGCCGGGCAGCCGGACGTTATTTCGTCCGGGACGTCGGCACCACCCAGACTTTCACTTCCGTCTGAATGTCGGGCGTGAATTGCAGCGCCACCGAATACATCCCCAGCACCTTCAGCGCGCCGTCCAACCGGATGTGGTCGGTCTCGATTTCGTATCCTGCGGCTTTCAACGCCTTGCTGATTTCCGGGGCCGTGATCGAACCGTACAGGTGGCCTTCGTCGTTCGCGTTGGCTTCCAGCGTGACGCTGTATTTGCTCACCTTGTCGGCAAGTTGCGTCAGCTTTTGCAGTTTTTGCTTCCGCAAATCTTCCAGCTTCTGTTGATGCCGCTCGACCATCCGCTTGTTGTGCTCGGTGGCAACCGTCGCCAACCCCTGAGGCAGCAGATAATTGCGGGCATAACCCGGCTTCACGCGTACGATTTCCCCCTGCTTGCCGAGGTTCGTCACGTCTTCCGCAAGCAGCAATTCAATATTTCGCGACGCGTGCAACAGCTGATCCGACGAAGCGCCTTGAGGCATGATTCGCAAACCTTATCCTGAATGATCCGTGATTGACTCGACTTTTGGGAGAAACTCGCCACCGCCCCCGTCCAGCGCCGCCGCTAGAACGGAACCTCGTCGCCGGCAGGGGAAGCGTCAAAATTTCCCTCGTGCGACGGCTCAGGAACAAATCCCCCCGAACCGCCTGACCCGCCGGCTTGTCCGCCCGATCCGCCGCGGCCGCCGCCATCCTGACGGCTCCCCAGCATCTGCATCGTTTCCCCGACAACCCGCAATTTACTCCGCTTCTGGCCGGTTTCCTTGTCGTCCCAGGTATCGAGTTGCAAACGCCCCTCGATCAACACCGGACGACCCTTCGCCAGATATTCCCCAGCGACTTCCGCCTGTCGTCCCCACAGAGTGACATCGACGAACGTCGTTTCTTCCCGCTTCTGGTTCGTTTGTTTATCAAACCATTGCCGGCTCACCGCCAGCCCGATTTCCGCGACCGCGGTTCCCCCAGTGGTATAGCGGACCTGAGGATCGCGCGTCAAATTCCCGACCAGGATGACTTTGTTATAGCTGGCCATCTCGAATTCTCCTGGCGGCCTGATCCGAAATCTCGCCGTGCAAGAATACCGATCTGATCCCAAGGAACGCGTACGCCTTATCGGCCTTCCGCTTCTTCCGGAACTCGCTCGCCGCTCCGGCTTTCCCGTCCCGATTCCCGCTGTTCGGGGCTGTGGATCGTGCCGTCATGCTGGGTCAACGCGTCGACCATGGCGTCGAACACCACCTGCGGGTGGCGGATCACCAATTGACGCAGAATCGTGTCGTTCAACCCACACAGCCGATTGAGTTCGCCCATCTGGCCGCCGTCCATGCGAAAGCAGGCCAGATAGTATAACCCCTTGCGCTGACCAGAGATCGGATAGCACAGTTTCCCGTCTTGCCAGGGGCGAGACGCGACCACGGTCGCGCCGCAGCGATTCAGAATCGATAACACGCCATTGGCGATCCCATCCGGATCCGCGGCAAAACGGCCGCTGTCGAGCAGAAACATGCCTTCGTACATATATTGCGACATGGGAATTTCCCCTTTCTTCCAATGGGCGATCGTTCCGCACAAAAGTGCGAAACCGACAGTGTACTCGAATTTTCTCGATTTTCAAACCCACCGATGCAGGTTGTTCAAAAACCATTGACGCCCCCAATTGAACGCCGAATCCGGGTGGCACGCCCCGGATGCTTCGACGGGCGTGGCCGATCGAGAGTCAACCACGCCCTTCGCGCAAAGCGTCAGGGCAGGCCACCCCGGCTGCGCCCCCGCCGATTCTAAGCCATTTTCGATGATTTTCCCGAACCGTCGTCCGGATCGACGCCGTTGATGCGATTCATCGCCGCGGCCAGACCCTCTTTGGCCCAGATTTCGACGCCATCCGCCGCCAGCTGGACAGACAGTTGATAAGTCTCCAATTCCTCGGGGCGAAATCGGCTCAACACATGACTGACGGAATCTCCGCGACCGTGAGGACGGCCGATTCCCAACCGCAACCGAGGCACCGCCTCGCTAGACTGAGAGTCGATGATGTTTTTTAAGCCTTTTTGCCCGCCGGAAGATCCTTGGCCGCGCATCCGCAATTTGCCCGTCGGCAGATTCATGTCGTCACAGACGACGAGCACATCGTCCAGCGGAACATGATAGAAATTCAACACTTGCGAGACAGACTGCCCGCTGAGATTCATATAAGTCAGCGGCGCGACGAGCAGCAGTTTTTCACTGTCACAAGCGACTTCGACCAGCTCCGCCTGAAATCGCTTTTTCGGCGAGCTTCCATTCCATCGTCGTGAAATTTCCCGGAGCACATCGAAGCCGACGTTGTGCCGCGTCCCTTCGTACTCCCGCCCGGGATTTCCCAACCCCACGACGATTTTCATGGGAACACCTGCTCGGGTGCGAGAGGGAGGAGACCGCAAACATCGTCCACGGCCTGTGAAAACAGGAGCCCGCCGTCCCAGACAGCGGGCTTAAGAGTCCTGCGAGCCGACTCGCAATCACTTTTTCTTGCCGGCGTCCTTGTCGTCGGCGGCCCCTTCCGCTGTGGGCTTCTTGCCGATGACTTCCGGTTCGGCAGCGCCGGCGGCGGCCGCTTCGAGCGCCGAAACCTGCTGGGCCTGCACTTGAATGATATGCACGACGATGGCGTCGGGCGCATTGTGAACGTGAACGTTTTCCGGAATTTCCAGATCGCGAATATGGATCGCCTGGCCCAGATCGAGATTGCTGACGCGCACCTGAATCTTGTCGGGAATCTGGTAGGCGAGGCAATCGACGGTGATCGAATGGATCGGCTGTTCCAGCACGCCGCCGGCGAGCGTTCCAGGCGCCGTCCCCTTGAGTTCCAGCGGAATGACCAGGGTCACGCGTTCATTCGGATCGACACGCATCAAATCGAAATGGGAAATGTAATTTCCAAACGTGTCCCACTGAACTTCCCGGAAGAGAGCCTTGTCTACCTGGCCGTCGACTTCCAGATCGACGACGCGGATGCCGCCGGTGATGATCGGCTTCCAGCACGTCCCAGCCGGCCAGGGAGAGCAGGCAACGGCGCCATGTTGTGACCGTAAACATTGCCCGGGACGATTCCCTGCCGGCGCAGCCGACGGCAGGCCGCCGAACCGGCTTCGTTGCGTTTCTGAACGGAAAGCTTTGCCTCTTTGTGCATGATCATTCACCAACAGCAGTTACGGTTACAAAGGCATCGGCGGCGCACACGGTTCGCGGCCCTTCGCCGATCGCGAAGTCGGGGAGTATAGCAGGACCGAAACGGGAGGGCAAATGACCCGCCCCCGCGGAAACCCCTGCGCGGACGGCAGACTCGACGAGCGCCCTCCAGCGTCAGCACGGCCCAATTCGGGGACCTGCGTTACGCGGGCAACAACGCCGCCAGGTCGGCATGCGGCCGCGGAATCACGTCGGCGAGAATCAGTTTTCCCCCCAGGCGCTCCACCGTCTGACGGCCGACTTCAATGGCGGTCTGCACGGCGGCGACATCGCCCCGAACCATGATCGTCACGTAAGCCGCGCCGATTTTTTCCTTCCCGACCAGCGTCACATTCGACGATTTCAGCATGTCGTCGGTGGCATGCAGCGCGGCGACCAGCCCTTGAGTTTCCAACAGTCCTAACGCATTTCCAGTCGACATGTGCGGCTCTCTCGGCTTACGGTTGTCATACGCCCCCAACATCGGATTGAGGACGGGCTTGGGATCGGCGAGTTTTTGCGTCTCGTCCAGCGGGGCAGGGAGCAGCGACATCACGGCGTGGCTGCCCATCCGCTTGGCCAGTTCAATGCCTGCCTCGCCCGCCGCCTGCACGTCGGAAACGGGGCCCACGAGCTTGATGCATTGCCCGGCTCCGTCAGCGCTCTCGATCCCCAGGATCCGAACGTTCGCTGTCTTCGAACAGCGATCGGCGACCATGAACGTAGGAGCGAGGTTATCGACCTCCAGCAGCACCAGGCTTAATGATTCGGCCATGCCGTAACTATCCCATCCGTCGCTGACACTCTGCCGACGCATCCGCCCAGGCGGAAGTCACCGTTGAAATCGGCCGACCAGGTTCCCTCGCACGAGGCGAATCGTTCGAGCCGAATCAGACGGTCCAGTCACCCGCGCATTCTGTCAAAACAGGGAATCCAGGGCAACCTTGACGGAGACGATTTATCGATTGACAAACGCCACATAGTAAAACGCCAGCCCCGTGACCGAGGTCAGGGTGATGTCGATGGTCGAGAGCCACCCCAGAGTTTTGTGCAGTCGGCTATGCGGGCCTGGGCACGGTGGGTTGGGGAAATTCCGCAGGGCCAAGACAATTGTGGCGATCCAGAGGAACGGGGTGCTGATGGCAAAGACCAGATGCAAATACAGCACCTGCGCGACAAACGACAGCTGTTCGGAGGAGAGTTTCGGCTCTCCTTTATTAACGATGGACTGCCAGCCTCCCTGCAAACGCAAATCAATTTCAAAGGCCGCCACGGCAAGCAGCAGGACCACGCCCAGCAACAATTGCAGATTGCGATGGCGGGCGTAGTTGCGGCGAATCTTGACCGTAAAGATGCTGAACAGCAGGATCGGAACGATCAGCACCAGCGCCACGACGACAAAGTCGAGCATGAACGAAGTTCGGTATCCCAGGAATCCGTCCTGCATGGTTCCCTCCGTTCCGACGGCGCCTCAGCCGTCCGCAGGCCGCGGACGACTTGGGTGATCGAAACGTGATCAATTCGAGCAAATCTGGTCATTCGTCCCGGCGACTTGCCGGGAGGCTGCAGACAACTCGCCGCACGGTAGCAGAAACCCGTCCGGTTCGCCAAGATACGCCCGGAGGCGAAACCATGTCGCGATTGATGGTCGTCATTGTCGTACTGCTGCACAGGAACCTGCTCGCCGCCGACGCGCCGTTGCCGCCGGAGCGCGTCGCCCGCATCCAGCAAAATCTGCGAGACTCCGAAGCCCGGCACACCGAAGCTCTCGCCGGGAAACCGGACGATCAGGAGCTGTATTCGCAGCGGGGAGACGCGAGATTTTTTCAAGGCAAGTTCGTGGAGGCGATCGCCGACTACGACAAACTCGTGGAACTTGATCCCAAGCTGGAAACGTCGCATTGGCGGCGGGGAATCGCGTATTTCTACGCGGGGGAATTCGACAAGGCGGCTCGCCAATTCGAGATTTATCACACGTTCGACAATATCGATCGCGAGAACGGCATCTGGCGCTACCTGTCCCAGGTCAAGTCGTCTGGGCGGGACAAGGCGCGCGAGGGACTGCTGAAATATGCCAAGGACGACCGGGAACCGTTTCCTGCCGTCTACAAATTGTTTGCCGGAGAAACGACGCCCCAGGCGATTCTGGATGAAATCGCCGCGGCGAACATTCCCAAAGAAGATCGGGCGATGCGGTTGTTCTATGCCGAGTTGTATATCGGCTTGAATCACGTCGTGGAGAATGAGCGCGACGCGGCGCAACGCCATCTGGCCGAAGCCGTCAAAAACGACTGGGGCCGCCGCGCGGGGTATGGCCCGAATTTCATGTGGCACGTGGGGCGTTTGCAGGAAGAACTGCTGAGAAACACCGCAGAAACGCGTTAGCCGCTCCCTCATTGGGACGCCGCGTGACATCGCTGCGACGGATCGCTTCGCGAGATGCTCCCCGACCTAACCTCTTACATGACCGTCATGTAGCATTTTACCTGATGAAAATGTAAGGTCATTCCCGCGCTCACGGACTTCCAGGCGTGCTAAACTCGCTCTCACCCCACAAAAAATGACATCGTTGATCTGCGAGATGAGTGGCGATCACAGACCCCTTGGCCTTCAGTCCTTGGCTTGCCGGTCCGATGTTAACCCCTGATTCAGGGGAGATTACCTGCCGATTGTCGGCGGGTCCTTTAGAAAGCGATTTATGGATCTTGCCCAGATTTGGCATTCGCTGATCGACAATTTGTTGACGCCGATTCCCCTGTTTTTCGTCTTCGGGATTTTCACCAAAATCATCCGGGGCGGGGTCAAAGTCCCAAAAGAACTTTACTATTCGATTTCCATTTATTTGCTGGTCTCGATCGGTCTGATCGGCGGGCAAGAACTGGCTCACGAATACATCGCACGCGGCATTTCCACCATCTGGAAACCCGCCCTCGCCACACTGGTTCTGGGTTGCGTGACACCCATCACGTCGTTTGTCGTCCTGCGTTATCTGGGTGGACTTTCGATTTCGGATTCTGCCGGGATTGCGGCGCACTACGGGTCCACGTCCGCGGTGACTTATATCGTGGCCGACTCGTATGCCAACGCCCAAGGCGCGGTGCCGGACGGCTATCTGCCGACGCTGGTCACGATCCTGGAATGCCCGGGGATCGCGGTGGCGTTAGTGATTGGTGCGGTCATGCTTGGTTTGGAGCAACAGAAAAACGTGAGGCCGGCGACTGTCAACGTGCCCGGCCTGGACGAAGGGAACGGGCACGGCAAACTCTGGGAAGCGCTCCATGAGGTCATCACCGGTCAGTCGCTGATGTTGATGGTCGGCTCGATGATCATCGGTTTCATCTCGCTGGAAATCATGCAGGACGAGAAGTTCAAGGTGTACCACGACTTTTTTTACAACAAAGGAATGGTATTCCGCGGCGCCCTGTGCATTTTTCTTCTGGAGATGGGCCTGGTGACCGGCGAGCGTTTGAAAGATCTGCTGAAAGTCGGCCCGTTCCTGATCGCGTTCGGCGTCTTGATTCCCATCGTGCACGGCTTCCTGGGCGCGTGGCTGGGTCATTTGGCCGGACTGAATCTGGGAGGCTGCACCGTCTTGGCCGCCATCGTGTCGAGCGCTTCGTATATCGCCGCGCCGCCGGCCGTAAGATTGACGCTGCCTGAAGCGAATCCGACGTTATCGATGACCGCCTCGCTGGGCATCACGTTCCCGTTCAATATCGCCCTGGGCGTACCCCTGTATTACCAGATGGCGAAGTTTCTCGGAGCCAAGGCCGTCGAACATGGCGCCGCGGGCGAACACGCCCTGCAGGTGCTGATTCGCTGGAACGGATGGGCATAACGGGCATGGCGCAGGATATAATAGGGGCAGGCGTCGGTCCGTGCGTGTTTCTTCGGACCCATGGATGAGCGAATCCCGAATTTCCAGGAAAGCAGCCTCGTCATGCAACTTTATCCGCTCAAACTGGTGACGATCGTCGTCGAAGAAATCCTCAAAGATCAAATTCAAGCAGAAGGGATGAGTCTCGGCGCCACCGGCTATTCGTCCTGGGAGGTGCAAGGCCAGGGATCGCGCGGGATGCGGCACAGCTCCGTGGTGGGCAGTAACATACACATCGAATTCATCGTTTCGGAAGAGGTGGCGGTCAAAATCCTGACGCACGTCTCCCACAAATACTACGACAACTATGCGTGCGTCGCCTGGATGACCGAGATCGCGGCCATCCGAGGCGAAGGCTACATCAAGAAACCGTCGCACTGATTTAAAACAGCATCACCAGGCCGGTTTCGGCTTTCAGGCGATCGTAAATCGCCAGAACTTGCTCCGGCGTTTCGATCCACGGTTCCACCGTCACGGAGACATGACGCCGGCCGCTGGTTTCCCGCACACTGGCCGGCGAATCGAATTCGTGCTTCAACTCGCTGCGGATGGCCGCGACGATGCGGTCCGGGAAATCATCGTCCAAGACCCCGATCGCCTTGAAGACGTATCTTCCGGGAAACTGATGCGTGGTGGCCAGCAATTCCAGCGACGTTCCGAGATCCATGTCATTCCCTTTCGGCATCAAAACCGCCGTCCGCATTGTAGGTGGGGCAGCAGCCTAAGGAAATCCCCTCACTTGAGCTGGAGCGCCTCCCGCAGGTATCCGGGGCGATCGGTCGTGAGGGAATCGACGCCTAATTCGCGAAAATGCTTCGCATCCTCCGGGGTGTTGACCGTCCAGGTATGAAATTCCAATTTTTGGCTTCGCAAGCGTTCGACGAACGCGCGATCGACCACGGCTCGATTCGCCTGCACATCCAGCCCGTGCGCCTTCGTGCGGGCCAGAGTTTCCAGGACGGCCTCGACGGTCGGCTCGTAGAGTTTGGTGGCGTCGTTCTGCCGGAATCCGGCGAGCCAATACGATTTGAGTTCCGGCAACAGCCGCACCGTCTCCGCAATCACCTGGTCATTGAAGCTGATGATGATCATCTGCTCCGGCTTCAATCTTGATTGTTTCAGCACCGACGGCAGATACGGGACGATTTCGGGTCCGCATTTGATCTCGATATAAATTTTCTTTCCGTCCGGGACGATCGCCAGCACCTCGGCCAGCGTCGGAATCCGTTCACCGGTCCAACGCGCGTCTTTCCAGCGGCCCACGTCCAGTTGGCGAAGTTCTGCCAGGGTGGACGTCGCGACGTCCTGGTCGACTCCGCTGGTCCGTTTGGTTTTCGAATCGTGAATGCAGACAATCTGCTCGTCCTTGGTCAAAAAGAAGTCGCCTTCGATGGCGTCGGCCTGTTGCTCCCAGGCCAGGCGGAACGCCGACAGCGTATTTTCGGGCGCGTCATACGAGGCGCCGCGATGGGCGACGATCAGTTGCGCGTCGGCGATCGAATTCCAGGTCATGACAGCCGCCAGCAAAAGAAACCAATGACGGGAAACGGACATCGATATCTCCGTGCGAATTCCAGAGTCGTGATGGTGGCCAGTCTCCAGGCCGTTCCACGAATTGTCAATCCGCGAAAGCACCGCGTCGCTGGGAATTCCGGATCCCTCACGGTTAGACTGTGAATCCCGCTGAGCGCTCCGCGTGACAACTGATGATCCTGGTTTTGTGGGGGTGAGTGATGATCCGCTATCTGGGAATGTTCTTGTTCGTGACCACATCAGCCGCCTTCGCCGATGACAAACCCTTCGTCGCCTCGCCGCTCACGAAACCGGGCGAATTCACGCCCGGCATCGAAGGCCCCAACTGCGACGCCACGGGAAACATCTTCGCCGTGAACTTTGCGAAGCAGCAGACGATCGGCAAAGTCACGCCGCAAGGCGTCGGGGAGATTTTTGTCACGCTGCCTGGCCAGAGCACCGGCAACGGCATCGTATTCGATAAGCAGGGTACGATGTTCGTCGCCGACTATGTCGAACACAACGTGCTGCGGGTCGACCTGCGAACCAAAAAGATCGACGTCTACGCTCACGACGGTTCGATGAATCAGCCGAACGATCTGGCCATCGCTCCCAATGGCACGCTCTACGCCAGCGACCCCGATTGGAAAGGGGAGACCGGCCAGCTGTGGATGGTGCCCGCCCCGGGAAAAATCGTCAAAGTGGCGGGAAACCTCGGCACGACGAACGGCATCGAAGTCAGCCCGGACGGAAAATGGCTGTATGTCAATGAATCCGTCCAGCGCAACGTCTGGAAATTCCCCATCAAATCCGACGGAACGCTGGGTGAGAAACAACTGATCAAGCAGTTTCCCGATCACGGTTTTGACGGCATGCGGTGCGACGTGGACGGCAATCTTTGCATCGCCCGCTACGGCAAAGGAACCGTCGTGATCATGACGCCCGAGGGCAAAGACCTGCACGAGATTGATGTCCTCGGCAAACAGCCGAGCAACGTCTGCTTCGGCGGGCCGGACGGAAAAACTGTGTACGTCACCGAAGTCGAACACACGCGTCTGGTGCAGTTCCGAGTCGATCGACCGGGGTTGGCCTGGCAACGCTGGCAAAAATAATCGGGGCAAATCGGAAACTCGCGATTCCGATCGACGACCTCGATTTTCATTCTTACTCAACAGAAAGTCCTCATGTCTCCTCAAGAAAAAGCCGAATCCCTCGGTCTCAAATTCACGAAGCAAGAACCCGGTTACCTGGCAATGGTCGTCAAAACCGGCAATCTGCTGATCACGTCCGGCCATGTCAGCGACATCAAAGGAAAACTCGGCGCGGACGTGTCGGTGGAGCAGGGCAAAGCTGCCGCCCGGGAATGTGCCGTCAAGATCTTGAACTCAGTCTGGAACGCGCACGGCACCCTCAACGGCCTGCGCGTCCTGAAGCTGTTGGGCTGCGTGAATTCCACGCTCGAATTTCACGAACAGCACCTCGTGATCAACGGTTGCAGCGACCTCCTGCACGAGATCTTCGGCAAAACGACCGACGGCTATCACGCCCGCAGCGCCTTGGGTTTCGCGCAGATTCCCACTGGCTCCGCCGTCGAAGTGGAAGCGATCTTCGAGATCAAAAACTAAATCCATCTCTCGCAGAGGCGCAAAGACGCAGAGAGAGCTAAGAAAAGCAGAGAAGGGGCGATGAAAACAGTCCTTCACCCTGAATTCTCTTGGCGTTTCTCCGCGTCTCTGCGCCTCTGCGTGAGATGCCTTGGCCTGTGCCTGCTGATTTCGCGGATTCACGCCGAAGATTGGCCGCAATTTCGCGGGCCGCGCGGGGATGGAACGTGGCAGGGGCCAAAGCTGCCGGAACAATGGCCGGAATCCGGCTTGAAACCACTCTGGAAGCGGGAGATCGGCGGCGGGTATTCGGGAATCAGCGTCGTCGGCGAACGGGTCTACACGATGGACCGCCAGAAACCGCCCGACGAGCGCGAACGGATTCTCTGCTTTCAGGCCGAGACCGGCGATCTGCTCTGGAGACATGAATATCCCGTCGAATACGGCAAGCTCGATTACGGCAACGGCCCGCGCTCGACGCCGACGATTCACGACGGCCGGTTGTACGCCGTCGGCGCGATGGGGGATGTACGTTGCCTGGATGCCACGTCAGGCGAGTTAATCTGGAAGCTCCATTACGTGAAAGACTTCGCCGGCCGACTGCCGACGTGGGGTTTCTCGGGTTCCGCGGTCATTCATCAGGATTTCTGCTATCTCTCGCCGGGAAGCGGCGACGGGGCCAGCGTGATCGCCGTCCATCGGCTCACAGGAAAGGAACTCTGGCGGTCCCTGAAAGACGAAGCCGGCTATTGCACGCCACTCGTGTTCCGCGCGCACGATCGCGACCAACTGTTCTGCTGGACGCCGTCGCATTTACGCTTTCTCGACGCGACAACCGGCGAACTCCTCTGGTCGCATCCGTATGAAATCCAATATGGCGTGTCGATCGCTAAACCCATTTATCAGGACGGCATCATTTTCATTTCCGGCTATTGGGACGGCGCCAAGGCGATCCGCCTCGGCGAGACGGCCCACGATACGAAACTCGCCTGGGAGGATCGCAGCTTTCTGCGCGGCCTCATGGCGCAGCCGTTGTACCGCCACGGCTTGGGGTACCTGTTGGATAAGAGCCAGGGGCTGACCTGTTTCGCACTTCAAACCGGCAAGAAACTCTGGGACGACGACCACCAGATGACCCCGCGCGACCGCAACCCGCAAGCTTCGCTCGTCTGGCTGGGCGACGACGACCGGGCCATCATCTTAAATGCGGAAGGTGACCTGATCCTCGCGCGGCTGAACGAGACGGGCTACCACGAAACCTCGCGGACGAACATCATCGGTCACACTTGGGCGCATCCGGCCTATGCGGGGAATCGAGTCTTCGCGCGGAGCGATACGGAAATTGTGGGGCGAAGTCTGGTAGAGGCCAAAGATGCGATACCGAAATAGCATTGCCTCTGGCTAAGCGGTATCTACCACCCAGTTGTCGCAGATCAATCGCGAGGAGTGCCTGGAGCTTCGGGCAGAATTGATGGCGACGAGAGAGATGTAGACCTGGAATCAGAAGAGGAAGTTCGAGATGCCAATGAGGATTCAATTCCCAGAACTGGTCGTTTTCCTCGGTCTGATCTCTGTTTCGTTATTCAGTTCCAACGGATTCTGCGACACCCCTGTCCGCCGCACCGAAGATGTCATCTACGGCCGCAAACACGGCCTGGCGTTGACCATGGACGTGTTCCAGCCGGGCGAGCAGAACGGCTGCGGGTTGTTATTCCTCGTCAACGGCGGCTGGCTGTCGAGCAAATCAACGCCGATGATGGTCACGATTCGGCCCGAGATTTTTGACGTCTATCTCAAACGCGGGTACACGGTGTTCGCGGTCGTGACCAGTTCCCAACCCAAGTTTACCATTCGCGAAGAAATCGACGACGTACTGCGAGCGGTGCGATTTGTCCGGGCGAACGCGACACACTTTGACGTCCGACCCGATCGCCTGGGCGTGTTGGGAGCGAGTTCCGGCGGCCATTTGACCTTATCCATCGCTACGCAAGGCGGCCCGGGAAAACCCGATTCCCCCGACCCGGTGGATCGCGAGAGCAGTGCGGTGCAGGCGGCGGCTTGTTTCTTTCCGCCGACCGATTTTTTGAATTACGGCGAGCCGGGAAAAAGCGGAGTCGGAGCAGGGCCCCTCGCGCCGCTTGCCGTCGCGTTCAGTTCACAGCCGTTGTCTGCTGAGGAACAGCAGCAACTGGGTCGGGAGATCTCGCCCATTTATCATCTCACTTCGAAACTGCCGCCGACGCTGATCATTCACGGCGACGCGGACGAAATCGTACCGCTTCAGCAGTCGGAGGCGTTCGTCGCCCGCGCGAAAGAAGTCGGAGCGGCCCCGGTCAAATTGATCGTGCGACCCGGCAAGGCCCATGGCTGGGGCGACTTCTGGAAATCCGAGGACGATGTCACCGCCATCGCCGACTGGTTTGATCAGCAGCTGCGCGATCGGCGGGAATAGCCGGCGCTCCGCTCCGAAGACTTCGCATTGCGGCGAATTGGTTTTCCCATCCGCGATCCGCCGTCCGACATCCGCTATTTCTCGCCCGTCCAATCAGGCGGCAGGTCCAAGCTCCACACTTCGCTGTTGAGCGGTTGGGCATGCCCGGCGACGACCCAAAGTTTATCCTGGAACACATAAGTCGATTGTTCATGCCGGGCTTTCCAGCTGTTTGCCGCTTTCAGCTCAGTCCACATTTTGCCATCCACTGAATGCCAGACGTCGGGCCAATTCTGTGAGGGATTATTCGACCAGCCGCCGACAATCCACATGCGGTCGCGATAAACGGCGGAGGTAAACCAGATCCGCGGCGACCAGGGGGCGTGTTCGGTTTCCCGCGTCCAGTTCACGCCGTCAGTCGACGACCAGACATCGTTTTTCACCTGGTAATTCGGTAGATAATTCCCGCCGCCGAAGACATAGAGTTTTCCATTCAGCGCGACTGGTGAAATATAGGCCCGTGGCGACCACGGGGCGTGTTCAGTCATCTGCTCCCAATGGATTCCGTCTTTCGACGACCAGACGTCGTTCTTCAAATCATCGTCGGTGCCAAAGTAATACTGCTGCGTGCCTCCCATGAGCCACAGGCGGTCGTTCATCACGACGAGTCCGCCGCACATGCGCGGGCTCCACTCAGCCGATTCGATTTCCAGCTTCCATTCGGCGCCATCCGTCGAGGACCAGACGGAATTACTCGCCGAGGCGTGCGGCAACCGCCCGCCGTGCCAGCCCCCCATGATCCACATTTTGTCCTGGAAGACCGTCGTCATCGGAAAGTCGGCGTGCTTCCACGGCGCGTTCTCGACGGCTCGTGTCCACTCGATGCCGTCCGCCGACGACCAGACGTCGCGCGGCGGGTCTTTGAACGAGTCCATCCATCCGCCGAGAATCCACATCCGGTCTTTATAAACGAGTTCACCGCACGAATCGCGGGGACTGAACGCCGCCCGTTCGGCGACTTTCACCCACGCCGGCGGTTCGGCGAATGCCGCGGACGTCATGAGCACCATGATGATCATCGCAGACCGCATGACAATGTTCCCGTCTTAGCCCCCGGCGAATCGCCAGGGGCGTTTTTTCCCAGGGACGCCACAATCACTCCGACCCCCGGCGACTCGCCGGGGGCTAAGACGATTGCGCTTTCTCCCCGCACGTTCGTCTGGTAGCCTCACACTATTGAACGCGGTGCGGCAATCGTCAAGCCGCCTGCGAGCGGGGTTCTTCGATGCTCCCTGTCCATTTTTCCCGGCGTGATTTTCTCCAAACCGGTGGCGGTTTGGCGGCGGCCGGGTTCGCGCTGCCGCGCGAGGCATGCTCTGCCGAACGTCGATCGCCCGCTCAATCGTGCATTCTCATTTACCTGCTGGGCGGGCCGCCGCAGCTCGACATGTTCGACATGAAGCCCGAAGCGCCGGCGGAAGTCCGCGGACCGTTTCAACCGATCGCCACCAATCAGCCGGGGTTGCAGATCTGCGAACACCTGCCGCGACTGGCACAGCGGGCGGACCGCTATGCTCTGTTGCGGGCGGTGAGCCATCCGAACAGCAATCACACGCCCATGATCTATTACACACTGACCGGCCGGGCGACCGAACAGCCGCTGGTCGACAACGACATCCGTCCGCCGCTCCGCACGGACTTTCCCCATCTCGGCTCGGTGATCTCGCAATTCTGCCCGCCGACGGCTGACCTGCCGGGCTACGTCGCCATCCCCGAACTCGCCATCCGCAGCAGCATTTCCGGCGAATTCAAACGGGCGCGGTCTCCGCTGCGCGGCGGCAACGGCGGATTTCTCGGCCCCAAGTTCGATCCCCTCTGTGTCGAAGGTGAACCGGGCCTCGCGTCTGCTGTTCCCGCGCTGGCGCTGCCCGATCACGTTTCACGGGATCGTCTCGCGGCTCGGCAGGAAGTGCTGGCCGCGGCTGCGGAAACGCCGCCCGGAATTCGGGCTCACGCTGGCGGGCTTTGATCTGCTCCGCCGGCAGGCGATGTTGCTGACGGGTGCGGCGAACTCCGATCGAACGCCCATTGTTTCGCTGGAAACCGAATCGGCCGAGAATCGTGACCGCTACGGCAACAACCGCTTCGGCCAGGCGTGCCTGCTGGCACGGCGATTGACGGAAGCCGGCGTGCCGCTGGTGGCGATTCATTTCAATGAAATGACCGTCTGCGACAGCTGGGACACCCACAGCAAAAATTTCGAAGCGCTCAGACCGAACTGCTGCCGTTTGTCGATCAGGGGATCTCGGCATTGATGGATGACTTGACCGTGCGGCCGGTTCGATGAAACATTGATCGCCTGCTTCGGGGAATTCGGCCGGACACCGAAAATCAATGCCAACGCCGGGCGCGATCACTGGGGCGATTGCTCGACGACGTTCCTCGCCGGCGGCGGCATTCGCGGCGGCGTGGTGTTCGGTGAATCCGATCGCTTGGCGGCCTACCCCAAAGCCGATCGTGTTGACCCAGTCGACGTGCAGGCGACGATTTATGAGCGTCTCGGAATTTCCAGCGAGGGATTGCTGTACGATCAACTGCGCCGCCCGAATGCGATTACATTAGGGCAGCCGATTACAGCGGTGCTGTGATTTGTGTTGAATCTTTACCAAATCGTGCAAAGATGCCTGTACGAGGTTCGCTCAAAGATAGTGGCAAAAGCGTGTCGAAGCGGAATTGGTATTCGCTGCGGGCGCTGTGTCTCTGCCTGCTGGCCTTTTTTGCAGTGACCGCAGGAGGGCACTTTCTTCTAATCTCTTGGTTCTATCCCGGTTATATTCCAATCGCATTTGAACAAGAAACTTGGGCCACATCTGATGCCCAGCATCGCGGGTACATGGCGGAGAGCCTGTTAGCGAACCATTCCTTGGTTGGCATGAGTCGTGGGCAAATTATCGAATTGCTCGGCAGGCCCGACGTGGCGCGAGATGGCGACAGTTATTTCCGGTACAATCTTGGCCATATGGACCGAAATCCCAATGCTCCATTTCAGTTGAAATTATACCTGTTCATTTCGTTTGGCGCAGATGGGAAAGCGAAACATGCCGGTGTCGCTGATTAATCGGATTCGCATGGCACGAGCAGTGCTGCCGTAGCCCCGAGAGCTTACTTGTCTTTCGCTGCTTGCGCCCACGCCGGCATCGTTTTCAAATCAATCCGCTGCTGCGGCACGAGCAGGAAAAACGTCGTTAACACGGCCAGCACGACGCCGATCAGGTTCATGGCCAACCCGACGCGCGCCATGCGGCCGGCGGAAACCTTGCCGGTGCCGAACACGATGGCGTTGGGCGGCGTGCCGATCGGCAGCATGAACCCGCAACTGGCGGAGATCGTCGCCGGAATCATCAACAGACGAGGGTCGATGCCCAGGCCGACGGAAGCCGAGGCGAGAATCGGCAGCACCGCGTTGACGGTCGCCACGTTCGTCGTGAATTCCGTCATGAAGACCAGCAACAAACAAACGACCGTGACCAACAGCCACGCCGGCTGACCCGCTCCCCAGGTGGCGAACATCTGCCCGACCCATTCGGCCAGTCCGGTCGTGCGAAAGGCATCCGCCAAGGCGAACCCGCCGCCAAACAACAGCAGAATTTCCCATGGCAGCTTGGAGGCGGTGCGCCAGTCCATGAGGGGCTGGCGAGTGCGGTCTGGCATCGGGACCGGAATGAAGAACATCATCAATGCGATTGTCATGCCGACGGTTGCATCGCTGACCCATTCGGAAAGTTCATGCGGTTTGCCGGAAACGCCCCAGGCTTTTAATCCAGCCATCGCCCAATCGCCCCAGCCGGGAACGAGCACCTGATCCGTGACTTTGAAGTCGATCCGAAACATCCACAACAGCGCTGCGGTGAGAAACAGAACCGCCATGATCCGTTCGCCGGCGCTCATCGGCCCGAGTTCACGCAGCCGTGTGCGAAAAAATGACCGTTCCGCGGTGACGTAACCTGCCATCGAAGGCAAGCTCCAGGAGAGCAGGGCCCAGCAGAGCAGCAGAAACGTCAATCCGAAGGACCCAGACGAACATCCATTCGCCGGCGGAGATTCGGTCGGCCTGGGGAAACGAGCGGATCCACAAGTCGCCGAAGACAATGTTCGTCGGGGTGCCGACCAATGTCGTCACGCCGCCGATGCTGGCCGCATAGGCAATCCCGAGCAATACCGCCGACAAGTTGATCGAGCGGCGTTTGGCGTTGTCTCCCCCTTGATTGGGCCGCGCGTACTCCTGCAGCGAGGCCAACAGCAGGTGGCGAGTAGGGAGCATCACCAGCGTCGTCGCCGTATTGCTCATCCACATCGAAATCAAGAATGTGGCCAGCAAGAACCCCAACACGATTCGCTTCGGACTCAGGCGAGGATGCTGATCACGACCAGCGCTTTATCCGGCGATGCAGGCCCCATTTTTCGATGCCGAGCGTAGTGAATCCGCCCAGATACAGGCACGAGCTGTCGCTGAAATAGCGCGCTCGCCGACTTGGCCGATTGAATCCCCAACAGCGGAAACAGCACCAGCGGCAGCAGGCTGACACGGCGATTGGATAGGCGTTCGTCACCCACCGAACTGGCCATCAGCCCGTGGCGTCCGCCGCCAGACGCTGAGCCGAAGCCGGCAAACCGACCGGGGCGGGACTGAACCAGATCGGGGCGAAGACCGCCAAACCGACCCAGCGTCCCCATCGACCGGAAGGGCCCAGGGCATCGGTTTCCTCCATCAGCTTGATCCGTCCAGGTTCCAGAAGAAGAGTGTGGTGCAGCCTAACACGCCCCCCGACCGGTTCCCAGATTGAGAATTGGTCCCTCTCACCACTCAGCGCAGTTTCACCCCACAATCTCAATCAGAACGGGCTCAGTTGACGGTATCTCCGCAGCCCCTCTGCGGCCTCTGCGTTCCACTCCGGATTTCTAAAACGCAGAGGACCCGGAAAACGATGCAGAAAGTCAGATATGCAAACCGTCCGTCAATACAGCTTCCTTCCGACCGAACTGGAGAACCGTGCTAGGGCTGTTTATCATGGCGGGGTCAATTTCCCACCGTGATGAGACCTCCCCCGGAGCGCAGCATGACTCCCTGGCAAATCGGCGTGTTTACTTCCATTGATGCGGGCTTAGGCGTCCATCTCGACGTCGCCCAGGAACTCGGCATCCCCACTGTGCAGGTTCATTCCCCGCATGGCGAGTCGCGAAATCAGAAAACGGCGGACGAATTCCTCGCCCGGCTCAAATCGGCCGGTATCACCCTGACTTGTGTCTTCACCGGCTTCGACGGGGAAAGCTACGCCGACATTGCCACGACTGCCCGGACGGTCGGGCTGGTTCCGGAAGCGACTCGAGCCGCCCGGGCCCTGGAAATGAAGGCCGTGTCCGACTTCGCCAAGCTGCTCAACTGCTCCTGCGTGGGCCTGCACATCGGTTTCGTGCCGGAACGGGGGACCGCCAGTTACCAAAACCTCCTCGCCGTGACGCAGGACGTGCTGGACCACGCGGCGAAGAACGGCCAGAACGTCCATCTTGAGACGGGACAGGAAACGGCCGATCACCTGTTGGAATTCCTCCACGACGTGAATCGGAGCAACCTGTTTATCAACTTCGACCCGGCTAACATGATCCTCTACGGGACGGGCGACCCGATCGCCGCCCTGAAAATGGTGGGGAAATACGTGCGCAGCGTCCATTGCAAGGATGCCAAGTGGGCTCCTGCGGATCAACGCGGCAAATCGTGGGGAACGGAAGTTCCGCTCGGGGAAGGCGATGTGGGCATGGAAACCTATCTCCGCACCTTGAAAGAGATTGGCTACCAAGGACCGCTGACCATCGAACGGGAAATCGCCCATGACCGGGCCAAACAGAAAGCCGACATCGGTACGGCGGCGGCTTTATTGCAGCAATTGCGGTCGAAGATTCTGTCGTGATGCCCGCGAAGTCGGCGCTAGTTTTGACAGGCACTCCTGTGTAAAATAGACCCGGGGATCGCGAGATCCATTCAGAGACGAAGCCTTGGCTGGAATTGGGGATAGGCGATTGACTGGCAGTCTCGACGAACTTTACGACGACCATATCCTGGATCATTACGAGTCTCCCTATCATAAGGGGAAACTGGAAGGGGCCAGTTGCAGTCTGTCCGATCGGAACCCGATCTGCGGCGATCAGGTGACTTTGCAGCTCCGGTTCGAGGGCGATCAGGTCGCCGAGTGCTTCTTCGACGGGAAAGGCTGCGCCATCAGCCAGGCGGCCGCCTCTATCCTCTGCGAAGCAGTCGAGGGGAAAACGCTGGCGGAGCTCCGGCAGCTTCAAGCCCCCGACATGCTCAAATTGCTCCAGGTCCCACTGACCCCGAGCCGTCAGAAGTGCGGGCTGCTGGCGTTTAAGATCCTCAAGACGCTGCTCTATCAGCAGGATCCGGCTCCCGCGGCGACCGCCTCGTAATGCCCGCCTGACCCGTCCGGGAGGGACTCGGCCTTCCCATTCTTCCGCCTGCGCGTCAGCCTTTTCGTTGACAAATCTCGGCGCAAAATCTCTAGCGGCATAAATTTCCGCTGATATGTCCGTTTCAGAAGCGCCGGCATTCTGCAAGTGAACACCGGCGATCGAAAATTCGCAGCCCCCGCAGTTCACTTGCCCGGAAAAGTCCCTGCACTCTACGCTGGCACCCGCTTCGTCCGCCACAGGGGCGGGGGGAAGCGAGTCCGATCGCGTCCAGGGGGGCAGGGGGATGGCTGGCGACGGACGAAGAAAGACCCCTTTGTTGAAAGAGGAGAAGGAATGACTCTGCGAATTCTGACGTTGACTCTGGCGGCTTTGGTGACCGCTCCGATCTGGGCCACCGAACCACCAGCCGACGCCACCAAGCTGAGCCAGCCGAAAGTCGTCAAGATTGTGAAAGCCGCTGCGGATGACTGGTTGACGAAGCATCCGACGATCCAGGCGTTGGTTCAGCAGACCAATGCCCATCGAGCACGGATGGGGGTGGGTCCCGTCCGGTTGAATTCCGAGATGTGCCTGGCGGCCCAGAGGCACGCCAACTGGATGTCCGACTTCGGGGGGATGCAGCACAGCGGCCTCCCCTACCTGGAAATCATTTTCCAGGGTCCGACGACTCCCGACGGCGCCATCAACGGATGGATCGCCTCGCCGGCCCATCACGGCATCATGCTCAGCGGGTCGGAAGTCGGCTTCGGCTATCAATATCGGAACGGACGGCCCAGTTGGGTCGGAGTGTTCCGCTAACCGTCTGACTGACCGTCTGAAGGGTGAAGACGGCGATTGACGGCTATGAACGGGGTCGAGGCTCACGGGTCTCGACCCCGTTCCTTTTTTGGTCTCCTTTCACGAAAAAACGACCGGAATTTCACCGATGATTTGGACGGGGAACGCCCCAGGCCTTTCTGCCGCCTGGTTCGCCGTCAGGAGGTGGCCTGCGAGCACGGCGACCGGCCAGGCGTCCCGTTTTTCCGCCGAATCTCGCATCCAGTCGGTTGACGCCCCGCCGTCGATCGGCCATGATGCTCGATTCGAACTGATCAATGGTGCCGCGGGAGCATGGTTTTCCCGTACAGGAGCAGAGGCGGATGGGGCGTTATACGGGACCAAAAGGGCGGGTTAACCGCCGACTCGGGGCGATGGTGTTTGAGAATGCCGGGGCCGTTCGGGCACTGGAAAAGCGGCCGTCTCCTCCGGGCATGGCGGAACGCCGCCGGAAGCTGTCGACCTACGGCATGGCCCTCGCCGACAAGCAGAAGATCAAGTACTACTATGGATTGCGTGAAGCCCAGTTGCGCCGATATTTCGCGAAAGCCAAGGCGCAGAAGGGGAATACCGGCGACATTCTGCTGGTGATGTGCGAACGTCGCCTGGATAACGTCATCCGCCGGGCCGGCTTTACCGTGACCCGACTGCAAGCCCGGCAGGGCGTCGTGCATCGCCATTTCCAGTTGAACGGCAAAACCGTCAACAAGCCGTCGATCTTCGTCAATCCCGGCGACGTGATCACCATCCGCAATCGGCCGAATCTGAAGAAGCTCTACCAGGAACTGGCCGAATCGGGTTCTCGCCAGACAGTCGATTGGCTCGCTTTCGACGCCAAGGACCTGGAGGGGCGGGTGACCGCGCTGCCGACTGCGAAAGACGTCAGTCTGCCGGTCGACATTCTGCAAGTGATCGCGTTCATGTCGCGCTAATCCGCGGCGGCAAGTCGATTTCCCAGGCGTCCCGCATTGTCGAGGACGCCTGTTTTTTTGGCCGTTCGATACGCCTGAGCTCCGACCATTGCGGGAATTGAGGGATGGGGAGCGGCGGATTACAATAAATTAAGAGTTCATGAAGAGAGACCCGCGGTAAAGATACCCAAGGCTCTTTGCCGGCGTCTCATCCGCTCAAACTATTTGCAGAATGTGATCGCATGACAGACGGACGACATCCTGCCGTACTATTGTTTGGGGCTCCGGGGGTCGGCAAGGGGACGCAAGGGGCGATTCTGGGACGCATCCCGGGGTTCTTTCATCTCTCGTGCGGGGACGTCTTCCGGTCCCTCAATATCCAATCGCCGGAAGGCCGGGAGATTTACAACTACAGTTCCCAGGGAAAGCTGGTCCCGGACGAATTGACGATCCGGATCTGGAAGAAAGCGCTGCAGGGGCATATCGCGGTGTCCCGTTACAAGCCGCCGTACGAATTTCTTGTGCTGGACGGAATTCCGCGGACGCCGCGTCAGACCGAGCTGATGGCCGACTTGATCAACGTGCTGCACGTGATCCATCTCGATTGTTCGAACCAGCAATCGATGATCGATCGGATCAAGCGGCGGGCGATCAAGGAAAACCGGGCCGACGACGCGAATGAAGGCGTCATTCGCAATCGTTTCGAGACCTATCGCCGCGAATCGGAACCCGTGATCCAGGTCTTTCCGCCAGAAATCGTGTCTCGCATCGAGGCCGATCACTCTCCCACGGAAGTCCTGTTGCAGATCCTGACGAAGCTGATTCCGGTGCAGAAAAAGTGGCAAGCCGAATTGGAAAAGGATCCGGAATTCGGGACCGGTTCCGGCGAGAGCCCCTTCGCCGATTGAGTTCAGCGCCGGAGTGAATGTCCCTGGCGTCCGTGGCCGGCAGGGCGCGTCCGGCGGGCCGTGATGGTCAGCTTGGGACCGTCAATGGGCGGCTCGGGCTGAAATCGCCCTGTCGACCTAGATGGTGACAGGTTCCGGCTGGGAGCGGCGCGATCCCTGTTCCGATTCGGCGGTTTCCCCGGAACGCCGGCGCGGGGCGAGAAACGAGTACAGTACCGGCAGCACCAACAGCGTCATCCCGGTGCTGCTCACCACCCCGCCGATCACCACCGTGGCGAGAGGACGCTGGACTTCGGCGCCCGATCCCTGGCTGACGGCCATGGGGATGAAGCCGACGCTCGCGACGAGGGCCGTCATCAAGACCGTGCGGAGGCTTTCGACGGCGACCTCCGGCAACGCGTCCGCCAGTGCATGCCCCTCCGCCAGGCGTTGCCGGAGAGACGACACCAGAATCATGCTGTTCAGCACGGACACGCCCGAAAGGGTGATAAATCCCACGGCGGCGGAGATAGACAACGGCATCTCGCGCCACATCAGCATGATCACCCCTCCCAGGCAGGCGAACGGCACGCTGGCGAAGACGAATGCAGAATCGATGAGGTTTCGATAGGTGGCGTACAGCAGGCCGATGATCAGGCAGAGGGCCAAAGGCACGACGATCATCAATCGTTGCTGGGCGCGCTGCATGTTTTCAAACTGTCCGCCCCATTCGATGCGAAACTGGCTGGCGGGGAGTTCGACTTTTTCAGCGATGAGCTTCTGAGCATCCGCGACGAAACTGCCGACGTCGCGACCGCGGACGTTGCATTGCACCGTGATGCGCCGGCGTCCCCATTCCCGAGTGATCATTTTGGGACCGGTGATCAGTTCCACGTCGGCCAGACGCGAGAGGGGAATCCGCTCGCCGGAGGGGGTGGACAGCAGAATCTGTTCGATGGCCGGGCCCCCCGTGCGAAATTCATCCGGGAGCCGCACCACCAGCGGGAAGCGGAGCTGTCCTTCCACGACTTCCCCCACGGGTTTGCTGCCGATGGATTCGATCAGCGAGAGCACCGCTTCCGCGGTGACGCCGTAACGAGCCAGGTCGTCCTGCCGCACTCGAATGCGAAGAATCGGCTGCCCGTCGACTTGCTCCATCATCAGGTCCGCGGCTCCCTGAATGCCCGCCAGGACCCGTTGCAGTTCCTGGGCTTTGGGGATCAGCGTCGCGAAATCATCGCCGAAGACTTTCAAGGCCACGTCAGCCCGCACGCCGGAAATCATTTCATTGATACGTTGTTCGATGGGCTGGGTGAACCAGACAATCTGGCCGGGAAAATCGTTCACGACCTCATTCATCAGTTCGACGAGCTGCTGCTGTGTCTGCGCCCGCTTCCATTGCTCGCGGGGCTTCAGCGAAACGAACATGTCGGTTGCTTCGAGAGCGCCAGCGTCGGTGGCGACTTCCGGAGCGCCGGTCCGGCTCCAGATGTGGGCAACCTCGTCGGGAAATTTCTGCAACAGCAGGCGTTCGATTTCCGTGTTGACGATGCCGGTCGTTTCCAGCGACGTCCCCGGAGCGCGCAGGATGCCGATCACCACGTCCCCTTCGGACAGCCGGGGCACGAACTCCGAGCCCATCTGTAAGGCATAGCGACCGGTCATGACGAGCGCGGTGACGGCCACCATCAGGACGGCCCAGCGATTGCGCAGGGCGAAATGCAGGACAGGTTCATAGATCCGCTTGGCAAACCGCACCAACCAGACCTCGCGTTCTTCCACGCGGCGCGGCAGGAACCAATGAGACAAGATCGGCGTCATGGTCAGCGACATGATCAGCGAGCCGATGAGAATGAAAATCACGGTGAGGGCCATCGGGCGAAACATTTTCCCCTCGACGCCTTCCAGCGAGAGGATCGGCAGATACACGATCATGATGATCAACTGGCCGAAGACGGTCGGGGTGCGGACTTCGATGGCGGCATCGCGAATGATCTTGAGCCGATCTTCGCGCGAAACCTCGCCCGCGTGGCCGAGGCGGCGAATAATGTTCTCAATCACCACCACCGAACTGTCGACGACGATGCCGAAGTCAATCGCGCCCAGGCTGAGCAACGACCCGGCAATGCCCGCGGACCACATGCCGCAGAAACCAAACATCATGGCCAGCGGAATCGAGGCGGCGGCGATCAACCCCGCCCGCAGATTCCCCAACAGCAGGAACAGGATCACGATGACGAGATAAGCCCCTTCGCAGAGGTTGTTTTTGACGGTTTCAATGACGCGATTGACGAGCGTGGTCCGATCGTAGACTGTTTCCAGGCGATAACCGGGGGGGAGTTGAGTTTTGAGCTCCTCGAATTTCTCCCGCATGGCGTTGGTGACCGCGTAACTGTTTTCCCCCATCAGCATGAAGCCCAGGCCCAGCACGACTTCGCCTTGTGCGTTCGCGGTGACGAGTCCCCGGCGAATTTCATGTCCCACGACCACTTCGCCGACGTCTCGGATGCGAATCGGCACGCCGCCTCGGGCGCTGAGCACGATATTGCCGATCTCTTCCGAATTGACCGTCCGTCCGACGCCGTGGACCAGGACGGTATCGCCGCCTTGCTTGATGTTTCCGCCGCCGACGTTGAGGTTGTTGGCCGGGACCGCCGTGATCACGTTTTGAAAGGTCAACCCGTACTTGATGAGTTGCTGCGGGTCGACGCGGATCTGGTACTGCTTTTTCATGCCGCCCCAGGGGTTGATCTCGGCGACGCCGGGAACGGGACGGAGGGCCGGCTTGATGGTCCAATCCTGCAACGTACGTGCGGCGGTGAGATCGCCATTCTCGGGCACGACGAGATAATGAAAGACCTCGCCCAGGCCGGTGGAGACCGGGCCCATTTCGGGTCGCTCGACGCCGCTGGGCAGTTCGACCGTCGACAATCGCTCGTTGATCAATTGCCGCGCAAAATAAATGCCCGTGCCGTCGCGAAAGGTCACGACCACCTGCGAGAGCCCGAATTGGGAGACGGAACGCAGCGATTCGACGCCTGGCATGCCTCCCATGGCCAGTTCGACCGGAAAGGTGATTTGGCGTTCGATTTCCTCGGGCACCATCGCGGACGCAACGGTATTGATCTGAACCTGAACGGGGGTAGTGTCCGGAAAGGCATCGATGTTGAGGTTGCGGAGCGCCGTGACACCGGCGGCGCAGACCAGGATGGTCAGCGCCACGACGACGAGACGATTTCGCAACGACCAAGAAATCAGAGAGGCCAGCATGGAGCGTCTGGGGAGGGATTGCACCGCGATGCGCTGCGCGGGTCAATTCCGGCGGGAAGAAGCGAGTTAAAAATCAGTCGGCGGTGGCGCGCTCCGCCAACTTATTCAATAGGGCATGAGACTTGAGCACATGGCTTCCTTGCGTCACGACCTGCGTGCCCGGCGAAATTTGACCTTTGATTTCGATAAATCCGTCGTCTTCGATGCCGCGGGTCACCGGCACCGCTTCAAACCGCAGATCGGAGATTTGCCGAAAAACCAAGTAACGCTCCTGGTCCCATTGCACGCTCTCCGCCGGCACGACGAGCGCGTTGAGATCCTCTCGAACCAGAATCTGCCCGGTGCCAAACGTGTGGGCACGGAACTTTCGCTGCTCATTGCCGTCGGCATCCTGCTCCGCGACCACGGGGTTATCGATTTGCGCACGCACATGCAGCGTGCGGGTGATCTCGTCGACCTCGGTGCTGATCCAGTCGACCTTGGCGACCATGATTTCCTCCACGCCGTCGGCATGAAACTCGACGCGTTGACCGCATTCGACCAGGACGGCGTCTTCCTTGCGGATGTCCATCAGCACCCACATGCGACTGGTATCCGCCAGTTCAAACACGGTATCGCTGGGAGTGACGACTTCCCCGAGGCCAAACCCGCGGTTAATGACCGCCCCACCGAACGGCGCCGTCATGGCCACCAGATTCGAGGTGTGTTTGGCAGGATCCAATTCGCGCTGCAAATCTTCAGGCAATCCCAGGAAATGGAGTTTATCCGCCCGCTGCTGGTCGTCCAGCTTCAAAAAATCTTCCTGCCGGATCGGGATGCCCATGTTGATCAAGGTTTGCTCGGCATTCCGCAGTCTCACGCGCGCCTCGCGTTCGGATAGCATCGCTTCGCGGTAGTTTTTCTCGGGAACGACATCACGCAATCCTTCCAGACGCTGCCGCTGAGCCGTCCGCGACTCGGTGACCGCGAGCGCGTTGAGAAACTCTGCTTTGGCATCCCCAATCTGCACGGCTTCGATAATCGCCACGACGTCGCCCGCATGCACGGCGTCTCCTAAGTGTTTCATGACGCGCCAAACCGTGCCCGAGACGCGTGGAGACAACCGGGCGACCAGCTTGCGGTCGTAATCAATGACGCCGTGAACCTCGATTTCCTCGACCATGGTCCGTTGTTGAACCGGCGCGGTCTGAATGCCGGCATTGGCAATCGCCTCCGTCGATTCAAACTCGATCTCGCCAGCGCCGACGGCTTTCAAGCCACTGCCCGCCGGGGCGGCTCCCGTTTCCGGGGCCGAGGGGGACGCATGAGCCTCGCCGGACGAATGCCATTGAAACGTCCAATGGGTTTGGTGCCCCAAAAATCCCACCGCGGCCAATCCCGCTAAAATCAGTCCGGAGGACAAACTTCGCCGCCATTCGGAATCCGGGCGGTGAGGCGGCACGGCCGGATGTTTTCCAGAAGGAGACTTTTGAATCGCCGGGGTCGCGGCAGTCACAGCAGGAGAGGTCATTGAGCGATGTTTCCTTCGGGGTCGACCGGCAAGCTTTGAACACCATGCGTCCGACGAGCATGGCAACTTGATTGACAACGCATCGACCCGATTTCAGATTATAACAATATCGTAATTTTTCTGTTCTCTGTAAACAGAGAACATTAAATCGTTTACCAGCAATAACTTACGATCTATGGACTGCAATTCCCACCTGTTCGCATAGACCTTCTCCGCGCAATTCTTGCTAAATTGGTAACAACCTTCATGCCAATCACGGAGAAAGTCGAGCACAGTCCCACCAATTCGTCATATCCTCACTGGCTTGGCGGAACAGCCCTCGAACCCGCCAGCCGGGTGCCTTTCGATTGAGCACGGTTGCAGGCTAGTCAGGCGATCCTTAAGGATTTTTGAGGTTCAAGCGAAGAATTATTCCGCCGCCCATGCCGGTATCAATGGGCGAATCAATCTTTGGAGATCAACGAGGCTGTCTCATTTCGCTACGCGGCGGGGGTGACATGCCTGCCATTGTGTCATGACACCCCGTAGCGTCCGTCGGAAAACCGCAAACCGGGAACGAAGACGGTGATTGAGCCTCCGCCGACTAAAATCATCCCCCTTGCAAGGGCGCATCGCGGGGCGTATCTTCGACGAAGATTCACCTCGCTTCGCTTCTCCTCCGGCGCATCTGTTTATGCAACCTTATGATTTCGAAGAGAGCATCGGGTATTGGTTGACGGTGGCGACGCAGGCGTATCACCGCGCCCTCAATGAACGCTTGGCGCCGTTCGGCGTGACCTATCGCCAGTCGCATGTGCTGGGTTGGTTGATGCTGGAAGGCGAATTGACACAAGCCGAATTGGCACGGCGGATGATGGTGGAGCCTCCGACCCTGGTGCGAATTCTGGATCGGATGGAAGCGCTGGGCTGGATCAGTCGCGAGGATTGCCCTGGGGATCGGCGTCGAAAATTGATTCGATTAACCGACGCCGCGGAGCCCGCCTGGGCGAACATGGTCTCGTGCGCGCGCGAAGTCCGCCAGACGGCAGGGCGGGGACTATCGGCGGACGAACAATACGTCCTGAAAGATTTGCTGCGGCGGATCGGCGATAATCTGAAATCCGAGAGGCTGGATCAGGTGTTGGGAGCTTTGCACGAAGAGTCCAGTGACTGCTCTCTCGACCACCGGCACCCCGCTGCGCCCGCGGTGGGATGATCCAGCGGGGCCAGTTGAGGCTGGCGCGACGAGCCGTCAGGTCGGCCGCTTGGTGCGATCGCGATAATTGCCGCTGACGCGCTGCAACAGGCGTCGTTCGGCTGCGGTCAGCGAATTCATGCCGTGCTCATGCACCTTGGCGAGCAATTCGTCGAGTTGCCGTTCGTCTTGCAATTGGCGCTGGCGGGATTGCTCTTCGCGTTGCTCTCGACGGCGGGTTTTCCATTCCTGCCAGCCGCCCGAACCCGGGGCGGGACCGGTGACGGAGTCGGCCGAACGCTCGAGGCTGGTATATCCCTGGGAAAAGTCATACCCCATGAACGAATCGTCCTGAAATTCCTGGACGTTTCCCTGCATGGTTTGAATGACGTTGACGACGAGCACGATCGCCCCCAACACGATCAGCCACGACCATTGCATGACGACGCCGGCCAGCATCAGCGCGATGGCCGTGCAGAAACCGGTGTAGGTCATGCCGCGGAAGACCAAATCGGGCGAATAGCGGCTGGAGAGAGCGGCCTGAAGGATCTGTCCGCCGTCGAAGGGATAAATCGGCAGCATGTTAATGAGCAGCAACAACCAATTGGCCATAAACGCCAGGATCATCAGGTCCGCCGCCAGATGATCGCCGCGAATCGCGCTGATCGGCAACCGCCCCGAGGGGAGAAGGGCCGATCCCGTCAACTCGGGCATACCACGCTGGAAAGACCAGCGCACGATCGCCAGATTGACCAACGGCCGGCGGAAGTGAGAATCTGAGCCCGGATGCCGGGGCCGGGTTACGCGATGGCGAGACCGCCTAACGGGGAGAGGACGATTTCCTGGGCCTTGCCGCCGGTCCCCGCGCGACGAAAACATGACCGTATTCGTGCACCAAGACGGCGAGCACCATCATCGCAAAATACGCCAATCCCAGCTGCAAGCCCGCCTGGAGGCAAACGACCACCCCCACCAGCGGAAACATCCACGACAGACGGATCTCGGCCCGAACAGCCGCTTGCGATCGACAGGACCAGAAAGAGCGTATGCCGATCCATCATCTACCGATCCTTGAACCCCGGCAAACAGGGCGATTTGCCGCCATAACGGGGGAAAGTCAAGCCAGACTCATTCAGTCTAGCGTCCGGCAATCCGACAGGCAATTCGTGTTTTTTTTCCCGGCAAAAGAGGACGCCTGAAACGAGTCCGACGCTCCGACACACTTGGTTTTTTGGTCTCCCGTCCGGAGCAGCAGAGCCTCCCGCCTTAAGTTGTTTCCAGGAGCGCGGCCAGAGCCTTCAACAATTGCCAGACCTGGTCATCGGGTTCAATTCGTCGCCCCGTGGCGACGGCGAATGCGCCGACCAAATTTGCTCCCTGATAGACTGGAATCGCCAGCGACGATTCTGCGTCCAGGCGAACCAGCCAGCCGATGGAACCGGGGGGAAGGGGGCCGGACGAAATCGCCCGATGGTTCACGGCCGGTCCCCGTGCTAAAACCGCCTGAACGACTCCGAAATGGGACGCCGTGAGAGGGACGGATCGAATCGCAGCGACAAATTCCTGTTGAATGAGGCTCGGCATCTCGTCGTCCGCCCAAAAGCCGGCCAATTCCAAAGTTTCGCCGACGGCTTGCCAACAGGCGACCGCCCGCGCGTCCGTGGCGGCGAGTAAGCGCGCGAGTTGCGTCGCGTGTTCGATGTTCTGCACAGGCTGATCGAGGAGAGATTTCAAATCGTCAGCCAGATTTGCGATGGTCAATTCGTGGTTCTCTGGTGAGTTTGCCGGCATGCTGTTCCCATTTCCGCAATCCCCGAGCAGGTCCCTGGCGGGACATCGCGGGCTGTTCCTCCAAGTTACCAGGAAATCTCCGGGCAGGCGAAGCTGTTGATGAGGCGAGAAGTTGCGTACAATGCCCAGACCAGCCGCAATCGCGGCCGTTTCCACGATGTATGGTGCGCAAAAAAGGGAATCTCACTGTGAATGTGCTGATCTGCGTCGATCATTCGGCGGCTTCCACCAAGGCAGTGCAATTTGCAGCTGGACTGTTGGGAAAATCGTCGCTGTCCGAATTATCGGTGACGTTGTTGCATGTCGCGGAGTTGCTGCCCGAGTATGTGCTCAGCGACCAGCCCGCCCCGGGAATGACGCCGCGGACGCTGGCCGAAGCGTGGGGAGAGCGTGCACGGCAGCAAGGTCAGCAGTTGCTGGATCTGCATCAGCAGGCGTTGACGGACGCAGGGATCGCCCGGACCAGTTTGCACAGCAAGCTGTTGACGAGGGATTGCTTGCACGAATCGCGGAAAGTGGCGGCGGCCTTGACGTTGATCGAGGAAATTCAGCAGGGGCCGTACGACGTGGTCTGCCTGGGGCGGCGCGGGGCCT
>JAXMBR010000028.1:0-52938 GCA_046349715.1 Planctomycetaceae bacterium | reverse complement strand
GCTGCCGGGTCGGCGTACGAGCCCGGTCCGGGTCGTAGAGATCGAGCGAGGTTCCCTGCGCGAACGCCGTGCTGGCGCCCCCGGAGGAGGCATGATCCGGATTGCCGTCGATCTTGATCGGGCGTCCGTCATAACTCGTCACCCGCAAGGCCTGCGAGACGCCGGCGATTTCGAACGTCGTGTTGAAATATTTCGGCTTGCCGGGAGTTCGATTTGCCGGCCGAGTCACGAATGGCGCCAAGGTCTCTTCTTGAAATCGGCATCCCACAGCGCCGCTGAGCACGAGCGACGCCCCCATGAGTTGCAGCCAGCGGCGCCGAGTGAAGCCCGCCGGAAACTCGCTGGCGGCTTGTGGGAATTCACGATGCATCAACTTGAGAAATTCCGGGGAATTCTCCAGTTGTGCGAGACTGCGATACCAGGTCTTGGAAGGCATTTATCGAGGTTGCGTGGCAGCGACGGACAGTGACGAGAGCGGCGTCTCTGCGGTCTAGCGATGGCAGGTGGAACAATTCGTTCGCGGATGGATTCCCAGTTCAGCTTGAAGTTGTTTGCCGGTTTCTTCGGCCGCGCTTTCCGGCACCCAGGCCAGGTCGGTGACCTTGTCGAGCGGTCGCAGATGCGGTTCCGGGTGGCGATGGCAGTCCAGACAAAACGTCATGGACAAGGTTTTTTCTTGCACAACGACATCCATGCGATCCACGCGGTCATGACAGGAAACGCAACCGACCCCCCGATTGACGTGCGCGCTGTGATCGAAGTAGACGTAGTCGGGCAAATCGTGGACGCGCTTCCAGGGAATCGAATCCTGGGTAGCCAGACTCTGTCGCAGCGGAGCCAGCAGCGGACTTTCGCTGCGAATCGAACTGTACGGCACGCTCCCGTTGGCACTTGTTCCGGAATGGCAGTTCGCACAAGTCGCCGAGGGGGGAATCGCCGCGTGCGCGGCCTTGTCGACCGTATTGTGGCAATAACGGCAGTCCATTTTCAGCTGGCCGGCGTGCAGCCGGTGACTGAACGGAATCGGCTGCTGCGGCGCATGACCGATGTTCAGCGTTTGTGGGGAAGTCGCGGCATAAATGACGGCTCCCACGTACACTCCGACGATGATCAAGCTCACGAGGGCCAGAAAAGCGAAGCGATTGGTCCATCGCGGAAACGAAAACTGCATCAGTCTCAATCAAGTTTTGGGCGATCACCGTCCCCACCGGGGGACTTCCTGAAACAACGGGACAGACACGAATTCAACCGGCTGTCAGCGAGCGCACCAACAACGACTTATTTTCGACGAAGTATAGGTGAGAGAGCGACTTGTTTCACTGCGTCAAATCGTCGCAGAATGTCGCAAGGCATGATCTATCAATGACCATTGATCCTGTCAGTTTGTAGGAAGAATCTCGTTAAAACATCCGTTTTTTAAGCTTGCGTTGCAGTGTGCGCCGTGGAATATCCAGCAGTTTGGCGGCTTGCGAGATGTTTCCGCTGCATTCCGCCAGGATGCGTTGAATATGATTCCATTCCGCTTCCGCCAACGACGGCGCCTGGAGTTCCGTTTCCGATGCATTCAATTTCGGTTCCGGCGCCGTTTCAAAGGCCGCCAGGACTTCCGTGGCATCGGCGGGCTTTGTGACATAGTTAGTTGCGCCGGCGCGAATTGCAGAAATGGCGTTGGCGATGCTTCCCCAGCCGGTCAAGACCACTACACGGGTGGTTGCACACTTTTCTCGCAATCGTGTCAGTAATTCCAGCCCGTTCATGCCGGGCATTTTCAGATCAATGACGGCCAGATCGGGGCAGCTCGTTGCGGCCAATGCCAGCGCTTCATCCGCATTTCCCGCGGTTTGAACGTCGTAACCCCGCGCGCTGATCGCCAAACCCAGCCGATTTCGAAGCACATCATCATCATCGACGATTAAACAGGACTTTGCCGTCGCCGTCATCTTGACACAAAACTCCTTCGACTCGATTCTTCCCAGAAGGAAGAGTGTCTCTCATTGGCCAAGACGGCCAACGACAGGCCGTCCTAAAGCAACTTACGCGCCAAACGATCTCAGCTGTCCAACTTAAAAGAAACGGTCATTGGCCATCAAACTCCCGGACGAGAAATCTTCGTTGGCCGAGAATTCTCGAGGAATCGTCACCGAGACCACCGTTCCCTGTCCCGGTTTGGAAGCAAATTCGATGGTTCCGCCCAGTCGCTCGATGACGTTTCGTGCCAGATAGATTCCCAGCCCCATGCCTTTTCCCGGTTCTTTCGTCGTAAAAAATGGCTCTCCGATCCGGCGCAACGTTTCCGGTGCGATCCCAGTTCCCCGGTCTTCGATCTTCATCAGGATCTTCGTTCCCCGGAGTTCCGCACGCAACGTGACGTCTTCCGGACGTCCGGTCGCATCAATGGCATTTTTCACGATCGCGCGAACCGCTTGGGCGAGCCCCTCCAGCGGAGCCCGGAGTGTCAGCGATTCAATCGTCGGATCGAACGAGATTTTCAACGGCGTGCGCGGATCGACGCCGCTGCTGCATTCCTGGATCAACTCTCCTAATGTGATGGGGGAGATTGCTTCCCCGATCACCAGCCCGGCATCGCTCGACATCCGATCCAGGATGTCCCGACAGCGGTCGAGTTCCGTCCGAACGATGGCAAAATCGGCCACCGTCTGATCCGTCACCGTCCGGCCCACGACGGCTTGTTCCACTTCGCGGACGATGATGGCAATCGTGGACAACGGAGTCGCCAATTCGTGAGCCGCGCCGGCGGCCAGCGTACCCAGCGAATCCAACCGCTCGCTGCGCGCTTTAGCCTGCGCCAGTTCGCGCACATGCTCTTCGAGACGGTCGATTTGTCGACGGATCCGGGTGATGAACGAGACAATGATGCTGCTGCATGTCGCATACGCCACGAACGACCCCCAGCGCGTCAAGCTCACGCTCCGGCCCAGCCTTTCGGCGGAGAACGGGATCGAATCAAATTCCGTCAGCGGCAATGACCATCGATTGAGCACGGCGATGCAGGCAATGCCGAAAAATGTCAGTCCCCAGACCCATCCGCGCGGCAACAAAATCGCGGCCAGGACGATGTTGACGAAATAGAACAGACTGAACGGATTCGAGATGCCTCCGGTCAGAGCCAGCAGGGCTGTCAACGCCATTAGATCGAACAGCATCGACAGGCCGAGGACATGCTCCCAGACCCGGCTGGAAGCGAGCGGCCAGCGGACCGGGATCACCCGCCGCGCCAGCATCAACGCCAGATTGATCGCCCCCGTCGCGCCTAACACGGTGAACAACTGCATGAGCGGCAGGGCGACTCCCAGGACGCCATGGACGACCAGAATCGTTAAGAATTGCCCGCAGACCGCGACCCAGCGCAGCGCGATAACGCCGCGGACATTGATCTCGGTTCGCGCGTCGATATCATGAGGAAGCATCGAGCGCTCGCCGTGCCTGGGAGTGGTCATCAACGGTGTTGAATCGTTGGCAGTCATGAAATGATTGGCTCTCGGGAAATCTTAGTTCATCGGGGACACTCCACTCGGATTTCACAGCCGAGCAGATTTCACGGCTGAGCAACACGAGACGTGAGTGGGGGGCGTGATGACGCAGAACGCACCGCGGCGAGTCGACGAATCCGGTCGGGTCGTCAGGCGTCCCACCCTGATCTTGAATCGGAAGCGATTGGCGCTGCTGTTTGGATTCGTCTTGATCTGTCCGCTCATGGCCGTGGCGCTGATTTACTGGATCTTACCCCAGGCGCACGATTTGCCGCTTCCCGTGGAGGTCGTTTTGCTCGTCGACTCGGCGGAACCGCCCGTGGTCCGAGTCAAGAATCTCGGCGCGGCTCCGCTGCACAGTTTGAGAATCGAATTGAACGGTGCGTTTGCATATTTTCCCCAAGCGCCGCTGCCTGCGCAGGAATACGTCGATCTGCCTTTGGATTGGTTCATGAAAAAGACCGGACACCCTTTTCGTTCCACTCAAACGGACATTCGTACCATTCATATCTCTGCCCGACTTCCGAACAACCGTCGCGCGATTTTCTCTCAGTCGTTCTCGGAACAGCCGTGAGCTGAACCGCCACGGCGGGGGGAAATCGTTAATCTGGAGAAAGCTTGCCGCGTGTGTCATCCTTTTCTGATTGACCGATTTTACGGACGCCGATAACCTTGAATAGGCCATGGTCTCGAAAAAGCAGGACGCCGTGTTCCGATTTTCGCTGGTATTGACGCTCGCAGTGACGCAGCTTCTCGCCGGAAGCAGCCGTGCTGTCTACCTTTGCGTCAGTAGCGATGGAGCGGTCTGCTGCGTCGATTCCGGACCGGGATTCTGCCGATGCTGTCAGCATGGGGATGACACGACGCCTGAGGGCGGCGATGCCGGCGCGGAGACTCAGGCCGAATGCTCGGCCAAATGTTGCGATCATCAGTACAATGAATCGCTTGAGGCACCAGCAGACGAAACGGACCCGCCTGCACTTTCCGGCGGACCATGCTCATGCGATCACGAGTTGATTTCCCCCGGGCAGGCCGCCCGCGTGCTGCGCTCCTCGGCCGGCGGGAAATTCAGCCTGGCTTTGCAATGGACGTCCGCCACGCCCGCGATCACCGACGGAATTGCTCCGTTGGTGTATCAGGCGCATCGGCGCAGCGCGTCAGACGGACCGCCATGGCTGCCTGATGCCAGGCTGGCCATGCTCTCGACGATCGTGATTCGCTGCTGAGGCGATCCGCTGCTTGGCGTACCGCAATCGAGTCGACGATTGTTCGATCGTCCTCGTTTAGCGGTTCTCGCTCCACTCTGGAATCGCTCCACGTTCCTGTTGTGGCGCGCGTTTGTTCCTGCTGACCCACGCCGGAGAAGAGTCATGTCTGCCACGGTCACTCCCTCTCATTCACCGGGATCGTCATTGATTGCCGGCGCCTCTGATAGCCCCACATCTCCTCCAAGACGGTGGTTGACCTTGTTGAACGCCGTGCCGAACGTCCTCGTGTTTTCGCTGCTCGCCGGCGTGATGTTCTGGGGACATCACACGGGTTGGAAAATGCCCAGAATGTCCGACATGCTCGGCAGCGCAACGACCGCGCCGGACGACTGGTGCGCCGAGCACCTCGTCCCGGAATCACAATGCATCGAATGCCAGACGCACCTGCTTCCCAAAGCGGAAGCGTTTGGATTCTGCCGGAAACACGGCGTCGCGGAATGCGTTCTTGACCACCCGGAACTCGCCCAGGTCAAAGGGGATCTTCAGTTTCCGAAGTACGACACGGAGCAGGCGGCGGCCGTGATTGCGCGTGCGGAAAACAACAGCCGCAACACCTTGCACAGCCGCCGCGTCCAGTTCGCATCGGCCGATAGCGTGGCGAAGGCGGGGATTGACGTCGGCATCGTCGAAGAACGCCCGATGTCGGACGCGATCACCGCCAACGGCGAATTGACGTTCGACCCGACGCGGGTCGCCCACCTGTCCAGCCGAGTCCCGGGCACCGTCGCGTATGTATTCAAGACCTTGGGGGATCAGGTCGAACCGGGGGACGTCTTGGCGCTGGTGGATGCCGCGGAAGTCGGTCAAGTCAAATCGAAACTGGTGGAATCAACCGTGCAGCTTCATTTGCGCAGGTCGACGGTGGAACGTTTGCGCCAGGCATCGTCGGGAGGCGCGATCCCGGGAAAATCGCTGATTGATGCCGAAGCGGCGCTCAAGGAGATGCAAGTCGCGCTCATTTCTGCTCGTCAAGCGCTGGCCAACCTGGGGTTGGAGATTCCAGAACATTTCGACACCAACGAACCCGCAGAAATCTCGGAGAAACTGCGGTTTCTGGGAATCCCCGGCGAGATCGTGGCGCAATTGCCCGCCGGCATCAAAACGGCCACGTTGATTCCCGTTCGAGCGCCGTACGAGGGCGTCATTGTCACGTCGGATATCGTTGCGGGCGAAGTCGTCGACTCGACGCGCGGCCTCTTCACGATCGCCGATCCGACGAAACTGTGGCTGGTCTTGAATGTGCGCCAGGAGGACGCCAAATATCTGCGGACCGGCCTGCCGGTTCGGTTCCAGCCGGACGACGGCGGGGCGGAAATTGCCGGGGCGGTCGCCTGGATCAGCCCGGCCGTTGATCAGCAGACGCGCACGTTGCGGGTGCGTGTGGCGATTTCCAATAGCGACGGCAAACTTCGCGACAAGACCTTCGGGACAGGGCGGATCCTGCTCCGGGAAGAGCCCCAGGCGGTCGTCGTGCCCCGAGGGGCCTTGCAGTCGACGCCCGATGCCCAGTTCGTCTTTGTCCGCGACAAGAACTTTTTCGACAAATCGGCTCCCAAGTTCTTCCATGTCCGTCAGGTTCGGGTGGGCGCCCAGGACGATCAGTACGTCGAATTGTTGGGGGGCGTTCTTCCCGGAGAAGTGATTGCGACCAAAGGGAGCGCGGTCCTGTTGGCTCAACTCCTGCGAAGCAACCTCGGCGCCGGCTGCGGTTGCCACGAGCATTGATCCCTGACGGGAAAGGAATGAGGAGCCAGCATGGATTTTCTCAACTGGGTCATCGACTTTTCGCTGCGGAACCGGGTGCTGGTGTTGCTCGGTGTCTTTGCCGCCGCGTTCGGGGGCGTGATCGCGCTGCGCAATCTGGACATCGACGCCTTTCCCGACACAACGCCCGTGCAGGTGCAGATCAACACCACGGCTCCTGCGCTGGGCCCGGAAGAAGTCGAGCGGCAGATCACGTTTCCCATCGAGCAGGCCATCAGCGGCCTGCCCGGCCTCGAACAACTGCGCTCGATTTCCAAATTCGGATTGTCCCAGGTCGTCGTCGTCTTCGAGGATGGCATTGATATTTATTTCGCGCGGCAGCTCATCAACGAGCGGCTGGCGGCCGTGGAAATGGCGCAAGGAATCGAACGGCCCAAGATGGGCCCGGTGGCGACCGGACTGGGAGAAGTGTTCCATTACGTGGTCACGGGGCAAGGCCACGACGTCACAGAATTGCGCACAATTCACGATTGGGTGATCAAGCCGCCGATGCGGACCGTGCGCGGGACGGCGGAAATCAACAGTTGGGGCGGTTACGTCAAGCAGTATCAGATTCGGATCAATCCGGACAAACTCATCAAGTACGGCGTGACGTTCGACCAGGTCATCGAAGCGGTCAAGGACAACAACTTCAACGTCGGCGGCGGGAACATCAGCCAGACCAGCGGCATGCTGCCCGTCCAGGGTCTGGGACGAACCGCCAGCATCGACCAACTGGGGCAAATTGTCGTGACCGCCACGGACGGTGTTCCCACCCGCGTTTCCGACGTGGCGGAAGTCGCCATCGGTCATGAAATCCGCCGGGGCGCCGTCACTGCGAACGGGCAAGGCGAGGTCGTCCTCGGGCTGGGGTTCATGTTAATGCATGAAAACAGCCATGAAGTGACCTGGGCCATGAAGGACAAACTGAAATCGCTGGAAGCCAGCCTGCCGGCGAACGTGCAGGTGAAAGCGGTCTACGATCGGACGCAGCTGGTCGACTACGTGATCGACACGGTGCGGAAGAACCTGTTTGAAGGAGGTTTGTTCGTCGTCGCCGTGCTGTTCGCATTTCTGGGAAATCTGCGGGCGGCGGCCATTGTCGCCGTGGCGATTCCCCTCTCGATGTTGTTTGCTTTCACGGGCATGTATCGGTTCGGCATCGCCGCCAGCCTGCTCAGTCTGGGAGCCATTGATTTCGGGCTGGTTGTCGATAGTTCGGTGGTGATGATCGAAAACTGCGTCCGCCATCTGGCCCACGATTCCAATCGGGGCCGGACGCGTTTGGAAATCATCCGCGACGCCGCCGTCGAAGTCCGCAAGCCGACGATGTTCGGCGAATTGATCATCATGATCGTCTACCTGCCGATCCTCACGCTGGAAGGGATCGAAGGCAAGATGTTTCGCCCGATGGCGCTGACGGTGATTTTCGCGCTGGTCGGCTCGATGATCCTGTCGCTGACGCTCATGCCGGTGCTGGCCAGCTTGTTGCTGCCCAAGAAAGTGGAAGAACACGAGCCGTTCCTGATGCGGGTGGCGCACGCGATCCATTACCCGATTCTTCAATTTGCAATGCATCACCGGCTGGCGATGATGGGGTTCGCGGCGAGCGTGCTGATCGTTGCATTCGGCATGATCGCCCCGAACCTGGGCTCGGAGTTCGTACCGCGTCTTTCCGAAGGCGCCATCGCAATCGGTGTCGTCCGTCTCGCGGGAACGGACCTGGAAGAATCCGTGCGGTTCAACACCGAAATGGAAAAGGTGATTCTGGCGACGTTTCCCGACGAGGTGGAGAACGTCTGGAGCCGCGTGGGGACGGCGGAAGTCGCGACTGACCCGATGGGGGTGGAACTGACCGATACCTTCATCACGCTCAAGCCGAGATCCCAATGGAAAAAAGCGAGCTCGCAGGCCGAACTCACGAATTTGATCGATCAGGCGTTGCGGGACATGCCGGGACAGCGGCTGGCCTATTCCCAGCCGATCGAAATGCGAATCAACGAGATGGTGTCCGGCGTGCGGGCCGATCTGGGAGTGAAACTCTTCGGTGACGACTTCGACGTGCTGGTCAAAAAAGGCCAGGAAATTCAATCCATCCTGAATTCCATTCCGGGCGCGGCAGACGTCGCCGTCGAACAGGTGACGGGCCAGCCGATGCTGCAAATCCGAGTGAACCAGGACCAGGTCGCCCGTTACGGCGTCTCGGCTCGCAGCGTGCTCGATCTGGTGGAATCGCTGGGGAGCAAGCCGCTCGGTGAAGTCGTCGAAGGCCAGCTTCGCTTTCCCCTGATCGTGCGGCTGCCGGAGCAATATCGGGCGAGCCCGCAAACCATCGGCGACATGCTCATTTCAACGCCGACGGGCGAACGAATTCCGCTGTCCCGATTGGCGTCGGTCGACATCGTTGAAGGGCCTTCGACAATTACGCGGGAATGGGGACAGCGGCGGATTACGATCACCGCAAACGTGCGCGGCCGTGATCTGGGCAGTTTCGTGGCCGATGCCCGGCGCAAAATCGGCGAAGAAGTCTCGTTGCCTTCGGCGCGCTACCGCGTGGAGTATGGCGGCCAGTTCGAGAATCTCCAGCGCGCCCAGACCCGACTGATGATCGTGGTTCCGCTGGCATTGCTCGCCATCTTCATTCTGCTCTACATGACGTATCACAACGTGGTTGACGCCTTGCGCGTTTTCACGGGCGTCCCATTCGCCTGGGTCGGAGGAATTTTCGCCCTGTGGCTGCGCGACATGCCGTTCTCAATTTCCGCAGGGATCGGCTTCATCGCGATGTCGGGGGTGGCGGTGCTGGACGACATGATTCTGGTCTCGTACATCCGGCAGTTGCGGCAGAAAGGACTGCCGCTGGACGAGGCCGTCACGCAGGCGGCCATCACGCGCTTGCGGCCGGTGTTGATGACCACGCTGGTCGCGAGTCTGGGATTTCTGCCGATGGCTTTCAGCGAAGGAATGGGCGCCGAAGTGCAGCGCCCGCTGGCGACGGTGGTCATCGGCGGCGTGATCGGCGCTATGATCATGTCGCTGCTCGTCCTGCGGGTGTTGTACATGGTCTTTAACTCAGTGTTCGAGGGTCGCGGGCCGGATCAGCCGGCTGATGCATTGAATTCAAATAAGGTGCCAGCGCCGGTTGCGCCGGAAGATTTGATGTTGGTCTCCTGAATGATGTTTGAATCGCGGCAATGGTCTGCCGTGAGGAAGGGATACCGTTTTCTCGGAAAGGATTCGCCATGTTTCAGCGCGGTCAATGGGCGTTCTACGGAATGCTCATGGGAATGTTCTGTGTTAATTCGGCGGTATGGGCTCAGGCCCCGGCGGCGGAGAATCTCAAAGGGAGCCCGGCCCAGGCGGTGTTGAATGACGCCTCCGCGGCCGGCAAATTCACATTTCTCGTGTTTTACAAGGACGACCATCCCGCGGTCCGCAAAATGGCGGACATCGTCAAAGCGGGAGTTCAAAAACGACCGGATCAGACTGTCGCCGCATTTGTGCAAATCACCAATCCGGCGGAGCAGCCTCTGGTGGACCGCTTTCAGGTCGCTCGTGCGGCCATGCCATTAACGCTGACCATCGCTCCCAACGGAGCCGTGACGGGAATCTTCTCCAAAGAAGTGACCGACGAAAGTATGAGCGAGTCGTTGGTCACGCCGACGATGACTCGTTGCATGAAGTCGCTCCAGGAAAATCGGCTCGTGTTCGTCTGCGTCCAAACCGGAGACCAGGCCGCGGTTCCGGTCGGACTGAAAGAGATGCAGGCTGATCCGCAATTCAAGGACCGCATCGTTTCCGTCTCAATGCAAATGCGCGATCCGGCGGAAACCCGCTTCTTGAACCAGATGCAAATCGATCCGCAGGCGACCACCAGTCCCACGACGGTGCTCTTGGCTCCGCCCGGCGTGATGATCGGGAAATTCGATGTCAACGCCACCGGCGCCCAGATGGCCGCGGCCTTGCACAAGGCCGGAAAATGCTGCGACGACCCGAATTGCAAACACAATCATGGCGCCTCGTCGCAAACGACTCGCCCGAATTCGATACGGAGGAAATAACCATGCGGCTCTCTCATCTGGTCTGGAAAGAACTTCGCGAGCGCCCTGCCGCTTTGCTGACCAGCGGATTAACCATCCTGCTCGGCGTCGCGGCCGTCGTCGCGATCCGGCATGTCACGGTGCATGCGGAAGGAGAAGTCTCGCGGCAACTGACGAGCCTGGGCGCCAACGTGTTGATCCTGCCTGCCCAGGCGTCGTTGCAGGATTATTATTCCGCGGACCAAAGCGGAGCGACGCTGCCCGAGGAACATGTGTCGGAAGTCTTTTTCGCCGGCTTGACCGGCGTCGAGAAAGTCTCTCCCAAGCTGTGTGTGCCGACGGAGGTGCAAGGCAAATCGGCGATTTTGACGGGAATTCTGCCGCAAAGCGAATTCCAGACGTAGATCGCGTGGCAGTCGGTCGCCATGTTCAGTCCGAAGAAACACGAAGGCTGCCAGCGGGCCAAGACCGGTGTCGCCGCGGACGACGATTCTCCCGAATCGCTGGCCAGCACTCGCAGCATCGAACAATTGCAGAAAAACGAGATCGTGCTTGGAGCGGACATCGCGGAACGAACCGGGGTTCGTCCTGGAGACGAACTTCGTTTGCACGGGGAGCCATTCGTCGTCCTGGCGATTCTGCCGCCGACCGGCACGATCGACGACGGACGAATCTTCGCCCATCTACATACGGTGCAGCGACTGGCGGGAACCGGAGAAGTCGTGAATGCGATTGAAATCGTCGGCTGTTGCGAAGCGGCGGCCGGCGACCTCGTCCCTCAGCTGCGCAAACTGCTTCCCGACGCCAAAGTCGTCACGATTTCTCAAGTCGTGCAAACGCAACTGGGAGTCAATCGATTGATGTCTCGCACCAGTTGGTTTGTGCTGGCGGTGATTGCCGTGATCGGCTGTGCCACGGTGGCCGGTGCGATTACCGCCAATGTCCGCGAGCGCCGGCGTGAAATCGGCACGCTCATGGCTTTAGGAGCGACGCCGAATTTCGTCTCACGCTTGTTTCTGTTGAAGGCCCTGTGGCTGGGCGTCGGTTGCGGCTCTCTCGGCTGTCTGGCCGGAGTGGGCTTGGCGATGTGGCTGGGGCCGCAATGGGCCGGCATTGCGATTCGACCGTTGCCGGGGCTCAGCGCGCTTGCCGTGCTGCTGACTTCGGGATTGACGCTGTTCGCGGCGTTTTGGCCCGCGCGGCAAGCGTCGCGCCTCGATCCTTGCGTCTGTTTTCAGGAGGTATGACAGATGTTTCGTTTGGAAAATGTCGTTAAGACCTATGCGCGTCACGGGCAGGCGGTGACGGCGTTTCGATGTTCCGATCTGTCGATTGCGACAGGGGAGTACGTGGCAATTTTAGGCCCGAGCGGCAGCGGCAAGACGACGTTGCTGTCGCTGCTGGGGGGGATGTTGTCGCCTACGGAAGGCCGCGTCTGGATTGAGGGCCGGTCGCTGTATGATTTGAGCGTCGCGCAGCGTGCGCAGCTCCGCCGGGAGAGCCTCGGTTTCGTCTTTCAGACGTTCAATCTCGTGCCGTACCTGACGGCGCTGGAAAACGTGCAAATTCCATTGTGTCTGGCTGGTCTTCCTGCCGGGCAACAATCGGAACGGGCGGAAGCGGCTTTGAGTCGATTCGGGCTGGCAGAACGCCTGCGTCACAAGCCTTGTGAATTGAGCGTCGGTCAGCAACAACGGGTCGCGCTGGCGCGGACATTGGTGAGCAACCCTCGTGTCATCCTGGCGGATGAACCGACCGGCAATCTCGACCCGGAGAGTCGGGAGCTCGTGTTGAATTCGCTCGGCGAATGCCGGGAAGAAGGGCGAACGGTCATCATGGTCACGCACGATCCGGTCGCCGCTGCGCGGGCAGGCCGAGTGTTGCAGTTGAATCAGGGGCGATTGGAAGATTCCGGCGGGTCGGCTCCTCAACCGGTTGCCGCTTAAGAATGTTCGATGCCAAGCAACGCCTTTTGATTCCAGAGATTTACCAGAGTTGTGGCGCACTTTAAGCGATAGGAGCAATGTTGATGCGACAAACAATTCCCATGTTGGCGATGGCTATGATTTCGGCAAGTCTGTTGGCGGGATGCGGCGGCGGAGCCGGTTCGCCGCAGTCCGAGGCCCAGGGGAAACCTCACGCAGATCATCCCGGCCACAAACACGGCGATGAACATGATCATGGCGCGACGGCTAAGAAGGCCGCCCATGACCATTCCGGCTGGTGGTGCAACGAGCATGGCGTTCCCGAAGAAGTGTGCGCTCTCTGCGACAGCAAGGTCGCCGCGGATTTTCAGAAGAAAGGCGACTGGTGCAAAATGCACGAACGGCCGGATTCTCAATGCTTTGCGTGCCATCCCGAACTGGAAGCCAAATTCGCCGCGCAGTATGAAGCGAAGTACGGCGAAAAACCGCCCAAGCCGGAAGTCAACTAGGTTGTTGACGTCGACGGACTTTGTTCCTACTCGACTAGAACAGCGGTCGGGAAAAAAAGGGAGGCGTCTGACACGAATCTGATGGCGTGATTTCAATTCGCAGTCGCGGAAAACATGGCATCCGAGGTCCGACCCGAGTACCATCAATCTCAATCCGATTCGCTAAGGCCCGGATCTCGCCGGCCTTGCCAGGAGTGAGTTGAATAAGAGGGAAGGCCGTGACGGTGATGGCAAGCGAGTTGCGCTGGCTCTTGGGAGCAGGATGGATCATTCTCGCGGTCTCTCAAGTGGCGAACGCGTCGGAAGCCGAAGACCACTTCGAGAAGAAAATCCGCCCGCTGCTGGTGGAACGCTGTCACAAGTGTCATGCCGGCGATGCGCTCAAAGGGGGGCTGCGGCTCGATTCCCGCGAGGCGACGTTGCGAGGGGGCGAGTCGGGAGCGGCGGTCGTCGCGGGCGATCCTGAGAAGAGTTTGTTATTGCAGGCCGTCCGGCATCAAAACGGACTGGCGATGCCGCCCGACGGCAAATTGACGGAAACGCAGATTGCCGATTTAACGCAGTGGATCAAGTCCGGTGCGGTCTGGCCCGGCGACAGTTCCGCGCCGATGCCCCCAGGAACCGATATCGAGCCGGCTCCTCCCTACAATTCTCCACGACACGGGTCCCTGGCGGACGCGCTGCAACTCTGGCTGGCTGCGGAATCGCTCTCCCTGAATGACGGGGAATCGGCTCCGATTTGGCCCGACCGCAGCGGAAACGGCCGTGATGTAACCGCCACCAAAGGAGTCCGTGCCGACGGGGTGGGACTGCCCGGCACCTTCATCAAGCACAGCACCTTGATGCGCCGGCCGGCGGTGCGGTTCGAGACGACCACCGGCTACGCCGCCTCGCCGGATCGGCCCGTTGACATTCATGGAGATGCGGGGTTGACGATCCTGTTGATCGTCAACCTCACGCCGCATGAAACGAAACCGCAATACGACGGCGTGTTCGGCATTGGCAATCCGGCCAATCCCGGCGGGGATCCGGGACGTCCCTTGGCGGCGGTGGTTCAGATCAACCGCGTCGAGAATCATGCGCTGCAATTCGCGGGAGGTTGGAATCATCACGCATCGCTCGGGACCGGATCGTTCCAGCCTTACTACGGCAAACCGGTCATGATGACCGTCATCAAACGCCCCGGTCCGATGCGATCGACGACGCAGATATTCCTGAACGGTATCGCAGCGCAGAGAGCCGGGGGTGAACCGCTCGAAGGACGCGATACGATTCCCGAGATTCAGCATCGATCCGACATCGGGGCGTTTCTCGGCAAAGCCGTCGGCTGGTGCGGCGCGATTCAAGGGGATGTGGGCGAGGTGATCGTCTACAACAAGCCCCTTGACGAACCGGAACGGCTCGGCGTGGAAGGTTATCTCGTCGAAAAATATGGTCTGCTGTCACCGGTTCATCAGCGCATCGCCCCGGCGGCCCAGTTTACTCCGGAAGAACGGCAGTTCTGGGCGTATCGCCCCGTCCAAAACGCACCGCCGCCCGCAGTTCATTCGGAGCCATGGGTTCAAACCCCGGTAGACCGCTTCGTGCTGGCCAAGCTCGAGTCGCTGGGAATCTCGCCGGCTCCCGTGGTCGACAAAGTAACGTGGTTGCGACGAGTCACTTTCGATTTGACTGGGCTGCCGCCGACACCGGAGGAAGTCGCCGCATTTATTGCCGATAGTTCGTCCCCAGCCTATGAACAGGCCGTGAATCGGCTGCTGGAGTCGCCTCATTACGGCGAGCGATGGGCGCGTCATTGGTTGGATGTCGTTCGTTACGCGGAATCAACGGCCAATGACGCCAATGCCGTGATGCGCTATGCCTGGCGCTATCGAAATTACGTGATCGACGCCTTCAATCGCGATCTGCCCTACGATCAGTTTCTCATCGAGCAATTGGCCGGAGACCTCTTGCCGGCGGACGCGTCGGTCGAGGTGAATACGCGGCGAATCGTCGCGACCGGGTATCTGATGATTGGTCCGAAAGCGCTGGCGGAAACGGACAAGGAGCAATCGCGGTTGGATATCGTGGACGACCAGATCGATGTCACCGGCCGAGCCATGCTGGGCCTGACGTTGGCCTGCGCGCGGTGCCATGATCACAAGTTCGACGCGATCCGGACCACGGATTATTACGCACTGGCCGGCATCTTCCGGAGCACGGAGCCCTTTCAGAACGAGGTTCGCAACGCGTCGATGTGGTGGGAATTTCCCGTGGCGCAAGGGCCCGGCGCGGAGCCTCTCGTGGTGATGGCGCCGAAGGAAGCCGCCCCGAAAAATCTGCGAGTCCATATTCGCGGAAATCGCTTTTCGCTGGGCGCGGTCGTCCCGCGGGGATTTCTACAAAACATCGAGTCGGTTCATGACTCTGTCGCCCCCATCGCTCCCAATCAACTGGCCAGCGGCCGACTGGAGCTGGCCCGGTGGATTGCGAGTCCGAGCAATCCCCTCACGGCGCGGGTCAAGGTGAATCGGATCTGGCAGCATCATTTCGGCCGAGGCTTGGTCGCGACCTCCGACAATTTCGGCGTCCGCGGCGAACGGCCGTCGCATCCGGAGTTGCTGGATTGGTTGGCGGCTCGCTTCGTTGAGAGCGGTTGGAGCATCAAGGCCATGCACCGCTTGATCGTGTTATCGAATGCTTATCGACAGAGCAGTCTCGCCAACCCGGCATCCCGGGATGCCGATCCCGAGGGGACATGGTTGTCGTCGTTTCCCCGACGCAGGTTGTCAGCCGAGGAAATTCGAGATGCGATGCTCGCCGTGAGCGGGAAATTAGATCCTGCGCCGGGAACGCAGGAAAGCGGCGAGTTTCTGGTCAGCAAGGCCGAAAACATCGGGGCGATGATCATGCCGAATCGTGTCGTCGCCGATGATCCGTTTTATACCGATTTCCCGAAGCGGAGCATTTATTTGCCCGTCGTGCGGAACATGCTGCCGGATGTGTTGGCGCTGTTCGACGCGGCGGACCCCAACGGCGTGACGGCCCAGCGGAATGAAACGACCGTGGCCTCGCAGTCGTTATTTCTGTTGAACAGCCCGTTCGTCCGGAATCAGTCGCGGGCGTTTGCCGAACGATTGTTCACAGACGTTTCACTCACCGATGAAGGGCGAATCGAACTGGCCCATCAACTGGCTTTTGGACGTGCTCCGACCTCAGCGGAAATGGCCGATTCACTCGGATTTCTCCAAGCCTATCTCGCCTCTTCGGCGGCTCAAGCGCGACCGGAAGCCGAGCGCAGGCTTTCGGCCTGGCAGGGGTTTTGCCAGACCTTGCTATGCAGCAACGAATTCTTATACGTCGAGTGATTTCCTATGTCTGGGAATAATCTGACAAGTGAGTCAACTCAAACTGCATGAGCCGATCTGCTATCGAACATATCGTCTTCATGCTTGTGATTTTTTCGGCCAATTCTGAGTTTCATTTCGAGCGCATCTTTTCCTTGGAGCAAGAGCCATGTTGACCTCTCGACTATCCCGGCGGGAATGGCTGCGACGCTCCGCCTGCGGATTTGGCGGCGTTGCTTTGGCCGGCTTGCTGGCCGACGCATCGAATGCCGACACAAGTCACGAGGCGGCAGGGTTGGTTCCGAGGCAACCGCATTTTCCTGCGCGCGCTAAGCGGGTCGTCTTTTTATTCATGCACGGTGGCGTATCGCATGTCGATTCGTTTGACCCCAAACCACAATTGACGAAGCGCAACGGACAACCATTACCGTTTGCCAAGCCGAAGTTCGAATTCGCTCCGACCGGTAATCTGCTGGGATCGCCCTGGGCGTTTCATCACTATGGTGAAAGCGGCATCGAAGTCAGCGAGTTGTTTCCGCAGATCGGGTCACGCATCGACGACATGTGCGTCATCCGCTCGCTGAACGGCGGCGACCAGGTGTCGCATGGCCCCGCGCTGCTCAACATCAATACCGGCAGCGGAGTCTTTGCCCGGCCCAGTCTCGGGGCATGGTCGCTCTACGGGCTCGGTACGGAAAACCAAAACCTTCCGGGGTTCATCAGCTTGAGCCCCTCGTTGTATCACGGCGGGGCGCAGAACTACGGGTCGGCGTTTCTGCCGGCGAGTTTTCAAGGAACGCGTATCGGCGATGGCAGCATGAACTTCAAGGAAGCGCGACTGTCGAATCTGTCACCCGGCGACGACCCCGCCTTGCAGCGATTGCAACTCGATCTGCTGGCGAAAAGGAATCGATTGCAACAGGAGCGAGTCGGAGCCTCGCCGCAACTTGAGGCCCGCATCGCCGCCTTCGAAATGAGCTATCGCATGCAGGCGCAGGCCCCGGCGGTCATGGACCTCCAGCGTGAGTCCGCGGCTACGGCGGCATTATATGGCGTCGACACGGAGCCCACCGATGAATTCGCCCGGCAATGCTTGTTGGCTCGACGACTGCTCGAGGCGGGCGTGCGGTTTGTCCAAGTTAATTTCAGCTATCCGCGAAATTACTGGGATGCGCACGGTGACTTGCGGAACAATCACGCCACAAACGCCAAAAAAGTCGACCAACCCATCGCCGCGCTGTTGATCGATCTCAAATCGCGCGGTTTGCTGGACGACACGCTGGTGATTTTCGGTACGGAATTCGGGCGGACGCCGGCGGCGCAAGGAAGCGACGGCCGCGATCATCATCCCCATGCCTTCAGCGTCTGGATGGCCGGCGGTGGCGTGCGCGGCGGCATCACGTATGGCGAAACCGACGAATTCGGTTATTACGTGGCGGAAAATAAAGTCACCATGCCCGATTTCCATGCCACCATCTTGCATCTCCTGGGACTCGACCACGAGCGGCTCACCTTCCGCCACGCCGGCCGGGATTACCGACTTACCGATGTTCATGGACAAGTCGTGCAACCGATCCTGGCCTGACACCGGACCATGAACGAGCAGGTCGGCCAAACTTCAACCACGGTTGTAGAGCAACAGGGACGCCCTGTTCGCGTTTCTCGACATAGAGTCCAGGGCGAGCGGCACGATGGGACCGTCAGCCGCGAAGAATGCGGTTCCAACGGCGAAGCCCGGTCCGTGCATGTCGTCGCGCGGGTGGGTGACGAATCCGCAGCGCAAGAGTTGGCGCGGGAGATCGGCAGAAAGCAGGGACTGCCCGTTTATTGCAGCCAGGAAGGCGCTCTGGAACTGATTCAACTGCCGAATGCGGCTTGCGCGTAATCACCCTGCGCCATGCGCGGCTCGTCTTGCGGGTGACCGGGAACTCTGGAGAGGCTATTTCGGCGGCTGAATGCCGAAATCCTCAATGGAAAGGAGGGCGCGGAAGGGGAGGTCACGAGCGGCGAAATTGGCAGCGCCCCCTTCTTTGCGATCGACAATGCCGACTACGCAGACGACGTGGCCGCCGAATTCCCGAATGCGATCCACCGCTTCCAGAGCGCTGCCGCCAGTCGTGACCACGTCGTCGATGACGACCACTTTCGCACCGGGTTGGACCGGCCCCTCGATGTATTTCTTGGTGCCGTGGCCCTTCGATTCTTTGCGGACGAGGAAGCCGTCCAGGGTCAGTCCGCGAGTTGCCGCCACGGTGAGAACGCCGCCGACGATGGGATCGGCCCCGATCGACATGCCGCCGATGACCGAAAACTCGACGTCGGCGAGGAGATCGAGCAGCCCTTCACTGACGAGTTTCAAGCCCGCAGAATGGAGCGATATCTGCTTGCCGTCCAGGTAATATGTCGACTTTTTGCCCGAGGCGAGCGTGAATTCGCCGAACTTGAGGGCTCGTTCATGGAACAAAGAAATCAATCGCGCACGGTCAAACATAGGGGAGCCTGAGCACCTGATTCGAGTTCGGTAAAGCGTTTCCAAAACGTCGGAAACGGGGTGAATTATAACGCAGCGGCAGGATCGGTAGAAGGATGCGGGAAATGGCGATTGGCCCGGTGCGGTTGATGACCGTTACACGGTCATTGCAGTTACCAACCGGCGGGAAGTCCCCAGACTCCGGGCGTGATCAATTCGACGGAGTTCCCGGCGGGATCACGGAAATACAGGGAACAACCCCCGCGCGGCCACTGGTATTCCAGTTCAATCGGAACGCCGTGGGCGGCCAACCGTTCGCGCCAGGGTTGCAACTGGTCGACCGAAATCCCGAAGGCGGCATGACCGGGACCGTGAGCGCCGTGAGCCGGTAAAAGGCCGGCCTGAAGCGTCGCCGCGGGTTTGAACAGCAGCAGCATGTGCGCGGGGCCAACCTGAAAAAATACGTGCCGGGCCGGGTCCTTGCTCCAGACAGTTAATCCCAGCACCTGGACATAGAATGCTTCCAAGGCGGGCAGATCGTCTCCATACAATGCGGTTTCGACCAGTGTTTCCAGCGGCTTGATTTCTGAAGACATGTCGCGCTCCGGTCAGCAGCCTGCACCGTTGTCATCGCCCGGTTCTGGGGCCGTTCAGAATAGCATACCCCGCCGTGCCCGACACGATTCATCGCATCACGGCGGCGATTCGTCTTGCCGAAAGGAAATCAAGACGGGTAATCTGTGTCGCGAACTGTCCGGGATGGCCGCCGCGTCAGCGAAATTCACGCTCCGCCGCGATTGCAGGGAGAACCGCCGTCATGACGACGATATCCGTAGTGATGTTATGTGCCGCGCTGGGAGCCGACGCGCTGGGACCGGGCGATCATGTCCGGAAAATCACGGTCGATGATCTGGAGCGAACGTACTATGTCCATGTTCCCCCCCAGTACGATCCAAAAACTCTGACGCCGTTGGTGATCGCGCTGCACGGGGCGGGGATGAACGGTCGGATGATGGAGTGGTTTTCCGGGTTGAGCGAAACCGCGGACCAGGCCGGCTTTATCATCATCTATCCCAGCGGTACCGGCCGTGAACCGCTGCTGACGTGGAACGCCGGCTGGTTCAACGGCAAAATCAATCGCGTCGACGACGTGAAGTTTCTGCGGGAGATGCTGGACGAAGCCGGCGACCTGCTGCACGTGGACCCGCAGCGGATTTATGCCTGCGGCATGAGCAACGGCGGCATGATGTGCTATCGTCTGGCGGCGGAATTATCGGATCGGATTGCGGCGATCGCGCCGGTGGCGGGGACCATCGCACTGGAAGAGTGCCACCCGTCGCGACCGGTTCCGGTCCTGCACTTCCACGGCACTCAAGATGAACTCGTGCCGTTTCGGTCGGATCCTGCGAATCTGGTCGGGCTGATGGGGGTCAAAGGCGCGGAAGAGTCGGTCGAGACTTGGGTGAAATTGAATGGCTGCGAAGTGTCGCCCGTCGTCGATACGTTGTCCGACTCGGAAGACGATTTGAAAGTCGTCCGGACGACTTACCGCGGCGGCAAGAACGACGCGGAAGTGGTGCTAATCACCATCGAAGGCGGCGGTCACACCTGGCCCGGTGAACGACCGCCTGTCACGCTTCTGGGAAAGTCAGCGATGGGCATCTCGGCCAATGAGATGATGTGGGAGTTTTTTCAGAAGCATCCTCGGAAATAGGAATTGGCTGACATGACTCGACCGATGACATGGAAATCGTCTCATTCCGGCCGGACCATCGCCGTGGTTGGAGACGTTTATCGTTTTCTTGCGACCGGGGCTGAGACGGACGGAAAATACGCCCAGTTTGAAGCCATCGTGGGGCCGGGCGGCGGGCCGCCGCCGCATGTTCACAGTCGGGAAGAAGAAGGATTCTATATTCTCGAGGGAGAAATCACGTTCACCGTCGGTGTCGAGCGCTTTGTAGCGACCGCCGGAATGTTCGCCAGCATGCCGGTCGGCACACCACATTCCTTCAAAAATGAGACCGACCGGACGGCAAAAATGATCATTACTCTTGCGCCGGCGGGCTTGGAAGACATGTTCTTCCAAGTGGGCCAGGCCCTGGAAGACGGTGCCACCACCGCCTTTCCGCCGACGCCGGCTGAAATCGAGAAACTGTTGACGCTCGCCCCGTATTATGGTGTCACGATGCTGATGACGGGGCAATGAGAACCGACACGGCTCTCGGAACTGAGGGATTCGTCTTCCAGAAAATCAGCGTCAGAGTTGCCAATCGCCGCGGGCAAAAGGAACCGGCAACGCGGACGCAGGTCTCACGAAGAGCGTCAGCGGTCAATTTCACCCATGACGATGTCCAGACTTCCCACAATCGCGGGAACGTCGGCGATCAACACGCCACGGCATAGTTCGCTCGTCACCGACAGATTGCAAAAGCAGGAACTTTTCGCGCGGGCCCGTAGCGGCTCCGCATCTCCGTCGCCAATGACGTAGAACCCCATCTGGCCGCGCGGGCACTCGGTCTCGAGATAGGCTTCGTCGTTCGGGAGTTTCTGGCCCAGCTTGAACGGGACCCGGTGGGCGCCGCTGGCCGTCTGATAGCGTTCGATCGCCTGGCGCACCAGCTTGATGGATTCGACGACCTCCATCATGCGGACATAGAACCGACACCAGTTGTCGCCGAGGACTACCTCGGGCGGCGATCCCTCGAACGGGGCCACGGGAATCTTGAAGTCGTAACCCTGGTACATCCGGGTGTAAATCGATTCGCCGTCGCGCCGCAGGTCGTGATCAACGCCGCTGCCGCGCAAAACGGGCCCGGTGCATCCATAGCTGATGGCCATGTCGCGCGGCAGAACGCCGATGCCGGCCGTCCGCTTGATGAAAATCTGATTCCGCGTCAGGAGCGTATGGTATTCCTGAATGCGCGGCCCCATCCAGTCGAGGAACAGCAGGCAGGCGTCGATCCAGCTGATCTGCGTGTCGGGGTGTTTCCCGGTGAGCTGCGCCAATCCCGGAGGAATAGTGATTTGTGCGGGGAGGTCGTGTGTCGCGCCTCCCATGGTGATATAGCTGTAGGTCAGGCGGGCGCCGCAGACTTCCTCAAACAGATCCAGGACGATTTCGCGCTCGCGAAACGCATACAGAAACGGGCTGAACGTGCCTAGATCGAGGCCATAGGCCCCCATGCCGACCAGGTGGCTGGCGACGCGGCCCAATTCGGCGATCAGGACCCGCAGCACCGTCGCTTTTTCAGGAACTTCCAGGCCCATCAGTTTCTCGACAGTCAGCGCCAGGCCGAGATTCATGTTCATCCCGGCGAGGTAATCCATGCGGTCGGTGTAGGGGATCCATTGCGGAGGCGACAGATTTTCCCCGATCTTTTCCGCACAGCGATGCAGATAACCGATGTGGGGCGTGGTTTCATGGATGATTTCGCCGTCGGTGCGAAGCAGCAGTCTCAACACGCCGTGCGTGCTGGGGTGCTGCGGTCCCATGTTGACGAGCATCTCGTCCGTGCGGACGTCGAATTCAATGATGCGGGGATCTTCCAGCGTGACGCTCATCCTCTGTCCTCAATGCGAACCCGCTCATGGCAGCCAGAGCGGAGCTTGCCGATGATCAACCATTAACGGCCGCGGACGCCGTGATACTCCAAGGGGAACTCGTAATCCTTGCGCAACGGATGGCCGACCCAGTCTTCCGGGCAAAGAATGCGTTTTAGGTTCGGGTGATTGCGGAACTCGATGCCCAAGAGATCGTAGGCTTCGCGTTCGTGCCAATCGGCAATCGCCCAGACGCCGGAGACAGAGTCGATCACGGGAATTTTTCCCGCGACGCCGTCCTGCCACCGCGGGAGCCTGCACTTCAACACCAGCCAGTGTTTCCGGCTGTAGCTGTAAAGGTGGTAAACGACTTCGATCCGCGGCTCGGGCGGGTTCTTCTTTTTCGGATCGGTTTCCAGATAGTCGACACCGGTCAAATCGTTGAGCGCGTCAAACGCCAGATCGGGATCGTCGTGAAGAAACCGGCTCACATCGACGATCTTCGACGGAGCGACTTCAATCCACGGATCCTTGGCCGCCGTATGCAGCGCGACGACGGTTTCGCTGCCGAACTTGTCGATCAGTTTCTGATAGATCTCTGCGATGTTCATCAATCATTCTTCCGCTGACGGCTGTCGAAACGGCCGGTAAGTCAAACGGCTCAGACGGCGACGCGTGCCGAAGATTCGGTGCGCAGGGCGCTCGGAGCAGGCGCGGCCTGCTTCGATTTGTCGGTCATGGCCCGGACCCAATCGAGATCGCCGCGTTTCCAGACATAGGCGAAGCCCACCAGCAGCACCGCAAAGAACACGACCAGATCGAAGAAGCCGATCCAACCCATGGACAGCGCCTGCGAGGCGCTGATGACGTTTTCCGGGGCCAAAGACCCGGCGGGCACGCTCAACAGCCGCTCACTCAAGAACTGGCGGGCCGGGCCTTCCAGCCGCGAATCCGCCAACTGCATCGCGCCGCCGAAGACCAGCGTCCAGGGGAAGAAGAACACGACTTCCACGTCGAAAATAATGAACAACAAAGCGACGACGTAGAACCGCAGATCAAACTGAATATAGCTCGATCCAATCGTCGGTTCGCCGCATTCATAAGCTGTCAGCTTTTCCGCCGTCGGGAGACGAGGGCGGACCAACCAGCCCAGCAGCAGCGGGGCCAGCAGCGCCCCCACCGAGACCACGGCGAACACCAGAAAATGGACCACCAAGTCTGTCACGTCAATATCCCTTTCAGCCGACCGGATCCGTTCCAGGAACGGCGCCCGGAGCGACGCTGCCGTCGGTCAGCGACCGCCGGCTCAAATAGCCTCCGTCCAACGGATGCCAGAATCCGACTTCCGACTCACCAAGTCGCCAGCACAAAAATGCGTCTTTTCCGTCAATCATCGTCGGGAAATCGACCAAGCCCTTGACGGGGTCTTTGAACTCGACGCCGAGATTCTCCAGTTCCTTGACGTAGCCTTTGAGGCGGTCGCCGTCGAGTTCGATGTCGCGCTGCATCTGCTCGACTTCTTCGGAATAAGGATCGTCCTCGCGTCGGCCACCGCTCCCGTCAACCGCGCGCAAATCCTCGAGCCGGCGCTCGCGATCCTGCAAATCGCGGCTCAGATCGACGATGTCCTGCACGATGGCGCGAACCAGGGGCAGCATTTGATTGGCTGACGCCGCGGTAAAATACTGCGGCCGGGCCAGTTTCGCGCTCATAAGTGTAGGTCTCTGGAGAAACAGAACGGTCGCCGGCAGGCGACGACCGGCCAATACCTGACGATACCCTAATGTTCTTCCGAACCCGCAAACTGGAACGGACTCGGCTCGCCTTTGACCCAGACCGGCTGATTCAACACCTTGGATTCCGAAACCGCCGTCGGATTGAGCGTCGCTTGACCCCAGGCGACTTCCAGCGGCAGTTTGGCGTAGTCCACGATGCACCCGTCGCGACTGTAACAGCTCAGATCGTAATTTGAACCCATGAAAATGCAGTCGACCGGACACGGCTCCACGCACAAAGCGCATGAACATGCACTTCGTGTAATCGATGGTGAAACCGTTGACGCGGAATCCCTTGCCGACCGGACTTTTCTCTTTTTCGATATAAATGCAGTCCACCGGACAGGCGGCGGCGCATTTTTCACAACCGATGCACGTCGTCAGATCGAAGCGATGAAATCCGCGGTAGCGGGCTTTCACCGGGACCGGCAATTCCGGGTACTCATAAGTGTCGGTGTAGGTCTTGCGGCGGTAGGTCGCCAGCATCGTGCGGAGAGTGACCCACATCCCGCTGATGAGCGTCGAAACCGCCGTCCAGACGTTTCGAAACCACTCGAACATGCGATTCTCTTTAGCTGAAGGGGAACCGGTTCGGCGGGAAAAATCCCTGACCGGAATACGGCTGATCTTTAGGGATTATAGAGTGCCAACCGCGCACCGCAAGCCAACCGTTATGCGACTGTGATCAGCTTTCCTATTCGTGAGAATTTCACGGAAATTTTCGAGCGGCAAAGCTCGCCTGTTCCTAAAACCGACCGGATCTCTGGCCGATTTGGCCCCGTATCCCTGAGGCCGCCGGCTTACTTCCCGTGAGCCCCTTTCCAGAGGTTATAGCTGATGTGGGCCTGGCCCTGATGATGGCCTTCGTGCCAGCAAAGAACTTGCAGTACGCGACCAAATGTCCAACCACGCTCTTTGAACCAGGGGAAGATCGTCGGCAGGTCGGCGTCGCTGAATTTGTCGAGCGTCGCCAGCAGATGACCCCGCGATTCCTCCAGCACTTTGCGGATCAAACTCAATTCGGGAATGTCATCATCCGGTGTGCTGCCTCCCTTGAACCGCGGCACGAGGTCGGCATACGCCGGAGTTGTGCCAGGAACCATCCGTTCGGTCGCGAACAACTCCTCCGTGATTCCCACATGCAGGAATTGCCAGGCGATGTGCGCGCGGCCGGGACCCGGACGAAATCCGAGAATTGCCGCCGGATTCGGCTGCCTGGCGATGTCATCCAGCGTGGCCAGCGTGCGCGTGCGGTTGAATGCGATCAGGTCTTTAGAAATCGCAATCGTGCTCATGATGTTACTCCTTCAAAGCCAGCGGACTGTGACCGCTTTTTTGGGTCGAGGGTCGAGGGTTGAGGGTTGATAGCCAGAGCAGCCTACCACGTGAATTCACTGTCTGGCTCTCAGCTCTCAGCCCTTAACCCTATTCATTTCTTCGCCGGCAGGATGACAAGCCCTTTCTCGCCGACATCCAATCGAAACAAACCGCCGCCGCCAGCTTCCGCGCCCAAGCCGCCCGTCACGAACAATTGATTCATCTTCGGCCCGCCGAATGCCACGTTGCTGGTCGTCAGGTTGCCGCCGGGATAGCGGCGAATCAACTTTCCACTCTGATCCAGCACCTGCACCTGCCGCATGCCGTAATGCGCGACATACAAGTTCCCCTCCGCATCCAGACACATGCCGTCGGGCTGGTTGTCGATCTGCTCGCCTTCCCTTTTTGGCAAGTCAGCAAAGACCTTGTATTCCCCGAGCTTTCCCGGCGAGAGAATCGGGTATTCCAAGACGCGATTCTTCCGACTTTCCGCCAGGAGAATGCGCTTGCCGTCCGGCGTCAGGACGATGCCGTTCGGATAGGCCAGCTTGCTCGCCACTAAGTGGGTCTTGCCGGCTTTGTCGACGTAATGCACCGTTCCGGTCGGGTTGTCGGCGGGAGAATCGTCGGGATTGCTGAAATAGAAACCGCCATTCGGCGTATCGAGCGTCAAATCATTCGGCCCCTTGACCGGTTGCCCGTCGCAGTTGTCGGACGCGTTTTTGAGAAACTTTCCATCCGCATCCAGTAACAACACGGCCTGGCGGCTGGCGTCGCACACGAGGTGCGTCCCGTCCGCGAGGATCTTGTGTCCGTTCGGTGCGCCGGTCGTTGCCCAGACTTTGGATTCCTTGATGTTGGAATTTTCATCCAGTGTAAATTGCGTAATCCGATCGCCGTGGGAGAGATAGCCGCGCCCCGCATGGTCGAACACCACGCCCTCGGAATAAGCATGCACCTCCAACAGTTTGATCGCGGAAAGTTTGTCGTTCGGAGGCAACTCAGCGGACGCAATGGTCGACGACGCGGACATCAGCAACGCTCCGATCAGAATTCGGGACGGCATCGGGGGAATCCTCTCAGATGAAGACGCTCAGGACTGAACTCCGCTACTGTAATTCCCGCACCCCGAAGAAGCGAGAGTCTTGGTCTCGCAACGTTCGTCGCACGCCATTCTGATAACCGTCGTTCCCGACTGTTGATGATTTTCTGTGCGGCCTGCTTGATCACCCGGCAATTGCAGGGTGACGAAATGCGGAAATATCAGACATTACCGTTCGGCTCGAAGATTGCAGCGATTGTTCGCCGGAGGCGGATCATGGTCGAACTCGGTATTGATTTATGCATGTTTTTTGGCGGAATGGCTTCACTGGCCTTGGGGGAATGGTGTTGGGAGCTGAGAAAAAAAGGGGCGACTCGTAAACGGGATTAAAGTTCCTCCTGACCCTCCTCGAACCTCTATGCCCTCAATTACCGCGAGTGGCCTCCCGCCCGATGTTGCAAATTGCCTCACCCAGGTGAGCTGACTTGCGCGTCAACCGTCAATCACGAGGGATTGAAGTCCCTGTCAAAAAATGACGATCTTGCCGATAGCGCCTGCGAATTGGGCGTGATTGGGAAGTGAAATCTGCCTGAGTAGCTCGCCAAATCTGCGCAGACTTCCTAATCGCTCAGTTTCAGGAACGTGACGTGTACTGACAATGGCTTCATTTTGCAACATCCTCGTCGACGGCCGACCGTTGCAATTTCAGGAATCCGAGTGATTCGAATTTCCTTTTCATGGCGGGCCTCATGCGACTGATCCTGACTCTGCATAATCATCAGCCCATCGGGAATTTCGATGGGGTCTTCGAGGCCGCCTACCGCGACAGTTACGTTCCCTTCCTCGATGTTCTGGAAGAATTTCCCGAATTGCCGGTGGTGCTCCACAATTCAGGCAGCCTCCTCGAATGGCTGGTCGAGCATCATCCCGAATACATCGAACGGCTGAAATCGTTGATCGCCCGGGGGCGCATCGAGATCCTCGGCGGCCCGTTTTACGAACCGATCCTGGCCTGCCTGCCGCGCCGCGACCGGATCGGCCAGATGGTTCTGTACAAACAATTCCTGGAACAGACGTTCGACACTTCGGTGCGCGGAATGTGGATTCCGGAACGAGTCTGGGAGCAATCGTTTGCCGGCGATATTGCGGAAGCCGGGCTCGAATACACGCTGCTGGACGATACGCACTTCCGTAACGCCGGCCTGGCGCCCGATCGGCTGCATGGCTATTACCTTACGGAAGACGGCGGGCAATTGCTCAAGGTGTTCGCCGGCAGCGAACGGCTCCGCTATCTGATTCCTTATTCCGATCCGCAAGACGTCATCCAGCATTGCCGGCAGATTTCCGAACAGCACCCGAACGCCGTGTTGATCTTCGGCGACGACGGTGAGAAGTTCGGCGTCTGGCCGGGATCCAAAGACCACGTCTTTCATCACGGCTGGCTGCGGCGATTCTTTCAGGCGCTGCGCGACAACCAGCATTGGCTCAAAGTGACGACCATGGCGGAAGCCGTGGATCATGTATCGCCTTTGGGGCGCGTCTATCTGCCGGACGCCAGCTATCGGGAGATGACCGAGTGGGCTCTGCCGGCGGGCGACCAGATCGGGTATCAGCAGATGCGGCACGGGTTGGAACACCACTCCGATTGGCCGCGCTTGCGTCAATATGTCCGCGCCGGTTTCTGGCGGAACTTCCTGGTGAAATACCCGGAAGTCAACGAAATGTATGCCCGCATGTTGGAAGTGAGTCGAAAGCTGAGTGAAGTTTCCGAGGATGTTGATCCGGTTCAGGTTCGCAATGTGCGCCGCGAGTTGTACCGTGCCCAATGCAATTGCCCGTATTGGCACGGCGCGTTCGGCGGCCTGTATTTGCCGCATTTGCGAAACGCGATTTACCGGCACCTCATCAGCGCCGATTCGCAGTTGGAATGCCTGGCCGGACAGGCACGGCAATGGGTCGACATTGACGTGGACGATTTCAATCTGGATGCACGAAAAGAGGTGCGTCTGTCGGATCACCGGATGGCGGCCTATCTCGCCCCCGGTCGCGGCGGACATCTCTACGAATTGGACTTGCGACCCATCCAGTTGAATCTGCTCGCCACGCTCAATCGTCGCCCCGAGCCGTACCATGAGCGAATTCGCCAATGCGCCGGCCAGGCGATGCAATCCGACAGCGGCGGCGGCGTCGACCCGAACGGCGGCATCCGTTTCAAGCAGCCCGACCTCGACCAGAAATTGCAGTACGATCATTGGCCGCGCAAATGTCTGGTCGATCATTTTTTGCAGCCGGGTTGTCGCACGCCGCCTATCGCCAAGGGCATGGACGGCTCGGCGATTTCACGGAAGGCGTGTATCACGCGTCGATCCGTCGTTCCGACGAGCGCGTCGAAGGTAAGCTGTGGCGCGACGGCCGGATGGGACCCTACGACATTCGCGTCACCAAGATCGCCTCTCTCTCGCGAGACACGGCGGGGCAGTTACGCGTGCGGTACGAACTAGATCGCCTGCCGGCGGGGCTCCCGATCCACTTTGCCGTCGAATTTAATTTTGCAGCGATGCCCGCGGGCGCATCCGACCGCTACTACTATGACGACCGCGGGCGGCGCCTCGGCCCGCTCGAAACCGTTCAGGATTTGGCGAACATCTCAAGATTCGGACTGGTCGACGAATGGCTGGGTCTCGATGTGTCGCTCGAACTCTCTGAACCGGCCGGATTATGGACGGAGCCGATCCAGACCGTCAGCCAATCGGAAGGGGGCTTTGAACTCGTTCACCAGAGTTCCTCGACCACGCCGCATTGGGAGTTCATGGCTCCCGCCGATGGCCGCTGGAACGTCGAAATCACCCTGACGCTCGACATGTCGGCCGCCCAGGCGAAACAACTGGCCGATGCGCCTGCGCCGCGTCGCCGACAAACCGCGGGGGCTCTGTAGTTCCTGCTCGTTGTTCAGGAAATCGACACAGCCGATCCGTGGCTATAGCACTTTGATCATCAGAGTCGCAGCGACACCGCGAAAATCATGCGCCAGTAGCGCAACGCCACGCCGGCCGCGAACAGCGCCAGCATCACGGCGATTGCCATGCCGTACCAGCCACGCGACCAGATTAGATAAATCGGCACCGCCAGCGGCCAATAAACGATCGTTACCCACGTGCGGTCGGGGAAATGGTTTGTGAAGGATCTTTGCATCCACCCAGCAGCAACTGGAAACGATCGATGCCAAGGCGACGGTGCCGACGAAATCAAAACGAGAAGGAGAACCGATCAGGCTGGGCGCCAAAAAAATAAATCCCCAGAACTAGAAAAAACGAGATCAAGAGGGTCAGACGAGACGTTGTCACGACGGGTCCTAGAGCCGAACGGGTTGTCGCCTCGACCTTTATTTTGCCACTCCGGCCGGCACGTTGTCATTCACGTAACGCCAATTCTTCAGAAACGTGATCAGGTCGGCCATCTGCTCGGCCGAGATGTTCTTTTCCACGCCGACCGGCATCAGCGACAGACCCTTCCTTTCAGTTCGTCGATGTCCTCGCGCAGCACGACTTCAATCTCCTCCGGTTGTTTGAGCGTGATCGACGAGGTTGTTTCTGTGGTGATAATCCCGGTCAGCACGCGGCCGTCATGGGTGGTGACGGTGTAGCCAAAATAGTTATTGTCGACCGCCCGATTCGGATCGAGAATCGCCAGCAGCAAAGCCTGCGGGGTGCGATTGTAATTGTCGCCCACGTCCGGGCCGACGTTCACTCCGGTGCCGTCAACGCGATGGCACGTCGCGCAGTTCTTTTCGAAGACCACGCGGCCGTTTTTCAAGTCGCCGTCCATGCGGGCCGCGGAAACATATTGTGCGAGCACTCCGCGCGGTCGGCATTGGCGGCCACAAACAGTTTCTGGGCGCGCTCTTGGATTTTCGCCGTGCGATGATTGATCAATCGCGCCGCGCGCCTCGGATCGATCTCGCTCACGCGCATCTCCTTGGCTTCCAAGGCGTCCAGCAAGCCTTGGGCGCGATCGTCGTTGGCCAACAGCACATCCAGCATGGCCCGTTTAACCGCCGGAGTCTGCCGGGGAAATGCTTCCAGCAATTTCGAGGCGATTTCGGGAGAATCGTAACCGATGAGGCTGTCGAGCGCGGCCAGACGAACGGACGATTCGGATTCGTCATCGCGGTTTCCAGCAAAGCCGGCACCGCAGCGAGGTCGATCAGGAACTTCAGCAAACGCAACGCAGCCAGACGCTCCACGGCTGTTGAATCTGCCGCGGCTGCCCGATGAGCTGCTTCCTTCGCCACGCGGGACAGCTTCATTTGGACCTTTGCGGATTGGGCTGTCGCCAAATCCTGCCACGATTTGCCGCGCCGCTGCTGGCCGATCGCCAGGCCACGAATCACGGCCCAACTTCGATCGCGCGGCGCGGAATCGGACAGAGCCTGGTGAAATGCCGCGCTGATATTCTTGTCTTCGGCTCTGACCGAAATAACGGCGGACATTTCTTCCAGAAACTCGACGAGCCGTTCCCCCGAATCGCCATTCGCAGGAAGTTTCAGATAGTCTCGCAAATCTTCGGAGCCGTTTTTCCGCACGCTCAATAAGGCTGCGATACGCAACCACGGATCGACCAGCCCCTGTTCCATAATCGGAAACAGCCGGCCCGTGTCGACAAAATCAGCATCAGGGTTCACCTCGCCGGCAATCCACAGGGCCTGCTGAAATTTCACCCGAGCATCGTCGCTGCCAGTCAAAAGACGGTCACTAATCTGATCGCGAAGACGTGAGTCGAGATTGCTGAGGAAATGCCGAGTCTTTGAGTCTTTCACCAGCCAGGCTTCTAAGACGCGCGGATTCGGTTCATTCTCAATGTGCTCTGGTCTGTAAAACCGTTCGGGGGCAAAACTCTGACAGAGGCAGATGGCCGAAACCTTGGCTGGTGGCGTCGCATTTCCATGAATCACGTCGAGCAGCGATCGGAAGGCGAAATCCGACCCGTTCTCGCTCAACAACCGCGCCGCTGTGTCGCGCTGCCAGGCGTTCGGGTGCGATAACAGCACCGCCTGTTCTGACGTGGTCGTCTCGTCGAGCCGTTGATCCTTCACAAGTCGCTTCGCCGCCCGTTCCTGGGAAATGATGCGATAAATCCGTCCGCGATCGTCGCCGTTACGCTCATCCGGCCGGTTCTTCAATTCCGCAGGCACCCAATCTGGGTGCTCAATCACCGCTCGGTACATGTCGACGACGTAGAGTCCTCCGTCGGGCCCGTGGGCCAGATTGACCGGTCGGCACCAGGTGTCGGGAGTGGCTAAAAACTCCCGATTCTGGTACGGGGACTGGCTCCTGAACGTGGCTCCGTGAGGCAACATCACTTCGCGATGGACGAGGTTGCCCGTGGGGTCGCACACGAAGACGTTACCGTCGTAGTCGTTGCCCAAGCCGTCGCCGCGGAAGATGGTGACGCCGCAGGCGGCGGTGAATTGCCCGGCGTGCTGTTGCGACGTCGTCCAGAATTTGCTGACGGGATAGATCCGCGAGTTTTCCCCCGCGGCGGCGACATCGTGCATCACGGCTTTGACCGCCACCTGCGGATTGAGCTGGAGATGCCAGTTTTCCAGCACCACGTGCTGGCACGGATTGCGATTGCTGCACACGAACCGGTTGCCCCAATCATCAAACGTCAGTCCGAATTGCCCATTGCCGGAAATCGCTTCGCACTTTCCGGTTTCGGGATCGAAACGGAAGTCAAATCCTTGCAGCGAGACTGGTGAGTTTTTCTCTTTCCATTCCGGTTTGGCGGGAACGACGGTGCCCCCGCGAAGTCCGTTGGCGACATAGATGTATCCGTCCGGTCCCAAGGTCGGATGATTGTGGCGGAGTTGCGAATTTTCCTGCGCGAACCCGGTGAACCAGGTTTCCTTGAACTCAGCGCGACCGTCACCATCGCGATCGGCGAAAAACGCGATTTCCCCGGCGAGCGTGACGATCAGGCCGTCTTTCCACGGTAAGAGTCCGGTGGGAAATAGGAGATGATCGGCAAAAATGGTGGCCGTTTCGAATCGTCCGTCGCCGTCCTGGTCCCAGAGCCGTTTGATCTTCGACGACGGCCCGGATTTCAACGGCGTGGGATAGTCGCGCATCTCGACGACCCACAACGAACCGTCGGCTCCGAACGCCATCGCGACAGGGTCGACGATTTCCGGCTCGCAGGCGACGAGTTCAATCGTCAGGCCGTCATCCAACTGGAAATGTTTCAGTGACTCTTCAGGCGCGAGGGGGCTGGAGACTTCCACCGGATTCGCGGCGTCGATCGTGCGCGAACACAACAGGGTCATGCCGATCAACCAAGCCTTGTGCTGGAACATCCCCAGATCCTGTCGGAACGAGTGCCGTGAACTATGTTTCCGCCAGTATATTCGGAGCCCAGGGAATGAGACAGTTGCACGCGTGCCGAGCATCGATCATTCTGCTACACCATGCAATCCATTCCTTTATTCTTGACGCGATTTTGCATCACCGCCTGGATCGGCGCGGCGGTGTTGTTTGTCGTCGTGGGGGTCAGCGAGGTCGTTTATCCGGGGTTTAGTTCAGAAATCCGCGATCAACTCGTGCTGCTTCGGTTCCCCTGGTTCTACCGATTTGGATTTGCGCTGAACGGGTTGGCATTATTGAGTGCGATCATCGCCCAACCCGGCGGCGAATTTCCCCTCGGGCGAAAACGAGCCGTGATCGTCTTGCTGATCTTGTCATTGGTCGTGATGGCCGCGGACTACTCTGTGATTTATTTGCCCTTGGCGGAGGCCGTGACGCCTCCGGGCAAGCCGCGTACTCCGGAGTTTGCTTCACTGCACCGCGCGTCGATGTGGGTCAACCTCGCAGGGTTGTTGTTGTGCAGTGCCGCCGCCGGCTTGGTGAACTGGCCGGCAAAAAGCATTTCCCAGGCGACATGAGTTCCTAATCGGGGCGTTGTTCAGTCTGGCAATCCCTTCCCGCCGCTGGTATTGTTTCATCGGTGATTGTTGATGGATTTCTGGCGGATGTGGCGCTCTATGTCGCACGGGGTTCAACCAAAGTTATCTCCCGCGCCTGGCCGGCGTGAGTTTCTGCGCGTCGGATTGGGGGGATTGGCATCGCTCAGTTTACCGGAGCTGTTTCGGCAGCGGGCGACGGCGGCAGTCAATACCCCGCGGACGGCGGTGATCATCGTCTGGCTTCCGGGTGGGGCCAGTCATCTCGAAACCTACGATCCGAAGCCGACCGCGGCCAGCGAATACCGCGGGCCGTTTTCCCCCATCGATACCAACGTGCCCGGGATCGAACTGTGTGAGTTGCTGCTACATCATGCGCGCGTGGCCGATAAGTTTGCGATTCTCCGGTCGATGGTTCATTCCGGATTTTGTCATCAGCAGGGAACGCAGCAATTATTGACCGGGCATCCGGTTCGTGAATTGCGAAACAAGCCCGACGAACCAGACTTGTTGTCGATCGCTCACCGGTTGCGGTATGACACCACGCGCGATTTGCCGAATTACGTCGGAGTGCCGCCCATCAATTACTCGGGACCGGCTTATCTGGGGGGAGCGTACGAGCCGTTTTCCGTTTATGGCGATCCGAACTCTCCAGAGTTCAAGGTGCCAAACATTACGGTGCGCGAAGTCGCGGAACGCAATCGGCTCGGCGAACGGGTGGGATTACGGCAACAGTTCGACCGGATGGAACGCTCGATCGATCGACTCGGTCAATTGCAAGCGTTCGACACCTTTCAGGAACAGGCCTGGTCCGTGCTGACCGGTTCCGCGGCGCGCGAGGCGTTCGACATCTCCCAGGAGTCGCCGGAGATTCGCGACAAATACGGTCGGAACGCGTGGGGGCAGCAGTTGCTCCTGGGACGGCGGCTGGTCGAGTCGGGCGTCGATCTGGTGACCGTGCAACTCGGCGGCCCGTTATGTGGCCGCATCGGCAACTGGGATGATCACGCGGTCAATCATCACTGTTTTGACGGTATGAAGCACCGCTGTCAGTTCTTCGATCAGGGAGTGGCCGCGCTCATCGAAGATCTTTTTGAGCGGGGACTGCATGAACGGGTGATGGTGGTGGTGACGGGAGAATTCGGACGCACCCCGAAGATTTCGTATCAGGCCAGCACCGGGGCAGGCATCGCCAGCGGTCCCGAAGGAACGATGCAGCCCGGCCGTGACCATTGGCCCGGCGTGACATCGATGCTGTTCGCCGGCGGCGGCATCCGCGGCGGCCAGGTCATCGGTAGAACGGATATTCGAGGGGAAGCGGTGACCGATCGCCGTGTGGGAACGGGAGACTTTCTGGCGACCATCTATCGGCATCTGGGGATCGATGCCGACAACATCGCCGTCACCAATTTCAGCGGCCGCCCGGTGCCGATCCTGCCCTTCGGCGGACAGCCGATCGCGGAACTGATACGCGGGTGAAGTGCCTGAAAAGATCTGCGGGCAGCAAGGGCCCCGCAGTTCAGGAAGCCGTCGCCAGCTGGCGCATCGTCGTCGTCGATCTGGTGCCTTTCGGCAAATCTTTGATGCCGTCGAGGACGCGATTGACGAGGTCGTCGGTCGATTTCAGGCCGAGTTCTTCCAATCGATGGGCAACGGCTCGGCGGCCGGAGTGGCGGCCCAACACCAGCTTCACTCCCGTGACGCCGACCCGTTCGGGGCGGAAGGGCAGGTAGGTATCAATGTTTTTGAGCAAGCCATCCTGGTGGATGCCGGCTTCGGTGGCAAAGATCGTATCGCCGGCGATGGGTTTGTTCGGGGCCAAGCGAATGCCGGTGAGCTCGGCGACGAGTTTGCTCAACGGAACGAGCTTCGTCGTATCGATCTTCGCTTTGCGCCCGAATTGATCGTAATGGCATGACAGCGCCATGGCGACTTCTTCCAGCGAGGCATTGCCGGCTCGTTCACCGATGCCGTTCACCGTACATTGCACGACGTGGACGCCTTCCTCGATGCAGGCGAGCGTGTTGGCGACGGCGAGACCAAGATCGTTGTGAAAGTGGACGGCGATCAACGCACGATTGATGTTCGGGACGCCGTCTTGGATGCCGCGAATGAAATCACGCGCCTTTTCCGGCGTGAGCAGGCCGACGGTGTCAGGGAAACCGACGGTCGTCGCGCCCGCGTCAATCGCAGCGCGATAACACTGGCAGAGATAATCGAGTTCCGTCCGACTCGCGTCTTCGGGGCTGAAGGCGACGATTTCAAACTTCGAGGCGGCATAGCCGATTGTGTCGCTGATCAGGTCGAGAATCTGCGATTGGCTCTTTTGCAGCTTGAATTCGCGATGCAGCGGACTCGTGCCGACGAACAGGCTCACGCCGCGCTTATGCGGCGGCTGTCCCGTCAGCGCCTGATCGGCGGCGTCGACATCGGCCTTCACCGTCCGGCACAAGGCTGTGAGCACCGGTTTTTTGACGACGCCGATCATCTTGCGAATAGCGGCGATGTCTTGTTCCGAAGACGCGGGAAACCCGGCATCGAGGGAATGGACGCCGACTTCTTCCAGAGCGAGCGCGATGCGGAGTTTGTCTTCCGGTTCCAGCGTGGCGCCGGGCATTTGCTCGCCGTCCCGCAGCGTGGTGTCGCTGAAAAGCACGGCTCCGGAACGGCGATGGTGCTGAATCACCGCAGATTTGATCACTCCGCCGATAGATTTCAGGATGTTCATGGAGTGCGTTGGCTATCGATTAAGAATTGATCGGAGGAGAGTTTGTCTGCGGCTTGACAGGCGAAATCACATTTTTTGAATTCCCGGTCCGTGATTCATGACCCCCTCACCCCAAGCCTCTCCCCCTCGGGAGAGAAGGGACCAAACCAGCACGGCGTGTGCAAAAGATAGTCGTGTTCGGGGTTTTTGAGGGAGTTTTTCGAACGTCGATGTTCATTTGCCTTTCAGCAGTTGCGGCAGCTGTTGTTTGAGTTCGGCGACGGTGATGTTTCGAGAAATCACTTTGCCGCTCTTGTCGAGCAGAAACATCACCGGGGGAGAGAAGATGCCGTATTGCACGGCCAGGGGGCTGTCGAGCCCACCCGGCTGATAGATCTGAGGCCACGTGATCTTGTTCTGGGTCACGTATTGTTCGACAGCCTGTTTGTCGATGTCGAGTGAGACGCCGATGATCTCGAAACCGTCGTCGTGATATTGATTGTAAAACGCCCCGCAGTTCAGGGAGTTCGGCCAGACCTTGCTGGTACCACGTCACCCAGTACATGACCAGCACGACGCCTTGATTTTGCAGGCCGGCAGTCGAGATGTTGCCGCCCTTGAGTCCTGGTCCGGCAATCGTGATGGCCTTGTTCTTCAAGGAGAGTCGCGTGATCGCGCTCCTGCGCCCTTTTTCGCGGCGACCGATTTGGATTTATCGGCGACGATCCGCTGATACCAGCCTTCCGCTTCTTTGTTCTTGCCCATGAATTCGTCATTCACGCGGCCAGTGCCAACATGGCATCCGGCGTGTCGTCCGCCTCGGGATAGGTCTTAATGAACTCCTCCAACCCCTTCAGCCAGGCATTGAGCACTTCCGACCGTTTTGTCGGTTTCGGCATCCTTCAGATCGAGCGTGTGCCCGGCGAAGATCCGGCGATAAGCGGCATACAGGACCAGCGGCGAGTTCTTGCTGCCGATCGCAATTGGTTTTCCAGGGACTTGAGTCGAGTCAAACCTTCGGGATAGGCGCCGGTTTGAATTGACGCCGCGAAGACTGTCGACCAATTGTTTCATCCACTGCGTCTTTTCCTCGTCGGATTCAGCGAGGTTGTAGATCTTCACGAGCAGATAGCGCGTTGGCTGTTGTATTTCGCCAGCGCGTCTTTGCCGCCGGTTGGAGACGGAGGCGCAGCATCAAGCTTCTCCAACTGCTCCAGAACCTTCTGCATTTCGGGGGACGGCACGCGCCCCGGCGACCGGCGTGTTTTCAGAAACAATTGGCTGCATGAGGATTCCGCCGGCCATGACTTCCGGCTTATCGCTTTCAATCGGCAGCGGCATATGGGTGATTTTTCAGACATCGCCCACGCAGATCATTTCGCCGATCTGCACCAGACCGGTCGTTTTGCCGGTTTCAACGATAACCACATCGCGTTTTCATAGACCATGAGACCGGTGCCATTTTGCCGTCATCGCGGGAATCAACCCGGGCATCAGGGCGTCAAACCGCATCCATTTGCTTTGAGCGGTCAGCACCTTGGACTTGCTGACCAGGGCGCGGAAGCCTTCTTCCGGGCTTCCTGAATGGAGGCCATCAGCTTCTCGGCGACGGCTTTTTCAATGTCCGGCTTCTTGATGTCCTCCGCCGTCAGCAGCAGCGTCTTAAAGGATTCTTCGTCGCCGGCAGCCACGGCGCCAGATCGCTTCCTGGCTGGCTTCGGACGCGGAGAGCGATTTCCAGGCATCAATTTTGGCGTCCTCATTCGTGTCGACGCCCCAGCGGGAACCGCCGAGATTCAACCAGCGAAAGTTGTCGGGCTTGTTGTTCCGATTCGTGTCGATTTCGCGATGACCTCGATGCCGTCCTTGAAGTGGCGCCACTGATCGACGAGTTTGTCTTTGTCGCCGTCGGTATCAACAAACCGTCCACGAGAACCTGCCCGTCCGGTCCGAGGACGACGAGTCCGGACCCCTTCGTCCGCTTTTCGACTTCGACTTTGCATTGCTCGTATTTGTCCCGCGGCGGGATTTCATAGTCGACACCCGGTTGATGGGGCCGGTAGGCAAGCGGCTTTTCGACATTCGGCGGGTTCGGCGGCCACGGTTTGCGTTGAAAATCAGCGCTTGCGGGAACCAGGTTGAGTCTTCCACGTTGACTTGTCTCACTCCCTCGAAAAGCCGCAATCGCACCGGAGTTCCGTTTCGGCCGAAACGTGGCCTACGGATCCCGATCCAGGGCGCGGAATTCTATTCCAAAGAAGCAAATGGGTTGAGAGCAATTTCCGTGAAGATTTCGCGGGGAGCAGGCGGAACGTAACCCAACGAGTGATCAATTGGTTGGGAAAATCGGCCTGGCAGAACCGCTGGCGAGGAGTCGCGTGGGGCGCGGCACGGTTTGCGAAGTACTCCAGCAGACAAAGAGTAGACGACTGGAAGCGTAGGCGGCTCCGCCCGGAAGAAGCACATGGCCACCCCGGCTACGCCAGTCGTCGTACCCGGCTTGGTGGAGTCTGCGATGTCAGCGTCGCGGATCAGCTCTATAAAGCAACCAGTGTGCCAGAGAAGATGTGGCGGGCAAAAAATATCGTAAGTGCTATCAGCGATTGATGATAAAATTTCTAGGCGAGTTTCGGTCAGGGCATCCGATGACTGCTGATGCCCAAGACTTGGGCGATGGGTGACACAATATTACTCTTTGGAAATCCGGCTCAGAAATCGTCGCCAGAAAGGCGTCATTCCATGATCGAGTTGTTACACTCGATCGTCGCCAGCAACAAGCCGTCGCCAGGATGCCAGGCAGGGCAATGTCGAAGCGTTGGGAACACGTCGATCGTCACGAATTGATTCTTCTCGGCACCGGCACGAGCCACGGGGTGCCGATCATCGGTGCCATTGCTCGGTTTGTGAATCGCCTAACCCGCGCAGCAGCGCACGCGAACCAGGGTGGCCGTCTCCGCGCCGGAGGATGTTACTCATCGACACGCTCGGAACTTCGGATGCAATTGATTCGCGGATCGACCTCATTCACGCCGTCATTTACACACGCACAGCCATGCGGACCATCTCTTTGGTCTCGACGATCTGCGGCTGTTTGGCTATCGTTTGCATCGTCCGATCCCGTTGTATTGCGAGGAAATCGTCGAGCGTCAGATCCGCGCGGCTATTCATGCGCGTTTACTCCGCCGGACCCCGATTTGCATTTGGGGCGTTGCCGTTATTGGAATTGCGACGGATCGGCCCTGAGCTTGAGCCATTTTCGCTCCTGGGGCTCAACATTCAGCCCATTCGGTTGATCCACGGAAAGCTTCCCGTCTTGGGATTCCGGATCGGCGACGTGGCGTTCTGCACGGACGTCAGCCTGATTCGGACGAGAGCTGGAGCGTTGCTGGAAGGGCTGGACGTGTTCATCGTCGACGCCTTGCGCGACAGGGGGCCGCCACTCATTTCGGGATTCGGAAGCCCTTGGCGGCGATCGAACGCGTCAAACCCCGTCAGGCCTATTTGACGCACGTCTCGCATCACCTGGAATATGATGCGACGATGCACGCCTGCCGGAAAACGTCGAACTGCTTATGACGGCCTGCGCATCGTATCACGACACGTCCGGCCATCAGGCGAACGCGCCTTCGGCGAGGCGAGGACCCCTTCGGGAATGAGTTCCTGTTCCAGCCGATTGATTTTCCGCCTGTCGGCCGTCAGCACGGTGAATTTCAACTGCTTCCAGGAGATCGACTCGCCGACAGGGGGACGGCCAGCGGAAGAGGGCACAGTTCATAGTCGGCGCGTCCGAACTCAACGTCAACCCAGAGTTCTGGAAGGCGAACAGTTCTGATCGTCCAGATGAACACGGGCATCGACTTCCGCGACCATCGGCGAAACGATCTGGATCTGCTCCTGATGATTCGGATCGTCAAATTCGTCAGCGATCTCGCCGACAATTTCTTCGAGAATATCTTCCATCGTCACGGGGCGGCTACCCCGCCATATTCGTCGAGCACCATCGCCAGATGCACTTTTGCAGCTGAGCAATTCAATAGCGCCGGGATTTGCGTGGTCACGGGAACGTAAAGCGGCTCCCTCAATAACTCACGCAGCACGGGATCGGTTCCCCGGTCTGCGCGGTTCAACTTGCCGGCGAGCAAATCCTTGGCATACAACAATCCCAGGACGTCATCGACCGATTCACCAATCACCCGGGACGGGAATGCCCACGAGTCAATCAATTTCAAGCGCGCTCGTCAGGCTTCCATTCCACCGACATGCAGAACATTTCCGTGCGGGGCGTCATTGATCGCGGCGACGTCTTCGTGCTGCAATTCCATGACGCGGTGAATCATCTGCCCGGCATCGGACTCAATAATCCCTTCTCGCTGGCCCTCGTCCACCACGGTTCGAATTTCATCGTAGCCGCTCAGACGCTTCGTCGCCTTCCTTCGAGCCTGGCCGGTGAGTCGATGTACCAGCCGATCGAGCGACCAGGCCAGCGACAGGCCGGCAAACTCAAGCTTGGCGAGCGACCGACATCGCCGGCCGCAAGCGGCAGACGACCCATTCGCCGCCGACCCGGGCAAAAACCCAGGGGGCCAGGACGCCGGCCAGCAAGATTGTGACGACGAATCCCGCATGCCGCGCGCACGTCAGCCAGGTTGCGAAACCGTCAACCCGCCACTCGCCGGTAAAGCCGCCACGGCTGCAATAGAGAATCGCCAGCGACAGCAACAGCAGCGTCGCGCCAGTTCCAGTGAGAACAGCGTCGATTCCTGGTGATCGAGGATGTCGCGAAACCGTTGCGGGCGTCCGCGGCGCGCTGTTGTTCTTCATCGAAGCGGCTGTAGGAGAAATCGCGCGGCGAATAGCCAGAGCACAGGCACGCTTGCCTGCATCAGCAACGGCAATCCGATCAGCCAGAAACCCCATGCCATCAGCCGCTTTTCGCCCGGATTCCTCGTTGTCATATCCATCCATTCGCCAGTCGGGGCGAAAGGAACGTTCAGCAAGGACAAAATTTCTTGCTCGCGGGCGCCTCATGTCCCGCGCCAGGACGCGTCGTCCTGATCGTCGTACCCGCACAGATGCAAGAGACCGTGCACCACGTATAATATCACGCCGGGTTCGACTCCATCCCGCGGATTTCGCTTCCCGTTCCGCCGTTTCATTTTTTGAGCGACCGAAAAGCTTTCTCCTCCAGGCGGGCGTCGCGGGACAGGAGAAAACTGATGACGTCAGTCGGATAATGTCGTGATGGAGAAATTCACGGTTAATGCGATGAATTTCCACAAAAACCGGTCAACGCCCAGGCTGATTTCCGCGGCACCAACCTGTTCGGCCGCTCAAGAGGCCAGTCACGACGCGTCGGAGCCTGTCCTCGTTCAAGGACGGGCAGTCGTGGCAACACGCTTGATTGCGATTTCATAGCGGTCGGTAGCGTGGTTCATCGCGATGGAAATTCACAGAGACGCAGCGATCGGGAATATAATATCTCGCTCAGGCGGTCCGTTGTTCGGGGTAACGAATCCGTCCGTGGTGGATGCCGATCAACGATTTGGTCAACGAGTCTTCGACGATGGCCAGTTCGCGGAGCGTCAGCGAGCACTCGTCGAATTGTCCGTCGAGCAAGCGTTTCATGGCGATTTCGTGAACCAGCGCCTCCAGTCGTTTGGGAGTCGGGTCCGCCAGGGCGCGGGTCGCTCCTTCCACCGCGTCGGCGATCATCAGCACGGCCGTTTCTTTGGATTGCGGTTTCGGGCCGGGATAGCGAAAGGCGGATTCCTCCACGTCGAACCGGTGATCGGGCTGCGTTTCGGCCTGCTTGGTGGCGGCATGATAGAAATATTCCACCAGCGTGGTGCCGTGGTGCTGCTCGATGAAATCGACCAGCACTTTGGGGACGTGGTGCTGACGTGCGAGATCCGAGCCGTCTTTGACGTGGCCGATAATGATCAGGGTGCTCATCGCCGGGACCAGCTGCTGATGTCGGCTGGCCTCCCCCGGGAGCATGTTTTCCACGAAATATTGCGGCTTGAGCATCTTGCCGATGTCGTGGAAGTAGGCTCCGACGCGACACAGCAGTCCATTGGCGCCGATGGCATCGGCCGCGGCCTCCGCCAGGGTGGCGACGCCGATGGAGTGGTTGTAGGTTCCCGGAGCGCGGCGAACCAGTTCTTGAAGCAGGGGGTGAGAAATATCACTCAATTCCAGCAGGCTGATGTCAGTCACCACTCCAAAGAGTTGTTCAATAAACGGAAGGCTTCCCGCGACGAGATAGCCCGCCGCCAGACACCACCCGGCTCCGCGCAAACTATCAATCAGCAACTGCTGGTCGGTCAGCAGGCGATTCAACCGCTGGTTCTCGATGACGCCGATGCCCCAGACAACCAGAAAATAGACGAGGGCGGTGGCCATGCCGACTTTGACAACCTTGGATCGCGAGGGAACGTGATTCAACAGCACCACGGCCGTAGCGACGGCGGACATTTGGACCATGAAATCCCCGACGCCACCGCCCACGGCAAACGTTTGCAGCAGGGACAGCGAGAATCCGGTGAGGGCCCCGAGCACCTGGTTATAGGCGATGGTCAGAATCATCACGGTGCACAACAGCGGGATGATTTCCGCGTGCCAGGGATCGGCGGACAGAATGCGGCCGAGCGCGACCGAGGCCGTGACGGCGGCGAGAAACGTCGTTAATCGCCCGAGGCTGTTCGTCAGCTTTTGTTCGTTCCGGACGAGGTAATATCCGTTAAGAGCCCAGAGCACCGTCAAGAGCACCAGCACCGTCAGCACACGGACCAGCCGTTCGGCATAGGTCACGGACTGCTCGGCCGTCGCATACTGCGCCTTGAGAATTTCCAGCGACTCGGCGCCGATGACCGATCCCGGAGGAACCAGCAAGGAGCCGCGTTTGTAACTGTCGGAGACCGGGGGCGTTTGCAGGCGAGCGAGGTTCCTGGCGCGGTTCGTAGCCGCTTCGTCGAACGTGAGTGTATAAGTGGCCTTGGTGCGTTGAAGCAGCCACCGTTCGAGGATCGGTTGGATGGATTTCAGCCGGGGATAAGAGTTCCAAAAGCCTCCCAGCCGGCCGGCCGATTTCAACATTTCTTCGATCAGCACATAGGACAACGGGATCGCTTGTCCGTCGCTGGGCCCGCCAGGTTCCACCACGGTGACCAGATCGTCAGGTTGTAATTCGCGCTTCGCCGTTTCCGAGGGGTCGAGCACTCCCGTTTGCCGCATCGGCAGAATGAACGGATTGAATTCTCCCAGCAGTTCATCGATGTGAAGTTCCGCGTCGCCGGAGGTACCGATGATTTCCTTGAACTTGTTCCACTGTTGCAGCAATTCCGGCCCCGAGCCGGGGGAGGACAGCGCATCCGGGGTAAATCCGAACGCCGCTTGGGCTTCGGCGGACAACTCCGACGGATCATTGGCGGCGGCGACCTCAAACAAGTGCCGGCGCAGTTGATCCGTCAACTCGATGACGGGACCAGGGTCTTGGCGATAAATCGGCGGAACTCGGCGTTCGGCTTTCAGCTGCTCCAATTCCGTTTGCAGACGGTTGACCCGTTCGAAATCGATTCGAGCCTGAATTCCATCCGGCGCATAATCGCCGACGCGAAAACGGAACGGGGCGCGCCAACTGCCGATCGTCGCCACCATCACCGCCAGGAACGCGATAGCCACGATCAGCCGCAACAGCACGTCGCTCTGACTCAACACGCCGCCCAGACGCCCGCTCCAGGACGTGCTCGCCTTGAGGCTGGCGGCTTTGGCAGTTCTGGATTTTCGCGGAGCAAAGATCCGCATCACGCTGTTATCGCTCTAAGATATGTGGAAGATGTGAAACAGTTTTGCGATGCCGTCAGGCGTGATTTCGCGATCACGGCGGTTCACCGGGGGTACGATCGGCATCGTAGGCCGCAACGATCCGTCGCACGAGAGGATGACGAACAATATCCGCGCCGGTCAGCTCCACGACTCCGACTCCGGGCACAGGACGCAGACGTTCCACGGCATCGATCAGGCCGGAGGGAACATGCTCAGGCAAGTCAATCTGAGTGACGTCGCCGGTGACCACGATCCGCGAACGCTGTCCCATCCGGGTCAAAAACATCTTCATCTGAGTGACCGTCGTGTTCTGGCCTTCATCCAGAATAATAAACGTGTCGTTCAGCGTGCGGCCTCGCATGAATGCCATGGGAATGATCTCGACGATGTCCTTGTCGAGATATCGTTGGACATGATCATAGTCCAGGATGTCCCCCAAGGCGTCGAGCAGCGGGCGCAAGTATGGGTTCACTTTCGCCAGCATGTCTCCCGGCAGAAACCCCAGCTTTTCGCCGGCCTCCACCGCTGGCCGCACCAGCACGATCTTGCGGACCTGCTCCTGCCGCAGGGCATGCACGGCCATCGCGGTTGCTAAATAGGTTTTTCCCGAGCCCGCCGGCCCGATGCAAAACACCAGATCATGGCCTCGAATGGCTTCAATGTATGATTTTTGCCCGGGCCCGAGCGGTTCGACTTTCCGGGCTTTGTGAAAAACATCGATGGACGCGTCAGCCGAGCCTTCGACCGGCCGCGTCGCTTGCCGAAGCACCCGGTCGAAATCCTCCGTCGGCAACAGTCCTTTCTTTTCGATGACCGCGCGCAACTGCTCGACGACCTCCACGCCCCGTTTCAACTGTTCCTCACCGCCGTGCAGGTGAAGTTCGTCGCCACGAAGCACGATCTCGATTTGCAACTGATCACGTAATCGACGGAGATTTTCATCGCGCGAACCAAACAGGCTGCGCATGTCCTCCAGATTGCGGAACCGAATTCGACTTTCAGACAATTGACGCTCGCGATCGTTAGTTCGCGACAAAGTTTGTCGCACCCAACCCTGGGGTATTTTACACCGATCCGACCGTCGTCGCAAAAGGAGACTGACAAGAATGAAGGAACTTCTCGAACACTGACCGGCCTGAAATCTCCCAAAGCTTCTTAAACACCCCATGTTAACGAGAGTGGTTTTCAGTGATGAGCGACGAAGCTGGTTGTACTCAAGTCCATAGTCCCCAGCGTTCGATTTTGAATTTCAGAGGGATCTTGCGCAGCAAGCGATTTGGGCAAATTGACAGGATGTCGTCGTATGTATGAAAAATTCTTCGACTTACAGCGAAGACCATTTGCCGCAAGTCCCGATTCCACCTGCTTTCACCACACCCAGTCCGTGCAAACGGTTTTCGATGAGATTGTGGTGTGCCTGGAACGAGGTTCCGGAATCGCCGTAATCACAGCGGCCCCCGGGGTGGGAAAATCGTTGCTTTGTCAACGCATAAAAGACGAGCTCCCCACGGGTTATGTCGCAATCGTTCTGCGACACGCCAATTTCAATACGCCCACCGCCCTGTTGCAAACGCTGCTGAGCGAATTGAAAGAGAAAATTTCCGGGCTGACCGAGCAGGAACTTCGACTGCAATGGGAGAACGCCCTGACGACAATTCGAAGCAGAAACCAAAGCCTGGTTCTGGTTTGTGATGAAGCCCACCGCCTGGATGAAGTCGTTCTCGAAGAGCTTCGGACGATGACCGACTTGGCGGATCATGGCGTCCCCTGGGTTCGTTTGTTGCTGGTTGGGCAGTTCGAACTGGAAGAGAAATTGGCCAGCCCGGGATTGTCGGCGCTGAATCAGCGCATTCGTTCCAACGCCAGCCTGTCGTCTCTCACGACTTCGGAAGCCATCGACTACATTGACTACCGCATTACCTGGGCGGGAGGACGGACGGAGGAAGTGTTTACACCCGAAGCGCTCCTGGCCATTGCCGAGGCGGCTGACGGCGTCCCCCGTTGTCTCAACCAATTAAGCGACCATGTGTTGCTGCTGGCGTATGTCGCCGAAACGAAGCCGGCGGGAGTTGATCTGGTTACTGAAGCATTACAGGACCTGAAACACCTGCCGTTGAATTGGAATATCCGCTCCCCGAGAGAATTAACGGGCGAGCACACCGATTTGGCGGAATTAAATGACCATGCCGGATCTGAAATTCCACAATTCGGCGAACATCTCGCAACCTGGGAATCTTCACTCTCGTCGGAGGAAGATCCCCCGGAATCATCCGCGTCTCATTCCGCGGTCTGGGAATTCGGGATCGACAGCGATGATTTCGATGACAGAAATTCCGTTCTCGACCTCGAGCTGCGGCCGCGCGAGCCGGTGCAGGAACCCGCTCGCGAGTCGTCGCCGAGTTCGCCAGCCTCAAACGAATCGTCTTCGGATGTTTCCCTGTTCGAAGAACCGGTGATCGACCGGTACGCCGCGATTGACGGTGGTTGGTGGCAGGATCCCCCTGCGCCCGCTGCCGCGAAGCCTCCAACGGTGGTGCGCCAGCACCAGGATTCCCGAGTCGATGATCTCCCGATCACGCCTTCGGTCACGCCCGAGGTCGCGGAAGATCAGATCAACGAGATGACGTCAGATCGGTTCTTTTCCGGGGCCTCCGGCTGCGAATCGGCTGACCCCAGCGTGCCTGCTCGCGCGGAGACTTCCTTAGAGCAGAGATTGCAGTCGGAGGTATTGGAACTGGTCGCAACCACGCGACGAGCGATCCGAGCCGATGATGCAGAAGCGACCCCGTTTCCTGCCGGTCTCTCCGCCAGCTTTGAATCCGCGAGCTTTGAATCGGAATCTCGTCCCGCCGGAGAGTTGCCGGCGTCGGAGATCAACGCATCCCGGCCGTTCCGCAATCTGTTCACTCGCCTGCGCCGCAAACAGATGGGCTTGGAATAAAGCAGTCGCCCCCCCGAAGGGAGGTGAAGTTCGTCATTTCTCGCTGCTGCTGCTGCTGCGAGTGTTCAACCGGCGCACCCAGAGGCGAAAATCGCGGTCGATCTGCTCCAGGGAATTTCCGGGGAAGACTTCTTCCAATGCGGCTTCAACGGGAATGCCGAACCGGCACTTGCGGTAGAACGTTGACAGCAAGTCGCGCTGTTGCAGGTAAAGACAGAAATTGCGTGCCAAGGCGTAATCGAGAGCGGCGATGTCCGGCTCGCCAAATCGGCGCTGCCAGAGTTCAGACAGGGTTTTCCAGCATCCGCGCTCGTCCGCTTCCTGCAGATACCGTAGCCGCCAGTTGTTCTGGCCCAGCAGATGCAGGCGGTCGGCGGAAAACTCGGCGTCCTCATGCAGAGAAGCGAGCCCTTCGTCGAACCATTCGGGCATGTCAGGAAAATCGGCGTGGGCCAGCGCATGCGTTAATTCATGAGCCAGCGTGCCTGCTCCCGTACTCAGGTTGACGAGCACCGTCCGCTGTTCGCGTGCGTACAAGCCCGAGTATTCCGCTTGTCGAGCGTGACCGACTTGATTGACGGATTGTCGGTACGTCTCGTCGTTGGACACCAGCAGCAAGGCAATGGGCATTTCCGGCCGCCGATCGAAATAGTCGATTCGAAACGCGGATTGAGTCGGCAAAATTGTCTGATCGAACAACTCCTGCAACCGATCCGAGGGAAGATCGCTGAGCACGACGAACGGCGGGCGCACGAGCGTCTGCCAGTCGCCTTCCAATCGTCCGAGCAGTTCGCGTCGTCGCAGTTCACACGCAGAAACCAGGGCCGTCTGGTCTGGGAGCGGCTGACGCAAGGCTGGCTCGACAGGGCGTCGATGATCGCGTGAAGGTGCGGCGACGGCGTAGCATAAGCCGATCAAGAGCACTGGGCCGACCATCAACAGCAGTCGTCGCGAAGTGCCCACCTCAAGATCCTTGCGCAACGTGTCTGATTATCCGTGTTAGACAAACTGGTGAGACTTCGAAAGATATTCCGCCTGTCATTTCCGGGAATGCAGAGCGGGAGCGCCGGATTGCGATGCGCTATTCAGAGTCTACGGCGCGGCCACGGCGGCAAGATTCTGAAATCTGACTTCGCAGAACGTGATTTCATCGATTGCCGATCGCGAGGCAGGCTGATACGATCCATCCCGTAAGATCATCGCAGGCGAACAAGCCCAGCTGCGCTGTATGGCTTCGCCAGTTTGCAGTTTGTCAAAAGCGAGCCACGCTGCCGCCCATGATGGCCCCACTTCAAGCCCGCCTGAAATCTGGACGAGATGAGAAGAACCGGTGCGCCCCGGATTCCAGTTCTTCAGCTCTGTGTGCGGATGAGGTGCGAACGTGCTTAGCGGGCCATTTGACCAAAAAGACGCGGCAGACCGTGGACTCGAAGAGCCTCGCTCGGTGCCGTGGCGGGCTGCCGGACAAATCGCTCAAGCCTGGCGACCTGCCTTTCCCCGATCGGTCCTTCATTCAATTTCAAACGGCATGAATTCGACACTTTATCGACATCTGGGCGCCCATCTCGACACGGTAGACGGCATGTCCGGCGTACGCTTCGCCGTGTGGGCGCCGAATGCCCGGGACGTTTCCGTCGTCTGCGATTTGAACCACTGGACGCACGGCCGCCACGCGCTCAAATCGAGCGACAGCGGCGTCTGGTGGGGCTTTGTGCCGGGGCTGGAGGCCAAGTCCGCGTATAAATACAGCATCCGTTCGCAGACGGGGCAGCTGCTGGAAAAGGCCGACCCGTACGCCTTCGCTGCCGAGCTTCCCCCCAAAAGTGCATCGGTCGTCTACGATTTGAGCGGCTTTCCGTGGCAGGATGAAGACTGGCTGCGCCGCCGCGGGATGGAAGACTCCTACCAGCGTCCGATTTCGATTTATGAAGTCCATCTCGGGTCCTGGAAACGGCCGAAAGACGGACGGACCTATTTCAACTATCGCGAATTGGCGCATCAGCTGGTCGATTACGTCCAGGAGCTGGGTTATACGCACATCGAATTGATGCCGATCACCGAACATCCGTTCGACGGCTCGTGGGGGTATCAGACCACCGGCTATTTCGCCCCGACCAGCCGCTTCGGCAGTCCGCACGATTTTATGTACTTCATGGACTACTGCCACCAGGCCGGAGTGGGAGTAATTGTCGACTGGGTTCCCGCGCACTTCCCGACGGACGGTCATTCGCTGGGGAATTTCGACGGCACCTGCTGCTACGAACACGTCGATCCGCGAAAAGGCTTCCACCCGGATTGGGGGACCTTGATATTCAATTTCGGCCGCAACGAAGTTCGTGATTTCCTGCTGTCCAGCGCGCGGTTCTGGCTCGACATGTATCACGTCGACGGTCTGCGGGTGGACGCTGTCGCTTCAATGCTTTATCTGGACTATTCCCGCAAAGCCGGGGAATGGGTTCCGAATGTCTTCGGCGGTCGGGAAAACCTGGAAGCGATTCAGTTGCTCAAGGACATGAATTCGCTGCTGTACCAGGAATTCCCCGGCGTGATCACATTTGCGGAAGAGTCGACCGCCTGGGGAGGCGTGTCTCGACCGGTTTTCACGGGAGGCCTGGGTTTTGGCTACAAATGGGACATGGGGTGGATGAACGACACGTTGCGCTATCTGCGCAGGGACTCGATTCATCGCAGCCACCATCAGAACGAATTGTCGTTCCGGATGGTTTACGCGTTCACCGAGAATTTTGTGCTGCCGCTGTCGCATGACGAAGTGGTGCACGGGAAGAATTCGTTGCTGTCGCAGATGCCGGGCGACCATTGGCAAAAGTTCGCCAATCTGCGGCTGATGTATGGTTATCAATACGCAATGCCCGGGAAGAAACTGCTGTTCATGGGCGGTGAACTGGCGCAATGGCATGAATGGAACCACAACGCGGAACTCGATTGGGCCCTGCTCGGCCATCAGTATCACGACGGCATCCATCGGCTGATGCGGGACCTGAACGGCATCTATCGCCGGGAACCCGCCTTGCACGAAGGTGACGTCGTCCCGGAAGGGTTCCGCTGGATCTCCTGCGATGACGGTCAGAACAGCGTCTACGGTTTCACCCGCCATGCGGTCAACAGCGACGATTTTGTCGTCATCGCCATGAACATGACACCCGTGCCGCGGCCGAATTACCGGCTGGGCGTGCCGGAACCCGGTTTTTACAGCGAAATTCTCAATACCGACGCGGCGATCTACGGCGGCGGTAACATCGGCAACGCCGGCGGTGTCTATAGCGAGGTCGGCCCGATGCATGGTCGCAATCAATACATTACGCTGACGTTGCCGCCCCTCTCGATGCTGGTCCTCAAGCCCGTCAACGCCCGCGGCGCGCGGCGCGATTAAGAGATGTCGCCGACACCCCCAGCGCTGTCTCTGCGCGGATCGGTCATTTGGTGGACCGCTCTGACGATGTGCAGACGACCGGCTGCGCTGGGAAATGTCAGCCGATCTTCGTTCGCGGCGCGATAAACTCACGATCTCGAATTCGTCAAGGTCTTTTTTGATGATTTCGAGCCGGCATGAGCAAGAACCAGCCCGCGCCCCTGATTCCGTTGATCTTCCGCTAGAAACCCGTCAAACCTCAACTTGTCCGCGCGTTCGTCCGCGAGTCGCTCTTTTCCCGATTCAATTTCGATTTTCGCTCATGGATCCTCCGATGAACACGAAACCGGGAACTCGGAGGACATCATGCATCATGACCAGAAAGTCGGTTTGGCGCTCGGCGTGCTGCTGATCGGCGCCGTGACGGCGTTCTTCTTCCGAAATGAAGTTGAGCCGACGACCCGCATACCGACACTCCGCAATTCCGAGGACGTCGACCGCGAGATCGCCGAAAAACGGCTGACCCCTTACTTTTCCGATCCGGACGCAAATTCCCCGCCCGCGGTCCCCGCATCGCGCACGGTCGCTGACAACGATTTACGAACGGGTGAGCGCACGTTATCGGCCGCGGATGTGGCTCCAGCCAGTGGAACCGAAAACACCGATCCGTTTGAGGTGAAAGAAGCCAAGCAGGTTCCCGCACCCGCTCCTGACCCCATAACTGTGGCGGGATCGACCGCGGCCGCGCAACCGGCTGAAGCAGTCGCGGATACAAACAGCGCCCCTGCCGTGGAAGTCGCTGCTGCTGCGTCGGCACTCGGAGCAACCGACCGTCCCATGGCACGAAGTCCAAAAAGGGGACACGCTGTCCTCGATTGCCGGGAAGTACCTGGGAAGCCACTCGCGGTATCAGGAAGTCTTCGACGCCAATCGAGACCAGCTGCGCAACCCCAACGACTTGCAGGTCGGCATGAAATTGAAGATTCCGGGGAACAAGCCGGCGGCTGCGCAGCCGAGTCCCTGCGATTTCGACGAGTCACCCGAGCAACACTGCGGCCACGATCACCAGCGAGTCCTTGTCACCCGCTGATCAGTCCGCCCTCCCGGACTCGACATCGAAATCCACCGAGGAGTCGATCCCGCCAGCACTCACGGCGCCGAAAACCCGGTTCACTCCGTCGCGACGGCGTAACGTGCCTGCTGGCGCCGGGAATTGACCCGGCTCCTGCGGATCGGTTAATGCTTCGCCAACACGGACGGCTGCGGAGCGGCGACCCAGGTGGCGCCGGGCCGAGCCCGCACGCGTGCGATGCGAGGCGTCTCCGGAGACGGGCGCAGAGCCAATCGCGTTTTCGGTGCGACGGCTTTACTGGTCACTTTGCCGTCGAGACTTAGGCTCTTCGCATCGGCCGGCGCATCGGATGAGTCTTTCTCAACGCCCGGCGGATCGGGAAGATCAGGCTGTGGCATCGGAGCGGGTTCCCGCTGGGGAATGACCTCGCTGCCGCTGCCCAGGTTCGGACGATTCACGTCCTGAGTTTGAGAATTGTGGTTCGAATTGATGTCGGTCAGATCAGGCTTCCTGACATCTTTAGGACGGTATCGTTGATCATCGTTCCCAGGAGGCTGGGCGTTCAGGAGATCGTCCCCGCCGGGAGCACTGGACGAAGCCGGCTCGCGTTCTTCTTCAGGGGTTGATCTGGGGGCGCGATCGTCGGTTCGCGATTTTGGCGTCGATTCCCAGGTTTTGCGAGGCGGCAGATCGTTGTTGTCTTCCGGCAATGTTCGACCGGTGCCGGGCTCAAAACGGTCTTCCGGTCGCTTGGACGGAGACGCCTGGTTGTCGGGCTTGGGAGCGGGATTGTACGGAGCGCCGACGCCGCAATTGCCGCTGGCGCAGTTGCCTCCCGAGCAAGCGGAACAGCCCCCGCCGGAGCATGAGGAGCAGCCATACGATCCACAGCCGCAACTGTCGCAACCCCCGTAATAGCTCGGTCCGTAGGAACTGGCATAGCTATCGTAATAGCCGGCGTACCCTCCGTAATAGCTGCTATACCCGTAATAGGGGGCGTAATAACTGCCCCAACCGCCGCTGGAAGAGCCGCAGCATTGAGCCTGCGCCGATGCTTGGGGCGAAGCGATGGTGGAGACGCAAACGGCGAACGCCAGCATCAAAGGGCGAGTACACAGCATGTCCAAAGGACGTCCTTTCAAAAGCAGCGACACACTCAACTAGGACAACCGGCCAAACGTCATTCCATTCCCTGACGAGCGACCGGATGTCTCGGAGTCCTCCCTGCCCCGATCGGAATCATCTGGCATTATTCTTTGTACTCCCGAGCATAACGGGCTGTCAACGATCCGTGTGCAGAGCCGCACTTTACAGATCCTACCGTGCCTGGAATTTAAACCCGATGATTATTGGCGTTTGGTGCGTCAACCGACCCAATTTATTCTGAACTTTGGCTCCTTGTTGTTTTCATCGTCGGGGAGTTCACCGTTCAAGATCAGTGTCACCTCCCAGCAGCGAACTGCTGCCAACAGCGGGTAAACCTTTTTCCCCGGGGCTTCGGTGGTCCGGTTCGACATCATCCAGCGGGCATGCCGAAGCTGATCCAGTTACTGACCTCCTCGACGAGGATGGCGCCGTGTTCGGTAATTCCTCGGGGTGACCGCCTGAAAACCTGACACAGGG